>CAZQVF010000001.1:0-4249 GCA_964596735.1 uncultured Gammaproteobacteria bacterium
CTATAACCAAGGCGCCGCTCAAATGGGCAGGGCAATTGAATGGGGTAGTTCAGCAAATTATCCTGGAACAAGTTGCAATGCAATCAAACAGAGTTTAGGTTCCCCCGCTGACGGAGTTTATTGGATAAATCCTGGTGGTAACGATACCTATCAAGTTTACTGTGATATGACCACAGACGGAGGAGGTTGGACATTATATGCCTATACAAATAATTATAGTGATTTAAGTTATCCGCCAGCAATGTTTACTGGCTATGGAACGTATAATCCAAATGCCTCGAGCGGAAATGCGACCCTTGGATCAAAGTTTCTTGATTATATAGATGTCTATGACATATTGGTTACAGACCTTAATGGCAATCAACCTTATGTTCCAGGAGGAGAATTGGTTTATGTTAGTAATTATGTAAGCGGAGCTAAAGCGCCATTTGGATGTTTATTATCTCATCCCTGTGGTACTGACTGTGGAAGCCCTCAGACTTCAGGTCTTGATCTTAGAGGGTATGCCATAAATAATGGTGCTCAAGAATGGGCTAGTAATAATGTTTGTTCAGCTAGTTATACTACAAATCAATGGTCATTTGGGTACGCTGGTGGTAATTGGTTGAATTCCGGCCTAGGAGGAATATATATTGAGTATTGGCATGGAGGGACCCCTTCTTCAGCTAGGCGGTCGGCAATGATAAAAGGCGATCACGGTACTGGGGTGACACATAAAGTTTGGATGAGATGATTTTATTTTGACTAAAAATAAATCTAATAACCTTTTGTCTAGGTGTGACCTGTAAAATTGACTGCGATATTACAACCTCGACGCTGCCCGCCTCGGCACCAGCAACTAATTTCATCTTGACCTCCTAATAGATTGAACCTGTTAGGAAGTTGTAGGGGTTGAACATGCACGAATATTTCTGTACAAATATTTAACAAAAAAACAGCCCTTTAAAAGCTGAGTGAAAATAAATAAAGTAAATTGTTTCTTTATTTCCTTAAATTTTCAATTCAATTTTTACTTTTTCAGCGATCTGATGGATCCATTTTTCAAGCCTATCTACTTTATGTGATAGCATGACCATCTCCTGAAAGTAAGTATCTGCTCTTTTGGTATAGTTAATAGTTATCAACAGCAGTTTGGAGAACTCCAAAATCTTGCCTTAAATTTTCTTTTAATTTTTCCAAATCTTCTTTGGTAGCAAAAATAGTTTTATGCGCTTTTATAAGTTTCTGAATATCTTCGTTGGTAAGCATAGTTTTGTAAATATAAATTACAGGTTACATAAATATTATAGATTATAAGATAAAAATGTCAAATAAGATTTGTGGAAATCTTTTCAATGGCTAAATTGACGATGTCCGAATCTACAACTACGCTCTTACTGCTGATCAAATCAAAACCGTCTACAATCTTAGTTCCGCCCGCCTCGGCACCAGCGACTAACCCCTGATGAGGTCCGACCTCATCACTCATCATTAAGCAAACCAAGCAGTACCTAACAGGTTCAACCTGTTAGGAAGTTGTAGGAGTTGAACATGATTGAAAAAAATCTTTTTAAAATGTCAAAAAAAAGAAAAAGAAAACAAAAAAAGGAAAAGCAAGACATTTTATTTTGGGTTTTCCTGTTAGTAGTTATTTTTACCCTATTTTTTGTTTATCAACAAAGAGACAAAGCCATTGATAACGAAGAGACAGAGCGTTTAGAAAAGATTAATCTCAGTCAATACAAAGTAGCTACTTTTAGTGATTCTTTTTCAAGTGAAGCCTGGATGGATATGGATAAAACTACCCTGGTTTTTAATCAAGAGCAAAGAAGTTTTGTTTTTCCAGAACCAGAACAGGATTTAGCCGGCAGTTTGTCAGATGATTCTAAAATTAAAACAGGACCAAGACAGGCAGTTTCTAAAAAAGTTAATTTTAATGTAAAAGAAATTAAAGCAAGTAGAATTGACAAATCAGAAAATTTAGAAATAAATAGCAAGATAAGATATTTTTTTTCAAATAATCAAGGAATAGATTGGATTGAAACAGAAATTGGTCAGGTTGTTTACTTTGAAGACACAGGAAATGATTTGCGCTGGCGAGTAATAATTTCTCCCTTAAAAAGAACTGGCCAGGAAGCGAAAAATTCTTCTGAAATCAGCTCAATCAATCTTACTTATTGGTATGAGAAATAGTTTTAATTTTTGGTTTTTTGTGTTAAAATTAAGAACCTGTTGAAAACTAAGCCATTTTTTAACTTGGCAAAGATAAAATTATTCTATATAATTAAAATACTTTAATTTATATACAATAAAGTTTAATTTCAAGGTTCTTGACGAACAAAGTGAGGAGAGGTTCTTATAATAACCTAATAATAGTCGAATATCTAATCAATAATTAATTTAAAAATTAAGTTTATGAAAAAGAAAACAATTTACTGGGTAATTGCCATTATCGTCGTTTTGGTAATCATCGCTATTGTGGCTACCCCAAAAACAGAAACTGCTCCTAGCGGGGAAGCAGAAGAAGTTGTTCCAGAAGAAGGCGTTGTTCTAGAAGAACCAGCAGAGGCGTTGTTAGAAGAACTTGAAGGGAAAGTAGTATTTGATACAATAGCTGAAATAAAACTTTCTGCTGATGGTTTTGAGCCAGCTGATTTTTATGTTACAACAGCAGATGTTGTTAAAGTTTCTGTAACCTCAGACAAACAAGCTTGTTTGTTAAAATTTGAACACGCAGATTTACAAGGAGTAATTATTGACGTTGCTGCAGATGGAGCTGGTGAAGAGATTTTTGGCAGGCCACTTGTTGGTGAATATACTTTTTATTGTGAAGGAACAGAACAGACATTAACAGGTGTTATGCACGTTAGGTATAAATCCGAAGAATAGAAGTTAATAAAAATTTATATCTAGAATTAGGATTATAAAATGCAAGAAAGGAGTATAGGGGAATGATAAATTCCAGAGGTGTTTGTTTTATGAGAGATTCAGTTATTAATAATTAACTTATAATTAAGTGTGTCTATGAAAAAGAAAACAATTTACTGGGTAATTGCCATTATCGTCGTTTTGGTAATCATCGCTATTGTGGCTACCCCAAAAACAGAAACTGCTCCTAGCGGGGAAGCAGAAGAAGTTGTTCCAGAAGTTCCAGAAGAAGGCGTTTTAGAGGAAGGCGTTGTTTCAGAGGGGATAGAATGGCCCCTTTTTATTCCGGGACCGGGAGACACGTCAGAAGAGGAAGGACTTGCAATTCCTGATATTGTAGATGGTGGTACCCCTGAGAATCCTCTTCTTTTTTTCCAAGTCATGTTGAAAGATGGTAGACTTTTCCCTTCTGAATTCAGGATAAAAGTTGGTGACCCTTTGAGGATTGGCGTAACAAATCAAGACGACAAAGACTATGAACTGAATATTTCCGGTATGCCAAGCCATGATGATTTGCGCAGATCTCTCAAAGCGAGGAGCACAGAAATTTTCACATTCCAAGAGGTTTCAGATGAGGGAATGTTTGATGTTGCTTGTACTGGTTGCCCTGAAAAAGTAGTCGGGAAAATAGTTGTTTTTCCAAAAGAAAAGGAGTAGTTTTTTAGGTTCTGGTTTATTTATATAAAGAACGAATTTTAGCTTTAATATGTTTTTTGGTTATTTAAGAACGTCTTTTGCTAGTTTTTGATCAGTGAATGAGGTTTAATAGAGCTGGATATTTAGCCTTTAAATCAAGGAATGACGAATTTTCGATATTTAATTTTTGAAGAACATTAATGATTTAATGGCTGGTTTTTGTTTGATACAAAGATTTTGTAGTTTATTAAAAATTAAAAATTTATTACATAGTTAATAATTATTTTATTTTAAACATATGAAAGACAAAAAAATCTTTTTAAAAAAAACGCCACGGATTAGCATTATTTCTAGTGTTTTTATTTTAACACTGCTTTTACTTTTTTCTTCAAATGTTTTAGCAAAGATTATTGAATTTGATGCCCCAGTTAAATTTAAAAACGAAACATCTGCTCCTGTCAGTCCCACAGAAGGAACGATGTACTATAACAGCACCAATAAAAATACTTATCTTTGGAACGGGACGTCTTGGACAAGCGTCAGTACAGATACTAACACCACTTATTCATGCAGTAACTGGGCCGGTTGTACAGATGATTCATCATGGGATGCAAATAAATTAGATGGTCAACTCGCAAGCTATTACCTAGACAACACAGACACCCAAGACCTTAGCATTGTTGGCCACACCATTTCTTTAACTGCT
>CAZQVF010000001.1:4349-157586 GCA_964596735.1 uncultured Gammaproteobacteria bacterium
TTGTTGGCCACACCATTTCTTTAACTGCTGGGGGAAGTGTGGTCGTGCCTGATAATTTTGAGGCCAACACAGACGATCAGACATGTTCTGAAGTATCTGGTTGTGTGGTTGGAGCGATAACCTCATACACTGAAACAGATCCTCAGGTGGACTTAACAACTAACGGCAAAATTTGTAAAGGAACTGGAACCCAGGTTACTTGTACAGCTACCTCGCTAGCTGATTCTGAAGTTAATAACGATATAACTATTTCTTCTACCAAGTCCGGTTCCTTTAGTAAATATGCAATAACAACACCAGCACTAAGTGTTTTAAATGAGGATACCGGCTCAACGGGTGACTCTGGTGATTATTACGGGATTAAAGCAGAGGTTGATGTTAATACTAACCCTAGTATTAATCCAACTATAAATCAGTATGCAGTACATGCTACAGGTATTGCGGCTGTTGTGGCCAGCGGAACATTTAATAATTATGGTGTTTACGCTAACGCTACTTCCAATACTAGTGGGACAACTACTAATTATGGTATTTATGCTGCGGCTAGTGGAGGAGATACTAATTATGCTGGATATTTTGACGGGACTGTTGTGGCTAGTACTATTGATACTGGCTATGGGGCCAATGAGCTTTGGGATATGAATCAACACGTAAAGACTGATTCCGCTGTTACTTTTGCTACCATTAATACTGGCTATGGGGCCAACGAGCTTTATGACATGAATCAACACGTAAAGACTGATTCCGCTGTTACTTTTGCTACCATTGGGGTTGATAGTCTTACTGCTTCCGGTACAGTAACAGCCGCAACTTTATCAGGAAATCTTTCTTGTACAAATTGTGTTAATGCCACTGAGGTAGAAGATATTTATATGTTTAATACAGGCGACACAATGACTGGAGCTTTAACGCTTTCCCAGGACGCAACAGATGTTATTAATTTTTCTTCTAATTCAACGAATGATGCTCGAGGCATTGCCTTTAATGCAAGAACAGCACTTAGCGCAGATTATAATGATGGTTGGTTAAGGTTAAACAACCGCTCAGAATTTTCTAATGGAGTTTATACACCAGGGAATTTTCGGGCAGACGGTAGAATATACGTAGATAATGGCACTAATTATTTGTCTTATCCAACAGGAAATTACGGTTCTGTTCAAATTAACGGGGGCGGAGCAGGCGGTTATGAAGGATTTAGTATCAGGGGTGATTATGTTTTCATGTCTGATGATTCTAATTTAGTAGGCGTATATGATGACGCTGATAATCAGTGGGTCTGGAATAGGGAGGATAATAGTCAATTTAGGATTTATGAGCCAGATTCTAATAGTGTTGCCCTAACCATTGACACAGCTGGCGATGTCGGCATTGGGGATACTTCTCCATCTCAAAAGCTTGAGGTTGGTGGAAATATATCTGTTGATTATAAGGTACAGGCTCGTGATACATCAGGCTTACAATTAGCAACTGATGAAGGAACCACAAGAATGACCATTAAGGGATCAAACACCTGTATAGGGACTAATACCTATAACTGTAATTGTAGTTGTGCTCCGGCTGGCAGCTGTAATATTCCAATTGACTGTGCTAGCTACAACACCACTTATTGTTATTATGACTTTGGTTGTAATTGTATAATAATGTCTTTTTTGGGTCATACAAAAATTAAAACAAAAAGAGGAGAATTACCAATCACAGAAGTTAAAAAAGGTGATTTTGTTGAAGCATATTCTTTAGAAACCAAAAAGAAAGTATGGACAGAAGTGGAAGCGATTATGGACGGGGAAGCTAAAGACTATTATATTGTGACCCTTGAAGACGGAACAGAGCTTAATATAACAGGATGTCATCCGCTTTATGTTAAGATTGATGATGAAAACTGGGACTGGATTACTGTAAAACAGATAAAAAAAGGAATGGAAGTTTTAAATGCCGAGCTTGAACCAATTAAGATTAAAGAAGCCAAGTATATATATATAGAAGAAGGAATAAATATTTATGACCTAGAAACTAAAGAAGAAAATCTCTTTGCCGAAAATATTTTATGTCATAATGCAGAAAAGGGATGTACCGGCGGAACATGTTCAGCAACCCCAAAGGCTTGTTCGACTTGGAATGGAAACTCGACTACCTGTAAAGCGGCTGGTTGTACTTGGGCCCCTGAAGGTTCTATTGGGATTGGGACAACAACGCCAGCGGCAGCTTTAGTTGTTGAACGCAATGTCACAGGAAATGCAAATTTATCCTCCACCACAGTGGCTGATGATGGTGAATCTGTGGCTGTTTTTAGAAATACCCATGGAGATGCGGGTGCTTCCGGCGCCACGATTCTTAAACTTCATTATTCAACAGACATGGGAGATGATTATGCTGATCATTTTATTAATGCAGCTGCTGGAACTGATAATAAATATGTAGTATCGGTTGCTGGAATAGATTATGATGATGGGGCTGGTACGTTTACGGGGATGCATCCAGTTGTGGTGAAGGGGCCCCTTAAAGAAGGTATGTTGGTGAAAACCACTGGTAAATTAACGAGATTAAACCCGGATGGACCAGGAAATTGGCTTGCTCCAGAAGTTACCATGACCACTAAAGAGAATGAAAAGGCTGTTTATGGGATAATTGTTTCACTTGTTCCAGAGGGTATAATATTAACTCATCCAGATGATCCCCACAGAGATGTTTATTTAGCCATAGGAATAGGTGATAATGATGTAGGAAGATCAATAAAGGTTCTTATTGATAATACGGGTGGAATCCCTAAGTCAGGAGACCTTTTGACTTCATCTAATAATCCAGGATATCTTAAGGTTCAAAATGATGACATTATTCATTCCTATACAGTTGGAAAAGTGGTTGGAAGTCTTGAAGAAAATGATTTTAATAAATACGGTAAAATCAAGGCGTGGTCACAATACAAAGCAATGATTGTCCTGTATCCGGGTTAATACTTTTGATAAAAAATACACCTAATAAAAAAGGGTCGGGCTTTTTCGCAGGCCCGGCCCTATAGGAATATTTAGAAAACGAGTTATGTCATTAACTTTTAAGTTTAATATTAAAACTCGCTTGATTTTCTCTGTAATTTTATTTATTCTAGGGATTTTTATTATTTTACAGATTTCTCTTTTTCAAACTCAGGACATTTCTCAAGTTCAGGCAGCCGTGGCTCACAAGGTTCGAGGCTGGGGCTGGAGTGAAAACATCGGCTGGATCTCCATGAATTGCTATAATGACTACCCAGAATGTAATGGGGGGACAAATGACGGTTTAGTTTGCACAAGCAATGCTAATTGTCCAGGCGGTGGGACTTGTGAAAAAAGCGGTGATTTTGAAAACTGTTGCCCAGGCGGTAATGCTGCTGACTGTCCTGGAGGATTAAGTAGCGATTATGGGGTTCATTATAATACAACCAACGGCAAATTAATTGGTTATGCCTGGTCAGATGGAGTTGGCTGGATTTGTTTTGGAGAATCTTGTCAAACAGTTTGTTTAGGGGGAAGCAATAACGGCGGAACATGTTCTAATGATGGTGATTGTTCTGGCGGTGTTTGTGGAGGCAAACCATCCCATGGTTTACCCGTGTCTTGGGCTTGTGTGGGTAGACCGGCTTGGACTTGTCAGGGAGGAAGCAATGACGGCGATCCTTGTTTTCAAACAAGCACTGATTGTCCAGGTGGTCTTTGTCGGTTTGGCTGCTCTGATGATGATGGAGAAGATTTTGTTGATAGCAGCGTTTGTGTTCGTTCAAGTCATTTAAAGGCGCATTGGAAAATAAATAGCCTTGTTACTGGAACAACCCTTGATGAATCTAATTCTAATACAGGGACTTTAATGCCAGTGAATACCCCTCCTATTCAAGCCAAGGGCAAGTTTAGCAATGCTTTACAATTTGACGGGACAGAAGACTATATTGAAGCAGCCGATAGTGCTAGTTTAAGTATCACTGGTAATTTAACTATTGAAGCTTGGGTAAAAAGAGGGGAAATAGGAACAGAGCAGACTATTGTTGGCAAATGGGATGAATCAACCGGAATTAAGAGTTATCGCTTATGGTTTAGTTCTAATGATAATAAATTGAATTTTACTGTTTCTGATGGAACAAATATTGCTACGGCGGCCCAAAAAAATGGCATCTGTGTTGGTAATAGCAGAAAAATCTGTGACGGAGGAAGCAATAATGAACTTCCTTGCAATGACTATACGGCGGCCAACGATTGTCTTGGTGGTTATTGCCGTGAACCGTTTTGTGTTAATGATGCTGGTTGTCAAAGCGAAGAAATTTGTAAAAATGCTCCAATTACAGATACAACCAAGTGGCATCACATAACAGGTAAATACGTGACTAGTGCTAATAATCCTAATTTGTACCTTTTTATTGATGGTTCGCCAATTCATGCTGGTATAACCGGAACTATTCCAAATAGTTTAACTGACCAAAGCGAAAAACTTTATATCGGGGCTAAAAAGGGAAGTTCAGTAATGAATACCTATTTTAAAGGAGTAATTGATAATGTTTCTGTTTGGTCTTGCCAAAACGTATACAGAACAAAGGGGCGTTCTAATAAAGAGATTTGGGATGACGCTAGAATTGAGATAGACGGCTGGGGCCGGGTAATCAATTTAGGAGAAAAGGGTTGGTTAAAATTAAGGGGCCTTACCAAGGACGGACGGGTTTGGGGCTCTTCTTTAGATGATTATAGCACCTTTTATATCTTAAATGGTTATATGGCTAATCGTTGGGTTGATGAATCTGGTGGCAACGAGGATGTTTCGACTACAGGCTTGGTTGCTTATTATAAGATGAATGAAACCTCGTGGAATGGCACAACAGACGAGGTGATAGACTCCAGCGGTAATGGAAACGACGGAAAGGCTACCTGCAGGGGCACTTGCTCTGTTCCAACAACTGGCGCAGGAAAATTCGGCAAGGCTGGTGATATTGATGGTGTTGATGATTCTGTAACTATATCTAGTAGCACTTTATTAAAACCAACCAGCCAGATAACTGTAGCGGCATGGATATATCCTCATAGTCCAACAGATTATTTTGGAGAGGTAATACAGAAAAACGATCGGTTTGATTGGCGCATGAGATTTGAACACACTACAGGAGAAATATCGTTTTGGAGTGATACTGATACAAGTGGTGGCAACGCCCGATATGAGACACCTTTAACAGCAAATAATTGGTATCATATTGTAGGAATAGCAGATATTACTAAAAATAAAGTTTATATTTATGTGAATGGAGAATTAAAAGATGATTCCCCTCTTGCAGGAACTGTATTAGGAACATCAAACGGAGCTATAATGATAGGAACCCTTCCAGTTACAGCAGAGGATTACGACGGGCTTGTTGATGAGGTCCGGATTTATAACCGGGCTCTTTCCTCGGCTGAAGTTAGCCAGCTTTATAATTGGGCGCCTGGACCAGTTGGCCTATGGAAAATGAATGAACCAGATTGGACAGGATCAAATAATACAGTAGTTGATTCTTCAGCCAATACTAATACAGGAACAGCTTATAACGGAGCCAATATAACAAAGCAAGGGATTTTTAATAGTGCTGGAGATTTTGACGGAGACAATGATTATATAAATGTTTCAAATAATGTAACCTTAGACCCTGGGTCAGGGAGTTATACTGGTATGGCTTGGATTAAAACATCAATTAGCACCGGCAATGCATATATATTTGGCTATTATGAAGGAGGAGAAACAGATCGCGTAGAGTTTAGAGTCCAAGACGGAAAAATACGCATCCTTATAAATGATAATGGTAATGTGATTTATAGAGATTCTCTTGCTTCGGTTGGTAATGGTTTATGGCATCATGTTGCTTTTGTTTGGAATACAGCCACTAACACTCTTGATGTTTATGTTGATGGAAGTGCTTCAAACGGCAGTTTAACCGGCACCCCATCTAATATTGGCACAATTGACCCGGCTGGAGATTTGTCTATTGGAAGGAGAAATAATAATGAGAGTTATTTTAATGGTTTTATGGATAATGTAGCAATTTATGACCGGGCTTTGCCGTCAACAGAAATCCAAGAAGCTTATAACAAGAGCACACCTGCTTGTGTGGGCTGGGAAGATCATGATCATGATTATGATGACCCTCCTGAGCCCTTGGACTTTAATAGTTTAGCAGTGAATAATCCTGATAATTGTGAGCAATTATTAGTTTATTGGGATCCATCGGAGTGGGCTGAAGATTATACTTATTGGCGAGATCAACAAGACGGTATTGATCTCTGTGGCGTCTGCACTTCTGAATCTACTTGTGAAACAAATGGTTATACAGAATATAATGTCTTGGCCGGCTCTTGCACAGAATCAGAATGTTCATTATCAGACACAGGTTTATCTTCTAACACAGGCTATTGTTATAACATCACTGCTTATAATGAAACTGGTTCAACCTGGGCAACTGATACCCCGCCAACTTATCCAGCCCCTTATTGGAGAAGTACAACTCTTTGCGCGCCTGAAAATTTAGCTAGTGACGCAGATACCTGTGGACAAGTTACTCTTACCTGGGACAAAGGAACTAGTGTAGACGGGTATAATATTTATCGTTCTTTAGCAACAGGTGATTGTGATAATCTATATAACAGTGGCTGTGAATTAACCGGACATTTAGCCGAGGCATTGGATTACGACGTTGATAATGACGACACTAATGACTTGATTGCTCAATGGAAAATGAATGAATCAAGCTGGAATGGAACAAATAAGGAGGTTAAAGATTCTTCAGCTCAGACACCACTTAATCATGGAACAGCGGATTGTCATGGAACATGTTCAGTCCCAACTACTACGACTGGCATTTTTGATAAAGCAGGCAGTTTTGATGGAGTTGATGATTATGTAGATTTAAACAAGTCTATAGCATTTGGTACTGGTGATTTTACTATCGAAGGCTGGGTATATGCTTCTTCGTCTGAAACAGGGTATGGAATGTTAATAGGTGATTATAGTACAGGGAAGTTAAATTTTTATGCTAGTAATTCAATATCTAATTCTCCAAGAGTAGAGTTAACTGCTTGTGATTCTTCACATTATTTATATGGTGGTATGGACATACGTGATGCTTGGCACCATATAGCCCTGACCAGGGCTAGTGGGACTATTAAGCTTTGGGTTGATGGAGCGGTTAAAGACACTGATACTTGTGCCGGAGACACTTATATGAATAATCCAAGAATAGGTTCAGCAACGCATGTAACCACAGAAGTATTTAATGGTTTGATTGATAATGTGGTTATTTATGATGTGGCAAAAACAGCCGAACAAATTAGAATTGATTATGAATCAGGCATAAATTCTAATTGTGAATCTGGCCAATGCGGACTAGCTTATGTCTGTGATGGGGCTTCATCCACTGATAAATGCGGAGCCAATAATACTTGTTGTTATACTGATTCTCGAATTATCCCATATGTTAATTATTATTATCGAGTAACTGCTACAGGAGAAACAGGAGAGACCCCTTCTTCAACTGAAATTGGTCCAGCTCAAACAATTTGTTTCCCTGCTCCAGCCGAAGAAGAAGAGTAATATGAATAAAAATGAGGCAAAAAAAAGAATCGCCAGGCTTAGAAAAGAACTGGATCATCATCGTTATCTCTATCATGTTTTAGATAAACAAGAAATCTCTGATGGTGCTTGGGATTCTTTAAAACATGAATTATATAATTTAGAAAAAAAATATCCAGAACTTATTACTCCGGATTCGCCAACGCAAAGAGTAGGGGGAGATCCTTTAAAAAAATTTGTTAAAATACGGCATCCTCAACCAATGCTTTCTATTGAGGATGTTTTTAATTTCCAAGAATTACAAGACTGGGAAGATTATATGATAGATTTTTTAAAAAAAAGATCTCATTTAAAATCAAAAAACAGTTTTTCATATTTTTGTGAACGTAAAATTGATGGAGTTAATATTGTTTTAACCTATAAAAAGGGAATATTAGTTACTGGGGTTACTCGAGGCAATGGTATAGTTGGAGAAGACGTTACTCAAAACATTAAGACGATTGAGGCTATTCCTTTACATCTAGAAAGACCAATTGATATTGTGGTTCGGGGAGAAATATTTATGCACCAAAAAGACTTTAAAAAACTTAATCAACAAAGAGAAAAACAAGGTTTACCAATTTATGCCAACCCAAGAAATGTGGCCGCTGGTTCTATTCGTCAGCTTGATTCAAAAATAACAGTTAAGAGGGTTCTTGATTGTTATGTTTTTGAGATTATTACTGATTTGGGACAAAAAACACATGGACAGACTCATCAAATATTAAAACAACTTGGTTTTAAAACAGATCATCAGACAAGAATGTGTTCTAATTTAGAAGATGTTAAAAAATATTATAAAACTTATTTAACAAAGAGATTAAAAAATTCTTTTGACTATGATGGCGTGGTGGTTGTTTTAAATGAGATTTATTTAGAAAGGATTTTAAAGGCAGTGGGAAAGTCACCACGTTGGATGCGCGCCTATAAGTTTCCTGGTGAGCAAGCCACCACCATAGTTAAAGATATTGTGGTTCAAATTGGGCGAACCAGTGCTTTAACTCCAGTGGCTCAATTAAAACCAGTCCAGATAATGGGCAGTGTTGTTTCTAGGGCTACTTTGCATAATCAAGATGAAATAGACCGTTTAGATGTGAGAATTGGAGACACTGTTATTATTGAAAAAGCTGGTGACATTATTCCAGCCGTGGTCAGGGTTTTAAAAAATTTAAGAACAGGAAAAGCAAAGAGATTTCAAATGCCAAAACAATGTCCATTTTGTCGAGGCAAGATTAAACGAAGACCAAACAAAGTGGCTCATTATTGTTTAAATAAAAAATGTTTTGCCGCTCAGGAACAAAAAATTCGTCATTTTGTAGGTAAAAAAGGTTTTGACATTGAGGGCGTGGGCATAAAAATAGCTAAACAATTAATGGGACAAGGGTTAATTAAAGACGCGGCAGATATCTTTACTCTTACTAGAGGAGACTTAGAGCCATTAGAGAGATTTGCTCAAAAATCAGCTGACAATTTAATTAAAGCCATAGCCCAAAGCAAAAAAATTGACTTGCCTCATTTTATTCAGGCCCTGGGCATTCGTCATATTGGAGAACAAACTGCTTTTGATTTAGCCCAACATTTTATTGAATTAAAAAAAATAAAACAGACTAATAAAGAAATCTTAATGAGTTTGCCTGACTTGGGGCCAATTGCCAGTCAAAGTATTATTGATTGGTTTAAAGATGAAAATAATAAAAGTTTTTTGCAAAGATTAAAAAAAGCAGATGTTAAAATTAAAAGATTTTCTTCACCAATAAAAAAACAAACTTTAAAAAGTAAAAATTTTGTCATTACTGGCGTTTTAAAATCAATGTCACGAGAAAGAGCGAAAGAAAAGTTAAAAGCATTAGGAGGTAAAACACCGGTTCAAATTAGCAAAAAGACAGACTTTCTTGTTTCTGGACAAAATCCTGGATCAAAGTATGATAAAGCCAAGCAATGGAAAATTAAAATAATTAATGAACAGGAATTTTTAAAAATGTTAAAGTGAAAATATGATTAGCAAAAACCAAGTTAAACATATTGCTAAGCTAACTCGCTTAAAATTAAGCGAAGAAGAAGTAAGTAAATACCAAAAAGAATTGGCCAAGATTTTGGATTACGTTGGTCAATTACAAGAAATAGATACAAAAGATATTCCCCCATGTTCAGGGGGAACAGATTTAAAAAATGTTTTTCGTAAAGATGAATCAGAAATAAAAGTTAAGGAAAAGAGCCAAAAATTGGTAGACCAAGCCCCATCAAAGCAAAAAGATTTAATTAAAACCAAGGGAGTTTTTTATGAAACTAAATAAGTTAACCATTGGAGAAGCTCATCATGGGTTAAAGAAAAAAGAATTTTCTGTTAAAGAACTAACAAAAGACTGTTTAAATGAAATAAAAAAACAGGACAACAAGATCAATTCTTTTATTACTGTTTTTGAAAAACAAGCATTTAAACAAGCCGAAGAAACTGATCAGCGTATCAAGGTTCAGGGGGTGGAGAATTTTCTTACCGGCATTCCTTTGGGGATAAAAGATAATATTTTAATTAAAGATACAGTTTGTACTGGTGGTTCTCAGATTTTAAAAAATTATCAGGCTAGTTATGACGCAACAGTTATTAAAAAGTTAAAACAACAAGGAGTCATCTTTCTGGGCAAAACTAATTTAGATGAATTTGCCATGGGGGGTTCGACTGAGAATTCTGGCTTTGGTCCGACAAAAAATCCTTATAATCTAGAACATGTCCCCGGTGGATCTTCAGGGGGCTCAGCCGCCGCCCTGGCCAGTCAAATGTGTTTAGGAGCTTTAGGATCTGATACTGGAGGATCTATTCGTCAACCAGCTAGTTTTTGTGGCGTTGTTGGAGTTAAACCAAGTTATGGACGTGTTTCCCGTTATGGATTAATGGCCATGGCTTCTTCTCTGGATCAAATTGGTTCTTTAGGTTCTTGCGTTGATGACGCCGCTATTTTATTACAGGCAATCGAAGGGAAAGACAGTTTAGACCCAACAAGCAAAAAAGCAGACTTTCCTATTAAAACACCAGAATTAAAAAGTTTAAAGAATTTTAAAATAGGTTTACCTAAAGAATATTTTGTTCAAGGACTTGATTTAGAGATAAAAGATTTAATTGATAAAGTAATTAAAAAATTAAAAGGTCAAGGGGCAGAAATTCTTGAGGTAAGTCTGCCGCACACAAAACACGCTTTGGCCTGTTATTATATTATTATGCCGGCAGAGGTCTCGGCCAATTTAGCCCGTTATGACGGGATTAAATATGGCCTTTCATCAGATCAGGGAAAAAATCTTTTAGATGTTTATTTAAACTCTCGCCGACAAGGGTTTGGTGAGGAAGCTCAAAGACGGATTATGTTAGGGGCCTATACTTTATCAGCTGGCTATTATGACGCTTATTATTTACAAGCCCAAAAAGTAAGGACCTTAATTAAACAAGATTTTGAAAAGGTTTGGCAGAAAAACATTGATTGCTTGTTAACTCCAACCACTCCAACACCAGCTTGGAAAATAGGGGAAAAAATTAATGATCCCTTAAGCATGTATTTAGCCGATGTTTATACTGTTTCGGTTAATTTAGCTGGTTTGCCGGGAATTTCTTTACCGGCTGGCAAGGTAAATGGCTTACCAGTTGGGTGCCAATTAATTGGTAATCATTTTCAAGAAAACAAGCTTTTACAAGTGGCTAAAATAGTTGAGAGCGTTAAATCTTAGTATTTATATTGACAAAAAAAATAAAAGAATTATAATAAAAAGCGGTTTTTGTCGGCCTAACTAAGAATGGCTAAAAACCGCTTAAATTATACAAAAAAAGATAACATTAGATTGCTTAGTGGTTATAAAAGACAGAAATGTTGAATTTTGTCGGCCTAACGCTTTTATAATTAAATTACTTTATTATTTATATGATGAAATTTAATTTCAAGGTTCTGCGAAGCAGGTTCTTATAAATGAATTTCGTGATTAAAATAAATTTTTTATGAAATACATTAAAGAAAAAATAATTAAAAATAAAAAATATTATTATTTTAATTACACCCTTTCTCAGGTTTCAAACAAAAAAAAGATTTATTTGTCTAAATATATTGGTACGGAAATTCCCAACAATATTAAGGAGTTAATGTTAGGTTTTTTTCAAGAGAATGTTGCCCAAGTTTCATTAGAACGAATTAGTCGGTTAATTAGAAATTATTTTCCTCAAAACACCATTGCGTATATTGAAAGAAATCGTTTTTGGTATACGTGTTTATTTCATAAATTTTTTAATAAAGATTTTAAATTATTTAGAACCCTATTTTATATATTGTTTGTTTTAAATTCTAATCGGGCTGAAGGTTCAAGGGTTGTCAGGCCCGATATAGAAAAGATTTTGGAAAAGAGAAGGGTTAAACCAAAGACTAATATAGACAAAGAAATTATTAATTCTGTTGAAGCTATAAATTTTGCTTTTTCAAAAAAAATGCAATGGAATATCAAGTCAGTTAAAACAATTCATTATAAACTTTTTTATAACATAGCTCCAAATGCTGCGGGGCAATATAAAAAAGAACCAAATATTGCAGGGGACAATATTAGGGGGGAACTTGTTTCAACAACATTCCCTGAAGATGTCTCTAAAGAAATGAGAAATTTAATAAACTGGCTTAATCAAGAAAGAAGAAAGAAAACATACCCTCCTATTTTAGCCCTGGAATTTCACTGGCGTTTTGAAGCAATTCATCCTTTTCAGGACGGGAATGGAAGGGTGGGTAGAATTTTACTAAACGCTTTACTGGTAGAAAATAATTTTATGCCAGTAATATTTTTTAGCAAAAATCATCAATCTTATTGTTCAGCAATTTCTAAAGCTCGAACTGGTTACAGTAAAAAATTAGCTCAGCATTTTGTTGAACATTTAAAAAAGACAAAGATAAATATAGAAAAATACAGAAAGGAAAAGGTAATTAAAATAGCATCTCCTCAGACTGAAAAATGGGAAAAGGCCAGAGTAAATATAAAATTATATTAGGACTTGACCAAAATTAAAAACAATGTTAACTTAAATTAACTTTAATCAATTAATTTATTTTTTATGGAAAAAACAGGTTTAACTCTTTGGAAAGCAATTGCTGGCATTCTACTGGTTATTTTAATTGCTTCGGTTTTGACCAATGGATTTGGCTTAAAACAAGTTTTAGTCAAAGTTCCTTCAGAGGAATTAGGTAATAAAACAATAGATTTTATTAATGAAAGCCTTCTTCAGCCAGGCACAACCGCCTCTTTGGCTAAGGCCGATTGTGAAGAAAGGCCAGGCCTTTGCAAATTAACAGTGAATATTGGTGATAATAGTTTTGATTCTTATATTTCAACAGATGGACAGCTTTTATTTCCAGAAGCAATTGAAATGGAAAAAGCAGAAGAATCAAACAATCAGGCGGCAACGGATCAACAAGTAGGTCAGTCAGCCTCTTTGGAAAATCTTCCCAAACAAGAGAAAGCAGACGTGAAGCTATTTATCATGTCTTATTGTCCATATGGTTTGCAAGCTCAAAAAGCCTTATTGCCCGCCTTTGATCTGTTAAAGGACCAAGCAGATATAAAAGTTCACTTTGTTAATTATATTATGCATGACAAACAAGAAATTGATGAAAACTTAAGACAATATTGTATTCAAGAACAAGAACCAGAAAAGTTTATACCATATCTTGGTTGTTTTGTTGAAGCAGGGGATTTTGAAAAATGTTTAAGTCAGGTCAATATTAATAAATCAAACTTAAACACTTGTCTAGCTCAAACAGATGAAGAATATGGACTTTATGCCGCCTACGAAGACAAAGAATCTTGGCTTAGCGGATTATATCCAGTCTTTAAGATTGATGATGAACTTAACAAACAATATGGTGTTCAAGGATCTCCGACCCTGGTTATTAATGACCAGGTGGTTCAACCAAATAGATCCCCAGAAGCTTATAAACAAGCGATTTGCCTGGGCTTTGAAACAATGCCTGATCAATGCGCTCAAACATTGTCTAGTAAATCTCCCACACCAGGGCTTGGACTTGGAGAAACAGACTCTACGAGTGATGCCCAGTGTGAATAAAGTATAGTGCTTTAAAACAATAATTTATGTTTAATCTATTTTTTGATTTTTTACATAATTTTGAGCCCCAACCAATTATTTTACGGTTGGGGTTTTTAAATATTTATTGGTACAGTTGTCTAATTGTTATTGCTCTTTTATTGGGTTTAATTCTTGTTTTTAAATTAAGTTCAAGATTTAAAATTGAAAAACAATTATTAGAAAACTTGTTTTTTTATTTAATTATTAGTGGTTTTTTAGGCGCTCGTCTTTACCATGTTTTAAGTGAATTTCCCTATTATCTAAGGCATCCTTGGCAGGTATTTGCGGTCTGGCAAGGGGGGCTGGGTATTTACGGAGCAGTTGTTGTTGGCAGCCTGGTTTTGCTTTGGTTTTGTAGAAAATACAAATTAAATTTTTTATCTTTAGCTGACTTATTAGCCCCTAGCTTAATATTGGGACAAGCCATTGGCCGTTGGGGAAATTATTTTAATCAAGAAGTCTTTGGAAAGCCAACCAGTCTGCCCTGGGGGATTCCTATTGAAACAATGGCCAGGCCTTTAGAATTTTTATCAAGTCAATATTTTCACCCTACTTTTTTATACGAATCAATTTGGAATTTTTTAGTATTTTTAATTCTAATTTTTGTTTTAATAAAGATTTTTCCTAAGCCAGGCCGAATTTTTTCTCTTTATTTAATTCTTTATTCTTTTGGCAGGTTCTTTTTAGAGTTTTTAAGAATTGATTCTCAGCCAGTTTTATTTGATTTGCGTTTAGCTCAGATTATTTCTTTGTTGGTTTTTATTTTTGGTTTTTATTTATTAATAAAAAAGAGCCCCTGGAAAGACTCATCCGAATCTGAAAAAGATATTTAACCCTGGGCCAAAACAATGGCCCAGATTTTTTTTGCCCCGGCTTGATACAGGGCTTTAGCGGCTTGTTCTAATGTGGCCCCAGTAGTTAAAATATCATCAATTAAAATAATATTTGGGACAATTTTTCCCTGAACCTTAAAAACGTTTTGCACATTTAATTTTCTTTGTTCTCGACTAAGATTAGTTTGAGAAGGAGTATCCTTTACTTTTTTCAAGGATTTTTTTAAAGGCCAATTAAAAACAGTGGCTAATTCCTGAGCAATTAGATCGGCTTGATTAAAGCCTCGTTTGGCCAGTTTCTGCCTAAACAGAGGAATGGGAACTAAAATAAACCTGTTTTTAGATAAATAATTTAAAGCCAAAGGAGATTGTTTTAAGCATTTTATAAAAAGAGGGGAAAGGCTTTTTAAAACATTGAGATTATAAGGAGAATATTTAAAAGATTTGATGGCTTTCTTTAATAAAGGTTGTTGATAGTCAAAAATAGTAACAATCCTTTCAAGAGAATAAAGATTAGCCTCCCATTTGTTTAAGATAATAACTTTATCTAAACATTTTTGGCAAACAATCTCGCCAATCTGACGGCAGCCAAGACATTCAATCGGAAACAGGGTGTTTAAAATTAAGTTCTTTAATTTATTTATCCACATACTTGTTGAAAATAGTATTATATTGTATAATATTATTGTATAATATTGGTATTAATAAAACAAATTAAGTATCAACTTAATATGGGTTTTTTTGGTTTTAAACAAAAAAAAAGTTTTCTAGGCATTGATATTGGGTCAACTAGTATTAAGTTAGTTGAGCTTAGTAAAGAAAAAGGAACTCCCACTTTAGTTACTTATGGTTATGCAGAAAGGGCGATTAGTGATATTGTTAAGGGTGATGCTCAGAAAATTTTAAATAAAGTTGCTGCTTTATTAAAAAGGCTATATACAGATGCAGGAATTACTAGTTTTCAGGCAGTAACAGCGTTGCCAAATTACTCTGTTTTTAATTCAGTGATTACCCTTCCAATGATGAATAAAAAAGAACTGGATTCCGCTGTTCGTTGGGAAGCTAAAAAGTTTGTTCCCATGCCCATTAATGACGTGGTCTTGGATTGGCGCATTATTGATACCATTGAAGTTGATAAAAGAAGAAAAAACTATCGTATTCTTTTAACTGCAGCGGCCAAGAATTTGGTCAGAAGATATGTTGAAATTTTCAAAAAAGCTGATCTACAGCTCTTATCTTTAGAAACTGAATCATTTGCTTTGTCGAGGGCCTTAATTGGCAAAAGTCAGGCAACGACTATGATTATTGATACTAGCGCCGTAACCACTGACATTCTTATTATTGAAAAAGGCGTGCCCGCTCTTAATCGTAGTATTGATGTTGGGGGGATTACTATTTCTCGGGCTATTGCTAATAGTTTAAATATTGATTTTAAAAGAGCAGAACAGTTTAAAAGAGATATTGGCATGGGTGGTTCTTCTAAAATTCCCAAGGTGATCGAGGGGATTCTTAAACCAGTAATTGATGAAATGCGTTATTCATTAAAACTTTATCAAGATCAGTCAGGCAAGGTAGTAGAACAGGTAATTTTTTCTGGCGGATCTGCTTATTTGCCTAATCTGGTTGAATATTTTTCTAAAATTTTAAATATACGTGTTATTATTGGCAATCCCTGGGCCAGAATTGCTTATCCAGAAGAATTAAAGCCGGCTTTGGAAGAGGTTGCTCCTCGTTTTGCTGTGGCCGTTGGATTAGCCTTAAGGGAAATTATAAGAACCTGATTTTATCAGAATCTTGATTTTCAATTAAGTAAAACTTGAAATTAAAATCTTTAAATTTTTAAATAAATATATGGCCATTGTTCCCAATGTTTCTAGACAACCGGGGGATAGAAATGTCAATTCTCTTGCCCCTGAAAACAAGCCGTTAAAAAAGAGCTGGCTAGGTTCGATTTTTAAAAAAGAAAAAAAATCTTTGGCAGAGCCAAAAGAGCAAGCACCCTTGAGTGAAGAAGAGATTAGAAAACTGTCAGAGAAGAATTTAGAAAAAAAAGAAAAAAAAGGGTCTGTTGAAAAGTCGTTATTAAGCGACGAAGCTCAGACAGGCTCTTTAGATATTAGTTTAATGCCGGAAAAGGCAGTGATTATCCCCCGTATTATTCGTTCCCGGTTATTAATTCTTATTGCCGCTTTAGCCGTTATTGTGCCCGCCTTTGTTTTAGTTTGGCTATACACTGATTATCATTTTGAAAAAATGAGAAACGAGGTGATAGCGATGGAAAGAGAAATGCAGTTTTTAAAAGCGCAAAGCGGGTCACTTTTAAAGGTAAGAGATGAGATAATGAATCTGGAGACTCAGGCAGCCCGGGCAGAGGAAATTTTAAATGATCATATTTATTGGACTAAATTTTTTAGTTTATTAGAGGCTTATACAATTCCAAATCTTTATTTTAGTGATTTCACAGCTGATACTAGTGGAATTATTCGACTAGATGCAATGGGTCGAGATTTAATTGATATTGCTCAGCAGATCATTGTCTTTACTCAAGCAGAAGATTTTGCCAAAGAGGTAACCGCCTCTAATATTGCTCTGACCCCGGAAGGGATAAGGGCTTCTTTTAGTTTGCTTTTAAATGATAATGTTTTTAAAAAATAAGAACCTGCTTTGCAGAACCTTGAAATTAAAAAACATTTTAATTATAGCATATGGCTCGGGTAAGAAGAGAACAAGTTAAAATAAGAAAATATCAAAATTTTGTTGTCAGACTTTATTGGTTGGTGATTATTTTACTTTTTCTAGCCGCAGTTTGCGTTGAGTATTTTTTAATTATTAAACCAAGACTAGAACAAACATATAATGGTGGCCCATTGGATGTGGAAAGTCGACAAGTTATTTTAGAGGAACAAAGAATCTATTATGAAGCATTAAAAGCATTAGAAAAAGAAGCTAATGAGATTAACCAAGCAGAATTAGAAAAAGTAAATTATGTTATTGCAGAGAAGATGAATATACCAGATATTTTAAATCAAATTTTTCTTTTAAATAAGCAAGAAGGGATGGAGCCACTTGGTTTTGATTTTGCTTTTGATCAAGGCGTTTTACAAATAAATCTACACCTTAAGACAAGTAATTATCAAGATATTAAGAAATATTTAGATGAAATCGAAAAAAATATTCGCATCATGGACATCACTAGCATATCAATTAAGGGAATAGGAACAGATCTTTCTTTAACTGTTCAAAGTTATTATCTAGAATAAGACATGGCTAAAATAAAAAGACAACACATTTTTCTTGTAATTTTTATCCTTTTAATTGGATTAATGATTTTTATTATTTCCAAGAATACAGAGATACTAGGATTAAAAGGAGGTTCAGATTCAGGCCCTGGCATTGTTAAACCTGACTACTTAATGAAACCCATCCCTAAGATAAATAAGATTAAAACAGTTGTTGACAATCCAAAATTTAAAGAAATGAAATACGTTAAGGAATTTTTTGAACAAGTAGAAGTTGAAGAAAAAGGTCGGGCCAACCCTTTTATGCCTTATAGACCAGACGAAATTCTTGAAGAATAAATTCATTTAATTAAATTATGATACAGTCTGAGAATAAAATTACCCGTTTTTTAGTTGAACACGGCAAGATTTCTCGAGCACAATATAAGGAATTGTTAGCCGAAGCTAGAGAAGTCCGCTTGCCTGCGGATAAACTTTTAGAGACAAAGAAAATTTTACCCGAAGAAGACATTGCTTGGGCTAAAGGCCAATTATATACAGTGCCAGTAATTGACTTATATGGTTTAATTGTTGACCGCAAGGTTCTTAGCTTAGTGCCTAAGGATGTGGCTGAGAATTATCAAGTGGCCGCCTTTGCCAAAGAAGGAAATATTTTAAAAGTGGCCATGCTTAATCCAGGTGATTTTAAGGGAAGAGAGGCAATAGATTTTCTTGCCCGACGAAAAAAACTCAAGCCAGAATTTTATACAACCGCTAGTTCTGCTCTAAAAAATATTTTAGCTCAATATGGGGGCTTATCAGTAGAAGTTAGTGAAGCAGTTGGTGCAGAAGAATCCCGGTTTGCCCCCATCACCCCAGAGAAAAAATTAACAATCGGAGAAATGGATTTGGAAAAAATGGGTCAGGCAGCTCCAATTTCTAAATTAGTCGGCTCTATCTTAAAATATGCGGTTGATAACAATGCTTCTGATGTTCATATTGAGCCCTATACAGACAAAACAAGGGTGCGTTATCGGGTAGATGGTATTTTAAGAGAAACAGCAATGTTGCCGGGACATCTTCATCCAGCCATTGTTTCTCGAGTTAAAGTGATGGCCAATCTTAAGCTTGACGAGACTCGGGTTCCACAGGATGGGCGTATCAGAGTGATTGCCGCCAAAAGAAAGATAGATTTACGTGTTTCTGTATTTCCTTTATTTGACAAAGAAAAAGTAGTAATGAGGGTTCTTGACCCAGCTCGTCGCGTCTTTGATTTAAAGGATTTAGGTTTTTGGGGAAAAGGTTTGGAGATAATCAAAAAGAATTTAGCTCGAGCTCATGGTTTGGTTCTAATTACCGGGCCAACTGGTTGTGGTAAAACAACTACTATTTTCGCCTCTTTAAAAATACTTAATCAAGTGAGTGTTAATGTGGTTACTTTAGAAGACCCTATTGAATATTTTTTAGCCGGGACTAATCAATCTCAGGTGCGCCCTAAAATTGGTTATTCTTTTGCTTCTGGCTTGCGTTCAGTTGTTCGTCAAGACCCAGACATTATCATGGTTGGTGAGATTCGTGATAATGAGACAGCCGAATTAGCCACTCACGCTGCCTTAACTGGACACGTTGTTCTTTCTACTCTTCATACTAATGATGCCTTTGGAGCAGTGCCTCGTTTAATTGATATGGACATAGAACCATTTTTAATTGCCTCTTCATTAAATTTAGTTGTTGCCCAAAGACTAGTCCGAAAGCTTTGTCCTCATTGTGCCGAACAAGCCGAGTTTTCTCCAGCAGTGGAAAAAACAATAGAACAGGCATTAAAAGACATCAGAGATCTTGATTTAGATAAATATCGAGATAAAAAAACAAATCATTTAAAGTTTTATAGAGGCAAGGGCTGTCCTCGATGTAATAATGAAGGTTATCAAGGACGAGTAGCTATTTCAGAGGCACTAGAGATTACTGAACAAATGAAGGAAATTATTACTAGTGGCTGTAAAATTGATGAGGTTAGGAGGGAGTTTGCTAGACAAGGGATGTTAGAAATAATCAAAGATGGATACCTTAAGGTTTTACGAGGCGAAACAACAATTGAAGAGGTTTTAAGAGCGGCCAGTGAATAAATTATTAAATTATATTTATGAGCACACAAACAGAAGTTATTTTAAATCGTATTTGCCGGGGAGCGGCAGAAAGAAAGGCTTCAGAGATTTATTTATTACCAGCTCAATCTCCATTTATCAGAGTTGACGGCAAAATGAAAACATTAACCGGAGAGGGAATTGTTTCTTTGTCTTTTATTAACGATTTAATCCCAATTTTTTTAAATTCAGAAGAACAAGATGTTTTAAAAAAGGAAAGGCAAATCGAAACAATTAAACCTATCGGTAAAATTGGGAGCTCGCAGATAAATGTTTATTATCAAAAAAATGAATTAGCTTGTCGTATAAAATTATTGGCCCAAGAAATTATTGCTTTGGAAAAGCTGGGATTACCAGAGATGGTTACTAATTTTACTAATTTATTAAGGGGAATTGTTTTTATTACTGGGCCAAGAGACTCGGGTCGATCAACCCTATTAACCTCTTTATTGGATCATATTAATAAGACTCAGGTTAAATTTATTTCCACCTTAGAAAAGCCGATTAAAGCCACCTTAAGGGGGGTTAAAAGTGTGGTTGAGCAAAGAGAGGTTGGCAAAGATGTTCCTTCATTTTTAGATGGCCTGCGCTATATTAGAAAAAGAAACGCAGAAATAGTTATGATTTCACAGATTAAACGAGTTGAAGAAGTAAAAGAAATTTTTGCTATTGCTGAAGCCGGAAGCCTAGTCTTTACAATTATGGATACCGCCTCAGCCGTTAAAACAATTAGAAGAATTTTACATTTTTTCCCAGCCGAAGAACAAGAAAGCGTCAGATACTTTTTAAGTGAAAACTTGGGCGGCATTGTTGCTTCTCGTTTAGTGCCCCGAATTGGCGGAGGACGCATTCGGGCCTTAGAGGTTTTGCCTGGAACCCAGGCAGTTAGATCTATTATTGCCAATGGACGCCTTCATCAGTTAACCGGAGTGATTCAAGCCAGTGAAGATCAGACTTCGATTTCTTTAGATCAATATTTAGCTGATTTGGTTACTTCAGGTAAGGTAATGACTGAAGATGCAGTTAAGTATAGTGTTGATGAAGAGCTTTTCCACTCTTTATTAAGAAGATAAGAATGCAAAATCTTGTCATATTTAAAAGATGTTATTTGAATACAAGGCAAAAAATTTAAAAGGAGAAACAGTTGAAGGAACTCTGGAAGCAATTAATCAGGAAGCAGCGGTCAATGTTTTGGCCGGCCGCAAAATGATTATTATTTCTTTAAAAGAATCTGGGGCGCTCCCTATTTGGCGTCGGCCTTTACGTATCGCTTTTTTGGAAAGAGTTAATCCAAAAGACATGGTTTTTATGTCTCGTCAGCTTTCCGTTATGGTTTTGGCCGGATTGCCATTAGTTAAGGCTCTGGAGGTTTTGGCCCGCCAGACAAGCAAGGCCTTTTTAAAGCAGGTGATTAATATTATCGCCGAAGACGTACGGGGAGGAACAAGATTTTCTACGGCCTTGGCTAAGTATCCTAAAATTTTTGATGATTTTTATGTTAATATGGTCCGAGCTGGAGAAACAGCTGGGAAGCTTGATGAGGTTTTAAATTATTTAGCTAATGAACAAGAAAAGAGTTATGATTTAATGAGCAAGATAAGGGGAGCAATGATTTATCCGGTTTTTGTTATTGTTGGGGTTGTTGGCGTAATGATTTTAATGATGGTTTTTGTTATTCCTCAGTTAACTGGTATTTTAAAAGAATCAGGCGTGGCCTTGCCATTGCCAACCCTTGTTTTAATTAAAACTAGTGAGATTTTAAAGCAATATTTTGTTCTTGTTATGCTTGGGGCCATTGGGGCTGGTTTTGGCATAAGAGCTTTTTTCAAAAGCAAATCAGGCAAAGCCGCCTTAGACAGTCTTCTTTTAGGGCTTCCAGTTTTTGGTAATTTATTTCAACAAGTCTATCTGGTTCGTTTCTCCCGCAGTCTCTCAACCTTAATTATTGGCGGCATTCCTTTAACTTCAGCTTTAAGAATAGTAGCCGGAGTAGTTAGTAATAATGTTTATAAAAATTTAATCCTTGATGCTGTTATTGATGTAGAAGAGGGTCGTTCAATAAGTAGTGCTTTTATGGATGAACCTCAGGTGCCTAAGATGCTCCCTCATTTAATGGCGATTGGAGAAGAAACTGGTCGGCTTGATGAGGTTTTACAAAAGATTGCTGATTTTTATTCTCGAGAAGTAGAAAATATTTTAGCAAAATTAGTTACTCTACTTGAACCAATTATTATCATCTTCTTGGGTGTAGTTGTCGGCGGTATGGTTGCCTCTATTATCTTGCCTATGTATAAATTAGCTTCTGCCTTTTAAGGGCTCGTAGCTCAATGGTAGAGCGCTTGATTCACATTCAAGAGGTTGATGGTTCGATCCCATCTGGGCCCATTTTCTAAATATATGCCAGAATTACCAGAAGTTGAAACAATTAAAAATCAGTTAAAAGTCAAGATTAAATCAAAAACAATAAAAAAAATCGAGGTTAAACTGTCTAAGATGGTCAGAGATACCTCGGTGGTTTTTTTTAAGAAAATGGTGGTGGGAATAAAAATTAAAAACATTGAACGAAGAGCCAAACTTTTAATTATTCACTTGAATAATGGTTATTCATTGGTTATTCATTTAAAATTATCTGGTCAATTAGTTTATTATCCTAGTTTAGAACAAAAAAAAGAAAAACATACTCATTTAATTTATTATTTTTCTGACAACAGTTGTCTCTGTCACAATGATCTAAGGCAATTTGGTTATGTTAAATTAATTAAAACAACAGATCTAGAAAAGTTTTTTCAACAACAAGGCTTAGGCCCCGAGCCCCTGGATAAAAGTTTTACTTTAAAAAAATTTAAAGAATTATTAAACAAAAGACCTAATTCAAAGATTAAACCTCTTTTAATAAACCAATCTTTTATTGCTGGCATTGGTAATATTTATGCCCAGGAAGCTTGCTGGGGTGCCCAGATTTTACCCATTAGATTAGTTAAGTCTTTAACAGAAAAAGAAATAAAAAAGCTACATCACTGTTTAATTAAAATTTTAAAACTAGCGATTAAAAGCAAGGGAACAACAGCGGCTGACGCTCATTATATTGATGCTCAGGGAAGAGAAGGGAGTTATAAAAGCAAATTAAAGGTTTATCAACGACAGAATAAAAAATGTTTTCGTTGTTCACAGAAGATTAAAAGAATAAAATTAGGCGGGAGAGGAACCAGTTATTGTCCGGGTTGTCAAAAATAAAGAGGCTTTGGATTTTTTCTTTTTCCAAAGCCTATTTACTGATTACTTATTTTGCTGGTTAAGGTGTAAGGAAGAACCGACTGACTGATTAAGACATAGGCATAAACAGTGGTTTTTACTTCTTTAATGCCAATGAAGGGGATGGGTAAAGGGACAATGGCATCAACTTGTGCCATTAAAGGAAAGTGATATTGATCGTCACTTATCCAAACCTTAATATGATTTTCTTCACGGAAATAGTGTATTTTTTCCATAAGAGAGATGTCACACTTAAGGGCTTGGTATGCTTCATTTTCAATGTTGACGATTTCTTTTTGTTTAATAATCAGGGGCATTATTTTAGGAATGACCTGATTATTATTCTTTCCTAAAATAGACAAATAATGAACATCATTAACCAATCCCTCCCTTGTTCTTAATTGCATGCCCAAGGTTATCACCTCTTGCAGATCTGTTGGAGAAAAGCTGGAATCAACAACCACTTTTTCAAAAAAAGGTGATTGCCCTGTCTGCAAGTACTTGTAGGTCATTTCCCGGCCGTTTTTAGTCAGATAAGTCCAACTAGTATCTGGTGAAGTAAGTAGATCGTCTGAAGCAGCAAAGCGATAGGTTTTTTTAAACTGACCAGTATAACGATTAAACTCAGTATAAATAGTATCAACCGTAGCCACCAGCCCTCGGGCTAAACCTATTGTCTGTGAAGTCAGATAAACTGTCATTAAAGAGTCATTTTCTAGTGAAAGACCAATCTCAATATCAATGACCGCCACTTTTAGTGTTAGCCAGCGAACCTCGGCTGATATTTTTTCTCCAATGAATTTGTCAAATGATGTTTGTCCCCAAACTATTTTAACCAACAAAAAAAGAACGATTATTTTTTTCAAGGTACAATCCTCCTTTTTTAATATATTATATATTATAAATGAGAGAGGGTTTTTGTCAAATACCATAGACATGAAAAGCGGGGATGTGGATAACTTTATTGACCTAAATTATTTACCTGTTAATATGTACCTATACCTATGGTCGGGGTATATATAATTTATTTATTTTAAAAATATGATTACTCAAAAACAAAAAACACTTATTAATTTTAAAAAAGCGCAAAGCCTAATGGTAAAAATTATTAAGATGACAGAAGACAATGAATATTGTATTGATATTATGCAGCAAAACTTGGCCGTGATAGGACTTTTAAAATCAGCCCATCAGATGTTAATGGAGGGACATTTAAATACTTGTTTTAAAAGAGCAATGGGAACAAAGAATGAGAAACGAAAAAAAGAAATGATTCAAGAGATTTTAAAAGTTACTAAATTATCTAATAAATAAATTATGTTTAAAAAATATTTACCATTTATTATTATTGGTCTTGTTATAGTGATTGGTGGAGGAATAACATTTGGCCAAGGAGGGGTTGAAAAGAGTCAGGAGAATAACACTGAAGCTCAGTGTGAAATCAATGAGATGGTTTTTTATTATCTTGATTCTTGTAGCTGGTGCCAAAAAGTTAAAAGCGAAAAAACTATTTCAAAATTAGAATCCTTGGGTGTGAGAGTCGAACAGATTAGAGCAAACGTTGGTCCGGTTCGTCATCAATTTCAAGGAGTGCCAACTTTTGTTATCAATGAAAATGTATATAGCGGTTACAAAACATTTGAGGAATTAAAAGAATTGTTAAAATGTTCAGAAGATAACCAAGTCTTGTCTCAACTTGAATCTCCCAAGTTTGAATTTATTGGAGAGAACGGAGAAAATGTTTCTTTAATAAATAGACAGATAAGTTTAACGGCTAATATTCTTGATGATAATTTGGCTCATTATTACAACACAGAACTTCCCAGTGGAAAAACAGTCTACTTTTTTGTGGTTAAAGACAAAAACGGTATTTATCGAGCGGCTGCCAATGCCTGCCAGGTTTGTTTTGATTCAAGGATGGGCTTTCGTCAACAGGGTGATTTTATGGTCTGTAACACCTGTGGAAATAAATATCCTTTGGAAAAGATTGCCACAGAAAAAGGCGGATGTAATCCAGGCCCAATTAACCCAGATCTAAAAGTTAAAGATGGAAAGATAACCATTAAACAGGCAGAACTGGAGGAAATCGCCGAACTCTTCTAAATATATGAAAAAACTTGTTATAATTTTTCTTATACTTTTAATCAGCGGCTTTATTGGATATTTAATTTTTAATATTCAAAATCCAAGCTTTGAAAAATTAAGTCTAATAGAGAAGTATGAAAAAGTTATTAGTCAAAGAAACCAGGCGATTGCTCAGGCAGTAAAGGCAGGAGTATATAAGTGTTGTATAAATCCCCCCTGCACCATGTGTTATTCAGAAGCTAATCAATGGAATAACCATAAGGCAGGTACCTGCGCTTGTGATGATTTGATTGCTCAAGGGAAAGAACCATGTCCTCAATGCAAAAGAGGTTTGATTAGAGATACAGGTTCTTCTTGTGAAATTATTAGTGGAACCTGTGAACCAGAAATTAACAACCAATAAATAACAATATGAAATTAATAACTAAAATATTTTTAATGTCTTTCTTTGTTTTTTATCCCGGATTATTATTAGCTCATGGCGGGACTGAAGTTGCCCACCACCATATGATGGGAGCAATGTTTGGTTCAGGTGGTTATGGTTTTTTTGGCATGGGGTGGATAATGATAATATTCTGGTTGGTGGTTATAACGGGAGTGATTGGGTTGATTAAGTGGGTTTTTGCTGAAAAAAGACCTGAAATTAAAGGTGAATCAGCCCTGGATATTTTAAAAGAACGTTATGCCAAAGGAGAGATAAATGAAGACGAATATAAGCAGAAGAAAAAAGATTTAATTAATAGTTAAACATAAAATTAAAAAAGTTAAATTATGTCAAATAAAGAAAATTATCAAAAAAATAAGGGATCAAAAAATGATTTTATTTTAGGTATAACCACAGCCATTGCTGTCATTGCCATTATTGGTTTTTTTATTGTCTTGTCCCTGTATTTAAATCAAGACAAGAAAGTATTGGCAGAAGCATTACCAGCTGCTCCCAGTAAACCAGAAGTTGAAAAACAGGTCCTGCCAGCTAAGTTAGAAGTTCAATTAAGCAGAGATGATCATTTTAGAGGTGACCCCAATGCCTTAGTGACTGTTGTGGAATTTTCTGATTTTCAATGTCCTTATTGTTCAAGTTTTCATCAGACCATGTTAAAAATAACCCAAGATTTTCCAAAAGAGGTAAAATGGGTTTATAAACATTTTCCCCTAGATTCTATTCATCCGTTTGCCAGAAAAGCAGCTGAGGCTTCAGAATGCGCGGCTGATCAAAACAAATTTTGGGAATACACTGACGAGTTATTTGTTAAGCAGAGAGAAATCAGCCCCGCCCTTTTTACAGAAATAGCCGGGACAACAGGGTTAGACAGGAATCAATTTAATAGTTGTTTGGAGTCGGGTAAATATGCTTCAAGGGTAGAGGCAGATTATCAACAGGGCATAAAAGCAGGGGTGCGGGGAACACCAGGTAGTTTTGTGAATGGACAATCCTTAGCCGGGGCTGTTCCTTATAATGAAATGAAATCTATGATTAATGAATTACTAAATGAGTAAAAAAATAAGGACAGTTTTTTTATCTATCCTCTCTTTTTTATCAGGAGGCTTAGGGATTGTTGGTCTTTCTGGCTGGTGTTGTACTTTAACCGGAGCCGCTATTCTGTCTTTATTGGGATTGGCTTCATTTAGTGTTTTTCTCGTGTCTTATAATAAGTTATTGTTACTTATCTCAATAATTTTTTTAATCCTGGCGATCATGTCCTTTGTTAAACATAAAAAAGCAAAAAGTTGCTTAAAATAAACTATGCTCAAAAAAATAGAAATTCAAATTAAAGGAATTCATTGCAAAAGCTGTAAAACCTTAATTGAAACAGAAGTAGATGTTTTACCTGGAGTTAAAGATGTTGATGTTAATCATCAGACTGGGGAATGCCAGATAATTTTTGACGATCAAAAGGTTTCTCAAAGTAAGATTTTCAAGACCATTGAAAAATTAAATTATCAGGTTAAAGATTCATCAACAAAAGAAAAGAAAAAACAAAAACAAGTTTCTAAAAAATTTATCATCGCCGGAATTTTATTAGCGGTTTTTGTCCTTGGTTATTTTCTTATTAAACACCTGGGCCTTTTAGAAACCCTTTCTAGACTTAATGACCAGAAAATAAGTTATTGGTTAATCTTTCTAATCGGTGTTTTAGTCAGCTTTCATTGCATAGGAATGTGCGGGGGGTTAGTGGTCGCTTATACAAGCCGGCACCAGATTAAAGAGGAAAAGAAGACTAATCTTTCTTTGCCTCATTTACAGTATAATGTAGGGAGAATGATTTCTTATACAGTGGTTGGCGGGATTTTAGGTGGTTTTGGTTCTTTTTTTGGTATAAACCCGACCTTTACCGGATCTATTATTTTAGTAGCTGGTGTTTTTATGGTTTTAATGGGACTATCTTTAATGACTAATTTTAAATGGCTAGAGAAGATTAAATTAAGAACCCCATTTTTTATTGCCAAATTTCTTTATAAACAACGTCATACGCGCAAACCAAAGGGGCCATTTATTATTGGTTTGCTCAATGGTTTTATGCCCTGTGGGCCCTTGCAAGCAATGCAGATTTATGCCCTGGCTTCAGGCAGCATTACCCAGGGGGCCTTATCAATGGGCGTTTATGGCTTAGGCACGGTTCCTTTAATGTTTGGTTTTGGTAGTTTTATTTCCTTGATTAGCCAGGATAAAATTAAACAAGTAATGAAGTTTTCTGGCTTAGTGGTTATTGTTTTAGGTCTAATAATGTTTAATCGAGGGTTGGTAAACTTTGGTTATGGTTTTCGTAGTTTTATTCCGCGAGAAGCAACCAGTCAGACAGAGTATTTAGTTACTGGTGATGTTGAAGAATATCAGGTAGCAAGAATGGATTTAACTTATCGCGGTTATTCTCCTAATGTTATTTTTGTTAAAAAAGATATTCCGGTACGATGGATTATTAATGTTAAACAGATGTCTGGCTGTACAGATGAAATTATCATGCCTGAGCATAACATTAAAAAGCCTCTGGAATATGGTGAAAATATTATTGAATTTGTGCCTAAAAAATTGGGGAATCTTAAATTTAGTTGTTGGATGCAAATGGTTTGGGGAAAGTTTGTGGTTGTTGAAAAAGATAAACAGCCAACTTCACAAGATTTATATAAAGAGTCCCTTGACTTGCCTCAGGGCGGCACTTGTGATGGCGGAGGAACATGTGGCGGTACTTGCGGGGTGCCTACCTGCGGATGCAGTAGCCGTATCAGAGGGTCTCGATAATTAATTATAAATATGTCTGAATCTAAACAAAAACAGGTTGTTGTTGGTATGTCTGGGGGCATTGATTCTTCCATGGCCCTGGTTTTACTTAAAAAACAAGGGTGGCAGCCAATAGGTGTTTCTTTAAAATATGCGGTTTGGCAAGATAAAAAAAATCTATTACGAGAAAACGTTTGTTGCAGTACTCAGTCTTTTAAAATCGCCAGAGACATTTGTCAAAAACTAAAGGTTCCTTATTATATCTCAGACGTATCAACAGAGTTTAAAAAGCAGGTAATTGATTATTTTATTAGAGAATTAAAAAACAAAAAAACACCTAATCCCTGTATTATTTGTAATCGTTACCTTAAGTTTAAAAAACTTTTTGAATGGGCTAAAGAACATAACATTCAATATGTGGCCACAGGACATTATGCTCGTTTAAGAAAAAATCCTCAGACTCAAAAATATGAACTCTTAAGAGCTAAGGATAAAGAAAAAGACCAAACCTATTCTTTGTCTTTTTTACCTCAAAAATGGCTTAAAAATATTGTTTTTCCCTTGGGTGATTTTCTCAAGCCAGAAATTTATAAAATAGCTAAGAAATATGATTTTGACGTTTTTCTTAAACAAAAAGAAAGTCAGGATTTTTGTTTTGTCGCCGGCAAGTCAATGAAATGTTTTTTAGAAAAAGAAATAGGAACAAAAGCAGGTTTGATTAAAGATAAAAAGGGAAATATTTTAGGCAAACACCAGGGACTTCATTTTTATACTATTGGCCAGAGAAAAGGAATTAATTTGCCAAAGGGACCATATTTTGTCGCAGAAATGGATAAGAAGGATAATATTTTAATAGTGACAAGAGATAATAATAAACTTTGCCAAAAACAGGTATTTGTTTCCCCTTGTCATTTTATTTCTGGAACATCTCCTCAAGGAAAAATTCAGGTTCAAGCAAAAATCCGTTATCGTCAAGAATTAAGCCGGGCGACTCTTTTTCCTATTTCAAAAACTAAAATAAAATTAGTATTTAATAAACCACAGAGAGCAATTACTCCTGGGCAATTTGCTGTCTTTTATCAAAAAGATGTTTGTTTGGGAGGAGGAAGAATCATTTTATGAAAACAAAAACTATTTTAAAAATTAAAGGAATGCATTGTGCTAGTTGTTCAGCTAGCATTGAGAGAGCATTAAAAAAACAATCAGGCATTGTTTCAATTGGTGTTAATCTTGCTACAGAAAAAGCAAACCTGGAGTTTGATCCAGAGAAAACAAATTTAAACAAAATTCAAAAGATAATAAAAAAAATGGGCTATCAAGCTGAGGAAGGGCATTTTTTAGAAAAGATAAAAGATGAAGAAGCAGGAAAAATTAAAAAATTAAGAAATACATTTTTATTTTCTTTGATTTTAGGACTACCTCTTTTCTATTTAGTCATGGGAAAAATGATTGGCCTGCCCGTACCTAATTTACCATTGCGTTTAAATCTGATTATTCAACTGGTTTTGACTACGGCAATTATGGCTTTAAACTCACACATATATATTTCTGGTTTTAAGAAATTAATTCAGCGAAATCCCAATATGGACTCTTTAATAGAGACAGGGACCTTGGCCGCTTATTTTTATAGCTTAGTTATATTTATTAGTATTTGGCGACAACCAAGCCTTTCTCAAGAAGTCCATGTTTATTTTGAGAGTGCGGCTTTTATTCTGGTTTTTATTTCTCTGGGAAAATATTTAGAAGCTTTAACCAAGGGAAAAACAAGCCAGGCAATTAAAAAGTTGATTGGCTTACAACCCAAGCAGGCAACAATAATAAAAGATGGCGAGGAAATACAAGTCCCTATTCCAGAGGTCAAAGTCAATGATATTGTTTTGGTTAAACCAGGGGAAAAAATTCCAGTTGATGGTTTAGTGGTAAATGGTTATTCCGGGGTTGATGAAAAAGCAATTACTGGAGAAAGTATTCCTGTTGAAAAAAATGTTGATGATAAAGTAATTGGAGCAACCATTAACAAGACAGGCGTTTTGCAGATTAAAGCAAAACATGTTGGCGAAGAAACGATGCTGGCTCAGATTATCAAAATTGTTGAAGAGGCAATGGGATCTAAAGCACCAATCCAGGTTTTAGCTGACAAGGTTTCTTTTTATTTTGTTCCAGCAGTAATTGGTCTGGCCATTTTAGCGTTTTTTGTTTGGATTCTTTTGGGTCAAGCTTTTGTTTTTGCTTTAACGGTTTTTGTGGCTGTTTTAATTATTGCCTGTCCTTGTTCTTTGGGCTTGGCTACTCCGACCGCAGTGATGATGGGAACAGGTTTGGCGGCCAAACAAGGCATTTTAATTAAAAGCAGTCAGGCTTTAGAAATGGCGCAAAAAATAAGCATGATTGTTTTTGACAAGACTGGAACCTTAACAAAGGGCGAACCGGTTGTCACTGATATTATTGAGATTAATAATAAAAAGGAGCAGATTTTACAAATGGCCGGTTCTCTTGAAAAAAACTCAGAACATCCTTTGGCCCAGGCAATGGTGCAAATGGCTAAAAAACAAGAAATTAAATTATTTGAAGTTCAGAAATTTGAGGCCATTCCAGGACAAGGAGTAGAGGCTTATTTAGATAAACAAAAAATATTTTTAGGAACTAAAAAGTTAATAAAGAATCATCAAATCAAAACAGATTTTATTAAAGAACAAATGGCCGGCCTGGAAAAACAAGGGAAAACAGTCATGATCTTAGGAAGGGATCAAGAGGTTATGGGCATTATTGCCGTGGCCGATACTTTAAAAGAATATTCAAAACAAGCCATTAAAATTTTGCATAAATTAGGCAAAAAAACAGCCATGATTACTGGTGATAATGAAAGAACAGCCAGAGCAATAGCTGAACAATTAGGCATTGATTATGTTTTAGCTGGTGTTTTACCTCAAGAAAAAGCAAAAGAAATTAAAAGATTACAAGATCAAGGAGAAAAAGTAGCCATGGTCGGAGACGGCATTAATGATGCTCCAGCCTTGGCCCAGGCTGATTTAGGCATTGCTTTGGGCTCAGGGACTGATGTGGCCATGGAAACAGGGGAAATTGTTTTAATCAAAGATGATTTGCGAGATGTGGTTAGAGCAATTGACTTAAGCAAATATACTTTAAGAAAAATTAGACAAAATCTTTTTTGGGCCTTTTTTTACAATAGCGTCGGCATTCCTATTGCCGCTGGCGTGCTTTATCCTTTTACTGGCTGGCTTTTAAGTCCGATTTTTGCTGCAGCCGCCATGGCTTTTTCTTCTGTCAGTGTTGTTTCCAATGCCCTTTTAATGAGATTGTACAAACCAAGAACAATTAAGTAAATATTCTATATCCATATATAAAAATCCCTGAACAAGGGATTTTTTATTTGGTCGGGGTGAGAGGAATTGCACCTCCGATCTCTGTCTCCCGAAGACAGCGCCTTAGCTGCTAGGCTACACCCCGTTTTGATTATTTTAGAGAAAAAATAATAGATTGGCAAGATAAATTTCTTGAAAGTTTTTAAAAAATATGTTAAGTTTAAACACTAAACAATTGCTTAATTTTAACCATGTTCCGACTTTTTCATTTAACCTATTCTTTTACTCTTTCTCGTGATTTTAAGATTCTTTGTTTTTATCAAACAATGATTGCTTTGGCCAATGGCATGATGGGTTTGTTTTTACCCATTTTTTTATTTCAGCAGTTTAATTCTTCAATTTATTGGGTAATCATTTTTTATTTAATTGGCCATCTTCTTTACGCTCTTTTAGTTCCTTTTGGAGCAATGATGATGAATAAGATTGGATTAAGAAGGTCAATGCTTATTGGCCGGAGTATGTGTATTCCTTTTTATGTTTTTCTTTATTTTTTTCATAATGATCCTTTGCTTTTTGCTATCTTAGCCAATGTTGTTTTATTGTTTTTCCGTTTATTGTATTGGGTTCCCTACCATGTTGATTTTGTCCGTTTTACAGATGGTAAACACCGGGGGAGACAAATGTCCTATTTAGCCGTCTTGGGTTATTTGGTTAGTATTGGTGGGCCATTATTGGCAGGAATGTTGTTAACTCAATTCAGTTTTAATCCTTTATTTATTATTGTGATTATTATTAATGTTTTTGCTCTTATTCCTTTGGGGAAATTAAGTGAACCTAGGGCCAAATTTGAATTTTCTTATAAACAAACATTTAAAGAATTATTTAAAGAAGGCAATCGCCGTTTAAATGTGGCTTGTTTTTCTGATGGGGCCCAGACCATGGTCGGAGTAATGATTTGGCCCATTTTTATTTATCAGATTTTAAAACATGAATATATGGCTGTGGGCGCCGTAACCGCCTTAATTATTATCGGGACTATTCTTTTTCAGTTATTAATAGGAAAATATACTGATGAATATCCCAAAAGAAAATTAATGCATATTGGTTCTTCATTTTATGCCTTGGGCTGGCTGGCCAAGGCTTTTGTGGCCACGGCTTTTCAGGTCTTTGTCGCTGGTGCTTTTCATAGTTTAATGGCCATTATCTTGCGCACTCCTTTTGATGCCCTGCGTTATGAACAAATTGGCAATACTGGTTCATATGTTGATGAATACACTGTTTTAAGGGAGATGAGCATAAACATGGGCTGGGTTTTAATGGGCGTTTTGCTAATGATTTTAATTGGATTAGTTGGTTTGCAAATAGCTTTTTTAATTGCCGCTGCCTTTAGTTTATTGGTTAATCTATTATGAAAAGTCTGCTCTTGCATATTTGTTGTGCCTGTTGTGCCACTATTCCCATTGAATTACTGCAAGATCAATTTAAAATAAAACTACTTTGGTATAATCCAAACATTTATCCTAAAAAAGAATATAAAAAGAGGTTAAAGCAAGTAAAGAAATTAAAAAAAATATACAAGTTAAGTCTTGTTAAGGCCCCTTATCATTTAAAAGACTGGCTGGCTTTGACCAAGGGGTTAGAACAAGAACCAGAAGGAGGAAAAAGATGTGATGTTTGTTTTCAGATGCGATTACAAAAAACAGCGGAGATAGGGCTTAAAAAAAGCTTTGACTATTTTGCCACTACCTTAACAATTGGTCCGCAGAAAAAAGCAGAAAGGGTTAATCAGATAGGTGAAGACTTGGCAAAAAAGTATGACATTAAGTTTTATTCAGCTGATTTTAAAAAGAAAGACGGATTTAAAAAAAGCCTTGATTTGAGCAAAAAATATAATTTTTACCGGCAGAATTATTGCGGATGTATTTATTCAATAATTAATTAAAAAATATTTATACATGAATCCAGGTAAATGGGAAAACTTAATCTTTTTAGCTGAGGAAAAGTTTGGCATTGATAAAAAACATAAAGAAGACTTTGAAGTGGCCGAGCTTTCTACTGGTGAAAAAATTATGGGTCAAAGACAAATAGTTGAATTTCAAAGTCCTTTGGGACGGATAAAATTAGAAAAGAATTCACGGCCGAAAGTCATTGATAAAAAAGTCTTGCACACTAAAAGAATTGGGGGGAGAGTAGCTGTAGATTTTGTTTATTCAGAAGAAGAAAAAGTAGAAAATTTAAAGATTTATCGCCTTAAAAACGACGAATGGGTTGAAATTAACCCAGAAGATATGGGCATTACTTAAATATATGATATCTAAATTATACATTTATTTACCGGTTATTTTTTGTTTAGTCTTATTTTTTGTTTTTCAAAGTAATAATCCGATTAATATAATAATTGGTTATAGTCTTATTCTAATATTGTCATTAGCCAGTGGAATTATTTTAATTAAAGGGAAAATTAAAAAGCGTTGGCCGATTTTGTTACAGATAATGGTTTTTTCTACTAGCGCTCTAGTCTTTTTTCTTTTCTTAAATGGCATTTTTTGGCAGATTGTTTTTGTCTTGTTTTTTTCAGGCGTTTCAGGTTTTTTTCTTTTTCATATTTGGCAATTTTTTTATCAGCCCCGCCTTTGCCAGCCCGAGGCATTAGAAAGAATGAGTTTTTGGCTGAATTTTGTTATTATTTACTGGGTTTTGGTTGGTTTGGGTATGACCTTGGGATTAGAGCCCTTAAGTGGATTATTTTTTCTCAGCCTGATTTTAGTTTTTGCCTTGTTCTTCTGGATGGCCGGTTATCTTAATTTTGTTAAAGGTGATGATTTTAAGTTAATAAAGACAGATTCATTAGTTATTACTTTAGTTTTAACTGAGATTTATTTAGCGATTAATTTTTTACCCCTGGGCGTTTATTTTAATGCCTTGAGCCTTTCTATCTTATATATTATAATTATTAATCTATGGCAAAAGATTCCTCAAAAAAAGTTAACATCTCTGACGACTTAGATGGAGAAGAGGTTGCAGTAAAGAAGAGCAAACGCTTAAGCTCTAAAAAAGAATATCATCACAGAGTAGAAGACGAAGTGGCAGAGTTTTACAACAACAGAGAATATGATCATTTGCAAAAACCAGTCCCTGAAAAAAAGGGTTTGGTATGGTTGATTATTGTCTGGTCAGTTGTTTTTGGCTTAATCGCCGGAACCGCGGCCAGTATTTTTGTTTTAACCCATGAGACAATAAAGGTGCCCTTTAAACAGGAGCCAATAGATTTAACCAAGTTTTTCCCCACTCGAGAATTAAAAACAATTACGGAAAAGAACATTACTATTTTAGCAGAGACCAGGATGTCAGACGTAATTAAAGACATAAGTTTAAAAACAGGAAGAATTTTTAAAGCTAAACAAGGACAAAATTTAAGCTTTTTAGATCAAGTTTATGCTCCCTGGCAAACTAAAGGCCTGGGCCTTTTTATTAGTGAAGACGGCTGGTTAATAACCGGAGCTGTTTTTGAACCACAAATAGATTATGTAGTTATTGATGGAGAAAATAAAATATGGCCAATTAAAAAAATAATTACTGACTCTTTAACAAAGATTAGTTTTTGTAAAATTGAAGGAAACAGCTTTGCCAAGATTGAGTTGGGGGGAAAAGACAAAGTTTTTCAAGGTCAGCAGGTGTTTGTTCTAGATAAATCAGAAAAGGTTTATTTAACAGAAATTAGTCAGGTTTATGCAAAAAATATTAATAAAACAGAAGATTTGGTTTATTCTACTGATAAATTTGTTCATACATTTGTTTTAGGTTTTGAAACTTCAGCCAGGGCTTTTTCTCAGGCGTTAATTTTTGGATTAAACGGGAAAATGATTGGTATTATGCTCCAAGAAAAAGTTATTCCTAGCTGGCAAATAAAACCGTTAATCAATCAAGTTTTGAAAGGTCAGGACAATATTGTTCGCCCGTTTTTAGGAATTGATTATTTAAGACTTGAACAAGCCCCGGGACTGACTAGTCCGCGCTTTAAAGGATTAACCAAGGGAGCAATTGTTTATGGTCCGCCAAATGAAAACAGCCCGGCTTTAAAAGCAGGCATTAAAAACGCCGATGTTATTATTAAGATAGATGATATTGTTCTTAATCAAGACCAAGATTTAACTTATTTGGTTCAAAATAAGATTCCAGGGCAAGAAATAGAGATAACAGTGTTGCGGGATGAGCAAGAAAAGACATTTAGCATTGTTTTGGGAGAATTAAAAGAATAAAGTTTTCCACAGATTAAAAATCGAAAAAGTGCTATAATATCATCATAATTAAGCTTTTGTTTGTAATGTGCCATCAGCCACAAAAAACCAGTATTTATTTTGTTTTATATTAAGAACCTTTTGTAGAGGTTTTTATTTTTAATTAATAATAAAAAATTAACATTTAATTTAAAAACTATGACAAAATCAAAAAGAATTTTAGCAAGTATAGTAGCGGTGACCACTGTTTTATGGTCAATAGGCCCAGCCGCCCTTGCCTTATCAGTTACTAATGTGGCTGTTTCTCCATCTTCAATTGAGATTACTTTTGACGACGCTGTTTTAAGTACGACCTTAACAGCCGCCGCAGAATTAGGAGATTCAACTAAAAGCGCGGGAGATTTGCGCAATTATCTTTTTAAGGTGGGTGATCCCTTAGTAACTAAAAATCTTAGTCGGGCGGCACCCTATAATATGACCACTGAATATTTTGCTGCGGAGAATAAAATGCGTATTTACGGTATTGAAAATTTATACCTGGATTCTGGTGATGATTGGGATTTTAGTATCCCGGCTACGACTATTCAGCACGCAACAACAACAGATTCTTATGTTGAAGCTTATCATGTCACAGGCGTGATTATAGGAGTACAAGATCCAGTTATAAACTATATTAAAAATGATCCAACCGCGGCTAGCCCAGTGCCGGCCTCAGGGGATTGTCTTGGTTATCCCTGCGGAGCAGTCGGTGATGGTTTAAAAATTTTTGGTTCTAATTTTACCACTTCAACCGTGGCTTATATTGGAGGGGCAACAGCCACGATTAATGCTCAAACCGCTACTCAGCTTGATATTGAAATTCCTTCCGACTTTTCCAGCACAGGAGATGTTGATGTGCAGTTATATGATTCAAACACGGGCCGGTATTCAATATCCAGAGGTATTGTTGTTTATGATTCAGATGTCGGAGTAGTGGTTGGTTATTTAACTTTATCAGACGAAACCACTGGTGTTGATAATGCCGAAATAACAGTTGACCAACCTTCTTATTGGGGTTCTGGCGGCACAGCTTATACTCACGCCAATGGTTATTATGCCGTGTCTGTTACAACAGCTGGAACTTATGAGGCCAGATTTAATACTCCGCCTGGCATTTCAGAATCAGCTCCATCTAAGGTAAGCAATCTTTCAGTTACCTTGGGAGCGATTACCAGTGTTGGGGCCAAGGTTTGCGGTACTCCAACTATTTCAGGCTATGTTTGTGCTCCTGGCTCTTCTCCTTGTCAAGGAGTAGAAGGAGTTAATGTCAGTGTTTACACCTATGATTGGACTGTTGAACAGACAACCATGACCAATCCAGACGGTTCATGGAGTGTTTATATTGATAACACCGGCTCTTGGATTAATGTTGGTGTTGATACAAATCCAAGCTATTACCACACCAATGTTTTGGGCTATTTTTCAAGTTTAAGAGGCCTTTATGATCAAACCCTTAGTTCAGGGGCTACGGTTGCTGATTTGGAAGTTTATTTAACTCAATATAATGTGGGAGGAACAGTTAAAACTCCGGCGGGCGACACTAGTGAGGCCAATCCAGTTCCTAATACAGTGGCGCCAAACGCTAATGTTCAATTACGCACAGAAGATTGGTCTTATGAACAATGGACAAATACTGACGATAATGGCGTTTTCAAATTTGGCGGTGTGCCGGCTGGTTCAACTTATATTTTAGAGATTGAACCGCCATACTCTGGTAATTTTTCAGCCTATGCTCGGACCAGAATTGAAGATTTAGTGGTTGGTTCTTCAGCTATTGGGTGGGATGCGGGAACTGAAATAACAGATCTTAATCAGGACGCTAAAGCAACAAGCGGAGCCTTAAGATTTGGTCAGCCAAATGTTTGGGGTAAGGTTATGGCTGGCGGTTCAGCCGTTGAAAATGCCTGGGTTGAACTTCATAATTGGGGAGGATGGTATAGTACTAATACTGATGCTGATGGTAAGTTTAAATTTGATGCAGCTATAGGGACTTATGAATTAGAAGTTAATCCACCTAGTGATAGCAGTTATTCTCGACGTAGATTTGAAAATATACAAATAACTTCAGCCACGTCTAATGATTTAGCTGCTCAGGCTGATGCCATTGACGAGGTTGATGATGACGCTTTTACTTTGGCGGCGCCAAATGTTTCCGGCTATGTTTACGGACCAACCGGCACCACTGGCCAGGCAAATGTTGGAATGGATCTTTGTCCATACAATTCCCCAGGGATGTGTTATTGGGCGATGACTAATAACGCTGGATTGTTTGGTCTTGGCGGAGTGCCTGACGGAACCTGGAGAGTTGAAATAAGACCAGATACCTGGAGTACAATTTATGTTGCGCCAGTTTCCCAGATTTTAGTTATTTCCGGAGGTTCACCAACTACCTTAGACGGCACAGCAATTTCAGGAAATTTGATTTTTAGGTTGGTTGATCCATCAGAAGGTGGTTTAAAAGGAAAGGTTTGCGCTCCAGGGGACACTAGTTCTTGTGAACATCCTCAGGCAAACGTGGGAGTTAATTTGCGGCCGCAAAACGCCATGGAAGGATTTAGATGGGGTCAGACTGATTCCAATGGTGAATTTGCTTTTGGGGCAGTGGTTGCTGGCGTTTATGATTTAGAGGTAGAACCATGGGGGAGTAGTGCTTATTCTCGCCAGACATATACGGTTACGGTTAATAGTGATGATTCAGTGACAGTAGGAAGTACTGAATATTCTACCCGGAACATTGTTCTTTATTTAAGTAGTCCTAATATTGCTGGTTATTTATATACTCCAAGATTTGCTGCTGGTCATACCTCAACTTCTAATCCTACTCCTGATCAGCCAATTCAATGGGCTTGGGTGAATTTACATCAAGAGGGTCCAATGATGGGTCCGGGTGGTTGGTATGGCGCCAGTACTGATGAAAATGGTTATTTCAATTTTGGCGGTGTTCAACCAGGTTCAAACTATGTTTTAGAAGCAGAAGCCCAATGGGGCGGTGCTTATACTCGTAAAAGATATTCAAATATTATTTTTACAGATACAAATAGCGACGGAGTGGCTGATGAATGTAGTGTTGGAATTACAGATGATGGCGATGCTGAAGATGGAAGCTGTGACTTAAGTACTCTATTGGGTACAGCCGTTGCTTCTGGTACTCCAGTCAGAGCCGTCAGAGTTGGTATACCTAATTTAAGGGGACAGATAGTTGATCCAGATAGTAATGGAGTAAGAGATTGCTGGGTAATGGTTCATGATAATATGTGGATGAATCAGGCCGGGGGCAACACTGATCAAAGCGGATACTTTAACTTGGGTGGATTAGATGATGGTACTTATCAAATTGAAATAAACATGCCTTGGGGCGGTGATCAGGCCTATACGCAACCCAGTGGCTTAACAGTGGTTATTGCCAATGATATTGCTGTGGTTAAGCAAAATAATGTGGCTTTGACTAATAACAAGATAACATTAACCACGCCTCAAAAGATCTTAACCGGTTATGTTTATAAAGACACTAATGACAATGGGTCTTATGATATTGGGGTTGATACAGCAATGGAAAATGTTCGAGTTGAAGGTCATCGAAACATGGGCGGCGGATTTTTTGAGGTTAGAACTAATTCTAGTGGTGAATACACTTTAAAAATTAGTGGTGGTTCTTGGTGGATTCAGCCAATGCCTGATTGGGGCAATGTCAATGTTGATTGGGTTTATTCTGAACCACCAACCAGAGTTACTTTCCCGTCAACTACGACTGAAGAATGCAAAGGAACAACAACTCGTTGTACAGCCGCTTCGGCTACGGCTACGGTTATTGATGACGGTCTTGATTTTAAAGTAGATGTGGCTAATAGTATTTTAACTGGTTATGTTAAATTGCCAGACGGTACGGCCGTGGCCAATACTTGGGTTGATGCGCACAAAGGCATGGGCCCGGGCAATGGGGCTAATACTGACAGCAATGGCCGGTTTAGCATTAATGTTCCAGCCGGAACATATGAAATAATGGCCATGCCCAATACCCCTGATTATGGCAGTCCAGATCCAATTAAAGTAAAAGTAGCCGATGGCCAAACAACAGATGCCGGCACTTTATATTTAAAATCCAGAAGTTCTCACATTAAAGGTTCAGTTACTGATTCAGCTGGTAATGCTATTGGTAATGTTATGCTTAATGCCTGGCAATTTAATTCTCCTGGCTGGGCAACTGCCTTTACTGATAGTACTACTGGAAGATATGACTTAACAGTTAGTGATGGAGTTTGGGGTATCATGGTAATGCCCATGAGCGGAAGTTATATTTATCAAGGGGCGCCTTTAAATGTAACTGTTGACGAAAATGAGACCTCTGATGCTAATGATTTTGTATTAAAAAATGCAGACACTACTCTTAAGGTTAGTATAGTTAATTCTAGTGGAACTCGAATAACTGATCTTTGGGGAGGTGTTTGGGTTAAAGATACTTCGGTTGATGATATGATTGATTTTGGCGGGCCAATGGAAGACATGATGATGAAAGGAGACATGATAACTGATACAGGCGGAATGATAGAAGGAGGTATGGGTTCTGGCGGAGGAGGCGCCATGGGTCCGGGTATGGAACAGGGTGGCTTCCAGGGCGGCGGATTAGTCAATGGTTATACTGAGATTAAAATTCCTGGTGGCTCTGAGGCAAGCCCTGAACAATATGAGCTTGGTTTGCATACACCACCCGGAGCAACCTATACTTTAAGTGCTACTAAAATAGTCGATGTTGTTAGTAGTGTTGATCAAGAAATTGAATTAGTGGTGACTTTAAATGATGTCACCCTTCAAGGCCATTTATATATTGATGCCAATTCTAGTGGAGGATATGATTCTGGAGAAGAGGCAACAGGTCTTAGAGCCTTTGTTAATGCTCATCGAGCCGAAGGTGGTTGGCAAATGACCGAGACCAACAACGATGGTTCTTATAGTATTCTTGTCTCTGCCGGAGAATGGAGACTTGATGCCTGGATTGATGTGTTTATGACTTTTGGGGCAAGTAAATATATGATTGTTAATGAAGACGTTAAAGATATTGTTAGCGCCGGAGATACAATCACTCGTAATTTTGAAGTTAAAGAATTAGGCTCAAGTATTTCTGGAACAGTGACTGACCCGGACGGAGTAGCCATGGATAATGTTTGGATTTTTGTTGATTATGGTACAGAAGAAATGATTTCTGACTTTAAAGGACCGGGCGGTCCTGGAGTAGGAACCTTTACTGATATTAGTGGTGATTATACTTTAAATGTGGCGGCCGGAGCCTATAAGGTTGGGGCTGGTATTCCTCCATGGGATACAAGAAATTTAATCAGTCCTGATTTGTTAACAGTTACTGTAGCTGATTCAGCTGCTTCTACAGGCAATGATTTACAATTTAAATCATCTGATGCCACAATTGCAGGAACAATTACTTATGATGGGGAAAACAAAGCGGCCTTTGTTAGAGCCTGGTCAGATAGCGGTGGCGGCAATGGAACTATTTCCACTGACGGCACTTACAGCTTAAATGTCAGTTCAGATGATACCTGGCACATTAGCGCCGCAACAGAAATCAGCAATGTATTTTACGAAAGCGCTGAAGCCAGTGTTACTACTGTAGCGGGAACAAATACGCAAAATCTAGTTTTAGCCCAAAGTACATTATCTATTCCAGAATCCAAGACAGCCTCATTTGATTCTTCTAATAGTAAAAGTATTATCTTAGGAGATGGTTTAAAGGTTGATGCACCAGCCGGCAGTATTCAAAGTTCAGGTACGGTGACACTAACGGTTACGCCTAAAACAGATGCTAAGCCAGATTCTAAAGATAAACCAGTTGGCATTAGTTATGATTTTGTGGCCAAAGATGCCGATGGACAAGCCGTAACCAGTTTTGCCAATGATGTTACGGTCACTATTCCCTATAATGAAGACGTTATTACCGCGGCTGGTTATTCTGAGACAGATTTAAGTCCCAAATATTATGATGAAACAACTGGAACCTGGGAGAATTGGAAAGCGGTTGTTCAGGATACAGACGCAAATACATTTACCATTACCACAAATCACTTTACGCCAGGCGGTTTGACTGGTGGCCGAGTTACAGCGGCGGCGGTTACTCCTTCTACTCCTAGTAGTGGTACGCCAGCCGGAGGGTCAACTGGCAGCATATTATTACCAGAGGGGCCAACCAATGTTTCAGTTTGGATAAATTGGGGAGCAGAAACAACAGTAAACAGAACCATTACCTTGTCTCTTGGGGCTGATAACGCCACAGAAATGTTAATTAGTAATTCAATTGATTTTGTCGGAGCTACCTGGGAAGAATATAAGACCAGTAAATACTGGACATTAGAAGCTGGTAATGGTGAGAAAAATGTTTATGTTAAATACCGCGATGAAGACTATAATGACTCTTCTATTGTTTCCGATACCATTGTTTTAGCAGAGGTGTTGGCTGCAGCCGGAGAAAGAGATTTGGTTAAGACAGCTGATAGTTCAGGAGTATATTTAATCTTAAATGGCAGACGTCATGTGTTCCCGCATTTAGCTGTTTATACTTCATGGGCTTATCCAGATGATTTCTCAACAGTAAAAACAATATCCAGCGCTGACTTTAATGCTTTTGAAGAAGGCGATCCAGTGCCATTTAGAGACGGTTCAATGTTCAGAGGCACAGCCGCTTCCTTACATGGCAAAGCCGCTTCAGCTGTTTTCTATGTTGAAGATGGAAAACTTAGGCCGGTTAATTCAGGAGAGGTTTATCAGGAATTGTTTAATGATCCAGGCTGGGGTTTGGTTACTTGGGTGCCAGACGATCTTTTGTCCAAGTTTGAATATTCATTAGGGGAAAACCTTGTTTCAAGCGATATTCATCCTAATGGTGCTTTGGTTAAATACGCTGATTCAGCTGCGGTTTATTTGATTGAAAATGGACAAAAAAGACAATTTACTTCTTGGGATGCTGTGGTAGATAATGGTTATCAAAAGAAAAAGATTCATATTATTCCAGCATCAGAAACCTATGTTACAGCTGATTCAATTGGCAGCCTAGCCGAGTCTTTAATCACGCCAGTGATTGCGGCTATGTATCGTTAGATTTATTCCCTTTAAGGGAAGGGATAAGATATAGAAAAGGGGCTATAAAAAGCCCCTTTTCTTTTTAAATAATTATGCTAGAATTGAGGTTCATACCTCAAAGAGGTTGAACCTCTTAGGAAATAAAGATGTTTAAAATCACGGAAAAAATTCTTTTTCATCAAATTAGAAATGGTGATGAGCAGGCCTTCACCATCTTTTATAATAGGTACAAGACTAAGATTTACCGCTTTATTTATTTTAAAGTTTCTAATGAAGAAAAAGCCGATGATTTGACAAATGATACTTTTATAAAAGTATTTCGTTATTTGCGGAATGGAGAAGAGATTGAGAATTTTCAAGCTTTTTTGTATAAAACAGCTCGTAATTTGGTAATTGATTTTTACCGGACCAGAAAACAAGAGGTTTCTTTAGAAGATGCCAAAGAAGTTGAGGCTGATATAGACGTAAGCAAAGAGGTTGATGATAAAATAAAAGTAGAAACCATTAATAAGTATTTATCTGGTTTAAGTCCAGAATATATTAAAGTTGTTAAGCTTCATTTTTTTGATGAACTCTCATTCAAAGAAATAGCTGAGATTACAGGTGATTCAGAGGGGAGTGTTAGAATGAGGGCTCATCGGGGAATGGCCCAGCTTAAAAAACAGCTAAAAGAGCGTGATTAATTTATTTTTTTATCGTCTTAATTAGTGATGGAAGTAAGAGAATTAAGAAAACTTTATAAGTCTATCAGACAAGACTCTGTTCGCGAGCAAGAGTCCCATGATATTGTTTTGAATTCCTTTAGAGAAATGCTTCCATCTAAAACAAAACTTACCTACAATTTTTATTTATCTTTAAGGCCAGTGGCGGTTAGCTTGCTGGCTTTTGTTTTTGTTTTTGTCGCTGGATTTGGCACAATTGCTGTTGCCAAGAATACCGTGCCCGGAGACATATTATACCCAGTTAAAAGAATAGCAGAGAAAAGTCGCATAGTATTGGTATTTGATAAATCTAAAAAAGCAGTCTTACGGGCAGAGATTTTAACCAATCGTTTATCTGAAGTTAAAGTTTTAACAGAAAAGGCAAAGGGTGGAGATAAAGAGTCTGAGCTTGAACTTAATGTTTTAGCTCAAAATTTTACCAATGAATTAAAAGTTTTAACAAAGCAAATTGGGGATCAAGTTATTGAACCTCAAGCTTTTATTACTCCTTTCCCTGAAGAAGAATTACTATATATTGACGAACAAATGATAGGCCAGGGTTCTTTGCCTGTTCAGGATAAACGGCAGGTGTTTACGGTTATGCCCACAGAAGATTTAGAAAAGCTTTTATCTGAAACTCAAGAGCTTTTGGCTGAGGAAAATTTAGCCTTGGCTTTTGTGAAATTACAAGAAGCAGAAAAATTAGTTCAGGAACAAGAACCAGTTACTGAACCAGATGTTGTTGTAGAAGACTCAGAAGAAGTAGAAAATCAAGCAGAAGAAGAAACACAAGGAGTATTACCTGTTCAGCCAGTTGAACCTGTAATAGAGGATGATATATCAGGGTCAGTTGGACAAATTTTATTAAAACAAGAAAAGGAAATAGATTTTCAGGTTAAGATTGAAAAAGATTCACCAGCCCGAACAGGAATGACTCGAGAACAATAATCTTTAAAATTATTTAATAATATTAATTAACTAATAATAATATCCCCTTGGCTGAAAGTGATTCTCAGGTCGTTTGAGTCATGATAAAGCCGAGCCTCAAGGGTATTAAAGGTCGAGCCTAGTTTTTGTAAAATTCTCAGAATGGGATATCCCCTGAGAGTTTTAAGAAAAAGGTGGGATAAAATATATTCTAACAGTAAATAGAATGATTAGGTCAAACTTAATTAATTAGACCTAAAATCTACTATTTATTGCTCAGAGGATTAATTAAATGAACAAACTTAAGAAATTGATTGCTTTAGGAACTACCGTTTCAATGCTCTTGAGCTTAGTAGCAGTTTTACCTGCCAGCGCTATAACAATTGCTGATGGCGATTTAGTTAAAACCGCTGACAGTTCAGCTGTTTACTATATTCAAGGAGCAAACAAACGTGTATTCCCACATTATAACGTTTATCTTTCTTGGGGCTATGCGGCAGACTTTTCAACAGTAAAAACAGTTAGTTCTTCAGAATTAGCTGCTTATGCTGATGCAAATGCCATGCCTTTCCGTGATGGTGCGCTATTTCGCGGAACAGCTGCCAGTTTAGGTGACAAAGACGCAACTGCGGTTTTCTATGTTGAAAACGCAATATTGCGCCCAGTTTTGTCAGAACAGGTCTATCAGGCTTTGTTCAGTGACTTAAGCTGGTCAAAGGTTACTTGGGTACCAGATGATCTGTTGGTTAAGTTCAACTATGACATGGGCTCAGACCTTAGTTCATCTGCAACTCATCCTGATGGCGTTATCTTCAAATATTCTGGTTTAGACCAGAAATATGTTGTTGAAAGTGGTAAAAAGCGCGCTATTTCAGACGCCGCTTTTGCTGCTAATCGCTACAGAGAAGCAGACGTTCTAACCCTTGATGTTAGTGAAACCTATGCTGATGGTTCAAGTGTCACTGGCGTTGAATCAGGATTATTAACTCCTGGTTGGCTTGGTGTTGTTGCTGAAGCAGCTGCTTTAACAGCGAGTTTATATAACACTCCAGCTGGAGGCACTGTTCCAGGCAACGCTAGTAATGTTTCTCTTCTCAGATTTAAACTAACGGCTGGTTCTTCAGCCGCTGCTGTTGATGGCTTAACCTTTAAAAGAACAAGCTTTGGAGAAACTACTGACTGGGATGCCCTTTATGTTTATGAAGGGAATGATTGTCTTACTCCAACTGGTAGAAGTTTAAGTTCAGATGATCACACCGTGGAATTTACTGCTTTAGGTCTTTCAGTTCCAGCGAATAGTTCTAAAATAATTGAACTACGTGGTGACATGACTACCGCCGACAGCAATAGCAGTGCCTTTCAGTTAATCGCAGTTGAAAGTGCGGCTACTGTTAGTGGATTACCACTCACTGGTAATGTTATGGTTGTTGCCGCGGTTGATGTAACCACCGCTGCTCTTACTGATGGAACAGCTCCAATTAACCCTGCTGTTGGTGCCCAGAATGTGGAAATCGCTGCCTTTAAAATTCAGGCTAATGGCAATAATGATCTTACCTTTAGTCAGGCAGTGTTTACCTTTACTGGAACCATGTCAAGAAGTGACATCACCAATATAAATCTTTATTTACTTGGTGAAACTACTTCTTTAGCTAGCGCCGCTAGTATTGATTCTAATGATACCTTTACTATGACGCTTGCTTCTCCTTATGTCATTACCAAAGGTCAGACCAAAAACTTCTTATTAAAAGCTGATTTAGCTGGTGAAGTTGGTCGAACCTTGAAAATGTATATTGAGGAAACCTATCACTTAGCCGTTAGCGACAACCAGTATAACTATGGAGCCAATGTTACCAATGGCTTTGATACTGGCGATGCCGCTACCTTGACCCTAGAGGGTGGTGAGATTACCATGACCGATAATGGTCCTGTTGCTGACGAGATTTCTCAAAATCAGCAAGATGTAGTTTTAACAAAAATTGCTGTAACCTCTAGTAGAGCCGTTGAGGTTCGCAAATTCTATGTCACTCTTGCTAGTGATGTTGCCGGAGGAGCAAATGATGCAGATGATATTACTGACTTAAGAATCAAAGACGAAGACACTGGTCAAACATTAATGACTACCAGTGCAATAGGAACAACTATTGCTGGTAATTATTTAATGACTGGTACGTTTAATTTAACCGAAGACGTTACCCGTAATTTAATTATTACAGTTGACATTGGCGTTGATGCAGACGACAGTCTTAGTGGTAAATATGTTTCTGGTGACCTAAAAGTAGTCGACAGAAGTGATGATTCAGTTGCTACTGGCGCTGCTTCAGAAGAAGCACAAATAAGAGACGTGTCTACCGGTGATTGGGTTCTTACCGCTGATATCATTCCAATTACTATTAGTGGTGAAAATCAAACTGTTCAAGCACCTGCTTTAACCATGGCTGAAGCTTCAACTCCAGTTAGTGGTTTAACAGTTGTTAAGGGAGCAGATAAAGTTGATGGTATTGGTATTGTATTTACAGCTGGCGATGCTTCTGCTATTAATATTAGGCAGTTTGCCGCTCGCGTTTATGTAAATACAGCCGCTACCTTCTTGGCCGCTGGTGAAGACTCTTCACCACAAGGCGAAGTAACCACTGCTTATCTTTATGATGACAGTACTTTATTGTCTTCAAAGACTATTTCTGCTACTAGTGCTACCCATGATTACGGAGCAGTTACTTTTGACGGCCTTGACGTTGATGTTTCTGCCGGTAGTACTAAAAAGTTAGTAATTAAGTATGATGTTAGCGATAGTTTAGCGGCTACCAGGTATGTAGCAGTTGGTATTTTAGACTCAACTGTTACTGCTTATGACAGTCAAGGTGATGCAGTTACTGTCACTGATGATAGCGTTAACTATTACACTGACGATACAAGTGTACCAGATCACTATAAAACCCTTAGCACAGCTGGTTCATTAACTATGGCCCAAGATTCAGCAACACCTGATGCAGCAATTGTTTTAGCTGGAACAAGTAATGTTGAATTCTCTAAGATTAAGTTTACGGCTACCAATGAAAGTTGGACCATTAATAAACTTAGAGTAAAGATCGGTACCACAGCTAATGAAAGCAGTGTTTCCTCTGTCAAAATTACCTACGAAGATACTACTAAGACAGGTTATTTGGCAAGTGGTTATGTTAACTTTACTAACTTAAATTGGGTTATTGGACAAGACAGTGAAGAGATTTTAACCATTTCTGGTGATTTATCTGCAATAGATTCCAACATTGCCACCACCGGGCGTGAAATCAAACTTGGTATTGATGAAGACGAGGGCTTTGAAGCCGTTGGCGAATCATCTTCCACCACTACTGATTTAGCACTTGGTGATGTTGATGCCTGGGGCAATATTATGTATCTACGAAAGAGCATGCCAGCTCTAACCTCAGCTACTGCCGACACAGCTTTAATTGCTAAATCAAATGCCATCATCCACTCCTTTACAGCGACCGCTTATTCAGCTGGTCCAATTACTGTAAAGAAGTTTAAGTGGGATGTTAATGTTGGTGATATTGACGGCGGAGGTGAATTAAAAGTGGATACCTGGAAGATCTACAAAAGCGGTAGCAGTACTGCTCTTGGTGGTCTTTGGTCTAATGGGACAACTACCAGTACAACCGGTGTTACTCCTCAACTTACAAATGGTTCTGGATACATACTTGTTGAACTTGATAGTGAAGTTGAAGTTGGCGCTGGAGAATCCAAGACCTTTACCTTGAAAGCAAGAGTTCAGGGTGTGGAAGAAAATGACAGTCTTGGTATTACCTTAGATTCTGATGGAGATACGACTAATTTAACTGGTGGTTTAGCTAACCATGACACTGAAGGAGCTCGGCTTGATGATGGGACAACTGAATCAGCTGCTGAATTCCTATGGTCTGATAAGGCTCGTGGTGTGAATCACGCTGCAACAATGCAGAGCACTTATCTTGACTGGTCAAATGGTTACTTACTCAGTACCTTCCCACTTTCTAACACCCTGTCACAGTAAACAATTGAAATAACGTTTTAATCGGAGCGTTAAACCGATTCATAACAGGGGGCGGCAATAAAAGCCGCCGCCCTGTTTTTATCTAAAAAAAAGACATCTTGACAAAACGCCCATTTTGTGCTAAAATATTGATATGAAAATAAACAAAGCAATAACAATTCTGATTATTAGCTTTTTTGTTATCCCCTTGTTCCCCAGGGTAGCTTTGGCATTGGCTGCACCAATTGAACAGGATTATAAATGTTATACTTTTCGTTCCTCAGGCTCATGTGATAGGGATTACAGCACGGTTGATTATGAAGATAATAAGATTTTTTTAAGAGAACAAGAAACTGGTGTTTGCTGGACTAGAGAGATTCGTTTTCGAGAGTATATTTATTCTTTAATTCCTAGCGGTGTATATTCTACACCAAATGGAACTCAAGTGAGGCCTTCTGTTAGCTTTGAAGATGAAATTCAAGTACATTCATTAAATTGGAATGTTAAATATAAGCCGGAAGGGCTGTATAAAAAGTTGCGTTTAAAGATATTTTTAATGACTGATAATCCAGATGTTTCACCTAATGTTGAAGAGATTTGCTTAAACCTTGAATTACAAGATCGTTCTGAAAGAGGACTTAAAAAAAGAGACGATACTAGAGTTTCTGAATTAGAAAAAACGAAAAGAGTTTTAAGTAATTATTATAATGATTTCAGCAATTACCCTGTCGTTAATGCCAATGTAAGTGACAAAGACAGACAATGGGCGTTATTTGAAAATATTTTAGAATCAGCTTCACTTAGCCGCCGGGAAAACTATACCCGGGGCTTGGTTGATCAGCCTCAGGGAGTTGATGACGAGTATAAATATGGGTATTTAGCCAACAACTCAGGGGCATATTATTTACTCTGGACTAAATTAGAAAATGTTAATTCAGAGCATTTCCAAGATTCTTGGCAGGGACAAATATTAGACGTGGATTGCACCCCACCTACTTATTGTATTTATTCAAAATCTGATTATGTGGCCGAACCTCTTTTGCAATATTTTGATCGAGAAAAAAGAACAAGCCAAATTGAACAGGCTGAATTTATTAAAACAGATAATAATCCTCAAGTATGGCTTAAGTTAAATGATTATCGTTTTTGGTTAAGAACCCCTGATGTTTTTACTCGAGCCGGTGGTGATTGGGATAATATTTCTTTAGCTTCGAGCTTGGGAGACGTTCCTTTATTGAAACTTGTTAAAAAACAAGATGAGCCAGAGGTCTATCTTGTTACTGCCTCAGGGTTTAAAAGACATATGCCTAACAGTCAAATTCTTCATTATTACGGACAGGCCGAAGAGGTTGTTAGTTTTGAAGATACAAAAGTAATTGATCTTTTGCCTGAAAATTATTTAATTAGAGGCAGGGGACAAACCAAAGTCTATTTTCTTGATCAAAAGATAAAGAGATGGATTACCTCACCAGAGGTATTAGAAAAACTAGGTTTTGACTGGTTAGACGTGGTGGTGGTAGAGCCTGAAGAAGTTGATTATTATGCTGAAGGAGCACCGATTTTTTAATTAAGACATTGAGATATATGTCAAAAGGGAGTCAAGAGACTCCCTTTTGTGTTGACACTCCTTAATACTTTGTTATCCTTGATTTAGGAGGCTTTAATTTCCTTGTATGGAGTTTCAAGCTAATAATTTTATCAAAAAACAAAAAAGTTCCTTATATTATAGGTGGATTTTTTAAGAACGGTATTTTTATTTCCGTTTTTTTATTTAAAAATAAAATATCATAAAAAAAGAGGATAAAATTTCAGTAGATAAATTAGAGCAATTATTAAACAAAAACACCTTCTTATAAAGAAAGTGTTTTTGTGGGGTGGCCTAGGGGAATTGCACCCCTACTGAGAACTCCACAGGTTCCCGTGCTAACTGTTACACCAAGGCCACCATGTGTTCTTATACCTTAGCTAATTTTTTCAATGCGGCAACTTTATTTAACTTTTCCCAAGGCAAGTCTAAATCATTTCTACCAAAATGTCCATAAGCAGCTACTTGCCTATAAATCGGCCGGCGTAGCCTCAGGTTTTTAATTAACATGCCTGGGCGTAGGTCAAAAACCTTATTAACAATCTTAGCAATTTTTTCATCTGGTATTTTACCAGTATTAAAGGTGTCAATATTAATTGATAAGGGCTTGGCCACACCAATAACATAGGCTAATTGCACTTCAACCTTGTCAGCTAATTTAGCGCCAACAATATTTTTAGCCACCCAGCGAGCTCCATAGCTGCCTGAGCGATCAACCTTGGTGGGATCTTTACTAGAAAAACAGCCGCCGCCATGACGACCAATTCCACCATAAGTATCAACAATAATTTTTCTTCCTGTTAAACCAGTATCAGCTGCTGGCCCGCCTAAGACAAAACGACCAGTAGCATTAATGAAATATTTAGTGTTTTTATCAATCAATCTTTTAGGAACAACTGGTAGAATAACCTTTTTAATTATATCTTTCCTGAGTTTTTCTAAAGAAATTTTAGGACTGTGCTGAGCAGCAATAACCACGTTTTCGATCCTTTTGGCCTTCCCATTTTCATATTCAATAGTAATTTGACTTTTGCCATCTGGCTTAAGATAGGGGAGGATTTTTTGTTTTCTAACTTGAGCCAGCTTTTTAGATAATTTATGAGCTAAAACAATTGGTAAGGGCATAAATTCTTTTGTTTCATTGCTAGCATAACCGTACATTAAGCCTTGGTCACCAGCTCCCAAATTAGTTAGTTTTTCTTTTTTATTTCGAGAGATGCCCTGAGCAATGTCTGGTGATTGAGAGTGAATTAAGGTAATTATTCCGCAGGTATCAGCATCAAGTCCATCATCTGTATGAGTATAACCAATTTCACGGATAATTTTTCTCACAAGTCGCGGTATTTCTACATAACAATTTGTGGTAATTTCTCCAGAGATAATTACTAAGCCCTTGGTGGTTAAGGTTTCGCAGGCGATCCTTGAATAAGGATCTTTAGCCAACAAAGCGTCTACAATGCCGTCTGAAATCTGATCAGCCACTTTATCAGGATGGCCTTCGGTGACAGATTCAGAAGTTAAGAATTTTTTTGTCATAAAATTATTTTTAGATTCATTATACTTTAAAGTGATGTTGATAATTATAAGAACCTTTCGCTCCGCTCAAGAACCCCGCCAAAGTTTCTTCGAAATTTAGGCGGGAACCTTGAAATTAAATTATTATTGCATAAAAATTAATGTAATTTAATTATAACAGGAATCTAACAGAAATAAAGAGAGGTCAAAAGGGAGACAAATGTCTCCCTTTTTTGAAAACTTGTTTCATTGTCAGCTCAGTCAACTCTTGTTCCGTCAGGACGGATGTTAAAAGATTCCCCATTTTTTTTCACCGGCGCTAAACCATTATGAAAATCTTCTACCCAGTCAAATCTTTGCTCATAGGCTGGTTCGCCGTCTTCTTGACGAACATGGAAATATTTACCATTTATTCCCACTGAGATTAAACCCTCATAAGCATTTCCTACAATAGGGTAACGCTGAAACAATTCATAAAGACTAATCGGGCTCATGGTTTACCCCCTTTCTATGTTGTGTATGTAAATATCAACTATTTATAGAATAACAAATATGAACATTTTGTCAATTATGAAAAAGAATACCCGCGAGGGTATTAAATTAATAGAAGTATTTAAAGAAAAATTAAGAATATAAATTACTATGACTATCTACGACAACGAAAATACATTCTTCTTCACTAATAAATTTATAAATAGCCCTTAAATCTCCTGTTATGTTAATACTCCGATAGTCAGTATATCTTCCTTTTAAGGAATGGTTATTAAGCTGAGCGTTAAACGGGTTTTTTAAAAATAATTCTAATCTTTCCCGCACTTTTTTTTGTTCTCTCTTTTTTAGTTTTTTATACTGTTTCTCAAAATTTTTGTGAAAACGAATATTCATAAGCAAAGCTTGAAATTTCTTCAGGACTCACAAATGTAAAAGTAAATTTTTCCATTTGATTCGCCCATTGAAACTATAAAGAGGTAAAATGTTTCTTAATCTCTTTGTTAGAAGAAAAAATGCGGGAAATATTTCTATTCCTCTGAATATCAAACTCTATTTTACCTAAAAGACTTTCCAGTTCCGGAGACATTTTAGGAGTAATAGTAAAATATACTTCTTTATTTCTGACAAACTGCTTTAAGTAAGCATTAATTATTGCGCTTAAAGAAAAGCCCATTTCCTTGGCAAGTTTCTGGGCATGAATTTTCACATTTTTCTCGGTTTTAATATTGATTACTGTTTTCATACATCTAAAGTATATACAATGGTTAGTAGATGTCAAGAGGGAATTGTGGAAAACTTTAATAGGCTTCGTTGGTTTAATTTTAAATGGTACCCAAGCATTTCAAAACGATGTATTGAAAGGTATTTTTGCAATAACAAAAATAATTTACCATTTTTATAATCGAAGAGGATTACCATCATTATCTATTAAGTCATAAAAGGTCTTATTGTGATCAAATTTATGTTTTATCCAGTTCTTTAAGTCATCCGAAACTGGCTCGCTATTCCAAATGGTAATCGTATAATTTGGTTTTTGAATAAGGAGCTGTAATTCTGAATATGAAGATTTCAAATAACAAGCCCTGAGGGAAACAGTGATCGTGCCGTCAATTTTTTTGATTATGCCTATCATTTGATTAATCATATTTTTCGTGTATTTTGTATTTGGTAAATATGCTGTTGTCCAGCCGATTGAAAGGATCCCCTCAGGATAGTGTTTTTTACAAAGATCAATAAATTCCATTGCTCGAAATTTAGGAATCTTGCCACCTGGTCCTTGCAAAATATCTGCATGAAGAAAGATCGGATTTTTCAGATTCGCTTTTTGTAATTTTTTAAGGCAAAGGAGAACCACTGATGATTCCCTGAAATCCAGTTTTGCCCCTTTTTTTGAATCAGCTATTTTTTCAATCCAAACGTCAAAAGTCAAATCAATTTCTTGGTTTGAGTCATGAGCTATGACAACGGTTTTCCCTTTCAGACAAATATCGCTTTCAATTACCATAATTTGTGGAGAATTACAGTATTTTTCTAGTTTTTGGAAACGATTTACCGCGTGTGCCCACCTTATATCCCACGGACATTCCACTTTAAAAAAAGATAATAAATTTTTCATTATTATTTTCCACTAAAAATTTCTTCTGATACTTGATATTCCTTTCCTCTGTAGCTAAACGTAACCCTATTTCCTTTTACTACGACTTTGCCGGATTCTGGTTGCTGTATTGGTTCAGATCCAAATAGCCTTTCAAATGCTTTCGCATTCACTTTTCCATTGTTGGCAAGATATACAGCCAAGGCATCAAGTTGCCATCCGTGCCCTACAAATCCTATACTAACAGACCTTTGACTTATCATGCTTTGAGCAAACTCTTTTAGTCTTTGAATGCCTAATAGGTGTTTTTCGGCTGTTTGTTGTGGGCTCGGTACTTGGAATATTTTATCCCCGCTTACCAGTTTGCCTTCATTTCGGAACCATTCTAAAACGGCTTTATTCTCATTATTACCAACTTGTTTTAACAACCTTTTCATGTAAGGGGTATGTTCGCCCGTATCTTTGTCGCGATGATGAGGCCTTAAGCTGAATTCTTTTAGAAATAATGGGTATGTAAAAACTAATTTTTGATCGGGATTGCCTTCTATGGCTTGCCTTATTTTATCCAAAACTTTGCCGCCTTTTTCTTTCACCTCGTTTCGCCAATTATCTATATCTTTTTTAGTAAAAATATTAATACTTCCATCCTCTTGATATTTATTAGACAGTTCATCGCCTATTACTTCAGTGGTGGCCTTTGTTCTTTTTTCCTCGGATGAACCGCCTACGAAGAGTATGCCATCCTTATCCATACTATCAACTATTTCTCCAAATTTATGATCAGCCATTTCTCGTGCTTTTCTTTCTCCCTTTTTGGTTATAGATGGATAACGCTCCGATATTTTTTCCGCATCTTCAGGCGAATAGCCCATGCTTCTATCGGCACGTTCAGTGTGTCTGGTAAAAATTGTGTTTTCAGATTTCATAATTATAGCTTATAAATTTTAAGTTTTTATTTTTGATATGATTCCATTGTTTGCATTAACTTCTACAAAATCTCCGTCTTTAAAAATACGGGTAGCGTGTTTTGTGCCGACTATGCACGGCAAGCCGATCTCCCTGCTAATTATTGCCGCATGCGAAGTTATACCCCCCATATCAGTAACAATTGCCGCAGCTCTATAGGTGGCCGGCACAAAATCAGGTGTTGTTTCAGAGGCGATCATGACGTCTCCCTTATTTACTTTATCTGTTTCATGCGGCGATAAAACAATCTTAGCGGTCCCTTTTATCCTTCCTGGATTAGCAACAGTACCTTTTACTTGCGATTTTTGAGACACGCTTTCCAATGCGGAATTTATACTTTTTATTAATTCTTCACCGGTTAAAATTATAATTTTCCCTCTTTTTATTATCAAACCAAAAGCTTTTCTCCGCCTTTTTAAGATCTGTCTGGAAGGGATTATTTTACCTTGCAAACCATTTAAAAACTCTTGAGGCGAAAGCCATCCTGCCAGGTCGTATTTAAGCCCCATACCCCTAGAACCTTCTTCAAATTTGCTCAAAGCTATATAACTTACTACTCCGCAAATTTCCGCTATATAGTTACGCCAGTAGGAAAGTTCCTGCGTCTGTTTTTGTAGCCAATCTAGATCTCTTGGTAATTTGATTGTGTTTTTCTTCACTTTATCTCTGGTAATGGAAATATTCTTTAATTGTTCTAAAAATTTTTTTTCTGAGAACGGCTCTCCCCACATGTGCATCATTCCGAACCATTTATATTTTGAAATATGCTTATTTATTCTTTTATATATGTTCGGATAACGAAGCCTTAAAAATTCAAAAATTTGTTTAGTGGAAAATTTTTTTATCTTGTCCAGTATTTTATTTTTAACTAATTCTTTCTTGATAATAACTATGTCTCTTTTTTGTTGCATCAACAAAGAGGGTTTTTGGGGTGTTAAAAATAACTGTAAATAGTCTTCTGGCAAATTACGAGTCGTTAGTTCTTCTTTAATAATTTTTTCCAATTTATCGTTCATCGGCAGGACAAAAAACCAAGGATATTCCATTTGATTCATTGCCTGGAAAAATTCATTAAAGTCGCCGGCTCTCAAACCTTTGCTTTGCTTCAGCTTTTTAACTACCATAAGCATCTTGCTGATTTTAGCTTCCATTAGTTGAAAAATGGCCTTAAATGATTTTTCATCTTTTTCTTTGACAATTTTCTGCGTCCACTTTTCTATTGTCTCCCAATCTTTTCTATAAAGAAGAAGGTATCCGTCCAATAACAAAAGTCTTCCGTCTAATTTAGGCAAGCCATATTTTTCACCAGCTTGATTATCGGCCCACTTCTGCAAAAGCCAATTATATATTAGGGGTGTTTTATACTGACCAAGATATGTGTAATTTTTTTATCAAGATTTCTAGACATAGCAATATTTATAATAAGTCGTTTTCGGAGCGATAACGGAGAAAATATCTTGCTTTTCTCTCTCTAAAAAAACAAAAAATAAATTTCTAATTTTTTACAAAAATGTGATTCGAGCCGATGTTTTTATATATTCTCTGACATTTTCTCGGTGGTACCCCCAAGAGGAGTCGAACCTCTATCTAGAGATTAGAAGTCTCTCGTTCTATCCGTTGAACTATGGGGGCTTACATTTTCCTTAAAGCATTAACCCGTTCTTTAATTGGTGGATGAGTGGAAAAAAGCTTACTAGTAATATTTTTTTTCGCGCCAAAAGGACTGGCAATATATAAATGGGCTGTCGCACCATTGGCTTTTTTTAATGGCTGGTTGTTTTGTGATATTTTTTCCAAAGCCTTGGCCAAGCCTTCTGGGTAACGGGTTAAAAGAGAAGCTGAAGCGTCAGCTAAAAATTCTCTTTTACGGGAAATGGCCAGTTTAATTAGTTGTGCAATTATAGGGGAAAGAATCATCAATACCAAGCCGATAATTAAAAGGATTGTTCCCACTGATCCTTGTTTGTTATTTCGGCTGCGTCCACCCATTAAATTAAAACGCAAAAACCAATGAGCTAAAAGACTAACAATGCCGACAAGAACGACAACTAATGTCATTAATCTAATATCATAGTTTTTAATATGGGATAATTCATGAGCAATTACGCCTTCTAATTCTTCATTCTCTAATTTATCAATAATGCCAGTGGTTAAGGCAATAGAGGCATGTTTAGGGTCTCGGCCAGTAGCAAAGGCATTAGGAGAAGAATCATTGATAATATATACTTTGGGGGCGGGGACACCAGCAGTAATGCAGAGATTTTCAACCATATTATAGACATAGGGATTATCTGTCTTTTTTATTTCCTTGGCCCCAGCACTCCACAGAGCCATTTTATCGCCAGAATAATAACCACTCAAACTCATAAACAAGGCAATAATAGCGGCAATAACAACTCCGGCATAACCAGCATTACTTATTTGACCAATAACCCAGCCCAAGAAAAGAACAAAGATAACAAAAAAAATGATGAGGAGGAAAGACTTTCTTTTATTAGTATCAATTTGTGAATACATATTAATTTTTTCTTTTTTTATCGTGAAAAGACTGATAAATTTCTCTTAAATGCTGATCAGTGACATGAGTGTAAATTTGAGTCGTAGTAATGTTTTTATGCCCTAACATTTCCTGAACCGCCCTTATATCTGCTCCGCCTGATAATAAGTCAGTGGCGAAGCTATGACGGATGCTGTGGACAGTGATTTTTTTAGTTATCCCAGCAACCTTGGCATATTTCTTAACTAATCTTTGAATAGAGCGGGGAGTTAAGCCTGGATTTGCCTTTTTAGAGTCTTTTTTAGCGGCCCGGTCATAACGGAGAAACAAACAAGATTCCATATCTTTTCTTGCTTCTAAGTATTTTTTTAATCGATACTGAGCTTGATTAGAAAGAAAAACGACTCGCCAACGACCGCCTTTTCCCTTTACACTAAATTCATTTTTCTTAAGATTAATATCTCCTTTTTTTAATCTGGATAATTCAGAAACCCTTAGACCAGTAGAGAATAATAGTTCTAAGATGGCCTTATCTCTTAATTTAATAATATCTTGTTGTTTTATGGTTAGGGGTGCGTCTAAGAATTTTTCCAAATCACTACCCTCTAAAAATGAGATTTGTCTTTCACTGGTTTTGGCCAGGTCAATTTTTTCCCCAGCCAATGCTTTAATATCTCTTTTAGCTAAATATTTTAAAAGCACTCTTAAGGCAATTAAATGATAATTCTGAGTAGCCGGAGAAAGATTTCCCCCTCTGGGATTTTTTAATCGAGAGAGCCAGAGACGATATTTTCTTACTATTTCAAGGCTAATCTGAGCAGGGGAGTTAATCTTGGTTTGTTTTAAAAATCGGTTTAAATAAAAATGGTAGTTACGGACAGTTAATTTACTAGAGCCCTTTTCAATTTCCAAGTATTCTAAAAATTCAATAATTAAATTTTTGAGATCTTGTGGCATAATAGGAATATCTTAACAAAATTATTTTAACGCGTCAAGATTTTGCGACACCTATTAATTCTCAACTGAACCAAATATCCAAGCAAAACTCCAACTGAATCAAAACAAATATCTAATAAAGCCATATTTCTCCCAGGAACAAAACTTTGGTGAAATTCATCTGAAATAGCGTATAAAACAGAAAGAATAACAGGCCAAATTAATGGTTTTTTCATGGCTCTGGCTAAAAGCAGGAAAAAAATACCATATTCTACCATATGAGCAATTTTCCTTAAAATAGTGTCCCAAAACGTTTCCAAACTGGTTTTTAAATCAGGAACAGAGGATAAATAAAAGATTAATCCAGCCCAGATAATAACAGGCAGCCATAAAATAATGAATTTTTTAAGCATATTCTTATCTTATTCAACAGGCCTAAATTAGTCAATAATCTATTAAGAAATAAGTTGCTTTTTATTTGGTTTTATGTTAAAATATGACCTACTTAATATTGATGTATAAACTTTTAATTTATGGCAAAAACAAAAAAATCCAAAAAACCAGTAAAGAAAAAGATAATAGAAGAGAATAAAAAGAGCGACCAAGATACTGGTTCAGCTCAAGTTCAAATCAGCTTATTAACCAAAGAAATCAATGATCTAAATGAACATTTAAAAACTCATATTCATGACTATTCTTCTCGTCGAGGCTTATTAAAAAAGGTTAGTCAGCGAAGAAAAAATTTAAAATATCTACAGGTTCATGACAGCAGGGCTTATGAAAGAATAATTAAAAAACTTAAAAAGAAATAAAAATTCAATTATATGACTAAATATAAAGATCAACGGGCCGGCATTTTTGTCGACGTCGCCAATATGTATCATTCAGCTAAGAATTTATACAAAGCAAATGTTAATTTTGCCAAAATCTTAGAAACAGCAATTGGCAATCGTCAACTCATCCGAGCTATTGCTTATGTGGTTCGTTCAAAATCAAAAGAAGAACAAAGCTTTTTTGACGCTATTTCCAAGCAGGGATTTGAATTAAAAGTAAAGGATTTGCAAATTTTTCCAGGGGGAATGAAAAAAGCTGATTGGGATGTTGGCTTAACAGTTGATGCCATTAAAATGGCAAACAGATTAGATGTCGTTACCCTGGTTACAGGTGATGGCGATTATATACCCTTGGTTAATTATTTAAGAGAAAACAAGGGATGTTTGGTCGAACTTTTAGGTTTTAAGGAGACAACCTCAGCTAAATTAATTGAAACAGTTGATGTGTTTACTGACCTAAGTAGATATAAGAAAAGATTTTTAATTAAAAAATAAATGAAATTTACTACAGAAATAGGAGAAAGAGAATTAATTGTTAAAACTGGTGAAGTAGCTGGACAGGCAAACGGAAGTTGTGTTGTTCAATATGGCGAAACAACTGTTTTAGCCACAGCAGTTTTAGGAGAAGAGGAAAAAGAATTAGACTATTTTCCTCTTTCAGTAGACTATGAAGAGAAGTTTTATGCCGCCGGACGGATTAAAGGTTCTCGTTTTATTAAAAGAGAAACTCGCCCGCCAGATGAGGCGATTTTAACAGGTCGATTAATTGATCGTTCAATTCGACCTTTTTTTAATGAAGAAAGTCGGCGAGCGGTTCAAGTTATTTTAACCGTACTCTCAGTTGATCAAGAAAACGACCCGGATATTGTTGCCCTTTGGGGAGCGGCAATTGCCTTAAGTATTTCTGACATTGCCTGGGATGGGCCGATTTCAGGGGTTAGAGTTAGTCGAACTCCTGTTGAATCAGGAAAAGAAGGTAAATGGATTTTAAATCCATCTTATGAAGACAGAGAAAAAAGTGATTTAGAAGTAATAGTTTGTGGCACCAAGGATAGAATAATTATGCTAGAAGCAGAAGCCAAAGAAATAGATAACATGGTTACAAATGAAGCAGTTAAATATGGTTTAAGCCGCTTGGAAAAAATTAATAAATTTATTAAAAGTATTCAGAAGAAAGTTGGCAAAGAGAAAACTCCCCTAGTGGCTGATTTGACAGATGAAGAGTCTTCAGCTAAACAAGAGTTAAAAAGAATTACTAAAGACATAATTGAAAAAGAAGCACCCAAGTATTTATTTGAACATGTTTTAAAAACAAAAAAAGATAGAATAGGTGCGGCGGAAAAAATTAGAGCCCGCTTAGATGAACTTTTAATCGAGAAACAAATTGGCAAGGAAAAAAGACAAAAAATGATTGATTTTGCTAATAAATTGATTTATCGTCAGGTTAGTCAGAGAATTTTAGACAAAGACCAACGGATTGATGGACGCCAACTTGATGAAATTAGAGAGCTTGATTGTCAGGTGGGAATTTTACCAAGAGTTCATGGTTCAGCTCTTTTTTCTCGAGGAGAAACCCAAACTCTTTCCATTGTCACCTTGGCCGCTCCTGGTTCAGAACAATATCTAGACACCATGGAAGGAGAGGGGCGTAAGCGCTTTATGCACCATTACAATTTTCCACCTTATTGTTCAGGTGAGGTAAGATATATGAGATCAACTAACCGAAGAGAAGTTGGTCACGGAGCTTTAGCTGAAAAAGGAATTTTACCAATCTTGCCAGAGAAGGAAGAGTTTCCTCATACGATTCGTATTGTCTCTGAATCGCTTTCTTCTAATGGTTCAACTTCAATGGGAGCCGTTTGTGCTTCTGTTTTGGCCGCTATGGACGCTGGTATTCCTATTAAAAAGCCAGTAGCTGGAATCGCTATTGGTTTGGCCTCAGAAGAGGATGAAAAGGGATTTAAAAGATACAAGCTTTTGACCGACATCCAGGATTTAGAAGACGGCCCTGGGGGCATGGATTTTAAGGTAATTGGAACAGCAGATAAAATTACCGCTATTCAGATGGACACTAAAACCAGGGGTCTTAATCTTGATATAGTAGAAAAAACCTTAGCTACTTCTTCAAAAGCGCGTCAACAGGTTTTAGAAAAAATGACCCGGGTTTTATCTCAAGCAAGAGAAGAATTGTCTCCTTATGCACCAAAGATAACGGTGGTGACAATTAATCCAGACAAAATTAGAGATGTTGTTGGCCCAGGCGGTAGGGTCATCAATGAGATTATTGACAAAACAGGGGCGATGATTGACATTGAACAAGACGGGACAGTTTCTATTACCTCTGAAGACGATGAATCATTAAAGAGAGCCGTTCAATGGGTTAAAGACATTACTCGAGAATTTAAAGTTGGGGAAACATTTCAGGGCAAGGTAGTAAGAATTATGGATTTTGGCGCTTTTGTGGAACTTGTCCCTGGTCAAGACGGCATGGTTCATGTTTCAGAAATGGAATACCATCATGTAAAACATCCAGATGATGTGGTAAAAATTGGAGACATTGTTCCGGTAAAGATAATAGAAATTGACAAACAAGGGAGAATCAACCTTTCAATGAAGGCATTAAAAGAGAGACCAGCATATTCGTCAAATAATAATAAGTCTTTTCAAGAGAAGCGTTCAGATAAACGTCCGTTTCACCGCCCCTTCAGACCTAAAAAATAATTATTTTAAAAATTTTTAAAATAAATTTATGAAAATAGGGAGAAAACAAAAGTTTTATCCCGGTAAAACAAAAAATATTTTAATTACCGGGGGAGCAGGATTTATTGGTTCACATTTATGTGACCGATTAATCAAAGACAACAATGTTATTTGTTTAGATAACTTTGTGGGAGGGGGACACGTTAATAAAATCAAGCATTTATTGCAAAATCCAAACTTCCGTTTTATCAAACACGACATTAACGAGCCGATTGATTTTAAGAGCTTCCCAGAGCTGAAGGATTTTAAAATAAAGATTCGCGGTATACAAGAAATTTATCATTTAGCCTGCCCGACTTCGGCTAAAAATTTTAATGAACTGCGCATTCAAACACTACAGACTAATTCAACGGGCGTTCTTAATGTTTTAGAAATGGCCTGTTCTTATAACGCGAAAATGCTTTTTACTTCTTCGGCAGTAGTCTATGGTCCACGAAGTAAAGAAAAACAAGTTTTTAAAGAAGATGATGTTGGAGCCGTGAATTTTACTAGCCCAAGAGCTTGTTATGACGAGGGGAAGAGATTTGCTGAGTCAGCCATTGTCACTTATAGAGATGTTTATCGAGTTGATGTCAAAATTGCTCGTGTTTTCAGAACTTATGGACCAAGAGAAGCTCTTTTTGACGGACAAATGGTGCCTGATTTTGTTCTTCAGGCAATTAATAACAAACCTCTAGTTATTTATGGTAATGACCAATTTGCCACTTCTCTTTGTGAGGTTGGTGATATGGTTGGTGGGCTAGTGGCGTTAATGAATTCAGAAGAGCCAGGGCCAATGAATTTAGGCCATCCTCAAAAGTATAAATTAGTTGATTTAGCTCAGAAAATCATTCAATTAACTGGCTCTCAATCAAAGGTTGAGTATAGGCCGGCTTTACTTTTTATGACGGCGTTGGGTTTGCCAGACATTTCTTTAGCTAGACGAAAATTAAATTGGTTCCCTGTTATTCAAGTGGATGATGGCCTTAGAAAATTAATTGATTATGTTAGAGCTAATCGCATCCTTCTTCAACCTTTAGTCAATAAATATGATCAAGAATAAAATTATTGTTGTCACCCCTGCATATAATGAAGAAAAAACAATTGTTGAAGTAATTAATAAGGTTAAACCACTGGTTGATGAAATAGTTATTGTTGATGATGGCTCAAGTGATCAAACAGTCCAATTAGCCGAACAACAAGGAGTAACTGTTTTGCGACATTTAATAAACCGCGGGCAAGGAGCGGCATTACAAACAGGCAATCAATATGCTTTAAAGAATAATGCTGATATTATTGTTCATTTTGACGCTGATGGACAATTTTTAGCTGAAGAAATTAAAGATATTGTTCAACCCTTAGAACAAGGTGAGGCAGAAGTGGTTTTTGGCTCTCGTTTTTTAGAAAAGAAATCAGAAATTCCTTGGTTTAAGGAAAAAATAATTCTGCCAATCGGGAGAATAGTTAATAAATTTTTTGTTGGAAAAAGTTTAACTGATTCGCAGAATGGATTTCGGGCTTTATCAAGAAAAGCAGCAGAAAAAATTAAAATTGAAAATAATGAAATGGCTCATAACACAGAGATTCAGGCAAAGGTTTTTAAAAATAAATTAAAAGTAAAAGAGGTGCCGGTTACGATCATCTTTAATGATTTTGGTCAACGTTTTGGCGGGGGAATTAAAATAATTAAAGACCTATTTTTGGCAAAATTAATGGACTAAATTTATGTTTCAACAGATACTTGCTTTAGTTATTATTGCTTTTTTCTTAATACGGCTTTTTTGGCAAAAACGAAAGAAGCAAATTGGGGCTAATGAATTTATTTTTTGGCTGGTTTTTTGGTGTTTAGCAGCCATTTTAATTCTTTCTTTAAAGTGGATTGATAAATTGGTAGCCGATTTAGGCTTCTCAGGTATGGGAATAGAAGTCTTACTTTATTTAGGAATAGCCGTCCTATTTTATTTTATTTTTAGATTAAGATTAAAATTAGAAAAGATAGAAAAAAATATCACCAAGATAATTAGAGAAATGGCCATTAAAGATAAGGAATAATGTCAGAAAATATTCTACAGAATAAAGGAGAAAACAAGAAACGGTTTTTTAAAGAAATGTCACCCTTTTTATCTTTTGTTTTTGATGCAATTAAACTAGTTATCCTAGCCTTTATTATCGTCTGGCCTATTCATCGTTTTGTTTTTCAACCGTTTTATGTTGTCGGACCGTCAATGGAGCCAAGTTTTTATGATAATGAATATTTAATTATTGAAAAAATTACCTACCGTTTTCGTGAACCAAAGAGAGGAGAAGTAATTGTTTTTCAATCACCATCTAACCCCAAAGATTATTTAATTAAAAGAATTATTGGTCTGCCAAATGAAAAAATTTTAATTGAAAAAGGCGATGTTTTGATTGAAAATACTCAGTTTGTTCAGGGCCTAGAACTAAAAGAAGACACTTATCTAGCTTCTGGAACAACGACTCCTGGCCAAATTAATGTTGAATTACAAGATGGTCAATATTATGTTTTAGGTGATAATCGTAACATGAGTTTAGATTCACGGGTTTTTGGCCCAATAAGTAGGGAGAACATTAGTGGTCGGGCCTGGTTCAGAGGCTGGCCTTTTAAAGAAATTGGCTTAATTAAAATGCCTGTTTTTAGTTATTAATAAGAACCTGCTTTGCAGAACCTTGAAATTAAATATTATTATATAAACAGTAAAGTAATTTAATTATAAATAATTAATTAAAATATGCCTAAAAAAGTAAAAAAGCCTAAAAAAAGAGTTATTAAAAGGGCAAAGCCTAAAAAAGTTCAAAAGAAAAAAAAGAAATTGATCAAGAAAAAACCCAAAAGGGTTATAAAAAAGAAAGCAACAAAAAAACCCAAAAGGGTTATAAAAAAACGAATCAGATCAAAAGGCAAGCCGGTTAAAGTAAAAAGGAGAGGAAAATATGTACCACAGGTTTTAAGAGGGATGAAAGATATTTTGCCCGAAGAAGTAAAGACTTGGAATTATGTTTTTAAAAAAGCGACTGACTTAGCTGAGGCATATGGCTTTAAAAAGATTATGGTTCCGGTTCTTGAGGAACAAATGCTTTACGTGAAATCTACGGGATTAACTTCTGATATAGTTGGAAAACAAATGTATCAATTTACTGATCGGAGCGGGACCAAAGTGGCCATGCGCCCTGAATTTACGCCTTCAATTGTTCGGGCATATATTGAACAAGGGATGTTTAATTTGTCTCAACCAGTTAAGCTTTTTTGTTATGGGCCTCTTTTCCGTTACGAACGACCCCAAGCCGGTCGTTATCGCCAACTCCATCAATTTGATTTAGAAATCTTAGGATCAGAAAAAGCTTCTATTGATGCTCAAATCATTCTTTTTTCCCAAGCCCTTTTTAATATATTAGGAATTCAAATAGCTATTCAGGTTAATAGCTTGGGTTGTCCAGAATGTCGCAAGCCTTATCGTTCAAAATTAGTCAGTTATTTTCGGGCAAAACAAAGATGGCTATGTTCTGATTGTCAGAAGAGACTGAAATCAAATCCTTTGAGAATCTTAGATTGCCAAAACCCTGGTTGTAAAGACTTAATTTCACAAGCCCCTCAGTTAGTAGATGATTTATGTCCAGAATGCCAAAGTCATTTTGTTAAAGTTTTAGAATATCTTGATGAGGCAGGTGTTATTTATAGGTTAAATCCTTATTTAGTCAGAGGTTTAGATTATTATACCAGAACCGTTTTTGAGATTTGGCCGGAACGACCAGAACCAAAAGAACAAAAACAGAAAAAAGAGGAGAACGAACAAGAGGGAGAAGAGAAAAAAGAGAAAGAAATTGTTGTTGCACCTGGCCCCCAATCAGCATTAGGTGGGGGAGGAAGATATGATACTTTAATAGAAAGTTTCGGGGGGCGACCATCACCAGCTATTGGAGTAGCTTATGGGTTAGAAAGAATTATTCAGGAGATAAAGATACAAAGGGTAAAAATTCCTAAAGTACGCGGGCCATTGATTTTTCTTGCCCAGATTGGTGAAGCCGCCTGCCGCAGAGCTTTAAAACTTTTTGAAGATCTTCGCCAACAAGGCTTTAAAGTTGTAGAGAATTTAGGCAAAGATAGTTTAAAGGCCCAAATGGAAATGGCTAATAAATTAGGAGTAAAATTAACCCTGATTCTTGGCCAGCAAGAAGTTTTAGACAAAACTATTATTATTCGCGACATGCACACAGGCAATCAAGAAATAGTTGATCAAGGAAAAATAGCTAAAGAGTTAAAAAGGAGATTGTAATGAGAATTCATTTTCATACTTTTGGTTGTAAATTAAATCAAGCGGAGACAGAAGAATTAGAGAAAAGATTTAAAGACCAAGACTGGCAAATCGTTGATAAAACAAAAGCCAATATTCATTTTATAAACGCCTGTGTGGTAACCCAAAAGGCAGAGAAAGAGGTGAGGCAGTTGATTCATCTTGTCAAAAGAAAATTTCCATGTTGTTTTTTAGTTGTCGCCGGTTGTTTTACCCCAGAGATGAAAGTTAAGGAAAAACAAAATGTTGATCTTTGGCTCGAGGACCAAGAAAAGCAAAAAATAGAAAGGATTTTACTAAAGGGTTTAGAAAAAAAGTCTTCAATAAAAAAATCAAAGATAAAAGTAAAAAAAAGAACCCGTTCTTTAATAAAAATTCAATCAGGTTGTCAGCATTACTGCACTTATTGCATCGTTCCTTTTTTAAGGAAAAAAGTTGTCAGTCGTTCGGCAAAAAATATTATTGAGGAGATTAAAAGAAAAGAAGAACAAGATTGCCAAGAAATAGTTCTAGTTGGTACTAATATCGGCCTTTATTCTGATCCTAAAAAAGGTTTAAACTTAACAGATTTATTAAAAGAAATCTTAACAAAGACAAGCATTCCTCGTATTCGACTTTCCTCGCTTTGGCCTACTAATATTAATTCAGAATTGCTTTCTTTAATTAAAAAAGAGCCTCGTATTTGCCCACATTTTCATTTGTCAGTTCAATCAGCCAGTAATAAAATTTTGAAAAGAATGGACAGACAATATACCCAAACAGACTTAAAAAAGATCATTAAAAAAATTTATCAAATCCCCAATGTTAATTTAACCACTGACATGATTGTCGGTTTTCCAAATGAAACGGATTCAGATTTTGCTCAAACTATGGAATTTATTCAAAAAAGCAAATTTTTAAAAGTACATGTTTTTCGTTTTTCTCCTCGACTTAAAACCAAGGCCGCAGATTTTAAAGAACAAATTTCAAAACAAGTAAAACAAAGACGCAGCAGAGAATTGATTAAATTAAGTGAAAAAGTTGGTCAACAACGTAGAAAAGATTTTCTTGGCCAGCAATCATCTGTTTTAGTTGAAACTAAACAGGGAAGATATTGGCAAGGACTAACATCAAACTATTTAAAAGTTTTTATTCAAAGTAAGAAAGATTTAACCAACAAGGTTATCCAGATTAAATTGGTTTGTTTATACAAAGACGGCATCATTGGTGTTTTAAATTAAAAAAATAATGCCTTTGACAAAAATTTACAAACGTGACGGAACCCTTGTTCCTTTTGACAAAGAAAGGATTAGTCGAGCTATCTATAAAGCCTTTGCCGAGGTGTCTCAGCCTGACTTAAAATTAGCCCAAGACCTTGCTGATAAAGTGGTTGATATTTTAAAACATCAATTTCCCAAAACAACGCCGACAGTAGAAAATATTCAAGATATTGTAGAACAGGTTTTAATCAAACAGGGACATAATCGATTGGCCAAGGCCTATATCCTTTATCGTCAAAAGCGCAAGGAGATAAGAGAAAAAATGGAAAAAGGAAGAATAGAAAACGTTCCTTATCAATCAATTTGGCAGACCTTGGCTTGGAACATGAATCACCAATGTGAAACAGTTGAGAAGTTAAATAAATATGTTAAAGATAAAAAATTAGGCAAGTTAATTCAGATAGAAGAGGAAAGATATAATCAAGAGATTTTAAATATCAGTTCTTTAATAAGAAAACAAATAAACCAAATTAAGCTTTTAATTGTTACCGGTCCTTCTTCTTCAGGGAAAACAACGACGACTGATCGTTTAAGTCAGGAATTAAAAAAGAAAAAAATAAGTTTTGCTAAGCTTAATGTTGATCATTATTTTTACAGCCTTAAGGTTTACCTTAAAGACGAATTTGGTGATTTTGACTTTGAGGGGCCTTATGCCCTGGACCTTCCTTTATTAAATCAGCATTTAAAAGATTTATTAACAGGGAAAAAAGTAAGGATTCCTCAATATGATTTTAAAACAGGCAGCCGTAAGAAAGAAACAAAAGAGTTTTCCCTTAAATCAAACCAGATTTTATTAATAGATTCTCATTATGGTATTTATCCTAGATTAACAGAAAGCGTGCCTGATTCTCAGAAGTATAAAGTTTATTTGGAAACACTTTGTCAACTAAAGACAAAAAATGGTCGTTTTGTCCGCTGGACCGACATTAGACTATTGCGACGAATGATTAGAGATAGTCGAATCAGAGCCTATAACCCAGCAGAAATTGTTGGTCACTGGCATTATGTTAGACAAGGAGAATTAAAAAATATTATTCCCTATATCTCCACGGCTGATTATGTATTTAATGCCGCTCTGGCCTATGAATTGCCCATTTTAAAACATTATCTTTTTCATTATTTTCCTGAAATCATCAAGATTTATCAAAAAGACAAAAAAAGACAAGACGCTCATTTCCGGGCTAAACGAGTCAATGAATTACTTAAAGAAGTTAATGAGTGGCCCAATGATAAGCTTGTTCCTAAAAATTCAATTTTAAGAGAATTTATTGGTTAAATAAATTATTTTTATGTCAAAATCAAGCGCAAAAAATCCATTAGGTAAAGGCGGACGTCAATATCATATTGGCTGTCGTCAAGGGGACTTAGCCCCCTATGTTCTTTTGCCTGGTGACCCAGGACGTGTTTTAAAAATTTCTGAGAATTGGCAAAGGAAAAAACAAGTTGCTTTTAATCGAGAATATCGTTCTATGACAGGGTATTTTAAAAAAGTTAAAATTTCTTGTCTTTCTACAGGTATTGGCGCTCCCTCAACAGCGATTGCCATTGAAGAGATGGCTCGTTTAAATGTTAAGACTTTGATTAGGGTGGGCAGTACCGGAGCTATTCAAAAAGGAATCAATCCAGGTGATTTAATTATTAATACAGCCGCAGTTCGTTTAGAGGGAACATCAAAAAATTATGTTCAGACAGAATATCCTGCTGTGGCCAATTATGAAGTAGTTTTAGCCTTGATTGAAGCTTGCGAAAAATTAAAATTTAAATATCATTTAGGTATCACTGCTTCTACAGATGCCTTTTATGTCGGAGAGGGGAGAGAAGGTTTTCAAGGCTATATTCAATCAAAACACAAAAATATTTTACCTGATTTGCAAAAAGCCAAAGTGGTTAACCTTGAAATGGAAACCTCACTCATCTTTACTTTAGCCAATCTTTATAATTTAAGAGCCGGAGCAATCTGTGCAGTTTTCGACAACCTATTAACTAATAAATGGGCGGTTAAAGGAGAGAAAGATGTTGGCAAAGTGGCTTCAGAAGCAGTAGTTATTTTTGATCAATGGGATAAAATTAAAAAAAGAAAAAAGAAAAGATATTTTTATCCCTCATTATTAAAATAAGATATTAGTTGGATAATTAAAAATTATTAGAAAAATATAAAATGAAGTATATCAATGCTATAATTGGGGGATTCATGGCCCTTATAATTTTCACCATAACAACTTTTATGTTACCCCAATTGGAACCCCCTGAAAAAGTTGAACTTATTTTAACTGTCAGTTCTTTTTTATTTGCAATATTCACCGGTTTTTTTATTTCAAGGGCAAGTTCACGTTATGACAAAATACTGGAAATTCTCTCAGATGAAGATGCAGAGTGGGTCACAGTTTATAGAAATTCAAAAAATATAGAGGAATCTTTTCTTGAACAAGTTAGAGAAATTATGGATAAATATTACACAACAGCAGAAGATTATTTCGAAGAAAGCTATTATAAACCAACAATTAAATATTTAGACCAAATATACAATTTAACAAAAAAGCAATATGAAAAGTTTTTGGGGAAAAGTAAAACAGGAAATCCTATAATGCTTTCCCAAATAATGAACTCTTTATCAAGAATAGAAAAACTAAGAAATAGAAATTCTGTTATGAAACAAGAAAGAATTACAAAAGGACAATGGACAATTCTATTATTTTTGGGAACAATAATTATATTTAGTTTATTTTTTATGAGAACCCCAGAAATATTCTCTCAAATAACGACAATAATCCTATCTACAACAGTTGTTTTGGTTATTTTTCTCCTTAGAGATCTTGAGAATATGAAACTTATTGGAAAATATGTTACTGTTGAATCTTCTCAAGAAATTCTTGACATGTTAGGCAAGCTAAGATATTATAACCAAAAATTTGTCAAAGAAGGCTCTATTAAAATTCCAAAAAATCTTAAAAAATATAGGTTAGGACTTCACAAACCAGGCGAAGAACAAAAGATAAAAATAGTGACCAAAGAATAGTTCCCCTTGTAACCAATCAACACCAAAACCTTGTTAACCTTTAATTTCTCTTTTTCTTGTGCTTGAGAAAAAGAATAAATAAGACTATTATATGTTTAAAATTAATTTAGATAAAAACAAATGTATTGGCTGTGGCACCTGTGCGGCTGTCTGTCCGGGTAATTATGAATTAGATAAGGACGGCAAGGCAAAGCTTCTTAATGAAGAGGTTAAGTCTCTTGGTTGTAATCGAATAGCTGAAGAAACCTGCCCGGTCAAAGCCATTGTTATTAAATCAGTTGCTGATAAAAAAGAATCACAGAAAGAAAAACAAGAATAAAATTTTAATTTTATGTTTAAAGTGCGTATCCATGGCCGAGCCGGTCAAGGAGCAAAAACAACCGCTCAACTTTTAGCGGAAACGAGTTTAAAAGTGGGCAAGTTTGTTCAGGCTTTTCCTTCTTATGGGCCAGTGAGAACAGGTGCTCCAATGAATGCTTTTGTCCGCTTAAATGATCAACCAATTAATATTTATTCAGAAATCAAAGAGCCTGATGCTGTTTTGGTTATTGATCCATTGTTAATTGATATGGAGAATGTTGGAGCAGGATTAAAAAAGAATGGTTTAATAATTGTTAATTCTGTTTATTCCAGCGATGTTTTAAAGAAAAAATTAATAAAAAAAGGACTTCATTCTCAAGTAAAAGTAATTACTTTGCCGGCATCGAAAATTGCTTTAGAAATTCTTAAAAAGGATATTCCCAACACTGTTTTATTAGGAGCTTTGGTTAAGGCAACAGGGGTAGTTAAGCTAAATGATTTAATAAAAACAGTTAAAGATAAATTTAGTAAAAAGCTTGGTTCAGAATTAACCAAGGCTAATATTCAAGTAATTAAAAAAGGTTATGAGCAAGCCTAAACAAGAAATTCTTCCAGGAGGAATAATTAACCAGCCTGGATCATCAAAAGATTATAAAACTGGGTCGTGGCGGACAAAACGACCAGTTTGGGACAAAGATAAATGCACTCAGTGTGGTCTTTGTGTGAATTATTGTCCGGAAAATTGCATATTGTTTAAAAATGGCAAAAGAGGGGAAGCTAATTTTGATTATTGTAAAGGATGTGGTATTTGTGCTCAGGTTTGCCCAGTTAAAGCTATTAAAATGATTAGAGAAGAACAAAAAAAATAAGAACCTGCTTTGCAGAACCTTGAAATTAAAAAACATTTTAATTGTAATATGACCAAGAATAAGTCAAAAACGATTACCAAAGCATTAACTGGTGGAGCCGCAGCTACTGAAGCAATGCGACAAATAAATCCAGATGTTTTTGCGGCTTATCCCATTACCCCCCAGACTCCTATTATTCAGTCCTTTGCTCAAATGGCGGCTGACAAACGCGTAGACACAAAATTTGTTTTAGTTGAATCAGAGCACTCAGCTATGAGTTTAGTAGTCGGAGCATCAGCCGCGGGAGGAAGAGCCATGACGGCTACGGCTAGTCAGGGATTGATTTTAATGGCCGAGGTTTTACCAGTCGCCTCTGGAACTCGTCTACCCATTGTGATGAATATTGCTACTCGGGCTCTTTCGGCACCAATTAATATCCATAATGACCATCAAGACGCAATGGCCGTACGCGACTTGGGATGGATTCAGATTTTTTGTGAAAACAATCAAGAAGTTTATGAAAACAATTTTCTAGCCATTCGTTTAGCTGAACATTCTCAAGTCCAATTACCGGTTATGGTCTGCCAAGATGGTTTTATTACTTCACATAACACAGAAGGAGTTGAGGTTTATTCAGATAAAGTAATAAAGAGGTTTTTAGGAGAATACAAACCCAAATATCCTCTTTTAAATTTAAAAAAGCCAGTTACCATTGGCCCTTTGGCCTTGCCTGATTATTATTTTGAAATTAGAGTCCAACTTGATCAGGCCATGAAACAGGCTAAAAAAAGATATTTAGAAATCGGTCAAGAATTAAAAAAGATTACTGGCCATGATTATCCTTATTTTGAAAAATATCACCTAGACAATGCCCAAGCCGTTATTGTTACTATGGGGTCTACGGCGGGCACCTCTAAGGTTGTTATTGATAAACTAAGAAAGCAGGGAAAAAGAGTAGGATTATTAAAAATCAATTTATTTAGACCATTTCCTTACCAAGAAGTTAACAAGGTCTTATCCAAAATTAAGTATATAGGAGTTTTAGAAAGGGCACTGGGCTTTGGCTCTTATTCTCCATTAGCCAGTGAGATTAGACATTGTTTATCTTTAAAACAAAAAGTTCAAGATTATACTTTTGGTTTAGGCGGTCGCGATATTGGACCAGGAGAAATAGAAAAAGCCTTTAAGCAATTATTAAAGGGCCAGATCAGTGACCAGATAAAATATATTGGTTTGAGAAAATAATCAAATAAATGATTGTTGAGGTTAACAAATTAGTCAAATCTTGGATCAGTAAAAAGTTTTATTCTTTGGTTTTAAAACAAAGCGCTCATCTGCTCAAGGCAGAAAAGAAAATAGATAATCTTTCCGTTGCCTTAGTTAGTAGTCAAACTATTAAAAAACTTAACCATCAATATCGTCGAATTAATCAAATTACAGATATTCTTTCTTTTGATGACCCGCCTCAGATAATTATTTGCTGGCCACAATTAAAAAAGCAGGCCAAAGAACAAAAACATAGTCAGAAAAAAGAATTAGCTGTTCTTTTGGTTCATGGATTCCTTCATATTTTAGGGCATGACCATAAAAACAAAACGCAAGGAAATTTAATGGAAAAGCAGAGTGATAAAATTATCTCTTTGCTAAAAAAGAAAAAATTGGTAAAATAAGATAAGAATAATCTATTAAAAATATGTCTCGTCAACAAACAATTACCGGAATTGATTTAGGTTCATCCACGATTAGAATCGCGGTAGGAGAGATTCGTCCAGAAGGAGATCTGCATATTATTGGTTTAGGTGAAGGACCATCAGACGGTATTAACAAAGGAGTAATTACCAGCATTGAAGACACTGTTTCAAGTATTTCTGCTTGTGTTGAACAGGTGGAAAGAATGACTGGGCGATCTATTGAAGACGCCTATGTTGGAGTTTCTGGAACCCATATTATATCTCAAGAAAGTCGAGGCGTAGTAGCTATTTCCCGGGCTGATGGAGTAATCAAACAAGATGACGTTACTCGTGTTTTAGAGGCGGCTCAAGCTGTAGCCACTCCACCTAATTATGAGATTATCCATATTTTGCCCCGTAGTTTTTCAGTTGATAATCAAGTAGGCATTATGGACCCAGTAGGAATGACCGGTGTTCGTTTAGAGGTTGAGGCTCAAATTATTCTTGGACTTTCCAATCAAATTAAAAATTTAGGGAAGTGTTTTCTTCGAGTGGGTATGGGAATCAATGAACTGGTTTTTGCAGTTCTTTCCACAGCCGAATCAGTTTTAGATAAAAGGCAAAAAGAACTAGGAGTTTTGGTTGTTAATATTGGTAGTAGTACGACAAGTTTTGCTGTTCTTGAAGAAGGAGATGTTTTAACCGCCAAGGTTTTACCCATTGGAGCGCGTCACATTACTAATGATATTGCTATTGGTTTACGTATTCCTGTAGATTTAGCGGAAAAAGTGAAAGTAAATTATGGAACCTCTTTATTAGAAAAAGTGGGCAAAAATAAGCTTATTAATTTCAAAGATTTAAGTGAAAAAGAACAGGGAACGGCTTCACAAAAACAGGTTGCTAAAATTATTGAAGCCAGGTGTGAGGAAATTTTTAAAATGGTTGATAAAGAATTGGTCCGGGTTGATCGAAGTCGTAAATTGCCAGCCGGCGCTGTTTTAACTGGGGCGGGAGCCAAATTAGACGGCTTAGTAGAAACAGCTAAAAAAACATTTAAAATCCCTGCCTCTTTGGGCTTACCTCAGGGTTTTGTCAGTGGTATTAACAAGGCCTTTGATCCGAGTTTTTCTACAGCCGTTGGTTTAATTTTATGGGGTCATCGACCAGCGGGGATAATAACCACATCACCACCTTTTTCCAAGATAGATTCGAAAATAAAGAAAGGGCTTAAAAGTATATTTAAGAGTATATTGCCTTATTAGTTATATTCTTGCACCTTTTCAAAAATATTTTAATTTTTTAAAATATAAGAACCTACTCACTACGTTCGTAGAACCTTGAAATTAAAATATATTGTATAGATAATAAGGTAATTTAATTATAGGGAGAGGTTTCTTATATTTTTATTTTATATATGCCTAAAAAGATTAAGAAAAAATCAATAAAGAAACCAACTTCAAAGATAAAGGTAGTTGGAGTCGGTGGAGCAGGCGGTTCAGCCATAAAACGGATGCTTAAAGCTAAGATTCCAGGAGTTGAATATGTAGCGATTAATACTGATGTTCAGGCCCTACAGGCAATCAGTGGTCGGGTTAAAAAAATTCGGATTGGCAAAGCCCTAACCAAGGGACTAGGGACTGGGGCAGATCCTGAATTAGGACAAGCAGCGGCTGAACAAAATACTCGAGAGATTAAAGAGTCGTTAAAAAATACTGACATTATCTTTATTACCGCCGGTTTGGGTGGAGGAGTCGGCACCGGGGCCAGTCCAGTAGTGGCTGATATTGCTGGAAAAACAAAAGCCTTAACTTTGGCCATTGTTACCAAGCCATTTGTTTTTGAGGGTCCGCAAAGAAAAGCGATTGCTGAACAGGGGTTGAAAAAACTTGTTAATCGAGTAGATGCTTTAATGACGATTTCCAACAACAAACTTTTACATACGATTGATCGTTCAACCCCTATTTTAGAAGCATTTAATATTGCTGATGAAGTTTTAAAACAGGGTGTTCAAGGAATTTCTGATATTTTCAATGTTTCTGGATTAATTAATGTTGATTTTGCTGATGTCAAGCCAGTACTTCAGGGTGGAGGCATTACCATGTTAGGAATTGGCCATGCCAGTGGCAAAGACAGGGCGGCTCAGGCGGCAAAAAACGCTTTAAAAAATCCCTTAATGGATCTTTCTGCCAAAGAAGCAAATGGAATAGTTTTTATTATCACTGGTTCTCCTGATTTAAAAATGGCAGAGGTTAATGAAATTGCCGAGAGCATTACTAAAGAAATGGATCCAATGGCAAAAATTGTCTTTGGAGCAGTGATTGATAAAGATTTAAAAGACGAAATAAAGGTAACCTTGATCGCTACTAATTATGACCAAATAGGAAATTATGGTTTTAGTTTACAAAGCCTAGAAGACATGGAGGAAGAAGGATTAAGCCGACCTTTGGCCAAAGAAACAGAAAAAGGAAAGATATATGTTTATAGGGAAAAACAAAAGAAAGAAACCAAGAAGAAAACAAAAGGCAAAGAAGAAAAGGGACAAGAATTTAACTTTGAAGATGAGCTAGACATCCCTGCTTTTTTAAGAAAAAAATTAAAATCAAGATAAGATGAGGTATTAAAAGTAAGGAGAAAAAGTTCCTTATTTTTTATTTTTTCCCAGTATTGACAAAACCCTTTTTTTATGATATTATAACATTACTATAGTTAATAGGTTAAATTTAATTTTATGGAGAATATTATTGAACAATTTATTCAAGGTATGATTAAAAAGGCTGGTATTGATAATATGCCAGAAGATTTTAAAAAAGAGTATACAGAAAAGTTGGCTGTTCAAGCTCAACAGCGCTTAGGCATGGTCGCTCTTCAAGAGCTTGACGAAAAAGGAGTCAAAGATTTTGAGGAATTTATGGGCAGAAAAGAATCACCAAAACCAGACGAAGTTTTGGATTTTTTTAATACTCGGATTCCTGATTTTTCTACCAAAGTGGCTAAGACCTTAGAAGAGTTTGGCAATGAATTTATTCAAGGAGCGGCTAAATTAAAAGGAACAAAATTGAGCTCATAAATTTTAATTATATTTTTACATTTTTATGACCACACAAGAATCAAAAATTATTGCTGAAAAAATTAAGGAATTACAAGCCATTTATAATGAGTTTGTAAAAAAACTTGATGAATTAAGGGGCCAGAGGAGCAGCATTATTAACAATATTATTAAAAGAATTGAACACAAAAAAGTTCAGGAGAATTTGGATAAATTAAATAAAATAAAATAAATTTAATTATATGATTAAAGAAAATAAAACCGGACCTGATAGGGGGGAGCCAGAGAATGAAAATCAGGAGGAGATATTTTCTCTTCAAAATAAAATATCCATTAAGAGAGAAGCCCAAGAACAAAATAAGAGATTATTAAGAGGTAGTATCTTAGAAACAACAAATGCTCAAATTGACGAAGATATAGCCGAATTAAACAGACAATTAGAGCAACTTGGGGTTAAAGAAGAAATCAGTCCAGAAATAGGAGTAGAAGCAATAGAAGATAGAAGGGTAGAGTTAATTCAAAAAGTAGATACGGAAAAACAAGAGTTTGACGAAGAAGGTGAATTAACCCCTGATCAAGAACAAGAGATAGCGCTAGAAGAAAGAGGGGGCTTAGTTGATATTAGCGAAAAAGCAGGCGTGGTTACCCAGAAAACAAAGGAATTATTGTCCAAAGAATTGGGTTATATTGATATTGAACCAAAAGAGATTTTTGAAAAGTTGACCCCAAAAGACTTAGATGAATTACAAATGTTAATGAAAGGGGGTAAAAGATTTGAAAAATTAGAACAAGAATTAGTTGCTTCAAGAAAAGAACTCCAAGATCTTGAAGATACTGGCATTTTTTTTAATAAAAAAGAAAAAAGAAAGAAAAAGGAGCGAATGCAAGAAATAAATCAGGAAATCAAGAAAAAAGAAAAAGAAATTAAAGAACTAAAGGAAGAGGGTAATAAAGAAGAAATAATTACTTTTTATAAAAATAAAATTAATGAAATCGCTGTTAGTCAGGGAATAGAAGAAAAATTGACTGAAGAAAAGGCAGAAGAAATTGCTAAAAATTTACAAGAGACTATTCAACAGACCATAGATGCTCAAGCTCAAGAGGTGATAGCTAAATTTGGCTTGAAAAAGTTTGGTAAGATGGCTGGTGGAATGATTAAAAACATGGGTTTAATGTTCGGAGCGGCTGCTTTAATTGGTACCTTAGGTATAGCTACTGGTGGAGCTGGTGTGGTGGTTATGGCTGGTGGTATGGCTTTAACCCGTTTAATCGAAAAAAAGATTAGCGGAAAAATAAGAGAGGAAAAAGCGAAAAAAACCAAAGAAAAGTTTAAACAGAAATTAGAAAAAGAAAAAGACAAAGTTTTGGAATCTTTTTTTAAGGCCAAAGAAAAACTTAGAGAAAAGATGAGTGGGGTAATGAGTAATGAAATTAGAAGACAAACCAGCAAAGAAGCCTCAGCTCTTTTAAGGGAATATAGAGACGCTAAAGTAAGTGGGAATACAGAAATTATAGAATCTAATTTAACTGAGCTAGAAAAAGAGTTTTATTTAAGCGCTTTAACTAAAATTAAAGCAGAACATCCTAAAATTAAAGATGAGGAACAGCAGCACAATATGGCTATTCAAATGGCCATGAATTTGGCTCAATATGAAAGAGGAGAAATTGAAGGTAAGAAAAGGCTAGAAGATTTAAAAAAGGATAAACCAAAAGTTTATAAATTAGTTCAAAAATTTAATTTATTACGTAGTGGTGTTACAGATAAAAAACCAGAGGGAATGAGCAAGAAAGAGACATCACTTTGGAATAAATATAAATATGATTTAACAAGCCTAGGAGTTGGTACGGCCATCGGTATGGCGGTTAGAACTAGTGAACTAGGTAGAGTAGCTTTTGGCGCACTTGGTGGTGTCGGGATGGGTTATATGATGGGTGAGGCCGTGGGGAAAAGAGCAGAAAAGAAAGGGATTAAAGAGATTGAAAAAATGATTGATCAGGCCGAGGAAGTTATTGAAGACATTAGTTTTCCAGCTAATGAATTGCCTGATTTGCGAAAAAATGCCACCTTAGTTCAATCTAGATTAGAGCTAGGATTGTTAGATGTAGACCCTGTTCTTAAAAGTAGGGCTGAAAATTTTATTCATAATGTCAGGCAGGTAGAATTTGCTAATCAAAAAACACTTAATAAATTATTAGAACAACAAGAAAATAATAATAAAAAGTTAGAAAAGCAGGTTGAAAAAGATGTTACCAGAATTGAAAAGAAAACTAAAAGGCGAAGGATTTTGGCAATGGTTGGAGGAGGCTTGGCTGGTGGTTTAGCTGCGGGAGCCTTTACTGAAACAGGTAAGGATATACTTAAGGATATACGTGGATTAGGAGAAGAAGGACCAGGAATAGAACCAAGAGGGCCAGGGTCAATAGAGGGCGGGATAAAAGGAACTCCTTTTGTTGCAGCTGAATTTCCAAGCGCTCCTGATAGTTTATCTGATTCAGCTCAAGAAACATACAATCATTTAAAAAATATTATTCAAGGAACTGAGGGAAAGCTTGGTCCAACTCTTGTCCGGGCTCAGGCTGAGGATGTGGCTGAACAATTAAAAACAGCTGCCCCTGAACAATGGGAAGAAATTTTAGAAAATTATAAAAGTGGAGATGTGGTTGAAGAAACAATTAAACAAGCATCTTCAGCCCCAGAAGCCCCTGTTCCAGAGCCGGAAGAGATAAAAATAGCCCTAAATTTAGAAAAGCCAGGAATTTCAATAGACGAATCTGCTTTTGCCAAAGAAATGCCTGAATTGGCAAATGAGCTTAAAGAATTAGAAGTAAGTTTAAAGTCATTTGACCAAAATACGTTTAACCAAATCAGAAATTTGACTGAATTAACTGACACTAATCCGGTTATTAGAGATCAGGCACTAGCGTTTTTAAAGAAATTTGAAGAAGGAGCACCTCAACTTCATGAACAAATGTTGAATGAATATGATAAAACCTTTGTTCCAGAAGCTCCAGCTCCAGAAACTCCAGGAGTCTCAGAAGAAGTTACCAAACCTTCATGGGAACAAGAAGTGGGCAGAGAAGAATTTGATTTAGAAAAGATTACTCAAGAACAATTTAATCAACTTCAAGAGAATCTTCAAGAACTTGGCCCCACCCAAGCTAAAGCAGATGCTTTGACCTTAATGGAGAAATTAAAAGAAACAGACATTGATAAATACCAGAAGATGATGGAAGCACATAAGACAGGATTAGTGGAACAAAGAGACGAATTAGTTAAAGAATTAACAGGAGAGCGACCAATTACTCCCCCTGAAGCTGCTCCTGTTGAACAAGAGATAACCATTCTAAAAGAGCCTGTTACAGAAGAAACAATAATTAGTCTGGAAGCTGGTTTTGCCAAAGAATTTCCTAAATTAGCTGATAAATTAATAGAAACAGGGCACTTCAAAGTTGATGAAAGCTTAGATACATTTGATCAATCCGCTTTTAATGAGGTTCAAAAATTGGCAGACCTTACTCCGGAAACACCAGATGAAGAGGTTCTTTGTGGGGAAGCAAAAGACTTTTTACAAGAATTTGAAAAGAAGTTACCAGAGGTCCATGAGAGAATGTTAGATGAGTTTGAAAAAATTGTTCCTGATCATAAGGCGTCTTTAATAGCAGAGAGAGATGCATTAATAGACGAGTTAACTGGAGAAACAACTCTGGCAGTTGAACACCTTGATTACCAGGGCGGTAACAGTGTTTGGCGTGAAGTTGAAAATCAATTACAAGGAAGAGCTGGGTTTAAAGATTTATTCACCGGCGGGGATGAAGCAGAACAAACTCATGCTATTGACTATTTTAAAGACAAAATTGTAGCTAATCCTCAAGAATACGGGTTGGCCGAGGCGGTTGATCCAGATGAATTAACACCAGAACACTTAAAAAGTGTAGACTGGGATAAATTACTTTCTGTTAAAGAGGGAGAAATTGATAAAGCCTTCCCAAATTTAACCGAAGAAGCAAAGCAAAATATTATAGAGAATAATAGAATTTTACAAGAATATGTTAGTAGAACAGGAGAAGCCTTAGATACAGATACGGTTGACCAGATTTTAGAAGATGTTAAAGAAGCAGGAGGCGTTGATGAATATTTAAAACCAGAAGAAATAGTAAGACCAGAAGAAGTTGAACAACCAGAACCGGTTGATTTAAGTGGGATGAAGTGGGAAGACATGACACCAGCCGAACAAGAATTACTTGAAAATTGGGGAGAATATTTATTCATAGGTGACCGGGGCAGAGCAGCTGAGGCAGCTCAAGAGGCAGCTAAGGATTTTCTAGATAGTCAACCACCAGAAGTGTATAACAAATATTCTGATGTTAAAGAAGTAATTCAGTATATTCGCATGGATGATTTAAATGAAGGCCTTTTCAATCGTGGCGCAGATACAGAAGACTTAATGGCCGGTGTTCAAAAATTAGCTGAAACACATGATCTCTCTGATACGGAGACCAAGCTATTTTCTAATTGGTTGGCCGGAGAAGACGGTATATTAAAAAAGAATGATTTTAGGCATGTAATAACAAATAAAATTATTGACCCAGAAAAGTTTAGTGATGAAATACAATTTTTTAAAGAGGGATACGGGGGCTCAGAAGAACTTCCCGACACTTTGACTTGGGAACCAAGACATATTTATACTGGAGAAGGGGCAGACAGAATAAAGCAATTGGTTAATATAAGGGCAGTTGAAGGTGGTTGTCAAATAGATTCTACTGGTGATGGAATGCCTGATCAAGATGTTGTTCATCAAAGATTAGCAGTTAAACAAATGATGAGCAAAGAAGTGATAAATACAGCAGAGGCATAACAAACAATATTTAAAAGATTGAAATATTAAAAGAGGGGTGGACAGTTGTCACACCCCTTTTCTGTAAGGCGTTTGAAAATAATTGAGATCACGGAGTTGTTGAGGTTCTCGGAGCTTTGGTAGTTTTTGGGCGCTTCTCCAGTGCTTCAATCCTCTGGTTGAGCTGGTCAACCTGAATGATTTTCTGCATCTGTTCTGGGGTAAGGCGTTTGACAACCTCATCCCAAAGGTTCTGGTTTCCGCACAATACGTACTGATCCCAGGCCTTTTGTCCAAGGGAATCCCAGTCAGCCCCGTACGCGGCCTTGAAAACCGTTTCGGAAAGATCGTTAATTTTCCGACCATGGGTCTCAACCAGTCCCCGGGTTTCTGTTAAACGTTTGTGGAGTTTTTTAACGCAACGGGCGTTTCTTTCAGCTAGGGCTCGGAGAGTGTCGTTTTCAGCTTCTACACTGGTAACTCGATTTTCAACACTTTTAACCCGCTTTTCAACGGACTCGATTTTCAGATCCACATCGGCGTGATATCCTTTCATGTCAGTAGACAGGGCAATCACGGCGCTCTTCGGTGCATAAAACACGGCGATGAGAGCGATCGAAATGCCCACTAATGTAAGGGCGATTCCAACAAGGATTTTTTCACTCTTTTTCATGAGACGGTCCTCCTTCTTTCGTTAGTTTTTTGTCTCGTATGTTTTCAAAGATATTATAAGTATAGCAGATTTTCAAAATTTGTCAATCCCTGTTTTTACCCCCTTTTTTAAGCTAAAAATGAGGAATTTCAGGGTTGTTTTATTTATCAGTTTTGGTATAATATGGTTATTAATACATACATATGAAAAAGAAAATTGTTAAAAAACAAGTAAAGAAAACTATGACAAAAGTAAAAAAAACTGTTACTAAAAAACCTATCAAATCTAAAAAAACTAGTGATTATGGGGCAAAACAAATCACTGTATTAGAGGGTTTAGCCCCTGTACGCAAACGCCCGGCCATGTATATTGGTTCGACTGGAAAAAGTGGTTTGCATCATATGATTTGGGAATGTGTTGATAATGGAATTGATGAAGCAATTGGTGGCTTTTGTGATGAACTTGAAATTGAGCTTTTACCTAAAAATCAGGTAAGAATTAATGATAATGGAAGAGGAATTCCAGTTGATATGCATAAGCCATCTGGTAAATCAGCCTTAGAGGTGGTAATGACTAAATTACATGCCGGAGGTAAATTTGGTGACAGCGCTTATAAGGTGTCTGGCGGATTGCATGGAGTGGGAGTTTCTGTTGTTAATGCCTTGTCTATTTATCTTAAGGCTGAGGTCAAGCGTGAAGGCAGGTTATGGATGCAAGAATATAAACAAGGGAAGCCTTTAAAAAAGGTGAGAGCAGTTGGCCCAGCCAAAGGAACAGAAACAACAATTATTTTTGAACCAGATCCGGAAATTTTTGATAAAATTGAATTTGATTGGGAAAAAATTATTTCTCATTTACGTCAGCAGGCTTATTTAACTCAGGGGATTAAAATAAAAGTCTATGATAAAAGAGAAAAAGATTCAAGCAAATCACATACTTTTTATTTTGAAGGAGGAATCGGCTCTTTTGTCCGTCACCTAAACAGGGGAAACTCTCCAAGGCAAAGTAAGATTTTTCATATTAAAAAAGACAACAATGATGTTTCAGTTGAAATCGCTTTTCAATACACTGATGATTATAAGGAAATATTATTGGGTTTTGCTAATAATATTTATACTCTTGAGGGAGGAACCCATGTGGTCGGTTTTCGGACAGCTTTAACCAGGATTTTAAACAGCTATGCTCGAGAGAAAAAATATTTAAAAGAAAAAGATAAAAACTTGACTGGTGACGATGTAAGAGAAGGATTAACCGCAGTGATTAGCGTGCGTTTGGTTAATCCTCAGTTTGAAGGACAGACCAAGGCAAAATTGGGAAACAATGAAGCTCGTTCCGCTGTGGATACGGTTTTCTCAACTGCTTTAAAAAGCTTTTTAGAAGAAAATCCTCGTGATGCTGAAACAATGGTAGGAAAGTGTCTTTTAGCCGCCCGGGCTCGTCAAGCGGCTCGAACAGCCAGAGAAGCAGTTTTAAGAAAAGGCGTTTTAGACAGCTTGGCCCTACCTGGCAAGTTGGCAGATTGTTCTTCAAAAGAGGCAGAGAAATGTGAACTATATATTGTTGAGGGAGATTCAGCCGGAGGTAGTTGTAAAATGGGACGTGACAGAAACTTTCAAGCCATTTTGCCCTTGAGAGGAAAAGTACTTAATGTAGAAAGAGCAAGATTAGATAAAATCTTAGCTAATCAAGAGTTAAAATCTTTAGTAATTGCCCTGGGAACAAATATAGGGGAGCAGTTTGATATTAGTAAGTTGCGTTATCACAAAATTATTATCATGGCTGATGCAGATTCTGATGGAATGCATATTCGCACCCTTTTATTAACCTTTTTTTATCGTTATTTTCCAGATTTAATTAAACAAGGATACCTTTATGTTGCTCGACCTCCTTTATATCGCCTTAAATCAGGCAAAATAATACAATATGTTTATTCTGATGAAGAAAAAGATAAGGTTTTAAAAAGGAAAAAGCCAAAAACTCAGAGCCAGGGTAAAGGATTTAAAGTAAAACAAATAGGTAAAGAGGGAAAAGAAGAAGATTCAGAAAAGGTAAAAGGAATAAGTGTCCAACGTTACAAGGGTTTAGGAGAAATGAATCCAGAAGAACTTTTTAAAACCACCATGGACCCAGCAAGCCGTATTTTAATGAAAGTAGAGATTGTTGATGCAGCTAAAACAGATGAAATTTTTGAAACCCTAATGGGGCGTGAAGTTGAGTCACGGAAAAGGTTTATTCAAACCCATGCCCAGGGTGTTAAAAACTTGGATGTTTAGGTCTTGTCAAATTATCAGGTTCTGCTATATTTTAAATAGTAAGGCCGTCAAAAGGTCTTTTTAAAGAACAGAAATTATGTTTAACAAATTAACTAACTACATTAAAAATTCAATTATTGAACTTAAAAAGGTGAGCTGGCCAACAAAACAACAGGCAGTTCGTCACACGCTTTTAGTGATTGCTATTAGCTTGGTGGTCGCTGCCTTTTTAGGAGTTATAGATTTTATATTAACCAAAGTTTTACAGTTAGTTATCTAACTATAAGCAGAGCTTGAAATTAAAAAACATTTTAATTATAATATAAAATGCCTAAACAAATACAAAAAGAAGGTCGGCGTTGGTATGCTATTCATGTTTATTCTGGTTATGAAGAAAATGTAGCAGAAAATCTTCGCCAACGCGTTGATTCAATGGATATGTCTGACCGGATTTTTCAGATCATTGTACCTACGGAAAAAAGAATTAAAATAAGAAATGGACGACGTCGAGTAATTAGGGAGAAAATTTTCCCCGGGTACGTTTTAGTAGAAATGGATGTTACAGATGATTCTTGGTATTTGGTTAGAAACACGCCCAGTGTCACTGGATTTATCGGTTCTGGTACTACGCCGATTCCTTTAGCTGATGAAGAAATAAAATCCATTCAAAAGAGAATGGGAGTAGAGGAGCCAAAATATAAGATTGATATTGATCCTGGTACACCAGTAAGAATTATTGACGGGCCTTTTAAGGGGTTTGAGGGCAAAGTTTCAGAAGTAGATGAGGAAAGAGGAAGAGTCAAGGTTTTAATTTCTGTTTTCGGTAGAGAAACACCAGCCGAACTAGACTTTTTACAACTTAAAAAACTTTAATCATGGTAAAAAAAGTAAAAACAATAATTAAATTACAAATTCCTGCTGGACAAGCTAACCCCGCTCCTCCAGTTGGCCCGGCTTTGGGTCAACACGGACTTGGTATTGCCGAATTTTGTAAACAATTTAATGACCAAACCCAAAAACAAGTGGGAAATGTTATTCCAGTTGAAATCACAGTTTATGAAGATCGGACTTATAGTTTTGTTTTAAAAACTCCTTTAACAGCTGATTTACTTAAAAAGGCGGCTAATATTGAAAAGGGCTCTGGCAAGCCCTTACAGGAGAAGGTTGGCAAAGTCAGCAAAGAAAAGGTTAAAGAGATTGCTAAAATAAAATTACCAGATTTAAATACTGACAATCTTGAGCAAGCCGTAAAAGTGGTCGAAGGAACGGCTCGACAAATGGGTTTAGAAGTTGAGAAATAACCAGAGCTTGAAATTAAAGAAAACCAATTTTAAAAATATGCACAGCAAAAAATATAAAGCTATTGAAGAAAAAATTAATAAAGATAAGACATATACATTAGAAGAAGCAATAGGTTTTATTAAAGAAAATCCTTTAACTAAATTTGATGAGACAATTGAACTTCATGTTCGTTTAGGTATTGATCCACGAAAAACAGAACAGCAGGTTAGAGGAACAATACTTTTACCCAGTGGTGCGGTTAAGAAAAAAAGAATTGCTGCCTTTGTTAGTTCAGACAAGGAAAAAGAGGCAAAAGAAGCAGGGGCTGATTTAGTGGGAGGATTAGATTTAATTGAAGAAATCAAGACAACTAATAAATGTGATTTTGACTTAGCAATTGCTGAGCCAGATTTAATGAAGAATTTATCCCAGATTGCCAAAATTTTAGGCCCGAGAGGATTAATGCCCAATCCAAAAACGGGCACGGTAACAACAGAAATAAAAAAAACTATTAAAGAGTTACAAAAAGGAAAAATTAGTTTTAAAAATGATGCCGGAGCAAATCTTCATCAGCCTGTTGGTAAAATTTCCTGGACTGAAGATAAGATTAAAAATAATGTGGAGGCATTTTTAGATGCGGTGAAAAAAACTAAACCAGGAGGAGTGAAAAAAGCCTTTATTCAGAGTATTGTTTTATCTTCAACAATGGGGCCAGGCATTAAAATTCAACTTTAAATCATAAATAAATTTTAAAAATTAAATTTATGAAAAAAGGTAAATTTATTGTTTTAGAAGGGACGGATGGTTCGGGCAAGACAGTTCAATTTCAGCATTTATTAGCCAGATTAATAAAGCAGAAAATTAATGTGCGGACCTTGGACTTTCCTCGTTATGGAAAACCATCTTCATATTTTGTTGAACAATATTTAAAAGGCAGTTATGGCAGTTGGAAAGAAGTAGGAGCTTATCGAGCTTCTCTTTTTTACGCTTTAGATCGATTTGCCGCTTCCTCTAAGGTTAAAAAATGGCTAAAGCAGGGTAGGGTAGTGCTTTCTAATCGATATGTTGGTTCTAACTTAGGACACCAAGGCGTTAAGATAAAAGGCAGGGCAGGGAGAGAAAGATTTTTTAAATGGGTTAACGAGCTAGAGTATAAAATTTTAGCCTTACCTAAACCAGATATTAATATTTTCTTGCACATGCCTGCTAAAATCGCCTATACTTTAGTTGATAATAAAGGAAAACGTGAATATTTAGGGTGTAAAAGAAGAGATATCCATGAACAGGATATCTCTCATATTAAACAGGCAGAAAAAGTTTTTTGTGAAGTAGTTAAATTATTTCCTAAAGACTTTACTACAGTTGAATGTGTTGAAAAAGGAAAACTCTTGTCAATTGAAAAAGTAGAAGAAAAAATCTGGCGAATAGTAAAAAGGTTTTTAAAATAAATTTAGCTAATTTTCCTCTTAATCATTGGCCCCTGATCAGTGTCTTCAATTTCAAATCCAAGATTATTAATTTTTTGACGAATTTGGTCAGCTTCTGACCAATTTTTTTGTTGACGCAGTTCTTGTCTTTGACCAATTAACTTTTTAATTTCACTGGGGACCCTTGATAAAGCGATTTTTGTTTTAGCAAAATCCAAACCAAGAACCTTGTCAAATTCTAAAAGGGTGGCCATTTTTTTATTCTCTGGATAATCGCTTTTAATTAAATCCCAAACAATAGCCAGGGCCTGAGGCGTGTCTAAATCATTATTAATGGCTTGTTTAAATTTTTGCTCCTCAGACTCTATTACTTCTCCCGGCTTAGGATAATGAGCAATAGATTGATAAAGATTATTTAAAGCATTTTTCGCTGATTTAAGGTTTTCCCAACTAAAACTTAATGGAGAACGGTAATGAGCGCTCAAACAAAGATACCGATAGGCTAATGGTTCAAACCCTTTTTTAATTAAAGTTAATAAAGTAATAAAGGATTCACCGCTTTTAGCCATTTTTTCCTTGTCTAAAATTAAAAATTCATTATGCATCCAATAGTTAGCCAATGATTTATTCTGAGCGGCTTGAGCCTGGGCGATTTCATTGGTATGGTGAACAGGAATGTGGTCAATTCCACCAGTATGAATATCAAATGGCTGATCCAGATACCTAGTTGACATAGCCGAACATTCAATGTGCCAGCCGGGCCAGCCTTTTCCCCAAGGAGACTTCCATTGCATAATATGATGCTTGCCCCTGCCCACGGCTTTAAACCATAGAGCAAAATCAGTCGGATTTTTCTTTTCTGGATTTATTTCTACGCGAGCCCCTGGCTTAAGTCCTTTAATATCTAATCGAGCCAACTGACCATAATTATCAAGCTTGGCAGTGTTAAAATAAAGGCCATCAGAGGTTTCATAGGCATAGCCATTATTTTGTATTTGCTGAACCATTTTAATCACTTCTTTAACATGCTTGGTTGCCTTACACCATTTATTTGGTTTAAGAATATTAAGCTTTTTAATGTCATTTTTAAAAGCCTTGGTGTAAAAATCAGCCGTTTGTTTCATTGATTTTTCATTTAATTCCTTGCCCTCACGCTTCAAGGCTTGAATCATTTTATCTTCTCCTTCGTCTGCATCAGAAGTAAGATGGCCAACATCAGTAATATTGACCACGTGTTTTATTCTATACTGATTGTATTTTAATGTTCTTTTTAAAATATCAGCAAAAATATATGCTCGCAAATTGCCAATGTGAGCATAGTTATAAACAGTCGGACCACAACTATAGAGTCCAACAAAACCTTTTTTAATAGGTTTAAATATTTGTTTTTTTCTAGATAATGTATTGTAGAGCCTTATCTCTAAAGCCATTTTTTGCTTTTAAAATAGAAAACCAATCCACTAAAGATAGTAATCATAATAAGAATAATTATCCAAAAGGAGAAAGGATTATCAATTAAAGGCATGAATTGTAGATTCATGCCAAAAATAGTGGCAATTAAAGTAATAGGAAGGATAATAACAGAAATAGTGGTTAGAATTTTAATAACATCATTAAGCTGGAAAGAAATCAACGAATTGTTTGTTTTTTCAGTTGCCTCAATGCTTTGCCTTAGATTTTCTAAATTTCCCCAAATATCATCAATGGTTTCTAAGAGTTCATCAAAATATATTTTAAACTGGCCAGTTGAAAAAAAGATATTACTCTTTTTTAAAAGTTTTGAAACAACCAAACGGTGAGCCTGCATTATTTTTCTAAAATTAACAATATTTGTTTTAGATATCAAAATTTCTTTGACCATTTTCTTTTCATAGCCTTGGAAAATATGGTTTTCAATGCTGGTGATATTAAGGCCGAGAGTGTCTAAAATAGGGAGACAATAGAAAAATAAACGACTTAAAAGTTCGCGAATTAATGCAGAAGGGTTTTCAAAGAAATATTTTTTTTGCTGAGATTTACTAATTTTACAAGAATTAAAAAAACTGATTAAAGGAGAAAGTTCTCCCCGATGAACAGTAATTAAATAGTCAGAATTGATAAAAAAGTCAATTTCTGAAGAAGTTACTTTTCTGGTTTTACGATTGTAAATAGGAAAAAGAAGAACCATGAAAATATACTTTTCAGTAATATCAAGCTTTGGGCGCTGAAGCGCAGAAAGACAATCATTTAAATGAACTGGATGAAACCCAAATTTTTGTTGAAGATACTTCATTTCTTCTGGAGAGCAACGAGAAATGTCAATCCAGGAGAAATCTTTTGTTTTTATTTTTTGAATAGTAGGAAGGTTCATATGTATAAATTAATATTTATTACTCTTTATATTTTACCATTTTAAAATAGTTTGCCAACACCTTGAAAAGTGTTAAAATATGGTATAAGAACCTGCTTCGCAGCACCTTGAAATTAAAAAACATTTTAATTATAGAAACAAAAAAAGACTTAAATCAAATGATCGAAGAGAAAATAGAAAAGAATATTAACCTAGCTCCATTAACCACCTTTAAAATTGGCGGACCAGCTAAATATTTTTGCCAGGTAAGAACAGAAAAGGAGTTGATCCAGGCAATTAAATGGGCTAAAAAGAAAAAAACCCCCTATTTTGTCATTGGCGGAGGGAGTAATCTTTTAATTTCTGACAAAGGATTTAAAGGATTAGTAATCAAATTATCAATGGAGCAATGTCAATTAATAGAAAATAAGTTGTTATTAGGGTCAGCTTTAAGATTGAGCCAGGCAGTCAGGTTTTTAGTAAAAAACAATTTAACTGGTTTAGAATGGGCCGCCGGTATTCCCGGAACTGTTGGCGGAGCCGTGCGCGGTAATGCCGGGGCATTTGGTCAGGAAATTTCAGACTGTTTATTAAAAGCCATTGTTTTAAGAGGAAGTAAAATTATCGAGTTAAAAAACAAAGAAATAAGATTTACTTATCGCCAAAGCATCTTTAAGAAAAATAAGGACATTATTTTAAGTGTAGTTTTAAAATTAAAAAAAGGAGAAAGACGGAAAAATGAAAAATTAATTCAAAATAATATTCAACGCCGAAAAAAGGGGCAACCCTCTCAACCCAGTGCCGGATGCATTTTTAAAAATCCAAAACAAAAAAATGCTGGGGCATTGATTGATCAATGCGGGCTAAAGGGGAAGCAAATTAGGGGAGCAAAAGTTAGTGAAAAACATGCTAATTTTATTATTAATACTGGTCAGGCTAAGGCTAGAGATGTTAAAAATTTGATTGAATTAATTAAAAAACAAGTCAAAGATAAATTTAATATAGAGTTAAAAGAAGAAATCGAATATTTAGGTGAGTTTTAATTTATGCAATATCAGTTTCCAACTTTAAGGTTTTATTTAGCCGGTTTAATAATTCTAATTCTAATTTTTTTCTTTACTTGGTTTCCCAAAGCCCAGGTAGATTTAATAGTCGCCTCAGAGCCCTTGATCATGGATTTTGAAATAAAATTAGACAGCCTTACAGAGACAATACTTTTTAACCTGGATACGGTTCCGGCCAGAGTAATTATTAGCCGAGATAAAGAAGTCTGGTCTGAGTATAAATTTAGGGAGGAATTAGAGGACGATAAAACAGAACAGATAATTGTTTTTAAAGAAAAAGATTTAGAAGAATTAGTTATCTACAAGATTCAAAATTTGTTAAGTGAAGCTGGGCAAGAATTAATTAATGATGACCAGTTTTCAGAAGTTGAGTTAGGAAAACAGGTTTTTGCCTTTCATCCAGAAAAATGGGAAATTGAAGTCTTAAAAAAAGACTTTTCCAATGGACAGGGGACAATCAAGATTTCCTTAGAAGAAGAGGTGATTAAGAAATATGACCTTGATAAATTAAAGCAAGAAATTAGGTTTAAAAAAAAGAGCTTGGCCAAGCAAAATCTAGAGAACTTATTAAGCATTAAAAAAGTAGAGATAAACTTACGGCCTTGGTTCTGGCAGCAAATGCCAGTTTTTTCTAATCACATCAACTTTTCTATTAAGCTTTTGGATAGCTAAAAATGCTTGACAGTATTTAATAAATGTGTAAAATAAATTATACTTTCAACATTAAAATATTGTTACTTCTATGCCTGATCGTGAAAAAATCTCAAAGGATTTTTTAACTGCCGAAGGCGTCGTTGAGGAGCTATTCCCCTCAGCTAGCTTTCGCGTAAGACTAGAAAATGGAAAAGACATTTTAGCTCACCTTTCTGGAAAGATGAGAATACATCGCATTAAAATTTCGCCAGGTGATCGAGTAAAATTAGAGATGAGTCCTTATGATTTGACCAAAGGCAGGATTGTTTATCGTTTCTAAACCATTAAGTTATGAAGGTAAGAGCGTCAGTTAAAAAGATTTGTCGTTCGTGTAAAGTTATTCGACGCGGCAAAAAGCTTCGCGTTATTTGCAAGAACCCTAAACATAAACAAAGACAAGGATAATCGCGCTTTTGCGCGTAATTTTAACTTATAAATATGGCAAGAATTGTTGGTGTTAATTTACCCTCTAATAAAAGAACAGAAATAGGCTTAACCTATATTTTTGGCATTGGTCGCAACACCTCAAATAAGATTTTAAAACAAACTAAGATTAATCCAGACAAACGGGTTAAAGATCTAACCACTTCAGAAATTGAACAATTAAGAAAGATTATAGAAAACAAGTATCGGACAGAAGGAACTTTAAAAAGAGATATTTCCAGTAATATTAAGCGGTTAAAAGAGATTGGCTGTTATCGCGGTTTGCGACATAGTCTTCGTTTGCCTGTTAGGGGACAGCGAACAAAAACAAACAGTAGAACCATTAGGGGTAATGTCCGTCGAACCATGGGTAGTGGGCGCCGGGCCGCAGCCAAAAAGACATAGAAATTAGTTTATGGTAAAAAAGAAGAAATCTAAAATAATTAAAAACGTTCCTCGAGGCCATGCCTATATTAAGGCTACCTATAACAATACAATCGTTACCTTAACTGATCCATCTGGCAATGTTTTGGCTTGGGCCAGCGCTGGTAAATTGGGGTTTAAAGGCCCTAAAAAGGCTACCCCTTATGCCGCAAGCGTTATTGTCAGGGATGTTGTTGAAAGGAGCAAAGAAACAGGACTAAAAGAGGTCCAAGTTTTTATTAAAGGCGTGGGTATGGGTCGAGAATCAGCGGTCAGATCACTTTATTCTAATGGTCTGAATATTTTGTCTATTAAAGATGTTACCCCATTACCCCACAATGGTTGTCGCCCCAGAAAGGCAAGAAGAGTTTAATTAAATCTTATGTTAACTAGTCCCCAATGTAAAATTTGTCGTCGAGAAGGTAAAAAACTTTTTTTAAAAGGGGATCGTTGTAATTCTCAAAAATGTGTTTTAATTAAGAAAAAATATCCACCAGGAGCACACGGACCTAAGGGGTATGGTCGCATATCAGATTACGGCCGCCAATTAAGAGAAAAACAGAAATTAAGACGTTCTTATTATGTTTCAGAGAAACAATTTAAAAATTATTTTACCAAGGCCAAACAAGCAGAGGGGAACACAGAAGAGAACTTTTTAAGACTCTTAGAAAAAAGACTAGACAATGTTGTTTATCGGGCAGGTTTTGCCAGTTCTCGTAGACAAGCCCGACAACTTATCAGTCACGGCAATATTTTGGTTAATGGACGGCGAGTTGATGTCCCGTCTTATCAAGTGACAACAGGGGATGCTATTCAACCTAAAGACAAAAAAGCGATTATAGGAAAGGTAAAAGAAAAAATAGGGCAGGTTAAAGATAAAGACACCCTGCCAGCCTGGACTAGCCTAGATAAGAAAAAACTTGAAATCAAGATTTTAAAAGATCCCGCTCCAGAGGACCTACCTCAGACATTTGAAACAGAGTTAATTATTGGTTTTTATAGTCGATAATATATTTAATATTTTATTTTAATATAGTATTTTATGGAGAATTTTTTACCAACAAAAGTTGAATCTCAACTAGATCCTAAAAATAAGAATAAAGGTCAAATTTTTATTGAACCCTGTTGGCCAGGCTATGGTATTACCTGGGGCAATGCTCTAAGAAGAGTTTTGTTAACTTCTTTATCAGGAGCAGCCGTAACAGCCGTAAAGATAAAAGGAGTCAAGTATGAATTTTCTACATTAGAAGGAGTTAAAGAAGATGTTTTAGAAATTATTTTAAATCTAAAATCTCTTCGTTTAAAAATTCTTGCTGAAAAAGACGAATCCATTAAACTAAGCTTAAAGGTAGGTGGAGAGAAAAAGATTAAAGCAGGTAGTATTGAAAAATCATCAGAGGTGGAAATAGTTAACCCTGATTTATTAATTGCCACCTTAACAGACAAGAAAGTCAAGTTGGAAATGGATATTTGGGTGGCTAAGGGATATGGTTGGGTTGCTTCAGAAGAAAAATCGCGAGCGGGTTTAGAAATCGGTACAATTGTTACCGATTCAATTTTTAGTCCGGTTTTAAATGTTTCTGTCAATGTAGAAAATATGAGAGTAGGAAAAAAAACAGATTTTGACAAGATTGTTCTAGGAATTGAAACTGACGGCAGTATTTCACCAATCCAGGCATTTTTAAAGGCCAGTCAATTATTAAAGGAACAATTTGACAGTCTATTAAATTTAGGAGAAAAAATTGCTAAAAAAGCAGTAAAGAAAAAAGTTAAAAAACCAGTCAAAAAAGCAGTAAAGAAAAAAGTTAAAAAACCAGTCAAAAAAGCAGTAAATAAAAAAGTTAAAAAGGCGGTTAAAAAACCAGTCAAAAAAGCAGTAAAGAAAAAGGTTAAAAAGAAAACAGCCAAGAAAAAGACTAAAAAATAATTTCTATGCGACACAGAAAAAAGGGGAAAAGTTTAGGTCGTAAAGTTGGCCCGCGAAAAGCATTGCTTAAAGGGTTGGCTTTGAGTTTTGTTTTGCACGAGAAGATTAAGACGACTGAAGCCAAGGCCAAAGCGGTAAAGCCAATTATTGAACATTTAATTACGCGAGCCAAAGAGAATAATCTAAATAATTATCGTCGAATAAATTCATATTTACAGAGTCGAGAGGCCACTAAAAAAATGCTTGAAGAAATTGGGCCAAAATACAAGGATCGCCCAGGTGGTTATTGCCGTATTGTTAAATTAGGACCAAGAAAAGGGGATATGGCTCAAATGGTTATTTTAGAATTAGTTTAAAATATGTAATATTTTAGAATTAGTTTAAATATGTTGAAAATTGACAGAAAAACACATACTATTGATGCCACAGATCAGGTTTTAGGCCGTTTAGCTACACAAATAGCCACTCTTTTGATTGGCAAAGGAAAAGAAAGCTATCGACCAAATATTGACAATGGAGATATTGTCATAGTCAAGAACACAAAAAAGATGAAGATTACAGGAAAGAAATTAGACCAAAAGCTCTATTATCACCACAGCGGTTATCCAGGCGGTTTAAAAACAAAAAAAATGGGAGATGTTTTCAAAAGCGACCCAAATCAAGTTTTACACAAAGCAGTTTCTAATATGTTACCCAAGAATAAGCTAAGAAAACCAAGGATTAAAAGACTAAGATTTATTTGATTAACAATAAATATTTTTAATAAATAAGGCCCTGGTTGTTCCAGGGCTTATTTTTTGTCGCCTCCTTATTAACGTTTATTCAACCCCTGTTTTGTAATTATTAGCTTTGTCTTCCAAACAAAAATGTTTTGACTGGAAAAACGAAGCAGATGAGGCCGAATAAGACCAACATTATGCCAGAAGTTAACTGCAGTGGTTGGTTCAAAGAGAGGGTGATTCTATTACTAAAGACCAGTACTGCGAGAACAAAGAGGCCTACCGCCATTAATAGATTCCAAATGGTGATATGCTGGGGAAATGTTATCTTCATTAGGTTTTTTCTCCATATTGTTAATGAAATTTGATATTGATATTGTAGCAAGTTTTTATTTCTTTGTCAAGTTAAAGGAGTTTTAATTGTTGTTTTAATATTTTAAAAATGTTAATATAGATTTATATGTCTGGGTTAAAAATTAGAAAATATGGCGATCCTGTTTTACGAGTTAAATGTGAAGAAGTAAAAGAAATTAACGATGAGGTGCGGGATTTTGCTCAAAAAATGTTAAGGACCCTGCATCGAGACGAGGGCATTGGTTTGGCCGCTCCGCAAGTCGGGGACAAGCGGAGGATTATTGTTGTTGATATTGGTCATGGCTCGTTTAGTCTGATTAATCCAAAAATTATTGAAAAATCAGATAAAACGGCTAGTGAATTCGAAGGGTGTTTAAGTTTGCCAGGAATTAATTTAAGAATAAAAAGACCTCAAACTGTTGAAATAGAGGGGTATTTGTTGGAAAGAAAACAAAATGTTAGAATTAAAGCAGAAGATTTATTAGCCCGTGATCTTCAGCATGAGATAGATCATCTTGATGGAGTTTTAATTGTTGATAAAGTGCCCCTTTTTAAAAGACTAAAAGCGATCAAAAAATTAAAGAAGAAGCTGCGGGAGTAGTTCAGTGGTAGAATGTCTGCTTCCCAAGCAGAAGATCGCGGGTTCGATCCCCGTCTCCCGCTTTTTGCCAGCGTAGCTCAGTTGGTTAGAGCGCCGCTCTCGTAAAGCGGAGGTCCTGAGTTCGACCCTCAGCGCTGGCTAATTTATAAATCTATGATTAAATTTGTTAATGTTACTAAACGTTACTCAGCTGATGTTTTTGCCTTACGTCAGGTCGGTTTTCATATTAGATCCAAGGAATTTGTTTCTATAGTTGGTCAGTCAGGGGCAGGCAAGAGTACTGTTCTTAAACTATTGACCGCAGAGGAAAGACCCACCTCGGGTAAAATTGTTATTGGTGGTTGGGACATCACAGACATTAAACCAAAAGAAGTCCCTGCTTTACGAAGACAAATTGGTGTAGTTTTTCAAGATTTTAAATTATTAGAAAAAAAGACAGTGGCAGAAAATGTCGCCTTTGCATTAGAGGTGATTAATACTCAAAGAAAAAAAATAAAGCCGGCCGTTAATCAGGTTTTAAAGATTGTTGGCTTGGAAAATAGAATAAATTATTTTCCCCAACAACTTTCAGCTGGTGAAGCGCAAAGAGTAGTAGTTGCCAGAGCCCTGGTTCCCCGACCTAAAATATTGATAGCCGACGAGCCAACAGGCAATCTTGACCCAATTACCACCAGAGACATTGTTGAGTTGCTAGATAAGATTAATGAATACGGGACCACTGTCCTTTTGGTTACTCATAATCGAGAGATAGTTAATTTTTTAAGAAAAAGAGTAATCACTCTTGACCAAGGAATTATCATCGGCGATCAAATGAATGAAGGGCGTTATGTTATATAAGATTTTAGAACATTCAGCTGATTTTAAAATTCAGGCAAGAGCAAAGACTTTGCCTGATCTTTTTTCCAATTTTCTTAAAGCAATAGCTGAATTTTGTCAGCCAGAAATTGATCAAGCATCACCTTTAATTAGTCATCAAATTCAAATCAAAACAAATAATTTAGAATCTTTATTAATAGATTTTTTATCAGAAGTTATTTATTTAATGGATGTGAACAAAGAAGTTTATACTCAGGCTGACTTGGTGATTAAAGACAAAGAGTTGAAAGGAGAAATCAAGGGGCAGAAAGTTAAAAGATTTCAAACTGAGATTAAGGCAGCCACTTGGCATGATTTAGAAATTAAAAAAATTAATAATCAATGGCAAGCCATTGTTTTATTTGATGTTTAAATATATGTTAAATAAACAAGACCTAAAAAAAATAAATGATTATCTCTATGAGATTCCTAAATCTTTTCGGGCTGATATGCGAGTGCCATGTCGAGTTTACGCTGATGAAAAAATATTGGAACAGATCCTTAAAGACCGATCTTTAGAACAATTAGTTAATGTGGCCACTTTGCCAGGAATTGTTAGATACGCTTTAGCTATGCCGGATTGTCATGAGGGATATGCTAGTCCTATTGGTGGGGTAGCCGCTATTAATGTTGAAAATGGCATTGTTTCTCCAGGAATGCAAGGATATGATATCAATTGCGGCATGAAATTATTAAAATCTAATTTTTTACAGAAAGACATTAAACCTTATTTAGAAAGTTTAGCTCTTGAAATTCAAAAACAAGTTCCTTCCGGGCTTGGTCAAGGAAGACAGACCAAATTAGATATCGCCAGCATAGATAAAATTTTACAACAAGGAGCTCAAATATTAGTTGAACAGGGTTATGGTGAAAAACAAGACATTGAAAATTGTGAAGCAAACGGAAGATTAGACTGGGCTGATGATTCAGCTGTTTCTTTTCGGGCTAAAAATCGTGGCCGAAGCCAAGTCGGAACCCTCGGCTCAGGGAATCATTTCTTAGAAATTCAAAAAGTTGAGGAAATTTTTGACGAAAAAGTAGCCCAAGCTTTTGGGCTATTTAAAGATCAGGTTATTCTAATGATTCACTGCGGTTCGCGTGGTTTAGGACATCAGATTTGCAGCGATTATTTAAAGGAATTTATTCCTTTAATGGAGAATAAGTATAAGATAAAGACACCTGATAAAGAGTTTGCCTGCGTTCCTTTTAAGTCTTCAGAAGGACAAAGAGCTTTAGCCGCTTCTGCCTGTGCGGCTAATTATGCCTGGGCCAACAGGCAGATGATAACTCACTTTATTAGAAAAGCATGGAAAACTGTTTTAGGAAAACAAGCCTCTGATCTTGTTTGTCTTTATGATGTCGCTCATAATATTATTAAAAAGGAGAAATATGTTATTGACGGCAGAGAAATTGAAGTAGCTGTTCATCGTAAAGGAGCGACTCGAGCATTTCCTCCAAATCATCCTGAACTTCCTCCTGTCTACCATCAGGTTGGCCAACCTGTTCTTATTCCCGGAAGCATGGGCACAGCTTCTTACATTTTAGCGGGGACAGAAAAAGGCAAGGAGAGTTTTTATTCTGTTAATCACGGAGCAGGCAGGTCAATGTCTCGCCACGCAGCGATCAGAAGCATTCGAGGAGATGATGTGGTAAGGAAATTAAAGCAAAAAGGAATTTTGGTCAAATGTCGGTCAATGAGAGGTATTGCCGAGGAAGCCCCCATGGCTTATAAAGATGTTGATCAAGTAGTTAATATTGTTGATCAGGCAGGTTTGGCCAAGAAAGTGGTTAGGTTAGTACCCTTGGCCGTAATCAAGGGTGAATAAATTTCCCCTTGAACAATTTTTATAGTTAGTTATAATTAGAATACTTTAATTTCTATACAATAAATATTTAATTTCAAGCTTTGCTTATAATATTAATAATTAATTAGTATAATAATTAAAATATTTATATGGCCGAAGAAAAACAAATTGGTAAAATTACTCATTATTTTGGCAAAATAGGAGTAGGCGTTTTAGAACTTTCTAAGGGATTAAAAGTAGGAGAAACAATTAGAATTGTTGGTGGTGACAGAGATTTTACCCAAGAAGTTAGTTCAATGCAGATTGAACATGAAAATATTGAAGCAGCAAAAAAGGGAGAGGCTATTGGCTTAAAACTGGATGAATTAGCTAAACCAGGAGATCTTGTTTATAAGGTAGTAGAATAAATTTTTATTAAAAATAGATTCTTTTTTTGGAGGAATTGTTTAGTTGTGTTTAAATGAAAGAGAAAATTTCAGATAAGATTTTAATTTCTAAACAAAAGCTGGTAATTATCGGACTATTGATTATTGTTTTCAACCCCTTACCAGCCGGTTTGATTTATAGTTTTCTTCTTTGGCGGTTACCAGCCACTAAAAAAGACGGCAAATTAATGATGATTTTTTCATTGATTTGGGGGGCGATTTCTCTAGCTTTGGTTCAAAGATATATTGCCTATTAAATTCCGCTTAAAATTAAAGGAAACGGCTTAACAGGGCCGAATTTTTTATTTGACAAAACCAAAAAAATCTGCTATACTATTTTTAATTAAGATAAATAATCATTAAAGATTAGAAAAGGAGTTATCATGAGGAATAATAGAGAAACAATTCCGGAGGCGAGTGAGAAGCCTGAAATTACTGGCCGGTATTCTACTGTTACAGAATGGAGAGAGATCCTTACAAAATGGTATGCTGGTGAGGTAGTTAAGGGATATGATCGCTATGGCCATCCTAAATTAGCCGAACGTGAGAGAAAAGTAGCTGAATTAGTAGGCACAGACGTCCTGCTCTATAACTGCGGCATGGCAGCAATAGTTGAAGCTTTGGAAAGTCATCATTTGACCCAGAACGATGTCCTGTTGTATAGTCCTGATGTTTATGGTCAGTCAAAGGATTTTATTGAAAATGAACTGAAATCCCGGGGAATAAAATGCATTCCCTTTAACAGCGGTGACCCTGACGAGGTTAAACGTTTAATTGCTCAGCATCGTCCCAAGGTGATTTTTGCTGAAACAGTTGGTAATGCGCCTGGGATGCCAGTACTTGACGTAGATGCGCTTTTTAAACAGGTAGAACAAACCAATGAAAAATACCAACAAGAAGCAACCCTATCCAAGGTTTTAGAAAGACAGTTAATCCGTCGTCCCTGGATCCGTAATTGGCTGGATTTAAAGCCAGGTGAAAAACCAAATCAAGCACAAGGAGAAAAGCTCTCTGCTTTGGTTCCAGAGTTTGAAGCAACGGCTCGAAAAATTGATCAAGCCCACGACCTTTTACCTCTACGGGATTTACTCAAATCTTTAGGTAAAAAGGGGATAGACTTTGGTCAGGAAATGGATCTACGGAGTAAAACCCTTGAACTTAAGTGGCTTTTAGATTCTGCCTGGTTGGCCAAGAGAGAGGTTCCGATTACCTTAATCTTAGACAACACCTTACCAACGCCCTCAGGGTTTGATTTGGCTGAAAAGCTCAAGCAAACCAAAACACCAGTTTTGGCTGTAGAAAGTGGGACCAAGCTCTTTGCTTTGGACTCAGGAACACTCGGTGTTCTTTACAGTAATTCATCTGACAAGATGTTAGAATTAAAGGTTAGGCGGGCCGTAACAGGGTCTTACTTGCCAGCGGCAGTAGAAGACTTACTGCCTGAAAGAACTAAGTCAGAATTTGATGTTCGCAACAAGCAAACCCTGAAGAACACCAGATTATTGGCTCAAAGTTTTTCCAGAATAGTTGGCAAAGCTGGTGTTAAAGCGGTTTCACATCCTAACCTGCCGGGTCATTCAAATTACGAGTACACGGACAAACACATGCCCGAGGGTGGTTCAGCTATCTTTTACCTGGATTGTGAAAATAGCTGGGAGCTGGCAGCTAAACTGGAAGCAAAATTAGGGAACAGAATCGAGTATGGCGGGTCCTTTGGACTGCCTAAAACCCGTTTACTTCCGCTTGATGATAACCTCTTCCGCATTGCTGGAGGAACAGAATCTGCTGAGGACATGGAGGAAATCCTGGCAGTAATTGAATCAATAGAATAATAACGAAAAGGCCGAATCTCTTAAATATAATAAAAGGGATTCGGCCATTCTCTTTTTTTTATTATAAAGTTGATAAAATCAAATATTTTTGATAGAATTATTATAGAATATATAATTGTATGAAAACAAAAGATTTTAACCGAAAAAAAGAAGACTATTACAAAGGAGAGGCAGAAAAATGGGATCTTAGAGAGAGCTCATCTCGTCCCAGTCCAGAGAATGTTAAGCATTATAATCAATTGGTGAAATCAGTTCTAGGCAATAAGAAAAATCCTAGAATTGTTGTTTTAGGATCAACGCCAGAAATCAGAGAGATGCTCTATAAATACTATTTTCTTAATAAAGCAAAGATTATTTGTTTAGAACTTTTGCCAGCCATGTATTATGGAATGTCTAATTTAGTTAAACATAAATCTCCAAATGAAAAATTTGTTCAAAGTGATTGGTTAAAAATGCCCTTTAAAAAAAACAGTATTGATATTTTTATTGGAGATTTAATCACGGGTAACATTTATAACAAGAAAGATAGAGAAAAATTATTAAGATTGATTAAAAAATGCTTAAAAAAGAATGGAGTTTTTCTTGAAAGACATCTTTACATAACTCCAAGGGTAAAAATAAAAGATGTTAAAAAACATTTATTTAGTTTTGTTCCAAAGATTATAAATGAAAAAATAAGCATTAATGCTGCGGCTACTTCTTTTTTGGCTAATTTGGTTGTTGCAAGTTGGTATCAGAACATAGAGAGGAAGCTTTCTATGATTTATTTTGAAAAAGAAATTAGAAAATTAAAAAAATATTTTCAAAAAAAGAATTTATCCTCTCAAGACAGAATTGCCAAAGCCATATTTGATCACTTTCAGCTTTTAGGAGGAAAAAAAAGATATTGGACTTATGGGACCAAGGAACAGGAAGAAAAAGAATTAAGAGAATATTTTAAAATAGAAAAGAGATTATACGCTAAAGACTTTTATTCTGCGTCTAATGTGCCAATTTATTTATTAAGACCTAAAAAGTGATATGAAATCATGGGATAATATTAAAAAATCAGAATGGCGAGGATTTGCTGAAAAATGGAGAGCTCTTAATCCCCCCTATAAACCCTCGAGAGAAAGAATAGATATTTATCATTATTTAATTAAAAAATATGTTAAAGGCAATAAAGCTTTAGTTTTAGGGGCAACGCCTGAGATTAGAGATCTTTTAGCCAAACTAAAATTCAAAGTAACTCTATTAGATATTAGCTTGCCAATGGTTAGGGCAATGACTTTTTTAAAAAAGACCAGGAATAAAGAAAAAATTGTTATTGGCAATTGGCTTAAGGCTAGGTTTAATGAAAAGTATGACCTAGTTATTGGTGATTCAGTGATTAATAATCTTTTGCCTGGTCAATACACTAAGTTTTTTAAACAGGTACAGAGATTTTTAAAAAATGACGGTATTTTTATTTCTCAAGGCGTTTTTTTATCAAAACCAATAAGTAAGCATAGAATTTCTATTAAACAGATTATTAATAAGGCAAAGAATAGGCCTGATTATTATAGAATTTATTCAAATAAGGCTTATGACTATTTAACATGGTCGGTTTCTCAGACTAAAAAGCATTTAGCTAATTTTGGAACATTGAATGAGATCTGGCGCCAAAAATTGGAAAATGGACAGATAAGCAAAAAAGAATTTAAATTATTAGATTTTGATCTTCCTGAAGACTTGACAATCTCGTTTTTTACCAAAAAAGAATTTGAAAGAACCCTTTGTAAATTTTGGCAAATACTTGATCAAACTCATGAAAAAAGCCATCGGGTTCACAAAGATTTTTATCGCATTTATGTTTTAAAAAAGAAATAAGATGACAGTAAAAAATCCGAAAACAGAAACATGGAGAAAATTTATTGAAGGCTGGTCTAAATTGACCAGTCCGGGCCGACCAACAAAAAAAGAAATCATTATTTATAAAGAATTCGGATTGGCAAAACTAAAGAAAAAAGGGGCAAAAACTTTAGTCCTTGGCGCCACTCCTGAAATAAGGGATATGTTGGCAAAATATAATAATCTACAGGTTCATTTAATTGATATTAATATTGATAATTGTTTAGCAATGAGCGAGTTGATGGAAAATAAAACAGCAAAAGATGAAGAAACATGGATGAAGGCTAATTGGCTAAATAATCCTTTACCAGAAAATTATTTTGATTTAATTTACGGAGATTTTGTTGTTTGCAATGTTCCCTTTGAAAAGCAGAACAAATTTTTAGCCAATATTAAAGGATGGTTAAAAAAAGAAGGGTTGTTTATTACCCGTTGTACAAGCATAACCTCAGAATACAAAGAATTATCTTTAAGGGAATTTTGTCAGTTATTCAAAGATAAGCCGGTTAATCTAAAGACAATTAATCATTTTTGGGAATTAGGCGTTTACTTGGGAGAAATTGCTGAAGAAAACAGGTTTAGTCCGGGCGTTTTTTATAAACGCTTAAGAAATTATCTTAGAAAACATCCTAATAAAAACATAGATAAAATATTAGAGGCTGGGGGATTTCTTTATCCCTTAGAATGGACCTGGTCTCTTTGTCCCAAAAAAAGAATTGAAAATTTGCTTTCAAAACATTTTGTGACTAAAAAAAGAGAATTTGACACTAAAATGAATTTTATTTATCCGAATTTTTATCCTATTTATTGCTTGAAACCTAAAAAATAATATGGAAAAAAGAACAAAAATGTGGCAAAAGATTACCCGAGATTATTGTAAGTTTGTTATTCCAAATCGGCCCAGTCTTGACGATACAAGGAATTATGCCATAGCCATTAATCAAGTATTAAAAAATAAAAAAGAACCCAAAATATTAGTGATGGGCTCAACCCCAGAGATACGCAGATTTTTGTTTACCTACACCTGTCTTTTTAATGCTCAAGTGTATTGCGTTGATTTTAGTCCAAATATGTATAAGTCAATGACAGATTTTATAAACAAAGCAGAGTTAAAAGAAAAATATATCAAGGCAAGCTGGTTAAAAACAGGGCTTAAAGACAATTTTTTTGATTTAGCAGTGGGCGATGAAGTTATTTGTAATATTGAACCCAAAAAGCATAAAGGGCTTTTTCAAGAAACATCAAGAATCCTTAAAAAAGACGGCTATTGGGTCACTCGACATAACATGTATCTTCCGAATCAAGCCAAACCCAAAACAATTATTTTAAACATTGTTAAAGATTTAAAACAAAAGAAATACAGTTTTCAAGAAGCAATTCATTATCTTTTCATCACTTTATTTTACAGTCTGGTTCAAACAAACAAACAGCATCGACTTAATCAAGCAGAACAGATGAAAGAAATGAGAAAGGTATATAAAACCTTAAAAAATGATTTAGATAAAAGAGTATTAAAAGAATTGATTAAACATTTTCAAGGAAATTGGCAATCTACCTATAGTTATCATTGGTATGTATTGTCTAAAAAAGACAGTGAAAAAGAATTAAGAGAATTTTTTACTATTAAAAAGATTCTAACTCCTCGCGATTATATTACAGCCAAGAATTCACCGATTTATTTATTGAAAAATAGAAAATAATAAGATATTTTAATTATATGGTAATTACAAAAAAACGAAAAAACGTTCAAGCCTGGTCAAAACAAATGGCACAAAATAGAAAAAAAGGAGACCACCAACTGCTCCTAGTATAAGCGAGCAGAAGATTTATGAAAAATTTTTAAAACAAGCTTTAAAAAATAAAGAAAACCCTAAGGTTTTAATTTTAGGAGTTACCCCAGAGCTTCGCAATATTGCCTTAAAAAATAATTGCCAGGTTGTGTCTGTTGACATTAGTCGGGAAATAATAAAAGCAATGAAACCCTCAATAAAATATAAAGGGTTAAAAAGAGAAAAGATTATTAATGCTAACTGGCTTGCTGTTTCTTTTCCAAAGAATAGTTTTGATTTGGTAATGGGAGATGCACCCTTAACCAATCTTCTTTCTATTCATGATCTTAGAAAATTATTATTTAAAGTCCGGAGAGTATTAAAGCCAAGGGGTTTTTTCTTAATAAGAGAACTCATTCATTTATCAAATAAAAAAGCTCCATTTAAAAAAATAGTTTCTGATTATCGGAAGAATAAGATAAAATGGGAAGATTTTTTTATGGACCTTAGATTTTATACGTTTTTTAATAAAGCCTATAATCCAAAAAATAACCTTCTTTCCGCTGATAAGATTTTTCAGGAAATTGAAAAAAAATATAAGCAAGGCGAGCTGACAAAGAAAGAATATCAAAGAATTATGATTCTTGAAAATCGAATGAAGAATTTAGTTTTATTTAAAGAAAAATTTATGAAATTAATCAAAGAAAATTTTTCCATTATTTCTATTAAAACAGATAAAGAATTTAAATTCTGTCAATATTTACCAATTTATTTGTTGAAAAATAGAAAGTAATATGGCTAAGAAAAAATTTAGTATAAAAATGAAACAGAGCTGGTTTCAAATTGCTGAGAAATGGAGAGAATATAATTATCCAGTTAAACCTTCTCCCATGGAGACAAGATTTTTTGAAAAAGAAATAAAGGATTTATTAAAAAGGGAAAAGAGAATTAAAGCTTTAGTTTTAGGGGCAACCCCTGAATTTAGAGATTTATTGGCTAAGCATAAAATAGACACTGTTTTAATTGATAATAATTTAACCTCTGTCAAGGCAATGACTTTTTTAATGAAAAGAAAGACTAAAAAAGAAAAAATAGTGGTTGGGGATTGGTTAAAGATGCCTTTTAAAGAAAATACCTTTGATATAGTTTTCAGTGATTCTGCTCAGGACAATATTAAGTTTAAAAATTTCAATAAGTTTTTTAATAATGTTTACCAAATTTTAAAGCCAGAGGGATATTGGTTTTTTGCTGCGGTTAATGTGGAAAAAAATCAAAGTATTTCTTTAAAAAAATACATTAAAAAATACAAAGAAAAACCAAAGATTTTTAAAGATTTTAGAAATTTTGCTTCTTATTTTTTTCGAGTCGGTCGCGGTCCAGATTTTTATAAACCCAAAACCAGAAGTTTTGATTTTGCTAAAATTGATCAAAGGGTAAAGGCCCTTATTGAGGAAGGTAAAATTTCTTCTAAAGCCCTTAAAGATATTTGTTTTCATTTAAATTATGAACAGGTTTTAATTGGTCAAACCGATTTTAAGAAAATGTTAAAAAAGAATTTTAATATTTTTAAAGAAATGAAAAAAGATAAACATCCGGGCATGGAAATAAAGTGGGCGGCAATTTTAAAACCAAAGAAATAATATGGCCAAAAAGAAATTAGACAATCCTATTTGGGACGCAAAACAACAAAAATGGTGGGAGTTTTTTTGGGGAGGAGTTAAAGCTCCTTGGCGACCGACAAAAAAGGAAATTAAATTTTGGGAAGGGAAAATTCAACAAGCTTTTAAAGAAAAAGATTTTTTACGTGTTTTAATTTTAGGGGCTACTCCAGAATTTAGAGACATGCTGACCAGGTATAAAGATAAAACAGAAGTGACCCTATTAGACGCAAATCCGGCAGTTAAAGCAGCCATGGATAAGCTAAGGAAAAAGAGAAATTCTAAGGAAAGAATAGTTTGGGGTGATTGGCTAAAGATGCCCTTACCGTCTAATTATTTTGACATTGTTTTTAGTGATGAAGTATTTGAGAATATTGCTTTGGAAAATCATGACAAGTTACATCAAAATATTAAACGGGTTTTGAAAAAAGATGGTTATTTTTTAGATGGTCGGATTTGTTTAGAAGACTTTTTTAAACATCCCTTACATCTAGAACAAGTTTTAAGAAAATATAAAAGGGAGCCAAGGTTTTTCCACGATTCTTATAACCGGCTTTGGTATTTGTATCGTTTATGCCCTTCAGAAAAGCTCTTTTATAGTAAAAAAGAGCAAGCAGTTTTAATGAATAAAAAGGCAGCAGAAAAAGTATTTAATAGGGCTAAAAAAATAGGCATAAAAAACCCAAAATATTTAAATTGGGATCCAAGATTAGATTATAAGGAGCTTGATTACAAGGAGATAGATTTAGCTAGTTTAAAAAGAGTAAAGTCAATGATTGGAAAATATTTTAAAATAGAAAAAACTTATCAGGATTTATTTCATCCAGTAATGAAAATAAAATATAATTTTGTCTGCCGTCCTAAAGAATAAAATATGGCAAAAAAAGGTTTAATTAATGGAAAAGAATGGGTGGATTATTTAAAATTTTGGTCGATTATGGCTCCGCCGGCCCGGCCCTCTAGTTTTGATATAAAGATTTGGGAGACATATATTAAAAAAATATTAAGACAAAAAAGAGATATTAAAGCTTTAGTTTTTGGCGCCACTCCTGAAATCCGCGATTTATTAGCTAAATATAAGATTTTCACTACTCTTTTAGATGTTAATCCAGCCATGATTAAAGGGTTGATGAAATTCATGAAGTATAAGAAGCAACGAAACGAGAAAGTAATTATTGATAATTGGCTAAAAATTAGAGAATTGTTTTCTGAAAATTCTTTTGATATAGTGATGGGCCATGATTTTTTTAATAATATTCCTTGGAGTTCTCATAATAAATTAGCCAGCAGCATTAAATGGGTTTTAAAAAAAGATGGCTATGGATTAATTGTTTCTCCAATTTTAAGAAAAACAAAAAATTTGTCTAGCGAGCATTTTGTTACGCTATATAAAAAAAATCCAAAATACTTTAAAGAATTTTGTCATCGTTGGTATGTAGTAGATGTTTTAAAAAAATTAGATTATAACAAAAGAACCAGACAGTTTTTTATAAAAAAAATAAAAGAACGTTTAATCAAAGAAGCAGAAAAACAAGGTTTGTCAGAAAAGGATATTAATCAGATGTGGGTTTTTAAAACATTTAATATAGCTGACAATTATATTGGAGTTCACCCGCCCTTAAAAGATTTATTAAATGTTTTTAAGAAATATTTTAAAATTGAGAAAATGTCTTATTGGTCAAAACAGGGGAACAAATCCCATTTTAATTTTGTTTTAAGACCTAAGAAATAAAATATGGCAAAACATAAGATAGACAATCCAGTTTGGCAAAAAAAAGAAGAATGGTGGTATAATGTTTGGAAAAAAGTTGAGCCACCATTTCATCCTTCAAAAGGGGAGGTGATGTTTTATGAAAAGGCAGTGAAAAAAACATTGAAACGAAAAAATCCAAAGGTTCTTGTTTTAGGAGCAACACCAGAAATCCGTGATATGTTAGCTAAATACAAAAAATTAGACGTTTATATTATAGACGCTGATGTTCCAGTTTATCGAGCCATGACCCGGTTAATGAAAAGAAAGAACAAACGAGAAAAATTAGTAGTTGGAGATTGGCTAAAAATGCCATTTAAAAAAGATACCTTTGATCTGAGTTTGAGCCACGGAGCTTTTTCTGTAATTAGTCTAAAAAATCATGAAAGATTTTATAACAATATTAAAAGAGTAATTAAAAAAGATGGTTATATTGTAATGAGTCGGGTGAATGTCGAACCCTTTTTAAAAGAGCCAATTAGTTTTAAACAGATTATTGATAGATATAAAGAGGATCCAAAATATTTTAAAAGCCTTCAAAACAGAGTTTATATTTTATACCAATTGACCAGCCGACCAGGCTTATATAATTACAAAACCCAGAGCATTAAATATCATGTCATGGCTAGAAAATTAAGAGATTATGCTAGAAAACAAGGACTTTCAGAAAAGCAAATAAAAGGTCTGTATTTTACCCCAGATTTTGATGTGAATCTTAAAATTGATGACACAGAAATACAAACCCTTAAAAGACTAAAGACAATGATTAAAAAACATTTTATAATTAAAGAAATATATCAGGATGATTATCACCCGGTGGCCAAAATATTTATTGATTTCTTATGTCAAAAAAGAAAATAGACAACCCAATTTGGCAGAAAAAAGAAGAATGGTGGTATAATGTTTGGAAAAAAGTTGAACCGCCCTTTTGTCCTTCAAAGGGGCAGATTAAGTTTTATGAAAAGATAATAAAGAACAAAATACTTAAACGTAAAAATCCCAGAATTCTTGTCTTAGGAGTCACACCGCAGATTCGTGATTTATTGGCTAAATACAAGAAACTAGATGTTTATTTAATTGATATTGATGTGCCGGTTTATCGAGCGATGACTAGATTAGTGAAGAAAAAAAATCCTAGAGAAAAATTAATCGTCGGTGATTGGTTAAAAATGCCTTTTGAAAAAAATTATTTTGATTTAATCATGGCTCATAGTTCGTTTTCTGTCATTAGTTTAAAACACCATAAGTTGTTTTATCAGAATATTAAAAGGGTTCTTAAAAAAGATGGTTATGTTTTAATGAGTCGGGGAATATTGGAATTTGCTTTTAAAGACCCGATTAATTTTAAACAATTTTTTAATAAATACAAAAAAGACCCTAAATATTTTAAAAATTTTCAAAACAGAACATATATTTTATACCGATTAATCAATCGACCAGGAATCTATGACAGAAGGACACAGGGATTTAAATGGCATGTTATGGCCAAAGGGTTGATGGATTATGGAAAAAGACAAGGATTTTCAGAAAAACAAATAAAAAGTCTTTATTTTCTTCCTGAGATAGGGCCAGAAGCAGTTTATACAGATACTGATATTGAAAGTGCAAAAAAAGTTAAATCAATGATTAGAAAACATTTTATAATCAAACAAATTCATCAGGATAATTATCACCCCATTGCTAAAATATTTATTGATTTTTTATGTCAAAAAAGAAAATAAGTGTAAAAGATTATGTTGAATTTTGGAAAAATCTTTATCCAGAGATAAAGCCGCTTCCTTCAACAATTCAGTTTTGGGAAGATAAAATTAAAGAGATATTAAAGAAGAATAAGAATCCTCAGGCCTTGGTTTTAGGAGTGACCCCAGAAATCAGAGATTTATTGACTAAGCATAAAATTAAGACAACCTGTTTAGACCTTAATCCAATAATGATTAAGGCAATGGAATCATTAGTTAAAAGGAAAAATCCTAAAGAAAGAATTATTAAGGGTGATTGGCTAAAAATGCCATTTAAAAAAGATACTTTTGATTTTATTATCAGTGATTGCCCCCAAGATAATATTCCCTATAAGAGTTGGAACAAATTTTTTCAAAGTGTTTTTCAGGTTTTAAAACCAAGCGGATATTGGTTATTAGGAGCAACTCTTTTTAAAGGTTTTAAAGAGGGAATTAATTTAAGTCAATTCATAGAAATTTATCGAAAAAATCCCAAGGTATTTACAAATTCGAAGCAAAAGTTTTATTATCTTCTTAAACTATCTAGTTGTCGTGATTTTAATAATCGCAAGACCAAAACAGTTGATTGGATAAAGGTAGATAAAGAATTAGAAAAACTTTATAAAAAAGGATTAATCAACAGAAAAGAGTTAAATGATTTATCTATATCTACAAAAAGTATTAAGTTAAGTTTGGCCTGTAAATGGCCCTGGGTTACCATGAATGAGTTTTGTAGAATTTTGAAAAAGAATCATTTTTATGTGATAGGTTATAGAGAAGATGACATTTTTCCAGCTGGTTGTTTTCGCCAGGCTTTTATTTTAAAAAAACATTGAAAATAAAGAAAAAGCCGTTTTGTAGCGGTTTGAAAATTTATGACAAAAAAAATTAAAAAACAAAATAAAAAAACTTTTAATCCAGACTGGAAAAAATGGTCTGATTTTTGGAATAAAATTAAACCACCCTGGAAGCCTTCGGTTCAAGAAATAAGATTTATAAAATCAAGACTTAAAGTATTGGTTAAAAACAATCAACCACGAGCCCTGATTCAAGGCGCAACCCCAGACTTTCGTGATTTATTAGCTGATTTAGGTTATCAGGTCTGGCTTTTAGACATAAACAAAGAAATGGTTGATGGTACGAGGCTGGTGATGAAGAATAAAAATCCTAAAGAAAAAGTAAAGATTGGGAATTGGCTTGCCAAACCATTTAAAACAAACTATTTTGATGCTGTCTTAGCCGACGAAACTCTTGATAACTTAGCTTTAAAAACATATAACCAGTATTTTCAAAATATAAAAACGTTTCTTAAACCAGGTGGATATTTTATTTACGGGGCTTATTGCATGCCAGCCCGGACTCGCCAAATAAGTTTTGATGAGTTAGCTAAATTATATAATAAAGACCCGAAATTTTTTAAAAAATGGGAGAATAAATGTTATCTTTGGCACTGGGTGCAAGATAAATCTAAAATCTTTGATCGTCGAAAATGGCAATATGATTTTACCTATTTTGATAACGAAATTCAAAAACTATATGATCAAGGGAAAATATCCAAGCAAGGCTTAAAAGATTTACAATATAAGATGGGGGCATATCAGAGTGTTCATCTATACCGCAAAGATTTAGAGATTCGACTTAAAAAGTATTTTAAAATTTTAAACATTTGGGTTGTTCCAAAGATGAAGTATCATAATAAGATAGTTTACGTTTTAAAAGTTCAAAAATAAGAACCCTTCGCTACGCTCAGGAACCTTGAAATTAAAACTTTATTTTATAAATATTAAGGTAGTTTAATTATAATATGACTAAAAAAGAATCAACTAGCAAAAAATTTATAGATCCCTGGAAAACAATGGCAAATAATTGGAATCTATTTTGTTCTCCTGGTCGACCTTCATCAAGAAATATCTTAGATTATGAAAAACTTTTTCAATCTACAGTTAAAAAAAGAAAAAATCCCAAGATATTAATTTTAGGGGCAACGCCAGAACTGAGAGACCTTTTAAATAAATTTAAAAAAGCAGAAGTATGTATTTGTGATATTAATATAGAAATGATTTTAGCCATGACAGAATTGATGAAAAAGAAAAAAGCAGTGGAAAGGGAAATATGGATGAAAGCCAATTGGAAAGACATGCCTTTAAAGAAAGATTATTATGATGTTATCTTGGGCGATTACATTACCAGCGCTTTTCCCTTAAAAGATCACGCAGAATTATTTAATAAATTAAGATCAGTTTTAAATAAAAATGGTTGTTTTGTTAGCAGGATCTTTTTTTACAATCCAGATGCAGTAGAAGATTTTAATCAAGTAGCGGATAAATATTTAAACAAAAAAGTAACCCCTAGGACAATAACTGATTTTTGGATGGAGGCATATTTCCGCGGTCCGTATAGAAAAGGGGGAGTTCTTTCAGGCAAGAGATTTAAAGAAAAAATGAATATTTACGTAAAAAAGAACCCCAAAATCAAGCCACTTTTCAATAAACTTGATCAAATATTATTGCCATATAATAAGGATTATAATTTTTGTAGCTTAAAACAAACTGAAAAATCATTAAAGAGATATTTTGTAATCAAAGAAAAATTACCAGAGATTAACACCACCTTAAGCAAAAATACATTTATATATAAATTATCTCCAAAGAAATAATATGACAAAACAAATTCATGGCACAAAATATTGGACAGATTTAGCTCAATGGTGGCGAAAGGTTGCTCCACCGGTTAGACCATCAAAGTCGGATATTAAGATTTATGAGAGATTTTTAAAAAAGGTAATTAAGAACAAGAAACAACCCAAAATTTTAATTTTAGGAGCGACACCGGAAATGCGAGATTTAGCCGCTAAGTATAGAGCGGAAACAACTGTTTGTGATATTAGTTTGGAAATGATAATAGCTATGATTCAGTTGATGACTCATAAAAAGGCTGGCCAAAAAGAAGTTTGGGTTAAAGCAAGTTGGGTGACAGTACCATTGAAACATAATTATTACGATGTGATTTTAGCAGATGGGGTGATATGTAATATCCCCTGGTCAGAAGTAAATCAATGGTGGAAACATTTAAATCAATTACTTAAACCAAAGGGTGTTTTTATCACCCGAGCCTTCTGTTTTACCTCTAGAAATGAGATTGATAAAAGTTTGAATAATCTTATTAAGAAGATTTTAAAAAAGAGAAATCCTTTAGCAACCGATTTTGGTCAATTGAAAATAACTTTAGAAATCGCAAGTTATAATTCTAAAACTAGAACGGGCAGTAATGCCAAGTATAGAGAATTATTTTTTAAACATATTGAGAATTTTTCAGTTTTTCAAACAAAGGCAAACAAGATTTATCGTCAACTTGTTAAGATTTATCCACCTAAGCCAGTTAAAGTTTGGCGAATACCAACAAGAGCTCAGAGAGAAAAAGAAATTAAAAAGTATTTTAAGATTATTTTTGGTATTCCTTCTCCATCTTTTCCAACTATACCGACAATTTATTTATTAAAGAAAAAATAACATGCCTAAGAAAAAACAAGAAAAAAGATTTATTGCCCCCTGGAAAGCCTATGCTGCTCGTTGGCAAAAATACTGTACTCCACCAGGCCGGCCATCTAAACAAGCCATGGCCATGTATCGCAAATTTGCCAAACAATCTTTTTCTAATTTAAAACGCAAACCACGAACCTTGGTTTTAGGAGCGACTCCAGAGGCAAGAGATGTTTTAGTTGGGCTTAAAGCAGAGGTCAGTATTATTGATTTTAATATGGAAATGATTTTAGCCATGACAGAATTGGTTAAAAAGAAAAATCCCAATGAGATTATAGTTAAAGCAAATTGGCTTAATATGCCCTTCCCCCCTAATTATTATGACGCTGTGTTAGGGGATCTTGTTTTATGCAATGTGCCCGGACCATTACAAGCCAGGTTTTTAAAAGAAGTCAAAAGAGTTTTAAAACCGAAAGGATATTTTATCACTAAAATGCATGTTATTCCTAACGATTGGCAGTTTAAACCCATTGATTGGGTTTTGGATAAATATGCTAAAATCCCTGTTTGTAAAAATACAGCTATTGAACTATTTGGGTTTCTTCATAACACCATTTATCAGCCAAAAACCCATATAATGGATATTAGCCTAATTAGAAAAGGATTAACAAAGTATTGGAAAAAAGGAAAGTATAAACATCCTAGTGCCAAGATTAGTAAATTACTTAATCATATTTGGGAGATGTTTAAGCCCATGGACAAAACATGGTGTACAGGCTATGAAAAAGAAATTAGCAAACAGGTTTCCCAATATTTTAAAATCCGAAAGAAAATAGTTTTAAACGATTGTTATTTCCGTGAGATTGATGAATCATTTCCTTTTTGGGTTTGCCAAGTAAAAAAATAATATGTTAAAACCCCATGAGCTAAATAGATCTTATTGGATGCGAAGTGCTGAGATTTGGCGCAAGTTAAAGCCGCCAGAAAGGCCCAGTAAAGAGGAAATGGGGATTTATGAAAAACACCTTAAAGAAATATTGCAGTTTAAAGGTAATAAATTAAGAGCTGTTATTCTTGGAGCTACTCCAGAAATTCGAGATTTATTAGCCAGATATAAAGTTTCAGACGTTACTATTGTTGATGTTAATCCTAATATGGTTCGGGCGATGAAAGAATTACTTAAAATCTCAAAGGGCAGAGAGAAAATAGTCATTGCTAGTTGGTTAAATACGGGGTTGCCGTCTCATAAATATGATGTGGTTTTCTGTGATCACGGTACAGCCCACATCAAGTTTCTTCAGTGGCCTAAATTTTTTAAGGAACAAAAAAGATTTTTAAAAAAGAATGGCTTTGTTTTACATAATATCGTTACTCGGCCATTTAAGGAGGGCATCACGGTAAGTGATTTAGTTAAAATTTATAAGAAAAATAAATTAAAATTTTCTCGTCTTGATAAATTTTATTATAATTATTTAGTTTTTCTAAAATTGAAAGATGTGAATGGAAAACACCACAAAGATTTAGGAGTTCTTGATAAAAATTTAAAAAGTTTTATCAATAAAAAGGTGATTGATAAAAATGATTATCAAAAATTAAAGACTCCATGGGAAGATGCAAAAATTGCTCTTCCTCCGCAGGAGGTTGTTGATGAGATTTTTCAGAAATTTTTTAATTTAAAAACATTAGAACATGGATCAAAACACCCGATTTATAGTTGTCATCAAATATACTTTGGTCAAGTAAAAAAATAAAGTCTATGAAAATTAAAATACCACCTGTTTCCATTGACACTGACAAACTAATTAAGCGCTGTGGTTATGCTGAGTTAAGAAGAAAAACAGGGGAGATAAGTTATGTTCGTCGTTTACGTGGTTATCAATACCCACGCTTTCATGTTTATATTGAAAATGGATATTTTAATCTTCACTTAGATCAAAAGGCCCCTTGTTATCAAGGGTCTTCAGCTCACGCCGGAGAATATGAGGGAGAAATTTTAGTAAAAGAAAAAGAAAGAATAAAAGAGATCATTAATAAGTATAGAAATGAATAAAAAAGGTTGGACAAAAAGATGGAAAAATGTTTCTGAATGGTGGGGAAAGTTAAATTCACCCTGGACCCCTTCTTTGGGAGAGTATAAAATCTATGAAAAGTTTTTGAAAAAGACAACAAATTTTAAAGATAAAGATAGAAAAATGCTAATTTTAGGAGCGACGGCATTGTTAAGAGAGCTGGGGTATAAGTATGGCTATCAAATCACCTTGATTGATATAAATCAAGAAATGGTTAAAGATCAAACTAGATTTTTAGGCCTTAAAATTCCTAAAGAAAAAGTGGTTATTGGTGACTGGTTAGAAATGGATAAAATTTTTAAAAACCAACAATTTGACGTTATCGCAGCAGATCATTCAGTTATTAATGTTAAATTTAAAAATTGGCCCAAACTTTATAAAAATATACAAAATCTTTTAAAACCTGATGGTTCGGTTCTTTGGGCAACAACTGTTTATAATCATCGAAAGCATGGTCAAGTAAAAGACTTGGTAAAAAGTTATCGGCCCAATAAATCAGAAAAAGACAGATTTATTAGAATTTATAAATTATTTGGTAATCCAAAATTTCATGATAAAAACCATGGTTTTCATTTTGGCCAAGCTGACAAGGAAATAGGAAAATTAGCCAAGAAAAAAAGTTTTTCCAAAGAGCAAATCAATGAAATGAAGTTGAATTTAGGAAACTGGACTTCAGTAATATTACAAAAAAAGAAATTTGAAGATTTTACAAAAAAATATTTTAAAATAATTGATAATCAGAAAGATAAAAGTCATCATTTCTATAAATATCAGCAACTTTATCTTTTAAAGCACAAAAAATCACCTAAGAGAAGTGTTTCATGGAAAACTATTGCCGAAGTCTGGCCTGATTTAAAGCCGCCTTTAAGACCCTCAAAAGGAGAAATGAGGATTTATGAGAGATATTTAAAACAGATTATTAAACAAAAGAAAGGTAAACTAACCGCCTTATTATTTGGTTTAACCACAGAAATCAGGGATATGTTGGCAAAATATGGGGTATTTGTCACCATGATTGATGTTAATCCGGAAATGGTTAAAGTGACAGAATCTTTATGTCAACAGAAAAACAGAAAAGAAAAAGTGGTTATTGATGACTGGTTAAAGTTTAATCTTAATAAAAAGTTTGACATTATTTTGGGAGACCATGTTTTTGGTAATGTAGAGTTTAAAAAACAGCAGAGGCTTTGGAGGCAAATCAAAAAACATTTGAAATCCGACGGGTATTTGATTACAGACGTTCATTTAAGAGCTTTAAACAAGAAAATAGGTTTAAAGCAGTTTATTGAAAAATATAGAAGAAGTAAAATATTAAAAAAGAACCGAGAAGAAAAATGGTATTGGCTTTATTCTTTGGTTTATAACAATCCTGTTTTCTTTAAAAGGAAAATTAAATCAGTTTTATGGCCCTCAGTTGAAGAATTATTAAGGCAAACCAAGAAAAGAAATATTGATTTAAGTATGGCAGAAGCAAGAGAGATTGCTGATGACGTTCACATAGACAGGCCTTGTTGGTTTATGCTTCCGATGAAAAAGGAATTTGAAAAAGAATTAAAAAAATATTTTACAATGATTGATTCAGATATTAATAGAAAACACTCGGTTTATCGCTGTTATCGCATTTATTTTGCTAAGTCAAAATAAATATCTCGACAAATATCTTATTTTTACATATAATTAAGAACAAGATTTATTTTTAACTATATATTTATGACTATTGAACAAATTTACAATTTAGCCATTAAAATGGGCATGAAAAGCGATTTAAGAGGGGAGAGACAGGTAAAAAAAATGTTAACCCATTTAAAGAAAAGGTATGAAAAAATGCCAGGAAAACAAAAGAAAGAATTTGACAAAGAAAAATTAACAAATCCATATTCTGATACCCGCATATTAAACAAAACAAAAAAACCAATTAAAAAGATTTTAACTGGTATTGATATGGAAGTAAGTGAACTACTTTTAGCCGAACAATTAGGTGGTGTTGACTTGATTTTAGCTCACCACCCCAGAGGCATAGGATTAACCGGATTAGATGATGTGATGAAACTTCAGGCAGATGTTTTAAATCTTTATGGTGTGCCAATTAATATTGCTGAAAGTCTGGTTCGTTTAAGAAGAGGAGAGGTTAGTCGTTCAATTTCTTCGGCTAATCATAACCGAGTCGTTGATGCAGCTAAACTATTAAAAACAGGATATATGTGCATGCATACCCCAGCTGATAATTGTGTGGCTAGTTTTTTAAACAAATTGATTAAAAAGAAAAAACCAGAATATGTAGAAGATCTATTAGATCTATTAAAAACCATTCCTGAATATCAACAAGCCATGAAAATAGGAGCTGGACCAAGACTTTTTGCTGGTAAAGAAATAAATCACTGCGGCAAAATTGCTTTAACAGAAATCACTGGCGGAACAGAGGGGTCTTCAAAGGTTTATGAAAAAATGAGTCAGGCAGGAATAGGCACAGTAGTGGCCATGCACATGAGTGAAAAAAATCGCAAAGAAGCAGAAAAAGCCCACATCAATGTCGTTATTGCCGGTCATATTGCTTCAGACTCCATTGGCATGAACCTAATATTAGATGAATTAGCCAAGAAAAAAATAGAAATCATCCCATGTTCTGGATTAATTAGAGTGGAGAGGTTTAAGAAAAGATAAATATGTCAGTACAACAGAATAAAAAAGACATGTGGTTTGAAAGTATTGCCCAGCAATGGTCTATTTATGCGCCACCAGTCACTCCTTCTAAGTCAGAATGCCAGATTATTAAAAAGTGTATTCTTAATAAAAAAAGGAAAAATCTTCGGATATTAGTTTTAGGGGCAACGCCAGAATTTCGTGATTTAGCCCATGAACTAAAAGCAGAAGTTACTTGTGTAGACGTTTCTGTGTCAATGCTTCAGGGGTTGGTTCATTTAATGAAACAAAAAAATAAAGCTGATCAGGAGATATGGTTTAAAGCCGATTGGCTAACCGTTCCCTTGGCAGAGAATTATTTTGATTTTGTTTTGGGTGATTTTGTTATTGTTAATTTGCCGATTAATCTGCAGCCAAAGTTTTTTTCAAAGATTAAGCATATTTTGAGGAAGAATGGGTTTTTTATCACTCGTCACCTTTTACCATTGGACTCATTTGAGCCTTTTCCTGAGCTTATTGGCCAAGCATTAAAGAATAAGAGTTTTAACAAGAGAATGATAAACAGTTTTTCATTAGATGTTTTGCAGTCTGTTTATGAAAAAAGAACAAAGGTGATGAAAGTAAAAAAGGTTTATTCTGAGTTTAAAAAACTTATAATTCAGGAAAAAAATAAACAGAGAAGAAAAAGGATTAAAGATTTGTTTGAAATTTATCAAGAATATTATCCTCTTGGTAAAGCTTGGTGGGGCTTATTAAAAAATCCAGGAGAAAGAGTAATGAAGAAATATTTTAAAATTCAAGATATTAGATATGGACAGGACCATGACCGTGTGGATTATTGTCCAATTTATTTTTTAAGAAAATAAAATGAAATATCCCAGTTATCTTAATTTAAGTGAAAAAGAACTTCATTCAAGGATTAAAAAAGCCAATCAATTACTTAGTCCATGTCAGGTTTGTCCGCGAAAATGCGGAGCTGATCGGATTGAAAATGAAAAAGGTTATTGTTGTTTGGGAAATAAAGCAGTAGTTTTTAGTTTTAATCCTGGTTTTGGCGAAGAAAAAGCCTTAGTCGGTCAATTTGGTTCAGGAGCAATCAACTTTAATTTTTGTAATCTGTCTTGTGCCTATTGCCAGACTTATGATATTAGTCAGCTACAAAGAGGAAGGACGGTTCCAGGAAAAGAAGTAGGTGATAAGGAACTGGCAAAGATAATGTTAAAATTACAAAAATCAGGTTGTCATAATATAAACTTGATTAATCCCACTTCTCAAGTACCTCAAATTTTAGCCAGTTTACCCCAGGCTATTAAAGGGGGATTAAAAATACCACTTATTTACAACACTAATGCCTATGATTCTGTAAAAACTCTAAAATTACTATCCGGAATCATTGATATTTATTTGCCAGATTTTAAATATTCAGATGAAAAAACGGCGGTTAAATATTCACAAGCATCTGGTTATTTTGAAATAGCTAAGAAATCAATAAAAGAAATGCATAGACAAGTGGGTAATTTAGAAATTGGTACGGACAATTTAATGAAAAAAGGACTTTTGGTCCGTCATCTTATTCTCCCTAATAATTTAGCCGGCTCAGAAAGGGTTTTAAAATTTTTAGCTAAGAGAATTTCTCCCAATACCTTTGTTAATCTTATGAATCGGTATAATCCTTGCTGGCAAGCAAAAAACTTCCCAGAAATTAATCGTTACATTACCACAGAAGAGTATAAGAAAGTGGTTGATTTGGCTAAAAATTATAATTTAAAGTGGTTTACTGAATAGGTTTAGGCACTGAAAAAATTAAATCCTTCGTTTTTTAAACAAAAAGATTACAACAATAATTATTAAAAGGGGGATAAACCAGAAAATAAGATTTTTGCTGGTTTTTTTTTGAGAAGTTTCTGAGTCAAGAGTTTTTAATTTTTCAATCGGGGAAATGCACCCTCTACTTACACATTTAATAACAGTTTGTTCAATATTAGAAGCAATGGCTGAATTATACCCAACAAAAGATCTTTCTCCTATTAAGATAACCGGAACAGGGATTTCTTTAAGATCAAGATTATAAGCCTGCCCTAGATTAAGGTAAAGACCCTTGTTTGCCTGATTATAAAAAACTTCAAAGTCTCTGATTTTTAATTCTGAATATTTTGCTGATAATTGACCCAAAAATATTTGAGTCTGAGCACAAACAGGACAGCCTTGGCCATGGAAAAAATATAAATCAACTGGCTGAGCCGCTAAACAAGACTGCCAGATTAACAGGCCAAAAATAATTAAGAGAAAAAAATTCAAAGTTTTCATATTCATATTATAGCAAATCTAAACAGATCTTTCTATCCCAATCCCTTGACTATATTTTTAATTTTATTTAATATGTATTCTACAAGGTCAAACATTGTAATTATTAAAATAAAGAATAAATTTATGGCGAAACTTAAATTAGAACCATTAGGCAGCCGATTAATAGTTAAACCAGTTGTTGAAGACGAAGTGACTAAATCAGGTATTATCATCCCTGAAACAGTTGATAAAGAAAAACCAGTTAAAGGTGAGGTTTTGGCTGTTGGGCCGGGTAAATTTTTAGAAAGCGGCCAAAGAGAAAAAATTGATTTAAAGGTTGGGGACAAAATATTATTTGAAAAGTACGGCTCAGATGAATACAAGGTTGATAATGAAGAATTTTTGGTGGTTGAATATGACAAGGTGGTAGCCGTAATTAAATAAACAATTATATGGCAAAACAAATTTTATTTAACGAAGCAGCCCGCGCTGCTTTAAAACGCGGGGTAGATAAATTAGCGGCAGCGGTGAAGGTCACCCTGGGTCCAGTTGGAAGAAGCGTTGTTTTAGACAAGGGCTTTGGTTCACCAACTATTACTAACGATGGAGTCACCGTGGCTAAAGAAGTTGAATTAGAAGATAAGTATGAAAATGCAGGAGCTCAATTAATTCAAGAGGTAGCTTCTAAAACAAATGATGTCGCCGGTGATGGCACAACTACAGCCGTAGTTTTGGCTCAAGCGATTATTGAAAAATCTTTGATAGGCCGAGGTATGAAATATGCAAATCCTTTATTGGTAAAAGAGGGAATTAATAAAGGAGTAAAAGTTATTGTTAAAGAATTAAAAAGAATTGCTCGTCCAGTTTCTACCCAAGAAGAGATTCAGCAGGTAGCCACTATTTCTGCTAATAATGTTGAAATGGGCGAGATCATTGCTGAAGCTATGACAAAGGCTGGTAAAGACGGAGTAATCACAGTAGAAGAATCACAGTCATTTGGATTAGAATTAGAAACCACTGAAGGGATGCAATTTGACAGAGGATATTCTTCTCCCTATATGATTACCAACACAGAAAAAATGTCAGCCGAGTATGACAACCCTTATATCTTAATTACTGATAAAAAAATAGGAGCAATTAATGAAATCCTTCCTTTAATGGAAGAGATGGCTCAAGCGGGTAAAAAAGATTTAGTCATTATTGCTGATGAAATTGAAGGTGAGGCTTTAGCCACTTTTGTGGTTAATAAAATTAGAGGAGCTTTTAATGTTTTAGCAGTAAAGGCGCCTGGATTTGGCGATCGTAAAAAAGAAACGTTAGAGGACATAGCGGTTTTAACAAAAGGGAAAGTAATTTCAGAAGAGGTTGGGTTAAAACTGGAAAATACTAAATTAAAAGATCTGGGTCAAGCTCGTCGAGTAATTGCTACTAAGGACAATACTACCATTGTAGATGGCAAAGGAAAAAAACAAGAAATAGAAAATAGGATTGCTGATATTAAAAAAGATTTGGGTTTAAGTGATTCAGAATTTGATAAGGAAAAGTTACAAGAAAGATTAGCCAAGTTAGCCGGTGGGGTTTCAGTTATTAAAGTAGGAGCGGCCACTGAAACAGAAATGAAAGAAAGAAAGTTTAAAGTAGAAGATGCGGTTAATGCGACTAAGGCGGCCCAAGAAGAAGGTATAGTTGTCGGTGGAGGAGTAGCCCTGTTGAGATGTATACCAGCACTAATTAAATTATATGATAAGATGAGAACAGAGGATATGGAGAAGAAGGGAAGGGGAGAACAAGCAGGCGGAGTTCTAACTTTAATAGCAGCGTTAGAGGCACCATTAAGACAAATTGTCGAGAATGCAGGAAAAAAAGAACCAGCCGTAGTCGCAGAAAAAGTAAAAAGCAAGGAAGGTAATTATGGTTATAATGCGGCAACAGATAAATACGAAGATTTAGTTGTTGCTGGGATTGTTGATCCAGCTAAGGTAACCCGCTCTGCTTTACAGAACGCGGCTTCAATTGCCACTTTATTTTTGACCACGGAAGTTGTAATTACTGATGAACCAGAGAAAGAAGATAAAACAGGGATGCCTCCTGGGGCAGGGATGCCACCAGGAATGGGAATGGGCATGTAAATATATATTGATAAAGTCAAAAGGGGTCGCGAGACCCCTTTTATAATACAGTTTTTTCAACTGGCTTATTCTTGTGGAAGAATACTATATTCTTTTATTGCCTGGTATAAACCAGTAATAGTTCCTCCAACTAAAGCCCAGGTTCGAGCGCGATTAAACAAGTACCAAAAGTATTGTCCTTCATTAGAATGATTAAGAATTTGTTCCGGAACTGTCCAAAATCCACTAAGAAAACCGAGCACCCAAGCGATGCAGAATGCGACTAGTCCCCAACCTAGAAATTTGTCTAAAACTCTGGGACAGGCCCAATCTTTATTACAAAAGTACTGGTTGGCGAAAGAGGTAGGAATAAAGAAAATTCCAAATCCCAAACACAGTGTGGACAAAAAAACATTCTTAACAACAACACAGAGTACAATTACGATTGCTGAACCTAATAAAAGTAGAAAGAACTTTACGAATTTCCAATATCTTTTCATTATTTGTGCCTCCTTGACATATTCATTATCTGTTCGTAGTATAGCAGATTTTTGCCTGTTTGTCAAGACTGACTATCCCATGACAAAAATAAATATATATGTTAAAATAAGTTTGTTAAATTATTAAACTTAATAGTTATGGAAAAAGAAAATGTTGTTGAAAAAATTGCTTCAGCTATTGATGCGGCTAAAAAGCCAAACTTAATAGCTAGGTTTTTAGGACTAATTTCTTATTTAGGAATCCTTTGTGTGATTCCCATTATTTTAAAGAGTAAAAGTGACTTTGTCCGTTTTCACGCCCGTCAAGGATTAGTTTTATTCATGGCCGAAATCGTTTTCACCCTAATTTGGATTATTCCCTTTATTGGCTGGTTTATTGGTTTTATCGGCTGGATTATCTGTTTTGTTTTCTCCTTAATTGGTTTGGTCAGAGCAATTGCTGGTCAAGAATGGAAGATGCCAGTTTTGTATAGATTTACAAAGAAAATTAGAGTTTAATTATTTAGTTAGAAAATTATTAATTAACAATTTTTTGAATTGAAATAAAATCAATTCAAATTTAACTTATAATTAAATTACCCTAATTTATATATATAATAAAATTTAATTTCAAGCTTAGCTTATAAATTTATGATTAAATGGTTTAAAGAAATATCAATTAAAGATGTCCCTCAGGTTGGCGGAAAAAACGCTTCTTTGGGAGAAATGTATCGTCGTTTGACTAATAAGGGGGTAAAAATTCCAAATGGTTTTGCCACAACAGCAAAAGATTATTGGTATGTTTTAGAAAGCTCTGGTTTAAAAAAACAAATAAAAGAAATTTTAAAAGATTTAGACGTAAAAGACATAAAGAATTTGGCCAGGAAAGGGAAACAAATTAGAAATTTAACCATTCAAGCACCTTTACCTAAAGATTTTGAAAAAAAGATTATTCTAGCCTATAGAAAATTATCTCGTCAATATGGAGTTAAAGCTGTGGACGTAGCCGTCCGCAGTTCAGCCACAGCAGAAGACATGCCCACAGCCAGTTTTGCCGGACAAATGGAAACTTATCTTAACATCAAAGGTGAAAAGAATCTTTTAAAAGCAGTAAAAAAATGTATTGCTTCTCTTTATACTGACCGAGCCATTGTTTATCGTGAAGAAAAAGGATTTAACCATCTTGATGTCGCCCTTTCTGTTTGTGTTCAAAAAATGATTCGTTCTGACCTGGCTTGTTCGGGAGTAATTTTTTCTTGTCATACAGAATCAGGATTTTTTGACGTTTCAGTGATTACTTCTTCCTGGGGTTTAGGTGAAAATATTGTCCAAGGAAAGGTTAGTCCAGATGAGTTTCTGGTTTATGAGCCATTAGTAGATAAGTTTAGGCCAATCCTTGGAAAACACTTGGGAGCAAAAGAATGGAAAATGATTTACAACCCTGGAGGAAAAGAGCCAGTCAAGAATATTCGGACGACAAAAAAAGAACAAAACAAATTTACCTTGTCTGATGATGAGATTTTACAACTAGGTAAATATTCAGTTATTATTGAAAAATATTATAGTCGCTCAATGGATATGGAGTGGGCCAAAGACGGCAAAGATAAACAACTCTATATTTTACAGGCCCGTCCAGAAACAGTGCAGTCCCAGAAGTCTTTAGACGTTTTAGAAAAATATATTTTATTAGACAAACAGACAAAGCGAATTCCTTCTCATGGTAAAATTGCCAAGATTTCTTTAAAAGATAAAATTATTGTTTCCGGGGTAGCCGTTGGGTCAAGGATTGCTAATGGTCAGGCTAATATTATTGAGAGTGTTAAAGATATTTCTAAATTTAAACCAGGACAGATTTTGGTTACAGAAATGACTGATCCAGATTGGGTGCCAATTATGAAAATTGCCAAAGCTATTGTTACTAATGCTGGGGGAAGAACATGTTTTACTGGCGAAACAAATGTTTTGACCAATAAAGGATTTTTATCTATAAAAGAAATTGTTGAGAAACACAAAGAAGAGGATTATAAAGTTTTATCTTTGAACAAAGAAAGTATGAATTTTGAATGGAAAAAAGTTATTGACGGGATGAAAAGAAGGTCTAAACCGATTTCTGTAAGTATATCTCAAACCGGACGAATGAAAGGAAACACTTTAGGGGTTACTCCTGATCATAAATTTCTGACTTTTGAAAATAGAAAGCTTATTTCTAAAGAAATAAGAAATCTAATAAAAGAGAATCAGTTTATTTTAAGTGCAGATAAAATTCCTATGCCCGAAAGACAACATAAATTGAATCCGTTTTTAGGCTATTTACTTGGTGGAATTAGCAGTGACGGACATATTTATTTAAATGGAACACATGGAGAGGTCCAGTTTATTCAGAAAAATACACCTGATAAAGCGGATTTTATTAAAAAGATGAATGACTGTTTAAAAGAAGTTTTTGATTATTCCTTTCATATTTCTTATAAAAAACCCTTTGAAGGTATTATTAGAGGCAAAAAGTTTAAAAGTGAAAACGCAGTTGCTTATAGGTGTTATAGCAAGAAGATTGCTTCTAGGTTGTTTCATGATCAAAGCAAATTAACAGAATCATTGTTAACAGCATCAGACGATTTTGTTTATAATTTTTTAGCTGGCATGATTGATGGCGATGGCGCTTATAATGAAAAATCAAACAGAATTAATATATATTGTTCTAAAGAATATTTATTACAAGCTATAACAGTGGCCTGCCTTAGGTTAAATATATCTTTTCAAGTAACCTCAAACCGTAATATTCATAACATTCAGATAGTTAGTAAAGTAGAAGAAATTTTTAAGTATACAACTCGCATAAAAGGTAAATATAATCGTTTAACTTGTGGTACTAAATTTTTCAGTGCCAAGCAACTATTAGAAGACATAAAAGATAAAATTAATTATAAAGGAAAAATTGGGTCGTATATTGAGAAAAATTTGTTAATTGATTACAAGAAAATAGAGAATTATTTTATTCCAATGATAGCCAGGGAACAGGCTAATCATGAGTTAACAAGGATTATCAATTCAGATTTGAAAATGTTGAGAGTCAATAATTCCGATTCTATTGAAAAACAGAACGTTTATAATATTACAGTAGAAGATAATCATAATTATGTTGTTTTTAGCGGTAGATATACACCAGTTGTAGTAAATAATTGCCATGCCGCAATTATTTCTCGAGAGCTTGGCATCCCCTGTGTGGTCGGAACCAGCAAGGCAACCAAAAAGGTAAAACAAGGACAAAAAATAACCGTTTCTTGTGCCGAGGGAGAAACCGCTCATGTTTATCCAGGATTATTGGATTTTAAGATTAAAAAGACAAAGATTAAGGGATTAAAAAGACCAAAGACAAAAATTATGATGAACATTGGTGAGCCTGAACAAGCTTTTGGGTTTTCTTTTATTCCTAATGATGGAGTGGGCTTAGCGCGGGAAGAATTTATTATCAGTGATTATATTAAAATTCATCCCTTAGCCCTGCTTTACTATTCTCAATTAAAAGACAAAAAAGTAAAAAAACAGATTGATGATATAGTTACTGGTTATCCTAGTAAAGTTCAATTTTATGTTGATAAATTATCAGAAGGTATTGCCCGGATTGCGGCTGCCTTTTACCCTAAACAAGTAATTGTTCGTTTTTCAGACTTTAAAACAAATGAATATGCTAATTTAATTGGCGGGCAAGAATTTGAACCAAAAGAGCCAAACCCAATGATTGGTTGGCGTGGAGCCAGCCGTTATTACGGCATTGGTTTTGAAGAGGCTTTTCAGCTAGAATGCCAGGCAATTAAAAAAGTTAGAGAGATAATGGGACTAGACAATGTTATTGTTATGGTCCCGTTTTGCCGAACCATTGAAGAAGGAAAAAAGGTTTTAAAAATTATTGATAAAGCTGGATTACGTCGACCAAAAAAGAATATTAAGCCTCTTAAGGTTTATGTTATGTGTGAAATACCTTCCAATGTTGTTTTAGCAGATGAATTTGCCAAGATTTTTGATGGATTTTCAATTGGTTCAAATGATTTAACTCAACTAACCCTTGGTTTAGACAGAGATTCAAATCTAGTAGCTCATATTTTCGATGAAAGAAATGAAGCAGTAAAAAGATTAATCAGTCAGGTAATAAAAATAGCTCATAAACATAAAAGGAAAATAGGAATTTGCGGGCAAGGACCAAGTGATTTCCCAGAATTTGCTAGATTTTTAGTAAAAGAGGGAATTGATTCAATGTCTTTAACTCCAGATACAGTAATTAAAACGACCATAGATATTTTAAAAACAGAAAAGAAGTTAAAGAAAAAATAAACTTGACAAAAACTTTATTTTAAGCTAAAATATAATTAATAAAATAAACGAAGGAGGCGAAAATTGAATAATTTCAAAGAAACAGAGTTTGTAAGGTTAGGTAAAAGTGTAATGGAAATGAACAATTGTTCTTTTCCTGAAGTAGCTGAGCAATTGATTTTCGCAGGATGAGGTCCTGCGAAATACAGAAGGGATAACGTTGCTGAAATAGACCGTAAAAACAAAGGAGAAACGAATGGCCTATGAATTAAACTGTAATGGAGAAGGTGGACCCAGGCAAAAGAGATTAAAGATTTGGTTAGAGAAGAATAATCGGATCAAGGTTGAGTGCACAGAGGAGGGGGTTATTATAACCAACATCTGTTGCAAAGGTTTACGGGTAAGGCCTAATAGAGACGGATTACTTAAAACGATTCGCAAGGGAAAATCGACTGGTCTATTGACCAAAGGACAAAATGTTTTCATCGAAGGAAATACGTTCCAGGTCCAACCGGTCGCTTAATAAAGCGGGCGAGACACATTTTAAATGTCCCTGACCAGCATAGTCTGGTCAGGGACAATCCATTCAACTTGATTTATTAGATTTAATTTGTTAATATTTTTAATTATACGGAGAGGTGGCTGAGTGGACGAAGGCCCTTGTTTGGAGAACAAGTGTACCAGAAATGGTACCGCGGGTTCGAATCCCGCCCTCTCCGCCATAAATTTAATATGTCAACAATCATCATTTTAATAATTCTTTTTTTCTTTCTTTTTTGTGCAATAACCCTATTCTGGGCGACTCTGTCTTTAGCTCCTTGGGTGCCTTCCAGAAAGAGAGATTTAAAAAGGATTTTTAAAATAGCAGATTTAAAACCTAATGATACCTTCTATGACCTAGGTTGTGGTAATGGTAGAATTATTTTTTACGCCAATAGGAATTTTCAAGTAAAATCAATTGGTATAGAATTAGCTCTACCTCTTTTTTTAATCTGTAAGATTCGTCAGATTTTCCATTCAAACGAAAACATCATTTTTAAGTATAAAAGTTTATTTAAAGAAGATATGTCCAAAGCAGACGTCATTTATGTATTTGCCCTGCCCAAGTCTCTTGAAAAAAAATTAAAACAAAAATTAGAAAGAGAATTAAAGCCAGGAGCAAGGGTAATCTCATATTGTTTTTCTATTAAAGGACTGAAGCCTAAAATTATAGATAAACCAGATCAAAAAGCAAACTCAATTTATTTGTATCAGTTTTAATTAATAAGCTTGATTTTTTCCTAAATTTCGTTAAAATTGAATTACTTTAATTATAAATACTAAAATTATGTTTCAAAGAAAACTCATCATTGGATTAATCGTTTTTTTATTCATTTTATTACTACCAAGTTTTTTTCACTTTTTAACAGACTTTTGGTGGTTTAAAAATATTGGATATCAAAACATTTTATTAACTATTCTTAAAACAAAAATTTTCTTAGGACTGGCCATTGGTTTATTTAGTTTCCTAATACTTTATTTCAACAGCCTCTTTGTTAAGAGACTGCTAAAATCAAAAACAGACGTAATCACTATTAGGCCGGGACTTCAATTAAAACTAAATTTTGCCTTAGTTTATTCTTTAATCCTTGGCTTTTTTATTGGACTTAGCTCGATTGGCCAATGGGATGTTGTTTTAAAATATTTTAATTCAACCCTCTTTAATGTTGCCGATCCTATTTTCAGTAAAGATATTTCTTTTTATTTTTTCTCTTTACCGTTTATCCAGTTTTTAATCAATCTTGGCTTTTGGTTGGTTATTTTCTGTTTTGTCTTTCTGGTTATTAATTTTCTTATCTCAAAAGGAAAATCTTTATTAACTCTTAACAAAACAATACTTAAAGACAAGAAGGTTAGACAATATTTTTGTTTTTTAGCCACTCTCTTTTTTATTTTAGTGGCCCTTAACTTGGCTTTAATTAAGATTCCTTCTTTAATTTATCGTTCTACTAATTCTTTTGATGGGGCTGGCTATGCTGACTTACACACTGCTCTGCCCTTTTTAAAGGTATTATTTATTGTTGCTTTAATCACCACATTAGCGTTTTTAATTAATATTTTTAAAGACTCGACTCGTTTAATTTCTTTCAGTATTGGCCTTTATTTGCTTGTGGCTATTGCCGGGGTATGGTTGGCTCCGGCTCTTTTACAAAGATTTGTTGTTCTGCCCAATGAACTGGTTAAAGAAACGCCATATATAGAATATGGTATTGCCGCGACCAGACAGGCTTTTGCGCTTGATCAGGTGGTTGAGAGAGAGTTAAGCGGGGAAACGAGCTTAAGCATGGATGATATTAATAATAATGCCTCGACAATTAAAAATGTTCGGCTTTGGGACAGGGAACCATTGCTTGATACCTTTGGACAGATTCAAGAAATCAGAACTTATTACGACTTTGTTTCAATTGATAATGACCGTTATTTACTTGGAGATGATTATCGTCAGGTCTTGTTATCGCCCCGGGAGCTTAACTCAGCGAGCTTACCTCAACGCAATTTTATTAATGAACAATTAACCTTTACCCACGGTTATGGGTTAACCTTAGGACCAGTTAATGAGGTTACTCCCGAAGGGTTGCCAGTCTTGTTTATAAAAGACCTACCCCCGGTTTCTAATATAGAATCCCTTGCCATTACTCAACCAGGAATATATTATGGAGAACTTTCTAATGAATATGTAATTGTTAATACCAAGTCTAAGGAATTTGATTATCCAGCTGGAGACGAAAACGTTTTTGCCAATTATCAAGGGGAAGGGGGAGTTAAATTAGATTCATTTTTCAAAAAACTACTTTTTGCCATTAAATTTAATTCCTTAAAGATTATTTTGTCTAATGATATTACTGAAGATTCCCGGATTATGTATTATCGAGACATTAGCACCCGCCTGGAAAAGCTTTTGCCATTTTTAAAGTTTGATAAGGACCCTTATTTAGTCATTACTAATGAAGGCAGGCTTAAGTGGATAGCCGACGCTTATACCTTAAGTAATCGTTATCCTTATTCGCAATCTATTGCTGACGTTAATCCTGCTCAATCAGATGGATTTATTGTTCAGCAACATCTTAATTACATTAGAAACTCAGCCAAAGTAGTAATGGATGCTTATAACGGAGATATGCAAATCTATTTAGCTGATTCAACAGACCCGATGATCCAAACTTTTTCTAAAATTTTCAAAAATACGTTTTTACCCTTGGGTGAAATGGATGATAATTTAAAAGCCCATTTGCGATATCCAGAAGAAATATTTAATTATCAGACCAAGATTTATTCTATTTATCATATGGGTGAAGTTCAGATTTTCTATAACAAAGAAGATCAATGGGAGATTCCCCGTTTAGCTTATTCAGGGAAGACTGATCCAATGATGAGAAGAATGATTATGAAACTACCAGAAGAAGACAAGGAAGAATTTATTCTTATGATTCCTTTTACGCCTCGGGGAAAAGATAATTTATCAGCTTGGATGGTGGCTCGCAATGACGGAGAACATTATGGAAAATTAGTTGTTTATCGTTTTCCAAAACAAAAATTAGTCTTTGGGCCGGAACAGATTACTAATCGTATTAATCAAGATACGGAAATTTCCCAACAATTAACCTTATGGGATCAACGCGGCTCACAAGTAATTAAAGGAAATTTATTAGTCATTCCTATTGAAAAATCTCTACTTTATGTTCAACCAATATATTTAAAAGCAGAGGGAGGAAGAATTCCAGAATTAAAACGAGTGATTGTGGCTTATGAAAATAAGATTGCCATGGAAGAAACATTAGATTCAGCCTTAGAAAGAATATTTAGTGGTCAAATCAAAATAACGCCCGATACATCTTTAAAAGAATTAAAAACAATCACTAGTGATAAAAATCTAATCCAACAGGCGAAACAACACTATAACAACGCCTTAAAAGCTCAACAAAGAGGGGATTGGGCATTGTATGGTCAAGAGATTGAAAAGTTGGGAGAAATTTTAAAATCTTTGCCACAATAAAACAAAGCTATTATATGGACAATGTTGAAGAAATAAAATCAAAGATAGATGTTGTTGACCTTGTTTCAGAATATATTCAATTAAAACGTTCTGGAACAAGCTTTCGAGCCATTTGTCCTTTTCATCAAGAAAAAGCTCCATCATTTTTTGTTTCTCAAGAAAAGCAGATTTGGCATTGTTTTGGGTGTGGAAAAGGGGGAGATTTATTTGGTTTTTTAATGGAAATGGAGGGGATTGAATTTCCAGAAGCTTTGCGCATTTTAGCTCAAAAAGCAGGCGTAGAGATTCAAAGATATGACCGTCAAGCGGTTAGTCGAAAAACAAAATTACTTGACCTTAATCGTTGGGCAGCTGAATTTTATAACAAAGTTTATTGGGAATCTCCCTTGGCCGAATCAGCCAGAAAATATTTAAAACAAAGAGGATTAGATAAAAAAATCACTAATCAATTTCAATTGGGTTATGCGCCTGATAAATGGGATACTCTTTTAAAATTTTTATTAAAAAGAGGTTATCAAGAAAAAGATATAGAAGCGGCTGGTTTAATTGTTGTAAAACAATCAAGAGCTGGTAATCAAAATTCAGGTTACTATGACCGTTTTCGCAATCGCATCATTTTTCCCATTGCTGATTTACATGATCAAGTAATTGGTTTTACTAGTCGAATTTTACCTGGAGCTAAAGATGAAGATAAAACAGCTAAGTATATTAATACGCCAGAGACCTTGATCTATAACAAGAGCCGGGTTTTGTATGGTTTAAGTAAAGCTAAAATTGAAGCAAGAAAGCAAGACCAAATGATCTTGGTTGAAGGAAATATGGATGTTTTGGCTTGTCATCAAGCTGGTTATGAAAACGTAGTCTGCACTTCAGGGACAGCTTTAACTCAGGACCAAATTAAAATCTTGCAAAGATATACAGAAAATATTGTTCTTGCCTTTGATGTTGATTTGGCTGGTCAAGCCGCTACTCAACGGAGCATTGATTTATTACTTCAGCAAGGCTTAAATGTTAAAGTATTAAAGCTAGGGCAAGGAAAAGACCCAGATGAGTTTATTCGCCAGGATTTAAAGGCTTGGAAAAAAGCGTTGAAAGAGCCTCAGGAAATTATGGAATATTATTTCTCTTTAGCTTTTAAAGATAAAGACCTAACCAAGGTTGAACATAAAAAACAAATTAGCAAAGACCTTTTGCCCATTATTGTCAAATTAGGTGACCCAGTTGAAAAAGATCTTTGGCTAAGAAAACTAGGTGATAAGTTAAATGTTTCAGAAATATCTTTACGTGACGCCTTAAGAAGGACTAAAAAACCCTATCTTCCTAAATCAGATTCAGGAGATTTGATCAAAGAAAAAGTTCCGGTAGAAGAGCAGGCTTCAGAGAAATTTTTAGCCCTAGTTTTAAAATATCCAGAAAAGGGAGAGGAATTTATAAAAAAAGTGGTTTTGGACATGTTTATCATGCCTCGCCCCCAAGATGTTGTCAGGGCTATTAAAGATTGTTATATTAAAAATAAAAAAATTGATTTTAAAAAGATTAAAAAAGAGGTTAAAGACAAACAGATCCTTAATTATTTAGACTTTTTGCTTTTTTTAGCAGAAAAAGAATTTGCCAAATATGAAGACAAAGAAATCGACAAGGAATTAAATTGTTTTTTTTCTCTTTTAAAAAAGAGATTTTTGACTAAGAAAATGGAAAATTTTGTTCAAGAATTAAAAAAAGAAGAGGAAAAAGGGGATAAAAAAAAGATAGAAGAATTAAGTTTAAAAATAGTCAAACTTTCTCGGGAAATAGCAACCTGTCAATAATTTTTACTATGCCTCAAAAGAAAAAAATAAAAAACAAAAAAAGACCATTGAAAAAGAAAAAACCCTTGAAGAAAAAGACAAAAAAGAAGGTTATTAAAAAGAAACAAAAGCTTTTGAAAAAGAGGTCAGTACATAGAAAAACTATAAAAAAGAAAAAAAGGATTTCCTTTAAAAAAAAGACGATTAAAAAAAAGGTATTAAAAAAACCAAAAAAGAAGTTAGTCAGCAAAAGCAAAAAACCTAAAATCAAAGCCAAGACAAAACCAAAACAAAAAGCGCCATTTAAAAAAAAGGCCCTGTCAATAAAATGGCCAGAGAAAGAGAGTCAGGAATTAATGGCTAAGGGAAAAAAAAGAGCTTTTGTTACAGAGAATGAGCTTTTTTATACTTTCCCTAGACTAGAAAAATATTTACCCCAATATGAAGAATTTCTAGATAATTTAGAAAAAGCAGGAATCAAGGTGGCTGAATCAAAGCAAGGTCTTTTAGAAAAACCACAAGAAGAAAAAGGTAGTCAATTATTTTTTGACTTGACCCAACTTTCAGCTGATTCAGTTCAAATGTATTTAAAAGAGATTGGCCGCGTTCCTTTAATTAATTCAAAAGAAGAAGTCGTCCTCGCCAAAAGAAAGGACAGCGGAGATAGCAGAGCAGCTAAAAAGTTAATTGAAGCTAATCTTCGTTTAGTAGTTAGTATTGCTAAAAAATTTGCTGGCTATGGTTTAACCTTTTTAGATTTAATCCAGGAAGGTAATGTCGGTCTTTTTAGGGCAGTAGAAAAATATGACTGGAGAAAGGGGTATAAGTTTTCTACTTATGCTACCTGGTGGATTAGACAGGCCATTATCAGGGCCTTGGCAGATCAATCACGAACTATTAGAATCCCTGTCCATGTGGTTGAAGTTTTAGGCAAGTTTCATCAAGCAGAGCGCTGGTTATTACAACAATTAGGGCGTCAGCCAACCCCTGAGGAGATTGCCGGAGAATTAGAAACATCAGTTGACGATGCAAGATATTTAATGAAAATCTCCCAGGATACAATATCTTTAGAAACCACAGTTGGTGATGATGATGACAAAGACACAGAACTGCGTGACTTTATAGAAGATGTTAAAACAATTGCCCCAGACAGAGCCGCGGCCTTAATGCTTTTAAAAAAATATATTAAGGAAATTATTGTTGACCTTACTCCAAGAGAGCAGAGAATTCTAGAAATTCGTTTTGGCTTAATAGATGGAGTAGCCCATACTTTAGAAGAAGTCGGACAAGTTTTTGGTGTTACTAGAGAGAGAATTCGTCAAATTGAAGCTAGAGCTTTAGACAGGATTAGACAACTAAAAAGCATTAAGAAAATCAAAGACTATTATTAGATTAAAATTTTTGGTATAATATTTATTACAATTTAATAAAATTATTTTAAACGTTCCGGAGTAGCTCAGTGGTTAGAGCAACTGGCTGTGGAAATCCTGTTCGCTATTATTTAATTATTATGTCGGACAAAAGAAAATACGCTGATCGCCGAGAATATTTAATAAAAGCTGTTGCCAAAAGAAGAAAAAGAATTAGGGAAAAAGCAATTAAGTATAAGGGCGGTAAATGTATTCTTTGTGGTTATAAAAAATGCATAGCAACATTAGAATTTCACCACATTAGTGAAGACGATAAAAATTTTGGTTTATCAATGAATGGTATTACCAGAAGCTGGGAGAAAACAGAGAGAGAATTAGACAAATGTGTGTTATTGTGTGCAAATTGTCACAGAGAATTACATAGCGGTATAACGCAGCTTCCAAAAGAAATTTTGGAATGAACATCTCGGGATAACGGTGAAGCCTAAGTTATTTTAAAAGAATAATAAGGTAATACCGTGGGAACCCCAATATTTATTGGGGGCGCCGTAGAGACTAGATACCGAGGCACCTAAGTTTACTAATTAGTAGATTTAGTAGATATGGTGAAGATATAGTCCACCCCTTTTAGAAATATTAGGATAAGGTGTAACCAGTGTGTCGGCGGTTCGAATCCGCCCTCCGGAGCCACTCATTTCTTATTATAATTTTCTGTTCTTTAATCAATGCGTTTACTAATTTTGTAGGTTTGGTTTTGACTATTTTTTTGTCTTTTACACACAGCCTATCCCAAAAGAAGCTGAGATAAAGTCGCTTAATTTCATAAGGTGCTTTTTTATATGCTTTATAAATATCCCGTGATAACATCAAAGCCTCTCTTATTGTATCAATATCAATATCGTGTTTGACTTCTATTTCATTTAATTGATTATTAATGCCATTAAGTTCATCTTGATAGCGTTTTTTTATTCTGACAAAATCCCCATCGGAAAGTGTGCCTGATATCAGTTTTTCCTCGGTGATATCTCTTTTTCTTTCAATTTTTATTTTTTTATTTAGTAGGATTTTTTTTCCTTGATTATTTTCCAACTTTCTTTGCTCATAGAATTTTCTTACTTTTTGGACGACTAATTGAATAAAATCACCGCTAAATTGAATCTTTTTAAACTGTTTTTCAACCTGTTTTTCTAATTCTTCAACTTCAATATTTTGCCCTTTATTGCTGTGTTTTTTGGTTTTGGCAGAACAATGATAATAGTCAGGATTCTTGCCAATACGGTGTTTCTCCGCTGTATAACGTTGACCACAGATATCACAGAACACAAATCCTCTCAACAAGAAGTTATGTTTTCTTCTACGGCAAGCGTGTTGATTATGGGCGTCCATAATAGTTAAAATCTGCTTGTGTTCCTTTTCTGTAATCATTGGTTTGTGTTTTCCCTTTTTTTCTTGACCATCCCATCGCATTATACCGGCATAAAAAGGATTTTTCAGACTATCAATCATAACACTGTTGGGTATTTTTTTTCCGGTTCTGGATTTTAATCCTTTTTTATAAAGAACGTCTGAAATTTCCAATGCTGAATAATTGCCGGTTAAATACATTTTTAACCCTTTTTTCACCAAATGCCATTTTTCTGGGTCGGGGGTTACAATTTTATGATTATCTTCTTTCTCTGTATTAACATAGCCAATTGGCGCCAAATAAGGCAACCAACCGGAGTTGAATTTTTCTTGTAATCCTTTTTTGGTTTTTCTGCCGTTAATATCTGATTGGAATTGATTAACACTCGCCAAAATAGTATCAATCATGTTTCCTTCAGCACTGTCGTCAATCATCGGTTGGGAAACTGATATACGCTTTACATTTGCCTTTTTAAGGATATTTCGGATAGTATGGTGGTCTTGGGTATTTCTTGCCAATCTATCAGTGTCTTGAAAAATAACAGCATCAATAGATTTGTCTTGCTGGCACTTGGCTAATAAGTCTTGAAGAGCGGGTCTATTAAGATTAGTGGCGGTTTTACCTTCATCTCTATATATTCCATCTATATAATATTCATTATTTTCAGCGAATTTTCTGCAAAAATTTTCTTGGGCATTTAAAGAATAACCCTCTTTTGCCTGTTCTTCGGTTGAGACCCGGCAATAGATTAATGCTTTTTTTCTCATATTTTAACTTTTATTCATTTTTATTGATTATATTTTATTTATAAAGTCTTGTCTGAAAAGGTCAATAGCTATGGAGTTTTTGCTGTCCCTAAAAAATACTTGGGTTTTAGCACCAAACACTTGGGCTTTAGCACCAAACGCTTGGGTTTTTTGGCTTAATGCTTTCGGCTTTTAGCACACTACTCTCGGGTTTTTTGGCTTGTTATAAAAAAACTCAAGAATCCTTATAAATCGTGATTTTTTGGTTTTTAACGCGTTTTTTTTGATAATAATAAAAAGATATAAGAAACTCCTAAAAACCTTTGTCTCACGGTTTATCACGTTCTGGCGGGGGTCTGCGATAGCCATTAAGGACAGGATTTATCACTTTTTTTATATATTCCTCGGCTTTTCTAATCGCTTCTCCTAAACTTTCTAAATCTTTGTTTTTAGCGGACATAGCATACTCTTTTGCCTTTAATTCAAAAATATCCTGAATAACCATTTCTAAATCAGAATAATAACTATCTTTATTCGGGTTTTTGTCCCGCCTAAGGATATATTGATTGGCGTCCGCCCAAATTTCAAGCCCATTATCAATACGACACACTAATTGTTGTTTTGACTTTGCCATAAATTATTTGCTTAATGTCTTATAGTACTAATACTCTATAGTTCCTTTCCTTTAGTGTTCAAGTAACTATAAAGGGTTATATAGTTCTATATGGGAGTTTCGTCTATAGTACTATAAGTCAGTTAATTTATAAATTTAAAAAGGTATCTCGTCGTCGGCGATTGGTCTATCCATTTTTGGAGTATTTTCCGTTGAACGTTTATAATATTTGTCCCAAATTTTTTCTTCCATTTTATTCCAAATTTCTTTGTCTTCGCAGAAAAACATTCCATGGTATTTACCTATTGCGCTTTTATAGCTTGGAACGGCTATCCAGAGATATTCTCCGCGACTATTCAGATATTTACTTGGCAAAATTCTGAACCCTTTAATTTTAAGAATTCCTAATGTTAGAGTTATAATAGCTTTTGCTTTCTTATCAGGGTTTTCTGTCAATTTCATATTAACCTTGATATCTTCATTTTTGATATTTATTTTAATATTTTCCATTTTTATATTTTATTAGTTAAATTAATGATTGTTGTATAGGCGACCTTTGAGTAATTTATGTTGCATAAATAGAGTTTGAGGTTCTACTAAAATTTTGCCCTTTCTATAATCATCAATATTTCTATCAAGGGTAGAGGATTGTTTAAAAATGAAAGTTGCTCTGTTTGAATAATTATTTTTTTCTATAATTATTAAATTTTCTTTTAACACTAAAAGAGTTATAGCTAAATAATATTCGGAAGTATGAAAATCATTTGTTTTTTCCATAGATATTTTTCCTTTTTGTTTTATTAAATTCAATTTGCGAAACCAAAATTGCCGCAAGTCTTTCTGCCGCTAATTCCATCAGATTTTTATCTGAAATTTTTCCATTAAGATTTTGTATTTTGGTATTTGCTTTCATAAATAAAAATGACATTAGTATTTTACTAATGTCATTTTAGCAAAAAGTTAAATTACCTATGTGACACTATTTTTTTAATTTCTTTTTGTCCATTATTTTAGCCCTGCGTTCTTTTAATCTTTGATGTTGCTTCCTAAGCCGTTGACTTAATTGTTTTTCTTTTCCAAAATATTTTCCTTCTTCATCAATTTCAATAGCAAGAGTGTCATAGGTTTTCTTGAGTAGTTTGTCTTCTCCTCTTATTCCTTCCGAGGGTTCGTAATATTCTGTAAGTTTTCCCCGACCAAGAGTTTTTAAAGCTGTTTCAAGTGTGCGAAAAGGACGTCTTTTATTTTTCGGAGCCTTTTCAAGTACTTGGCAAATTTTTCTATAAGCTTTTATCTTCTCTTTTGGTGGTCGGCGTTTAATGCCGAGAATTCTTCTAAAAAAAGATTTTATATATCTTTTTTCTTGGGTAGTAAGCGGGATTCTTTCTAATTCATTAAAATCCTTTCCAATCTGCAGTGGAAGTTCCCAGTTATAAAATGGACTCCAAGGAGGTTGTTTATTATATAAAATATAAAATTCAATCCAATCAAAGAAATTCTCTGAGAGATTATATTCTTTTACAATGCTATGGATATCGGATTCTATCGCTTTTTTGGTTTTTTTGTCTTGAGATGACAGCCAGCCAGATTCAGCTTCTATATGTTTGTCTCCGACGGGAAAAGAAATTATATCTTCTTGTTGGTTTAGTTCAGGAATATTATATTTTTTTCTTAGTTTTTTTATTTTTTGAGAGAAGTCTTTGTCAAGCTCTACATATTTTAACAATTCTTCATTGAGTTTTTTCCTTGTCCCAAAATATTTTTTTTCTACCACAGCCCTTAACAATTCTTGGATTAATCGTTTGAGTGAAGGTTTTTTGCCATTTTTATTTTTCATATTTATTTTTTGCGCAAATTCGCACTGATAATTATACCATGTTCTGTTTGACTTTTAAAGAATTTGGGTGTAACCTGAACAAAAGAGGGGGAATAATTAATATACCATTAAATGGTCAATATGCCACAATTAATTGATAATTTACACCAAATATTAACCACAACAATTGCAAATCCCCGTTTTTATTTTGCAAGAATGCTTGGTTTTAGGAGTGAATTGGAGATACAAAAATATTTTTCAGAAAGGGGTGAAATATTTTTGGAAGGGGGACAATTTCTTTTTTGCAGAAAAGAAATGACAAAGAATAGGTTAGTTTATATAACCGTAGCAAACGACGATTACTCAGAATATTTGGATTTTTATAAAAAGATAGCTTCCCTCCCCATGGTAAAAGAATATTACTTCATTTCTTATTCTGAAAGCGGGGAATGGGGTTCTTGTGATTTTAAAATAAAGAGGGACGGAACAGCTACAGAGATTGAAATTGCGGAGCCAAATTTTAAGTTTTTTAAATTTGATGGAGATAATTTTATTGAGTGCAACAAAGAGGACATAGTTACAAATCTGGAAGAGAAAACAAACACATTGTCTTGTTGTAAACAAAAAGAAAACAAGCTCCAATATATTCAGGGGTATTCGCTGGCAGCTATTGATAATGTATATGCAAATAGATTTTTTTTGGATGTTTTTTTGAGAAAATATAAAAAGGGAATGATTGATTTTGACGGTATTATAAAAAAAGATGAAGATTTTTATTTGCTTGAGTCAAAAGAAAAAGACCCTGCGGGTCAGGGGGATAAACGGTATTTTGGATGGGATTCCAGAAGATTAGCTTGGTATTTATATTTAAAATGGCATTCGGGACTAAAAACTATTTATATTATCAGACAGGTGAATAATCAAACGGAAAGACGTTTTGTTGACTGGAAATATATAACTTTGGATGATTTTGCGGAGTCGGCTTCATGGCTTTCTGAAAGTGGAGGAGGGGGTGGTTCGGGGACAATGACGGCGCCTTTTGCGGCATTCAAAAAATTGGATGACCTTGTTATCTAATATATTTTTTTATTTCCATTGCGATGGCTTTGGCTAATAGTGGTGGAACAGCATTTCCTATTTGGGTATATATTACCCTTTTACTGCCGGCAAATTTAAATGTATCAGGAAAGCTTTGAATTCTCGCACATTCCAATGGTGTGAGCATTCTTATTTCATTGTCGGAATATTTCACCAATGCATCACCACCGTCTTTCCAATATCTTGCAGATATTGTATAAGATGGTTTATCCATTTTTAAGAACTGGGCACCAAATCCATATCCTTTTGCCGAGTTTTTTTTCTTTCTTTTATTGAATCCGTCAATCATTTTTTGAGAATGATAAAAAATTTTATCAATCTCTTTTTTATTCATAAGAACCTTACCAACGGTTACCCAAGGCAATATTTTTTTGCCCCCCAGAGTTCTATACGGTTTTTTTGAATGCGTTGGCTTGGGATGGTCAATTTCCTTGCCCGTATTGGTTCCTATAAAAATAACCCTTTGTCTTTTTTGGGGTACACCGTAATCTGATGAGGTAAGTACCCTGTATTTCATTTTATATCCTGTTTTTTTAAATTCTTTTTCTATAATATCAATAACAGGTTTTTTTTTGGAAGTTTTCATTGAAAGTATCCCTCTTACATTTTCCATGACGAAAAAATCAGGATTAAGTTCTTTTATAATTTTTATAAATTCCATGAATAAAGAATTTCTTGGGTCTTTGGAATCTCTTCTGCCAGCCATACTAAACCCCTGACATGGCGGACCGCCGATAACAACGTCAACCTTTTTTCCTTTTATCATTTCTTTGATTTCTTTGCTGGATATTTTCTTGATGTCTTCACACAAAGAGATACTTTTTTTATGATTTTTCCGGAAAGTTTCCATGAAAATTTCTATATTATCAATACCGAGCAGAATTTCATATCCCGCCTGATGGAATCCCTCGCTTAATCCTCCTGCTCCGCAGAATAAATCTATGACCGCTGGTTTTCTTTTATTTTTTCTCATAAAGATTATTGATATTTATGATACAATTTTTTTAGTCTATTGAAACATTTGGGCAAGCTTTTTTTTATTTCGTGTTCCCAGAATCTTAGTGTTCTGATATGTTGTTCTTTTAATAATTTGTTGACTTTTATGTCTCTTTGAACATTTTTTTTAATTTTGTCTTTCCAGAATTTTTTATTGCTTTTAGGCTCAATAAAACATTTTGGACATTTATGCCAAAAACAACCGTCTATAAAAACAGCAATTTTTTTTGTCGGAAAATACAGGTCAGGCTTGCCGGTGATTCTACTCTTGGTCCGATATCCTGTTAAACCCTTGTTCCAAATATATTTTCTGAAAGACTGTTCCAATCGGGTATTTCTTCCTTTTATTTGTGACATACAATAGCTTCTTTGTTTTTTTGTAAGAACGTCCATTTTGGCAGGATTAGATTTAGTGTCCAAGCCGTTAGAATCTGTTCAATTCGGCAAGACTAACGGCATAATTATATTTTAATATAAAAATCATAAAAAGGCAATTAAAAATAAACTCAATTTTTTGCCAGAATTTTGACTAAAGGGCGAGGTAAACCCCCACTTTTTTAGATTGATGAAAAAGGATAATCTGTTATAATTAAAGCAGGCTTAAAAATAATCTAAGAAAGTATGAAACAGTGGCTTAAAAATACTTGGCTTATACCAGTCCTTGGAATAATTGGAACTTTTTTAATTTTTGTCTTCAGACCTTACATACTTAATTGGATTTCTGTTTTGGTATTATTTTGGACATTTTTAGCAATTGTAGGTTATCTAACAGAAATATACAGGCAGGGCAGAGTATTATTAAGACCATATTTAAGGTTGCAGTATTATAATCCAACAAAAAAAGACAAAAAAGATAAATATTATAATGATATTGGAATACTTCAGCTTGTAAACATAGGAAAAGGATTGGCAACTGATATAGAATTTAAAAATCTAATTTTTGGCGGAGGAACAAGAAATTTTCAAATAAAGAAAATTCCTGCTATGAGCGCAAATAATGGTGCAACTACTATATGCCTGAAACAGATAGAGCCTGATTTTAAAAATATTAAAAAAGAAAATGTTACAAGGACGATGATAATAGATATATTAAAAGATAATTCAAATAAGCATTATGAGATTATAGCAACTTATGAAGATTTAGAAAAAACAAAATTTAAAGTTATTTTCATGGCAGACGATGAATATAATGATGGTTTCAGGATAATTTATCAAGAAAAAATATAGAAAATTATAAACGATATGGACAAAAAGTTACAAAAAAAATTATTAGAATTTATCAGAGATATGAATGATAAAAAAGGAATGGCTTATAATCTGATATTAGATGATATCAATAAAGAATTCATTAAAGAAAATGATACTGAAAGAGCCAAAGTTTATAACAACTTAAAATGGCTTAGTGATTTAGGTAAAATAGAGTGTCTTTTCAAAAAGGATAATACGCTTATGTTAGGCAGCCCTATTAATATAACAGCATTAGGGTTACAAGAATTTGATTCAATTTGTACTAAATTTTTGCGGTGGTTTAGGAATGATATGATGATTTATAAAATTGCCACCATATTTGCGGCTATTGTTAGCATTATTTATATGGTTGAAAAACTTCTTGAATAAGAAAAAATAGGGGACAATTCTCAAAATGAAGTTAATTTGACAGAAATAATGCACGAAAATTTAATTAGGAACTGGGACTGTAGATAATTTCAGATTTTTATAAAATCTTTTTATTTCTACCAACTTTTCCCTCATCACACCCATATACTCCCAATCTTCAAGAATTATAATAAGCTTTGAAGTGGGGAGCCACTTAAATAATCACTTAACAGAGCGATTATTTTTTTACCCCAAGACGGACGTTAGAACTTTTATTTAATCTGCGATATGGTATATTAAAAATATAAAAGAATTACTCAATCAAGCAAAGAGGAATTTATGACACACAAACCAAAAATTTATTTTATAACAGGAGTGTGTGGTGTGGGCAAAAGTAAGGTTATTCCACACCTAAAGTTATTACTTAATAAAAAGAGTTATGATATTCATGATTTTGACGAAAGAGGAGTGCCTCCTGGCGCTGACAGAGAATGGAGAATAAAGGAAACAGAATTTTGGATAAATCTTGGTAGAGTAAATATAAAGAATAACATTTCTACTATTGTTTGTGGTTTTTCAAACCCTAAAGAGACGATACATAATAGCAGCGATTATATAGAGTTTATATTGCTTGACGCAGAAAACGAGACAATTAAAAACAGGATTAGCGGGAGATACCAAACAAAGAAAAGCAGACAGGAACTAAAGCGGGTTTCCGGCTGCCTTGTTAAAGAATTTATTGAAGACAACACTAAGTTTATAAAAACTCTTAGAAGTATATGTCAAAATGATAAACGTTGTAGTATTATAAATACAACCAATAAATCACCGAAAGAAGTCGCTGAACAAATAACAGAAATTATAAAATAGCTGATTTAAATAAATTACTAACTTTCTCAAAAAATTCAAACCTTTTGCCAAAGGGCGGACAAGCTGTTCGCCGAGGGGAGCTACTATAATCACCCTACAACAAACAACAATTTTCTTACTTGTTTTATCATAACCTCAGGATGTTGAATTAAATCAACCCACCTAAAAGTTCGAACATCGTTCCACTTTGGGAGCCACCAGAATAATCGCTTAATAGAGCGGTTATTTTTTAACCCCAGGACAGACGTTCGAACCTTTGATAATAATTTAATTGTGGTATAATTAAATTTTAACTTAAATATTTCGTATAATAACCGGTTAGTTGCAATTTGAGAAGCCACTATTTAGGGGCTCCTCCCTTAATTCTTCACTTTATTCAGTGTGGGGCGCTAGAAACATTTAAATAAACCTTTTAATTTTATATAAATATGGCAGTTCAATTCATAGATATATTGTTTATTCTTGCATATTTTGTAATTGTATTGATGATAGGTTTTTTATCTTCAAGAAAAGAAACTAAAGAGGGTTTTTTGATTGCTGATAGAAAAGTAAAAGTTCTTCCTCTTGCAGCAAGTTTGTGCGCTGGTTTAGTTGGTGGAGGAATTTTGATTACAACAACCGCTTTAGCTTTTCAGCATGGCCTTTCTTTTATGTGGTTATATATGGGTGCTGCTTTAGGATTCTTCATTTTTCCGATTTTTGGGAAGAGAATCAAAAAACTTGGCGATAAACATAACTTTTATACTTTATCAGATTATTTTTACAAGCTGTTTGGCTCTAAGAACGGTTTATTAAGCGCCATTGTTATTTTTGTAATGTTTTTTTCATTAATATTGGTTCAATTTATTGCGGGAGGAAAAATATTATCCTCTATTATGGATATACCTTATAGCTTAGCGGTTTTAATTACCGGTGCTGTTGTTTTTGTTTATCTTGTTCTTGGAGGATTTAAAGCAGTAATTAAAACAGATTTTTTTCAGTATATATTAATGTTTATCTTAGGATTTATTTTACTTTTATCCTTAAAAAATCTAGATTTTTCTTCCCAACAATTTAATTTATTTGCTATAGGAATCGAACAAATCATTGGCTTTACTATTCTTGGGGCTTTTGTGATCTTTGTTCAGGCAGACATATGGCAAAGAGCTTATGCTTCTTATAATACAAAAGTATTGAAAAAAAGTTTTATTTTGGCAGGAATATTACTTTTGATTTTTGGTTTATCAATTGGAATGATTGGGATTAATGCAAAAAATGCTTTTCCTGATATTACTCCAGACAATGCTTTAATTTTTGGTTTTGGTAATATTCTTCCAACAGGATTTTTAGGATTAGCGCTCGTATTATTATTCGCATCAATTATGTCCACCCTAGACACTGCTGTTTTTGTCACAGCCATGAATATATCTAATGACTTGTTGTTAAAATTTAAAAAAATAGAAGAAAAAAATCTGCAAAAAATAATAAAATTATCAATATTTGGTTTAGTCACTTTAGGATTATTATTTGCTTTACTAATTCAGAGCATAATTGGTGTTGTTTTTGCGCTTATTAGTTTAGGTTTATGTATGGCTCCTGCAATAATTGGCTCTTTCTACAAAAAACTGAAAGAAAGAGCAGTATTTTTAAGTGTCCTAACTGGATTTTTATCTGTAGTGATTTTAGTCGTAACTAGCACTATTTCTGAAGAAACTGCAGTTATTTCTTTGCCTGTTTCATTTGTGTTTTTAATTGTTGGACAATATATTTTTAAAAAATAAAGCACCTCACATTTTTTGGAATGCTTTTTTACGCGAATATCGTTCCACTTGGGGAGCCAAGTAAAAGATAAGATTTATCCACAGTTTGATGTTGACCTAAAGATAAACCTAAGTTATACTTTAATTGTAATAAACAAAAATTAAATTTTATGGAAAAAATTATTGGATTAAAAGATTTAAGACAAAAAATGTCAGAATATGCTGAAAAGGTTAAGGCGGGGAAGTCTTTTATTGTTGTTCGACGTTCCAAACCTTTGTTTAAAATAACTCCCATTGAGGAAGATGAAATATGGGAGCCAGTGGTTAATTTTACAAAAATTAAAAAAGGCGGGATTGATATTGATGACCTTCTTTCAAGATTGTAATACCAAGAGGTGGGCCAAGTGAGAAAATTTATTTTTTCATTTGTGAATCCTGAAAGAATTTCAAGTTTTACTTATATTTATGGATAAAATTAGTAAAGCCTTAGAAAAAATAGATAAAAAAGAGAAAGAGGCGATTAGGAACATTTTAGTTAAAATTAAAAATAAAGATTTTAAAGGCTTCGATGTTAAAAAATTAAAAGGTAGAAATAATATTTTTAGAGTAAGAAAAGGAAAAATAAGAATAATTTATCATTTAAAGCAAGAGAAGATTATGATTTTATCCATAGAGCGAAGAAGTGAGAAGACTTATAAATTTTAGTTCTTAGAATTTATTTTTATTTTTTAAACCCGATTGACCTCCGTCATTAAACCCAATATTTTTATTCTTGGGAATGCCCTTCGGGCTTGATTCTTTAAGGTTCTGAACCGGTATAAAGTATATTTGTAATTACAAAATAATAATAAAAAGTATGAAACAAACAGTACAAGATCTTCTTAGTCAGGCAGATGTTAAAATTGACGGGAAAAGACCCTGGGATATTCAGGTAAATAATCAAGATTTATATGCAAAAGTCTTGGCCGGCGGCTCCCTCGCTTTAGGAGAATCATATATGGATGGATGGTGGGAATGCGAGATGCTTGATCAATTTATTGATAGACTTCTAAGACTAAGATTAGATACAAAGATCAAGTTTACAAAGCGTCTTGTATGGAATGCTATCAAGGCCAGAATAATGAATCAGCAAAGAAAATCAAAAGCCCATGTGATAGGAGAGCGGCATTATGATATAGGTAATGACCTTTATAAAAATATGCTTGATAAGAGAATGAATTATAGCTGTGGTTATTGGAAGGATGCAAAAACCCTAGATGAAGCGCAAGAGGCCAAGTTAGACCTGATTTGTAGAAAGCTGAAATTGAAACCGGGCATGACTATTTTAGATATTGGCTGTGGTTGGGGAGGTTTGGCAAAATTTGCTGCGGAAAAATACCAAGTCAAAGTAATAGGCATCACCGTCTCTAAGGAACAGGCAGGGCTGGCGAGAAAGCTCTGTGCCGGTTTTGATATCGAAATACGCCTTCAGGATTACAGAGACCTTAAAGAAAAGTTTGATTGTGTCGTTTCTGTCGGCATGTTTGAACATGTGGGCTGTAAAAATTACAGGAGATCCATGAAGGTTGTTGACCATTGCTTGAAAGATGACGGCCTGTTCTTGTTACACACTATCGGAGGAAATAAATCTGTAAAGAATACTGATCCTTGGATTGAGAAATATATATTCCCAAATTCGATGCTTCCTTCAGCAAGTCAAATCACCAAAGCAGCTGAAGGCATGTTTATGCTTAGAGATTGGCATAGCTTTGGAACACATTATGATAAAACCCTAATGGCTTGGCATAAAAATTTTAATGAGAACTGGGATAAAATCAAAATTTACTACGATGAACGGTTCCATAGAATGTGGAACTATTACCTCTTAAGCTGTGCAGGATCCTTCAGGGCACACAAGAATCAATTATGGCAAATAGTATTCTCTAAAATAGGATCACAAGTAGAATACGGAAGCATACGCTAGGTTTCCCTATGAAATATACTTTTCCTTTTGTGTTCTTAACGTTGCCGTTTTTCTATAATTGACAAATTTATTTTTTCTTTTTTATAGAGGGGAAAACAAGGTGTTCTACCCGTACACTCGGGCGCCACACTTTTAAAAAATTTGACAAACATTATTCTTTTGTGTAGAATACAAACACTATGATAAGAAGACAACTACAGACAACTACCACAACAACTACAACCGCCTCTGGTGGCTGACGTTTGTTGTAGAATTATTTTAAGATCATAAACACAACAGACCTCAGCCAAGGGGTCGGTTTTTTTAATCTTTTATTTTACTTACTATTATGAAAATCCTTAAATTTGGCGGCTCATTAATGGCCAATGTAGAAAATATTAAGATGGTATGGGAATTAGTAGCGGGCGTAGTAAGAAGGGATTCTGTTTTAAGCTGGAGAGGCGTTGCATTATCCCATAATACGCTGAGAGGCGCTGCCGGCGGGAGCATACTTAATGCGGAATTATTGCTAAAAATGGGCTATATAAAATAACGATATGAAATTATCAGAACAACAATTCGAACAATTACTTCAAAAAAACCGACTGATTTTGAGCTTAATTGGCGTGTCCAATATCGGCAAAACATATTGGTCAAAAAAATTCAGTGATGTTGATTTTAGACACATCAATTGTGATGATCTAATTGAAGCAAAGCTCGCTCCTGTCCTTAAAGAACTCGGGTATTCGGGCATTGAAGGTGTATCTCGTTGGATGGGACAGCTTTATGATGAAAGATTTTCTGCCAATCAGCAAAAATATTTGTCGCTTGAAAGAGAAACTATGCAAAATATTTTTGGACAAATAAAAAAAGAGGGGAATCAAAATATAATTATTGACACAACAGGAAGTATCGTACATACTGGGAAAGATGTATGCGACAAGCTAAAAAAAAGTTCGCTCGTTGTTTACATTGAGGCAACCGAAGACATACACGATGAAATGTTTAATCAGTACATTGAAAAGCCAAAGCCGGTTGTCTTTGAAGGCGTATTTGTCCCACTTGAAAATGAAACAGTCATGCAAAATCTAAAAAGATGTTATCGAAAATTGCTCAATTTACGCAGTGCATTATATGCTGAATATGCCGATGTTATTATTCCTCGTGAAACGATTAAGGAAAATATGGGCGTTAAGCAATTCATTTTACTCATAAAACAATCATTATGAAATTTTATAGCACACAACAAAACAGTCCACTGGTGGGATTGCAAGAAGCCATTATGAACGGTCTTGCTCCAGATGGCGGATTATACATGCCGGCTCGAATTCCACGCTTGCCAAGTGGTATTTTTGAGAAAGCAACCAAAATGTCATTTCAGGATATTGCTTTTGAAGCAAGTAAAAAGTTCTTTTTACCCGATGTTCCGCAAGATACTTTGGGGGCAATCATTCATGAAGCACTCAGTTTCGATGTTCCCTTGGTTGAGCTTGATAAACAACTTTATGTGCTGGAGTTATTCCATGGACCGACTTGTGCCTTTAAGGATTTTGCCGCACGATTTATAGCCCATCTATTTGGTTTTTTTGCAGAAAAGTTACAACAAGAAATTACTATTCTCGTCGCCACATCAGGAGACACTGGCAGTGCGGTCGCGCACGGATTCTTAAATGTAAGAGGCGTTAAGGTGGTCATCTTGTATCCAAGCGGGAAAGTTAGCTTATTACAAGAAAAACAATTGACTGGTATGGGAGAAAATGTTACTGCGCTAGAGGTTCAGGGAAGTTTTGATGATTGCCAAAAATTGGCAAAACAGGCTTTTCTCGATAGGGAGTCAAAAGAAAAAATGACGCTTGCTTCGGCAAATTCCATCAACATAGCGCGTTTATTGCCCCAATCATTTTATTACTTGTATCTATGCCGGCAACTTAATCAGATTGGCAAACCAATTGTGGTTTCGGTACCAAGTGGGAATTTTGGTAATTTGACGGCCGAGATTATAGCAAAAAGAATGGGAGCACCTATATCTCAATTTGTTGCCGCAACCAACCGCAATGACGTAGTACCTGAGTATTTACAAACAGGCAATTTTAAACCAAGACCTTCTGTTTCCACTATTTCAAATGCTATGGATGTTGGTAACCCAAGCAATTTTTCAAGAATGCTCGAATTATATGACCATGACGTTCAAAAGATGAGGAATGAAATATATGGAGTGAGCTTTTCTGATAAGGAAACAAGAGAAGCAATTTCGAGCGTATTTGAACAGTATGATTACATTATGGATACTCATGGAGCGGTGGCCTATCTTGGCCTGATTGATTTTATAAAAAATTCTTCGAAACCTGTTGGTGTGTTTTTAGAAACCGCTCATCCTGCCAAATTTTCAGATGAAGTCGAAAGAGTTATTGGTAATCCAATCCCCATGCCAGATCGACTTAGTCAATATCTGGAACGCAAAAAAGATGCTCTTGTAATAAAAAATCAATTTAAAGATTTAAAGAACTTACTTCTGGACAGATAATTAAGTCTGCCCCCACTTTTTTATTAAAATTATTATCTAATTCTTTCAAACAGGTTTGAACATCGTCTCACTGGGGGGTATTGGTGTTAGATAAATAATATTTTTTGTATTATATAAGAATTTAATTTTAAAATGCTCTTATGGAGATTAGTGGATTTATTTTATTTATATTCAGTGCATTTTTATTGCTGTTTGGCATAAGTTATTTCGTAGTAAATGAAATTTTAAAATTACTGAATGTTAAAAAAACGTCTAAGAAGCCTCTGTACTATTCTTTGTTAGTAGTGCCTTTTTTATTTTTATTACAATTCTTAAATATATTATTAGAGATTAAATTTATTAATGAGCTGTTCTTTATTTTAATAGTTGTATTATTATATTCTCTACCAATTGTTTTATTTGTTAAGATTATTGGAAAGATTTTAAAGTTAAATTCAAAAAGACAGATAATTTTAATTTGTCTTTTTTTAATAGCATTTTTATGCATCGGCATTTATACCGCTCAAACGTATGAAATTAAAAATATTGAAATCACTTCTGATAAGATATCTAAAGAGTATAAATTAGTTTTGATTAGTGATTTACATATCGGGTCTGAATCTCCGGATTATTTAGCTGAAATTGTAAACAAAATTATAGATTTAAATCCCGACATGGTTTTTATAACAGGGGATTTAGTAGATAGTAGCAGAATTTCGATTCAAGATATTGATCCACTTAATAATCTTTCAATGCCTGTTTTTTTTATTTTTGGCAATCATGAGCACTATGCCAATAAAACCAAAAGTTTTTTTAATGAAATTAAAAGTTTAAATATTTTAAACAATGAACTAGAAGAACTAGAAGAATTAGAAATAATAGGATTGAATTATTATCTTGGGAATTATGGTCATATAGATATTGCCGAGACATTAGAAATTTTAAATATTAATAAATCAAAGTTTACAATATTATTAAATCACGAACCCTCTCAGGTTGATAGTGTGGCAGATAGTAAAATTGATTTGATGCTTGCCGGGCACTGGCATGGTGGTCAGATTTATCCATTTAATTATCTTATCAAATCAAGAATTGACTATATTTACGGATTGTATTCTATAGGAAATACCTCTTTGTATGTAACATCAGGCACAGGTGTTTGGGGGCCAAATATGAGACTGGGAACAAAAAATGAAATAGTTCAAATTAAACTAGCCCCGTCAGATACAAAAGAACAGCAAAAAGACAATTCTAATGTTCGGCAGATTAATCAACCCGGAGTTTTAGATATTAATCAGGAAGAAGAGAATTTATCAAATAGCACAACTCTAAACAATCTACAGCCCCCATTAGATAAAGCAGATGAAAGAGTAAATAAGAAGAAGTTTGGAGTTTATATCACACCACAAAATTCTCCTGTCCAGCCAGAAAGATTTAAAGGTTTTCATGCTGGTGTTGATTTTGAAGTTTTCTCTGAAGAATTAAATACAGAAGTATCAGTATATGCGATATGTTCAGGGAAAATAAAATTAAAGCAATATGTAAGTGGATACGGCGGTATAGCGGCTCAGACTTGTGAATTAAATAAAGAGCCAATAACTATAATATATGGACACTTAAAACTATCTAGTATTACTGTTAATATTGACGAAAATATAGAAGCTGGAGAGAGAATTGGAATTTTGGGGGCTGATAAAAGCCAGGAAACAGATTATGAACGTAAGCATTTGCATTTGGGTATTTATAAAGGAATTGAAGTTAACATCAAGGGATATGTTGGTTCTCAATCAGAGCTTTTAAATTGGATAGATCCATGTCTTCATATATGTCATAACTAAATTTTTTAATTAGTTTAATCCTTCAAACAGGTTTGAATATAGTCCCACTTAGGGAGTTTTAACTAGGAGAGCGGAGAAAAGCCTTGCTTTTTTGGATTAGACTTGAAAGATTAAAGAATTTTGTTTAAAATGAGTTTATGAAAATATATTTTGCTGGGTCAATTTGTGGGGGAAGAGATGATAAAGAATTATATCTTCGGTTAATCCAACATCTCGCTAAATACGGTCAGGTTTTGACAGAGCATGTTGGCGACCAAAATTTGAGTGATCTTGGCGAAGAAGGTTTATCTGATGATTGGATTTATAATCGTGATTTGTCTCAGGTTCAAGAATCAGATGTTTTGGTTGCAGAAGTTTCTACCCCTTCGCTCGGCGTTGGATACGAAATTGGTAAGGCTGAAGATATGAACAAAAGAATACTGTGTTTGTATCGTCCTCAAAATGGAAAAAGGCTTTCTGCGATGATAGCAGGTTCTCCCGACATAACTAAGGCAGAATATCGAACCTTAGATGGTGCAAAAAAAATTATTGATGATTTCTTTGAATAAAATTTGTCCCTGTGTCATACTGTGCCTCCCTTCAGTCGGCATTTTTTCTTGTAGAAAAAAAATATAACAGCGATTAAGAGACTCCGCCCTGCAGGCTCCATCCAAATCGCTCATTTCATTCGCGACTCCCCTTAATCGTAATGTTAGTTGCAATTGGTGGGCGAGCTAATTCAAAACGTTTTTAAGTATATCCTAATCAAATAACTTTATGACCAATAAAAACCTTGTTGTTTATTATTCTTTTGAGGGCAGCACTAAATTAATGGCTAAGACTATCGCACAAGTTTTAGATGCAGATGTACTAGAATGCAAACCGTTAAATGACATAAGCTCAAAAGGTTTTATGAAATATTTATGGGGGGGCAGACAAGTAATATTCAAAATACAACCTAAGTTAGATGTCTTTAGGGAAAATCCCAATGATTATGATGTGATAATTATGGGAACACCGGTCTGGGCATTTAATTACACTCCGCCAATAAGATCTTTTTTGTCGCAAGTTAAACTTAAGAATAAAAAAATAGGTTTATTTTGTTGCCATGAAGGGGCAAAAGGAAAAACCCTCAGCAATCTTAAGATAGAATTATCAAACAACATCATCATGGGCGAAGTAGATTTTATAAATGTAAAGAAAAACAAAGAAAAAAATATTCTAAAAGCTAAAAATTGGGCCATGAATATTAGAGATAAAATATAAGCGATAACAACGCTCACCCGCCAATTCTTCGGGATTTCTGCCCTTGGCACATATTGTCTCGCCTCACTTGAAATTACAAACAATACTTTTATTAAGTTAAGCTTATTTAAAATTAATATGTCACAATTAACCCTTCAAAAGGCAGCGATTAAGTTACTCAAACAAAATATTGATTTAAGAAAACACGAAAAAGTGGTAGTTGTGACTGATAGAAAAAATTGTCCTATTTTTAAAGCAATTTGCAATGCGGTAAGATTAATGAATGGTGATTTAACAGAAATCCATATAAGCAAGAATAGAACACATAGTTCCCCTTTACCCAAATTAAAAAAAACTTTTACTCAAAGTGATATCATAATTGCTATAACTGATAAAAGTATTTCGCATTGTCCAGAAACAAGAATTGCTGGGAAAAAACACGGGGTCAGGGTAATTTCAATGGTTGAGGTTGATAAGAGTTTATTTTTGAAAGCGATGCGAGCAAACCAAAAGAAGATTAAAAATATTAGCAACAAACTTTCTGAAAAATTGAAAAAATGTAGAAAGGTAAGCATTACAACACCTTCTGGAACCAATGTAAAGGTAGATGTGATTAAAAATGCGATTTGTGTAGAAGATGGAGATTCTACTTTAAAAGGAAAACTGAATAATCTACCTTATGGTGAGGTGGCCATGATACCAATAAATATGGCAGATGGGGTGATTGCTATTGATTTTTCAAGAGTTAATATTAAACCAAAAGATGAGGCTAAAATAATTGTTAGAAAAGGAAGAATTGTAGATTATAATAATCTAAAAGCTAAAAATTTTGTTGAATATCTTAGAAAAATAGATGGTGAAAAAGCCTTGAAAGTTGTAGAACTAGGGTTTGGAACAAATCCGGAACATAAAAATTTACTTAGGAAAATTATTCATGATGAAAAAATACTTGGTTCTGTCCATATTGCTTTTGGGGGGTTTGGGAATAAAAGAAAGTGTAAAATCCACGAAGACGTAGTTTTATTAAAACCGACTGTATTTTTTGACAATAAATTAGTAATTGAAAAAGGTAAAATATTATAAATCAACGGTGATCCATCTTTACTCTCGCCCACAAAATCATCACTCATCTCCCTCAAACAGGTTTGAACATCGCCCCCCTTAGGGAGTTTATATCTAAAAAGCGAGGTAATTCCTCGTTTTTTGGTTAATTGGGTTATCCACAGTTTTATAATTGACGTTATTATTATACATGTTAATATTGTAATATAA
>CAZQVF010000002.1:0-148319 GCA_964596735.1 uncultured Gammaproteobacteria bacterium
AATTAAAAGATCCTACTAAAAAGAGCTTTGTTAATGTGCCTGTTTTAGGAATGGCCAACGCTGGTACGCCAACATTTTTTGCAAAACAAAATATAGAGGGTTATTTAAAGGTTTCCAAGGCATTATTAAAAAATAAAGAAGTTTTTGCAGTTAGGGTTTTCGGTGACTCTATGAATTTATCTGAGATAAATGGAAAAAAAATTGAAGAAGACGACCTAATTCTTGTTGATCCCCATGTTAAAAACTTTAAAAATGGTAATAAGGTTTTAACTATTATTGATGGGTTAGCCACAGTAAAGGTGTTTAAAAAAATAAGTAAAAAAATGATTGGTTTATTTCCGGAATCAACAAACAAAAAACATCAGCCAATTTATTTAACACCAGCTGATGATTTTATTATTAATGGTAAGGTGATAGACGTCTTAAATGTTTAATAGAAAAACTGATTAAGTTATCCACAAGCCTATATTTGACACATATCATATATGATATATAATAATAGTAAATATAAAGTAAAATTCTATAAAAACATTGAGACTAATCACAGTCCAGCATTAGAATATATTAATAATTTACCAATTAAAGATAAAGCAAAGGTTTTAAAGTATATTGATTTTTTGCGCGAGAATAAAGGATATTTAGATGAACCTTATTCTAGACATATTAAAGGCAAGATTAGAGAATTAAGAGTAGATTTTTCTAAAAATAAACATAGAATTTTTTATTTTGTATTTGTAAAAAAGACCATAATTTTACTTCACGCTTTTTTAAAGAAAAGAAGTAAAACACCCCAGTTTGACATAAAAAAAGCCGAACAAAATTATAGAATGATCTTAGCTAATAAAAAAATATATGAATAAGAATAAAAAAATAAAAAAAGCTGTAGATTTTCAAGAATATCTTACTCAACAGTTAAAGAATCCAGAGATAAAAAAACATTATGATAAATTTGGCAAGCAGTTAGAAATTGCCTATCAAATTTTGAAATTACGCAGACAAAAAAGAATGTCTCAGGCAGAATTAGCTAAAAAGATAAATACAAAACAAAGTAATATAGCTCGGATGGAAATGGGCCAGCAAAATTTTACTATTGATACACTCCAAAAAATTGCTAAAGCATTTAAGCGTGAATTAAAAATTAAAATTTAATTTTCAATAATCAGATCAGGTCTGGGTAGAGAATAAAAGTATATAATATGGAAACAAGGAACATTTTACTTTTAATTAGCATTTTATCCGTGCCTTTGATTATTTTGCATCATTATTTTATTCATCGTCTTGATAAGGATAAATCTCGAATTCAAAAATGGTTTCAGTATGAGGATATTAATAATCATGAAACAGTTGTGTTTTTAATAATTGGTTTTATCATTGGCCTTATTATTTCTTTTTATCTTTAAAAGAAGAGCTCAACGTCCTAATGGGCGTTGAGCCTTGACATTTATTTCAAGTGATCTTTACATCAAATCAATTTCTCTGATTTTAAAACCATGTCCATATGCCGGACCGAGTTCTTTATCAATTTGGTTTATTATAAGGCTAGAAAATTTTGCCTTAAGCCAAGCGAAGAATTTACATATTGCTTTGATGGTAATCGTTGATGCATATCCACTGGCTACAGAGGGTGGATCACGACGTACTGCAACAAAGTAAGTCACTTTATAGTTATTCCTCTTCATTGTCTCCTCCATGTTTTAATTTTCTATATAATAGCAGATATTTTCGGTTTTGTCAAGATTCTTTAAAATTAAGAAATTAAAAGGGCCCTTTGTTAGGGCCCTTATAGGTTCCTTTGAACCAATTTTTTCGTTTTGGGCTTATATCCCGAGAATCTCGCTTTTTTCTATTTTATCTAAGAATTCTTTCCTTAGAACGTGGTATCTCCAAAGGAGATAAACAAAAAACACAGCAGCAATGATTATGGACAGATAGTCAAACGCGCCAACTTTGTCTAAATAGAGGACACGAATTACGAAGACACGAACTACGGTAACTATTAACAGAACAGCGCCGATCCAAAGGTACCCACATTTCCATATCGGTTGCATGATTTTTTCCCTTCCTTTTTTGTCAAAGATTATTATATATAATAATAGTATATTTTAGGTGTTTTGTCAAGAAAGAAATTAAGGTATAATATTGATATGAAAGCTAAAAAGAAGATTCTTGTTGCTACAACAAATAAGTCAAAGTTAAGGCCTTTTGATCTGGCTTGGCAAAAGTCAGGTTTAGATAAGTTTTGTCATCTTATTCATCTTAAAGAATTAGAATTGTCTGAAAATATAGAGGTGAAAGAAGATACTGGAGATTGTGAAAAAGATGCCCTTAAAAAAGCTAAAAAATATTGTGAGGTCTTGAATTTGCCAACTATTGCTATTGATAGGGGAATAGAATTTGAGGCCTTAAATGGTTGGCCAGGAACTAAGACAAAACAGGTGTTTTCTGGTAGTGATAAAAGAATTTTTGATTTTGTCCCTTTAAAATTAGATTTAACCGGAGAAGAGGCTGATATTCAAAGAAGTCAGGCAGTTCTTGATAGAATCAAGGATAAAGATAGAAAGATGAGGTCGGTTTATGGAATTGCTGTTGTTTTTCCAAATGGAGATGAGATTAGTGAATTAATAGTTGTTAAGGGAAAGGCTTGTGAGGAATTAAGAATAACTGCAACTGGGTATTTTTATGACTGGTTTTTTATGCCTGAGGGACATGATAAAACACTGTCTGAGTTTGGTGAGGATAAGTATCTTGATTTTGTCTCAGAAGTAGTTTGGCCTATTCCTGATAAAATAAAGGATTTTTTAAGGAGAAGGGGTTAGTTTTAATTGTTGGCATTGTCATGGATGTGGTTCAGATGTTATAATTAAAGAGGTGTCTTGATAATAGATAGATTAAAAGGAGAGAATATCTTTGTGAGATGAGTTAAAGACGCACGTAAGCCAGGTGCGAAGTGTTAGAAAGTGGATCCTCTGTAGGGGATTATCCGAGGCGAATAAAGCCCCAGCACTTCTCATCTCACCTTTATTAATAAAATATGTCTGAAAGAATTGTTTTAGAAAAAGCTTATACGCGAGATAATTGCTTTATTATTCAAGAAGTATGGACAAGGGCTTATAAATATGACTATTTTGGGGCTAAAAACCCTTATTTTATAAAAGTCAATTATTTAACTGATGGGGTTATAGAATTTTGGGACAATAAAAAAGCTATTCAATGGTTTATAGATAAATTATTAGAAAAGAACCAAAAAGATGATAAATTTGTCCATAAAACCATTAAAAAACATGTTAAACTAGCAAAAAAAGTAGAAAAGCTGACAAAAAAGAAGCATTTAAATTCTGTTGCTGAGTTAAAAGAACTTATTAATCTAATGGAACAGGGCACATATACTTTTTTGGTTTTTTGGTATTCAGCTATAGATGAAAGAACACCAGAAAAAATTAGAAAAGAAGCTGTTAAAACTAGAGAATTGGACACTTTTTATGACGATCTTGATCGTTTAATTAAAGGAACAATTGAATATTTACATCCACATACCAAAGGGTTGGGCATATCTGTATTAGCTAATGAAATTGATTCCCCGCCAGATAAAAGTATTCTTGAGCAGAGATTTAAAAACTGTGTAATGATAGCTGATGAATTATTAGAGATAAAAAGTTTAAAAGATTTTGCTAAGGAAAACCCAATTTATCACTTTATTTTTCCTGAACTCCCAAAGGTTAATTATTTAAAAGGACAAACAGCTGCTAAGGGTCAGGCCACTGGTAAGGTTAAAATATTAAAATTAAAAAACGAAGTTACTAAAGTATTAGATGGGGAGATTTTAGTTTCTCCGATGACTACTCCTGATTTTGTTCCAGCCATGGAAAGAGCCGGGGCAATTATTACTGATGAAGGTGGAATTACTTGTCACGCGGCTATTATCTCGCGCGAATTAAATAAACCATGTATTATAGGGACTAAGGTGGCGACTAGTTTTTTTAAAGATGGTGATTTAGTAGAGGTGGATGCTGACAAGGGAATTATTAAAAAAATAAGTTAAATAAAATTTTATGGATATTATAAAACCTAATCCAAAACCTATTCGTTTGTTTTTCTTTTGGGCCGGGGTGATTGCTACTTTGTCTTATCGGATAATTATTGTTTTAAACTTTTATAGTCCCTTATGGGTTAAGGTGGCCTGGTATATTGGGACTGTTGGTTTTATTCTTTATTTTGGTCATCGTTATGATATTCAGAAAAAGCGGTCAGAATTGGTTGAGGATTATAAGTTGGTTGATGTAGTGGAAAAAGCTCCCTGTGTTGATGAGAAACAAAGACAGGCTTTAAAATATATTGTTAAAACCAGTTTAACTTCAAAATCAAGATGGAATTCTGGTTTTATTTTTATTCTTTCTGTCATCGCCTTGGTTATTGGGATTGTCATGGACATTGTTCAGATGTTATAATTAAATTGTTATTTAATTTCAAGCTTTGCTTAATTGAAAATCAAGGTTCTGCGAAGCAGGTTCTTATAATAAACATATGTCTAATTTAAAAGAATTAAAGATTAGTTTTCAAGTAGCTTTTAAGGGAATCAGAATTGCTATAAAACAAGAACAGACCTTTACCATTCAGCTTTTGATTGGAGCATTAGTTTTAATTCTGATGTATTGGTTGCCCTTGAATAATATTGAGAGGGCGATTTTAATTTTAACCATGATTTTGGTTTGGAGTTTAGAATTAATTAATTCGCAAATAGAAAGAGCTTTAGATGTTCTGCATCCTGATTTCCATCATAAAGTTGGGCAGATTAAAGACATGGCCGCGGGAGCGGTCTTAATTGTTTCTGTAGGATCAATTTTTATTGGAATTTTAATATTATTACCGGCTATATTAGAGGTTTTTAGGTTTTAATCTATATTTATATGACTACTCATTTTAGAATTTTTTCCGGTCGGGCCAATCTTCCTTTGGCTCAAAAAATTTCTCAAAGAGTAAAACATCGATTAAATAAAATTGAAATATCTGATTTTCCAGATTCTGAGACCCATATTAAGATTAAAGAAAGCGTCCGGGGTAGGGACGTTTTTATTATCCAATCTTTATCTCGTTTTGCTAATCATTCTGTAAATGATGCTTTAATTGAGCTTTGTTTGATACTTGATGCAGTTAAAAGAGCCTCTGCTAAAAGAGTTGTGGCCGTTATTCCTTATCTTGGCTATGCTCGCCAAGAAAAGATGACTACAGGTCGGGAACCAATTAGCGCTCGGCTAGCCATTGATAGTATTGTTAATGCCGGGGCTGATGCCATTATTGCTTTTGATTTGCATTCTTCAGCTATTCAGGGCTTTGCCAAGGTGCCGTTTGATAATTTAACCCCTTTTAGTATCTTGGTTGATTATTGGAAGAAAAAAGACATAAAAAATGCCGTTATTGTTTCTCCAGATGCTGGTCGGGCCCGGCTGGCTGATAAATACGCCAAAGCCTTAAACATGCCCTTGGTTTTAATGCATAAAAGAAGAATAAAGGATAAGGTAAAGATTGAATTAGTGGCTGGAGAAGTAAAGGGTAAAATTCCTATTATTACTGATGATTTAATTGCCGGGGGTTCAATTATCAATCATGTCAAGGGTTTAGTTGAATTTGGAGCTAAAAAAGAAATTTATATTAGCATTACTCATCCTGCTTTTTGTGGTCAGACTAAGGAAAGGCTGTCTCATCCAGCGATCAAGGAAATAGTGACTACTGACACGATTGATGTTTTACCAGAATATCGGTTTAAAAAGGTTAAGTTTTTATCTGTAAGTTCTATTTTAGCTGATGCCATTGATTTAATTCATGGAGAAAAATCAATCAAAAGTCTTTACAAATCTAATTATTTATAGGAAATGTCTGTTTTTTTATCTGTTTATGATAAGCTATTTATTGGAATCTATTTTTTAGTAGTCATTGTCGTTGGGGTATTGGCGGCGCGCAAGGAAACCAAAGAAGGTTTTTTAATCGCTGATAGAAGATTGGGTGTTTTTTCAGCCGTGGCCACTTTAACAGCTAGTAAAATCGGTTCATTGATTCTTATTACTTACTTAGCTTTTGTTTATACCTTTGGTATCTCAGCGATGTGGTTCTTTATTGGGCAGGTTGTTGGCCTGATTCTTTTTTATTTTTTTGCCAAAACATTAAAGACAGAAGCTGATGAGGAAAAATATTATACCTTAACTGATTTTTTTCAAACAAAATTTGGTAAAACAAGTGGTACTTTAACAGCTATTATAACCCTGTTAATGTATTTTATTTATTTTGGCTTGGGTTTGGTTGGGGCCAGTCAGATTTTAGTTTCTTTAACCGGCTTTTCCTATTTAACCTCTCTTTTATTAATTGGTTTGACTATTATGATTTATTTGTCAGCCGCTGGTTTTAAAGGAGTGGTGGCGACAGATATTTTACAATATATATCTATTATTGTTTTATTTATTATTATCTTAGCTTTTATTGGTGGTAATTTTGAGTATCATCCAGAGCAGTGGCAAATTATTGGTGTAGGCTTAAAAGACGTTACCTCATTCTTTTTGGCTGGAATGCTGGTTCCTTTTGCTCTAACAGAAATGTGGCAAAGAGTGTATGCTGTTAAAAATAGAAAGACTTTAAAAAAGAGTTTTATTTTTACTGTTTTTTCTTATCTAATAATTGGCTTTATAATTTCCTTAATTGGTATTATTATTAAAACTAAGGTTCCTGGTATTAATCCAGATATGGCCTTAGTTGAGGGCTTTAAGAGATTGTTGCCGCCCAATGGAATGATGGGGATTGCTGTTACTGCTTTATTTGCGGCGGTAATGTCATCGTCAGACACTTCGTTTTTTACTGGAGCCGTGGTGATTGTCCAAGATTTTATTGGTAAGAGAAGAAAACTAAGCAAAGATGAAATAGTTAAAACATTGCGCTGGGTTATAGCTGTTTGTGTTGTTATTGGCATGGCCTTAGCTTATTTTGTGCCCAGCATGATTAAATTGGCCATTGCTCAGTTTGCCTTTATTTCTGTTCTAAGTATAGTTGTATTTGTTGTTTGGATATTTAAAAAAGTTGATAAATTTATTATAAATTTTGCTTTAACAGTCGGCTTACTAATTGTTTTAATTATTTCCATATATTATATATTGCAGGGAGAGATAAATACGATTGTTGTAATATTTGCCATTATTGCCACAATTTTATCAATAATCTTGGGTAGGTTGATATTAATGGTCAGGGAAGGTTTGGGTAAAAGAAATTAGGTTATAGATTTTTTATTGCTAAATAAAAATGGCACCACTTGGCTTTCGTCAAATACTGCCACACCCCAAAAGGGGATTTTTATTTTGGTAGGGTGAAAAGATTGAGGTAAAATTCATCAAGATTACATCTCTTTGCAAAGCTGTAACCTTCTTCCCAGGGTTTTCTAAGGAAATAATATAGGCACTGCTCAAAAGTTGAGTCTTCTTCATACCGATACTTTCCGTTTTTATTTTGCTGACTACATTTATCCGCCCACTTTTCTACAAAACTGTGATGAATCTCAATCCTCTGAGAGAGTTCGAGTTCTGTATTATTTATTATCTCCCAAGTTTCGTCTCTAGAGATTCCAAGGGTTGTTGCGTATTCAATAACGACTAAAAACCAATTCTTTTTAGAGGTACTCGATTGAGTAGTTAAATACGCAAGAAATTCCTTTGCAATCATTTTACGGAACCATTCAAAGTCCATTTTAGTTCCTCCTTCTTGAATTTTCTTTGGATATTAAACATTATATCAAGTTTTAAAGAAATGTCAATAGTAGTCAAAAATTGTTGAAATCAGATATTGACCTTTAAAAGATTATATCCTATACTAGAAAAACTAATTTGTTAATTCTTATTAAAAAATGACTAAACATAAAGGTTTATTTCTCATCATCTTTATTCTGTTAAGCTTTGGTGCTTTTCAGGTTCCTGTTTCCAGAATTGTTGGTTCGGGTCAGGATTTTACTTTATTTGAATTTATTGCTCCGATTGGAGGAATGTTTTTAGGTCCTTTGTTTGGGGCTCTTTCTGCTTTTGTGGTTAGGGGAATTAATGTATTTGTTAGCGGACAGGCCTGGGACTTCTTAACAATAATGCGGTTCTTGCCCATGATTTTAGCGGCTGTTTATTTTGGGCTAAAAGGAAAGAAAATGGCTGTTGTTTTTCCTGTTTGCATGACCTTGTTCTTAATTCATCCCATTGGCAGACAAGCCTGGCTTTATCCCATGCTTTGGTTAATACCTTTAATGGCCACATTTGGCAAGAAAAGGCTGATTTTAAACAGTTTAGGGGCTACTTTTACAGCTCATGCGGTTGGTTCCACTATATTTCTTTATGCTTTTGGGCTAACCCCTCAGATTTGGTTAGGTTTAATACCGGTGGTTTTAATTGAACGCGGTGTTTTTGCCATTGGTATTTGGGCTAGTTATTTAGTGGTTAATACTGTTTTGGATAAATTAGTGGAAATGAAAGGGATTAAAATATTAAAACCTTTGATTAATGAAAATTATCTTATTTCCCCTGGGTTTTTTAGATCTTATTCTTAACTTATATTTTTGGTATAATAAAAGGGCTGTATTTTATACGGCCCTTTAATAGTTTTAGCTATGTTGATTAAACCAATTAAGACAAGGGTTTTTCTCCCTCCTCAGGATGATTTGTTCTCTTTAATTAAAGAGAGTTTTGCTAATGTGGAATTAAAAGAAAAATCAATTATTGTTATTACTTCTAAAATAGTTTCTATTTCACAGGGTCAGTGTGTGAAAATGGATTCTGTTAAGGATAAAGATGAGCTGATTAAAAAAGAGGCTGACTATTATCTGGATCGAGACCAGGTGCCTCAGGGTTATGTGGTCTTGACCATGAAGGATAATGTTTTAATTCCTAGTGCTGGGGTTGATGAGAGTAATTGCAATGGCTATTATATTCTTTGGCCTAAACATGTTTTTAAAACAGCTAAAGAGATATGTGATTTTATTAAGAAAACTTATCATTTAAAAGATTTTGGCTTAATCATCTCTGATAGTCATTGCACTCCATTAAGATCAGGCACGCAAGGAGTTTCCATTGCCTATGCTGGTTTTTATCCTTTAAAAGACTATCGGGGTAAAAAAGATATATTTAAGAGAAAGTTAAAAATGTCTCAGTCTAATGTGGCTGATTCTATAGCAATAGCCGCAGTTTTAGTGATGGGGGAGGGAAATGAACAAACACCCATGGCGGTTGTTGAAGATATTGATTTTGTTGAGTTTAAAGAATTTGATGTAACAGAGAACAATCCTTTGAGTATAGATAAAGATGATGATATTTATGCTCCTTTATTAAAAGGGATTAAGTGGAAAAAGAGCAAGAAATAAGTGTTTAAAGGGAAAAGGACCCAGATGGATCCTTTTAAAAAGGCCGGCGCTAAGCAAGGTGTTGTTACCAAGGAGTTACATGTCGTGTACTGCTCATTGACTTGGGATCTTATTCATCTTCCTTCTTGAAGATACTTCCCAGGTTGGCTTGGGAAATAAGACCCCAGCAATCTTTACAGTCTTCCTCACTCAGCGCCTTATATTTTCCCCCTCCTTTGAAATATATTATAATTATACATATAAATTAAATTAATGCAAGGAGACGAATTGACTCATATTGTCTGAACCAGTTTCCTTTTAGGAAAAATTTGTTATAATTAATATATGGGCGAATCATTAATTCAACAATTATTAGTGATAAAGATTAGCAGTATTCAGGTATATTTACTCTGGTTTTTATTAGGCTCATTTACCGTGGCCACACTTTCTGATTTAAAGCATATGTCAGCCCAGAAAGAGTTTTTGCAAATATGGTTTTTATTCGTTTTCGCCATGTTTTTGACTGATCTTTATTACAATTACTATTTAGAATCAAATTTAGCTTATTTGGTTATAAAATGGGGGTTGGTCTTTGTCTTTTTACCCATATATTTCCATTATATTCGTCATATTGCCTGGGGTGATATCTCAGCTAAAATGGCCGCTTGTTCATTATTACCACCTATTTTTATCTTGATTTTTATAGTTTTTATCAGAATTGTTGATAAATTAACCAGACGTCTTTGGCAGCAATGGGGTAAAGGAAGAAGATATCCTTTTATGCCGGTGATATTTTTTACTACTTTGATTTTAATTATTATATCTGTTCTCATTTAAATTTTATTATGAATTACAAGAAAATTTTAACAATCATTATTATCATGGTTGTGGTCGGTGCTTTTTTATTAATAATCCGCGGAGATGAAGATACATGGCTTTGTCGAGACGGCCAATGGGTCAAACATGGGGTGCCGTCAGCCCCCATGCCTACTTCTGGTTGTGGTGATGATGAGATTAATAGTTTTGATAAATGTGTAGCCGCCGGTTTCCCTATAATGGAAAGTTATCCTCAACAATGTCGCACAGATGATGATCAAACCTTTGTTCAAGATATTGGCAATGAACTTGAAAAAACAGATTTAATTAGGATTGATTTTCCTCGGCCTAATCAGACTATTCAAAGCCCTTTGATTATTACTGGTCAGGCCAGGGGCAATTGGTTTTTTGAAGGAGATTTTCCTGTTAAGCTATTAGATGATAATGAAGTTGTCATTGTTCAAAGCTATGCTATTGCTAAATCAGAGTGGATGACTGAGGATTTTGTTCAATTTGAAGCTAAGATTGAGTTTGATGCGCCGGCTACTAAAAAAGGTGTTTTAATTTTGGAAAAAGACAATGCTTCTGGATTGCCTGAATATGCTGATGAACTTAGAGTTCCTGTTGTTTTTTATTAAAATAAATAGCCTATGTTAACCCAAGAACAATTAACTCAAGAAGTTAAAAATATTAAAGAAAGGAATAAGCGAGTGGAAAATGATAAAGCCTGGGAAACAAGTTATTTAAGAAGAATCTTGCTTTTTGTTTATACTTATTTGGCCATTGCTATTTATTTCCATGTTATTGATATTGCCAAGCCCTGGTTAAATGCTGTTGTTCCCTCAGTCGCTTTTCTATTATCTACCTTAACCTTGCCGTTTTTTAAAAAAGTATGGTTAAAATATATTAATAAGGAGAAATTAAAATAAATATATGACTCAAAAAAATCAAATTTATAAATGTGAGATTTGCGGCAATATTGTTGAAGTCTTACATGAAGGAGCCGGCGAATTATTTTGCTGTGGTCAACCCATGAAATTAATTAAAGAAAAAGCTAAAGATGAGGGTCTTGAAAAACATTTACCCGTAGTGGAAATATTGCCCGCTAATATCTGCAAAGAAGGTGATGGCATAAAGATAAAGGTAGGAGAGGTTCCTCATCCCATGGAAGTAGGGCACTATATTGAATGGATTGAAATAAAGACAATTGATGATAAGATTGGAAAAAAGTTTTTAAAGCCAGGTGATAAAACAGAAGTGGAGTTTAATACCAGGTCAAAAGTAGTGGAAGTGAGGGCTTATTGTAATATTCATGGACTTTGGAAATTAGAGGTAAAATAATTTTTACAAAGATAAAGCCCGCCATATTGACGGGCTAATACGAAATTTATTATTGTAACATGGCTCTAAACACCTTTAGTTGAGCTTTCATAAGCAAACGTTTACGTGCATTTGCTGATTCAGGAAGAGTTTCATTAAAGGGAAGTCCAAGACTTTCCCGAAGAGCCGCTTCTTCAAATGGTGTTAAACGTTTTCCCTGAATGATTTTCTGAAATTCCGTTTGTGTTATTTGTTTCAAAACAACCCCTCCATTTAATTTAATCTAAAAATAGATTATCAAAAAATAAGGTTTTTGTCAAGGTCGATTATTTTTTGTCATATTTAAATTGTTTAACATAATTATTATGGATCTTTCAATTTTTCTAGCAAAAGTATTAGGCCTTTATTTTATTATTGTTGCGGTTATGTGCCTGATAAAGCGTAAAGAGTTTAGCAAAATAATAGATGGTTTTTTTGATAATACCGCCTTATTATATGTCACCGGCATCATTACAGTGGTTCTTGGGCTAACAATGGTTATTGGTCATAACATTTGGGAAAACAGTTGGCGAGTAGTTATTACTTTAATTGGTTGGATTGTCTTGTTAAAAGGCTTGGCTTTTCTTTTTCTTCCTAAAAAAATAATGTTTAAGTTTGCTAAATCATTTCGTTGGAGCAAAGAATGGTATTTTATTGTGGCCATTATCATGGTTCTTTTTGGGCTTTATTTAGCTTCTAAAGGATTTGGCTGCTGCCTTTTTTAAACACTTATTAAAATAATTTAGTTTTGTTCTATGTCTTTAAGCATAGGTATTGTTGGTTTACCAAATGTAGGTAAGTCAACCCTGTTTCAAGCTATCACTGAAAAAAAGGTTGATATTGCTAATTATCCTTTTTGTACTATTGACCCCAATGTCGGGGTTGTGGCTGTTCCTGATAAAAGAGTTGATCAATTAATTGATTTAACCAAATTACCAAAGAAAATCTATACAACAGTAGAATTTATAGATATTGCCGGATTGGTTAAAGGGGCCAGTAAAGGAGAAGGATTAGGCAACAAGTTTTTAGCTAATATCAGGGATGTGCATGCCATTGTTTATATTTTGCGCTGTTTTAAAAGTGGGAAGATTATAAATACACAATCAAGAATAGACGTGCTTAAAGAAAAAGAGGTGTTAGACTTGGAAATGGTTTTAAAAGATTTAGAAACAGTGGGGAAGAGAGTTGAGGCTTTGGAAAAAGAATCTAAATCACCATCAAAAACAAGTGAAATTGAAACAGAGTTATCAGTTTTAAAAAGAGCTAAAAATCATTTAGAAAATGAAAAGGTTTTGTCTGAAGTTCAATGGAATAGTGAAGAAAAGAAAATATTAAAAAATTATCAATTATTGACCATTAAGCCAAGACTATTTTTATTAAATGGTTTAGAAAACGAGGTTTCTGAAGAGGTGATTAAGGCTTTTAAAGAAAACAACTGGCCCTTTTTAATCTTAGATGTTTTAACTGAGTTTGAAACAATTGGTTATACATCTAAACAAAGAAAATCATTTGGTTTGTCAGCCCAAAATCAATTAGATTTATTAATTAAAGAGTGTTATAAATTGCTTGATTTAATTACTTTTTTAACCATTGGGGCTGATGAAATCAGGGCCTGGACCTTAAGAAAAGGAAAAAAAGTCCCTCAGGCCGGGGGAGTTGTCCATAGTGATTTTGAATCTAATTTTATAAAAGCAGAGGTGATTAATTGGCAAGACCTTGTTAAATCAGGTGGCTTGGTCCAGGCTAGAGAAAAAGGTTTAATCCGCACAGAAGGAAAAGATTATCTGGTTCAGGATGGAGATGTTGTTCAAATAAAATCTGGTGTTTAGATATAATAGATTAGAATAAAAACAAGACCCCGTTGAATTAACAGGGTCTTGTTAAGTAAGGTTCTAGTTATTAAACCTTTGAGATCTTTTTTGACGCCAGCAATCGCGACAATAAAGTGGGCGATCAGGAGCTGGTTCAAATGGAAGTTCAGTAATCTCTTTTCCACATTCTGAGCATTTCCAGTTTCCTTGAAACATCTTTCTAGGAGGAAGAGATCCACGATTAGCATCTCTCGGGCTCGTATTTTGTTTTTCCATATGGACTAATATTTGATTAAAAAATAAAGAGACCTTTGACTTTTATGCCACTTTACTTTTTAATCTATAATTCTTTAGAATTTAGTTTTAACAAGTATTGATTCATAAAAGCTGTTATATATTATAGGGAATATTTAGAACAAGTCAATATCTTGACAAAAGCCTTATTTCTGGTATAATTTAGCCAACAATAAGAATTCACAGGAGGGTTGCAATGAAAAAACAAAAAATTGTCATTGTTAATGAAGGACAGTGGGGATGGGGAGTTGAAGATGAAAGATCCTATGATAATCTGGTTGAAATATTTACTCTCGCCTTAAGAAAAGCGGAAAAAAAGAGTCCTGGAACTAAGAAAATAGAAAAAATCGCTGATGTGCGATTGGTGGGAGGGGCAGATGATGCTTTAAAGATGCTCAAGAATGGCTTTGGGATTGATTGTCTTATATTTAATTCTCGAAGTATGATTTCCATGGCTCGTGAGATTAAAAAAGACTATCCTAGGGTCAAAATTCTAGTTTTCACCGAATTGATCCCAGATAACGAAATAGTCATCCTTAATAAAGCATGGGTGACAACAACGGAGTCTATCCAAACCTTTGTCTTTAATGGTTAAGGAGAACAACAAAACATTTAACCGTAAGTCCATGAAGGACAGAGCGTACGTTAACCGCTCTTTTTATTTACAAAATCTTAACAAAAAGTCTTAGATTTGGTATAATTTATATAGTAATCTTGTGAAAATTATGAAAAAACAAACAATAATAACATATTCACTATTGGGTTCAGCTATTATTTTTTTTATTTTGCATAATGTTATTTATGCTATTTTTAAATTTGAAGAGCCAGTATTCTTTATTTTATGCCTCTTAGCTGCTTTTGGGTTTTTCATTTCAGTTATTTATAATATTATTACTTATATTAAAAACAAGTTTAAGCGAAAAAAATGATTGAAGCATATGACTTTGGTTTAATTAAAATTGACGGGCAAACATTTGCCAAAGATGTTTTTATTAATCTAAATGGAGAGGTAAAAGACTGGCAGAGACAACAATCTCATCTTTTTCAGAAGAGTGATGTTGGAGATCTTTTAGAGGATGCTTTAGAAATAGTGGTTTTTGGGACTGGAAAATCAGGGATTGCCGAGGTAAGTGATGAATTACAGGCTTTTATTCAAGGTAAAGGCATTGAATTAATCATTTTTCCAACTGATCAAGCGGTTCAAGAGTATAATCAGAAGAAACAGGAGAATAAAAAAGTGGTCGCTTTTTTGCACTTAACCTGTTAAAATAAATTTATGAGATTAACCCGTTTTGGACAATCATGTATTTTAATTGAAACCAACAACAAAAGAGTTTTGATTGATCCAGGAAGTTTATTATACAATCAATCTTTATTAAAAGAACATTGGGTTAATATAGATGTTCTTTTGGTTACGCATAAACACGGAGATCATTGTAAGGTTGAAGCAATAACCGAAATTGTTAAAAATCCTAAGACCAAGTTTTATACTATTCAAGAAGTAGCCGATGCTTATACTCAATTATCGCCACAAATTGTTAAAGCCGGTGAGGTTTTAGATTTTGATGATATAAAAGTAGAGGTAGTTAAAGCAGTTCATGGATACATACCAACATTTAAAGGCGAAAAAGAAATTAAGGAAAATGTGGGCTATATTATTGATGATGGCGTTAATAGGACTTATTTAACCGGTGATATTATTTGTTTTAACAATGATTACAAGGCTGACGTTGTATTTGTTCCAGTTTGTAATCATGGGCTGGTAATGGGTCCCTTTGAAGCGGCCCTATTTGCTCAAGAAACAGGGGCTAAATTAGTTATTCCGGTTCATTATGATAGTCCGAAATATCCTGTAGATTTAGATGTGGTTAAGAAAGAATTCGAAAAACAGGGGTTAAATTACAAAATTTTAGAGTTTAAAGAGAGTATAGAGCTTTAAAATACCATTATTTTACCCTAAAAAAGGCTTTTTAGTCTTTTTTTTGAAAGAAAAAGCCTATTTCTTGCGTATTATTAAGTATAGACATATAATATACACATGTTTAAGATAGAACACTGTCAGTATAAAACAGATGAGGAGATTGCTGTTCTGACCCTGGAAGACAGGAACTTTTTTTTGTGTTTGATAAAAAGATATGAGGATAAGCTATTAAGATATATTTTAAGAATTTCTAATTTTAGTAAAGAGGAGGCTGAAGATAATTTACAAGAGGTTTTTATTAAAATCTATACTAATTTAAATGATTTTGATAAAAGTTTAAAATTTTCTTCTTGGGCTTATCGCATTGCTCATAATCAAGTTGTCAGTCATTATCGAAAAAAACAATCTCGACCAGATGATGCAGATTTAGAAATAGACAACAATGCTTTAAATCAAATAGCTTCTGATTTAGATATTGGCAAAGAAATTGACTTAGAATATTTAAAAGAAAATATTTACAAGATTTTAAATAGTTTAGATGCAAAGTATAGAGAAGTTTTGGTCTTAAAATTCTTAGAAGATAAAGATTACAAAGAAATGTCAGATATTATTAAAAAACCAATGGGAACAGTGGCGACATTGATTAATCGAGCTAAACAAAAATTTAAACAAGAAACAATTGAACAAAATATTAATTTAAAATAAGATGAGCAAAAACATTAGTCAAAAGATCTTAGAAAAAATTAAAAGCCAAAATTTAGAACCTAAGGCAAGGTGGAAATTTACATTAAAAAATTCTTTTGTTTGGTTTTTTAGTATTGTTACTTTAATTGTTGGGGGTTTGGCTTTTTCGGTGATGATTTATTTATTAAAAAATAATGACTGGGCATTTCATCGTCAAATGAGTGGCAGTATTTTTAAATTTGTTTTAGTTACCTTTCCTTATTTTTGGATTCTTTGTTTTATTCTTTTTATTTCTCTAGCTTTATATAATTTGCAACATACTAAAAAAGGGTATAAATATCAAATAATTACTTTGTTGATTGTCTGTTTTGTGGTTAGCTTTTCATTAGGTTTATTTTTACATAATTTCAGAGCCGGGCGATTAACAGATGATATTTTAGCTCAACGTTTTCCCCATTATAATCAGCTGATTAATAGAAGAGTGGGAATGTGGTGTCATCCAGAAAAAGGCTTGTTAGCCGGTCAAATTATTTCCATAGAAGATGATCAACATTTTCAAATAAAGGATTTTAATAATAAGACATGGCAAATTGAATTAAAAGAGTCTGCTGTTAATGAAGTAAAACCAGAACAAGGTCAGGTAGTTAGAATAGTTGGTGAAATATTAGATGATCAAACTTTTCAAGCAGAAGAATGCATGATCGGGTCTTATAAAAAATGGCCTAAAGAAAATTTTAAGCCAAATGGATTTATGAAACCGCCAACACTGCCTGATGAAAGAAATCTTTTTCAGATGCGTATTAATGAATAGAGTGTACTCTATTTAATTCATTAACATTAATAACTATGACATCTACTAATAAAAGAATAGTGGGTTTAGCGATTCTCGCTTTAGCTCTTGTCTTAACAGCTGGTCTTAGTTCTGTTTATGCTCATTCAAGTGGATTTGGCTTCAAAGGAGCAGGATTTTCTTCTGAAAAATATCAGGAAATGACTGAGAAACGTGAAGCCATGAATGAAATCTTTGAAAACAATGATTATGAAGCTTGGAAAGATCTTATGGAAGAAAAAATAGGGAAAATGGGTGAACAAATCAATGAAGAAACATTTTCTCAAATGGCAGAAATTCATAGCTTAATGCAGCAAGGAGAATATGAACAAGCAAGAGAACTTAAACAAGAATTAGGATTTGGTTTTGGGGGGTTTAATAAAGGTCGTTTTGGATTTCACAACTTTCACTGTGGTGGAATATAATAAATAATAAAAGTTTAATTAAGAAAAACGCTGGTTTATCCAGCGCTTTTCTTTTGTCTTAAATTAAAAAACCTGTTATACTATATAGGGTATAAAATAACTAATTTTACTGAAAAATATGGTAAAAATAAAATCTAAAAAACTCTATCGTTCGCGAACAGACAGAATTATTGCCGGGGTTTGTGGTGGTTTAGGTGAATACTTTAAGACCAACTCAAACATTGTCAGGCTTATTTTTATTCTCTTGGTTTTTTTCCAGGGACTAGGTGTAATTCTCTATGTTATTTTGCTCATTCTAGTTCCTCTTAAACCAGGCAAGGGGGTTTCTGTTAACCGAGAAGAAAAAGTTGAGGAAATGGTTAAGGGGATTAAGAAAAAAGCAAGTTCATTGGTGGACGAGTTTAAAAAAGAAAAAAAAGATAAATAATTTAAATATAGGTTATGCAAAAATTAAGCGTCAAAGCTTTAGGATTAGCTTTTGGTATTTTCTGGGCAGTTTGCATTCTTTTACTTGGTATTTCTGGAATGTTTGGTTTTGGAGAAACATTTGTTGCTCTGATTTCTCGGGTTTATATTGGTTATGCCGTTTCTATCGTTGGAGTAATTATCGGGGCAATTTGGGCGTTTGTTGACGCCTTTGTCTGTGGGGTAATCCTAGCCTGGCTTTACAATAGATTTGTTAAATAGAGTATTTCTATTTTCAACTAGTATTGACAAACGTCAATTAGTCTGTTATTATAATACTAATAATTATTAGGTTATTTATATAAGGAGGGATATATGGGGCAAAGGATTAAATAAAAATTTTTCCCGCATCCCCTCATCAACCCATCATGTACCTCCTGCATGGATGGACCTGGTGAGAATCCTGTAGGTACCGCTGGCGCCGGTTTCCGGCGGTACCTACTACTCTTTTTAAATGGGCAATCTGCCCATTTTTTTCTTTACTCTTAACCTTAATTCTGCTAAAATACTATATAATTAATACTCTTATATGATTGACCTTCCTCAAAATACTCCTTTAGCTGATAGAATGAGGCCCTTGTCTTTAAAGGGTTTTTTGGGTCAAGAAGAAATTATTGGGGAAAATACTCTTTTAAAACAGGCAATTGAGTCTGATCAAGTGCCTTCAATGATTTTTTGGGGACCGCCAGGCAGTGGAAAAACCACCCTGGCTTTTATTTTAGCTAAAAAAACCAAGTCAGATTTTTATCAAATTAGTGCGGTTAATACCGGGTTAAAAGATTTAAGAGAAATTATTAAAAAAGCAAAAGAGAATAAGGAAAAGAATAAGAAGACAATTCTTTTTATTGATGAAATTCATCGCTGGAATAAAAAACAACAAGATGCTCTTTTGCCTTCTGTGGAAAAAGGGGAGATTATTTTAATCGGAGCAACAACTGAAAATCCTAGTTTTGAAGTGGTTAGTGCTTTGCTTTCTCGTTGTCGGGTTTTTGTTTTAAAATCATTAGACAAAGATCAATTAATTAAAATTATTAAAAGTGCTTTAAGGGATAAGAAAAAAGGATTAGGTCAATTAAAAATTAAAGTTAATAACAAGGTCATAGAGATGATTGCCCAGATGAGCAATGGTGATGCCCGAACCTCATTAAATACTTTAGAATATGCTGTTTTTTCCAGTCCAGATAAAGGAATAAAAACTAAGAATAAAAAAGATAAAGGGGTTTTAGAAATTACCTCTGATATGATTAAACAGGCTTTTCAAAAATCTCATCTTTTTTATGATAAAGATGGTGAAGAACATTACAATATTATTTCTGCTTTACATAAATCAATGCGCGGTTCTAATGCCAATGCCGCTCTTTATTGGTTAGCCAGAATGCTTGAGGCAGGAGAAGACCCCTTATATGTGGCCAGAAGACTGGTTCGTTTTGCTTCTGAAGACATTGGTTTGGCTAACTCAAGGGCCTTGGAACAGGCAGTGTCGGCTTATCAGGCTTGTCATTTTATTGGTATGCCGGAATGTAATGTTATTCTGGCTCAAACAGTGGTTTATATGGCTAAGTGTAAAAAATCCAATGCCTTGTATGTGGCTTATGAGCAAGCTAAACAAGACGTAGAAAATCATGGGAATTTACCCGTGCCTTTACATATTCGCAATGCCCCGACCCAGTTAATGAAAGACCTAGGTTATGCCAAGGGATATAAATATAGTCCTGATCATGATTATAAAGAAAAACAAGAATACTTACCTGATAAATTAAAAAATAGAAAGTATTTGAAATAATAAACGTTTCTTAGTATGGCTAAAGAATTTGAAACAAAAGTTTTAGACATTGATGTCTCAGAGATTGAAAAAAAACTTCTTGATTTAGGGGCAAAAAAACAACCCCAAGTTTTAATGAAAAGATGGGTTTTTGTTTTTGATTCCTTGGGCAACGAGTATATCCGGGTACGTGATGAAGGAGATAAAATAACCTTGACCTATAAGAAGAAAACGGGTAGGGGCATTGGTCAAACTGAAGAAATAGAAGTTGAGGTTAATGATTTTGAGAAAACTGCTGAAATTCTTTTTAAAATACCCTGGCAAGCAAAATATTATCACGAAAGTAAAAGAACACTTTTTCTTTTAAAAGATATTGAGTTTACTATTGATCTACGGCCAAAAATTCCTGCTTATTTGGAGATTGAATCTTTTAGAAAAGAAAAGGTAAAACAGGGTTTATCATTATTGAAATTAGAGGGCAAGGACATGGGCGATTTGCACATTAAAGATGTATACTTAAAATATGGCATAGACTTATTTTCTTTTCCAGAATTAAAATTTAAAGAAAACAAATAAAATACTATGGCAACAAAGACAAAAAAATCTAGGTGGGATACGCAAAAGCTTTCAGGTTCTCGTTCTAAAAGAGAAGCAGCTTCGGCTCCACGTCAGAATGATTTAAAAATTTATGAGAAGTTTTTAAAACAAGCAATTAAAAACAAGAAAAATCCCAAAGCCCTTATTTTAGGAGCCACTCCAGAATTAAGAGACTTGTGTTTAAAACATAAATGCGAAACAGTAGCGGTTGATGTCAGTTGGAATGTCTTGGTTGCTATGCATAAACAAATGAAATACAAAAACAACCCTAAAAACAAAGTTGCTTTATATGATTGGTTACAAATAGATAAGCTCTTTAAAAACAATTATTTTGATGTTGCCTTGGCTGATGCTTCTTTAAACAATCTTAAAACAAAATATCATCTTCCCATGTTTAAGGTTTTAAACAGGGTATTAAAACCCAGGGCTGGGTTTATTACTCGTAATGCTGTACTTCAAAAGGAATTAGTAGATAAGCCCATATCCTTTTTTCAAAAAGCTTATAACCAGGGTGATTTAGATTGGTTAGAGTATTATTGGGTTTTCTTAGTTATCTGGCATAAACAAATTGAAATTGCTCCCTATGAACATAGCGTTGCCAAACTGAACCATAAATTTAAAGTTCTTTTAAATAAAAAATTAGTTAAGATACGCCCGGCTGATAAATGGAAAATAGATAATGTTATATTTCATGCCGCTAAAGTTGTTCACACTGAATTTCCTAAAAACAAGTTTGAACAAATGGCAAAGAAGTATTTTAAGGTTGTTGATGTTGATTATAAAAGCAAAAACAAGGAAATTCGTTATATTCCCATTTATTATTTTAAAAATAAAAAGTAATTGATCAGATATGGTTCTTACAGATATTGCTATTATATTTACTCTTGGTTCTTTAGCTGGTTGGTTAATTGAGCTGATTTTTGTTGGTTTGATTAAGGAGAAAAAACTAGTTAATCCTGGATTTTTAAACGGCCCTTATTTACCAATTTATGGCACTGGGGCTATTTTATTATATTTTGTTTCTGGGCTTAATATAGATTTTGTTTTTAAATTGATCTTGTTTATCATTTCCAACTACATTATTAGAGCTAATTGTTGGGTTTTTCTTTTTTTACTATTACAACCTTAGATTATGGGATTATTCTGATGAAATTCTTAACCACAAAGGGCATATTTGCCTGATTTATTCATTTTATTGGGTAATTCTGTCTATTTTGTTTTATTTCTTTATTTACCCTGTTTTAGGCAATATTTTGCTCTTTTTTAACACTTATACAGGCTTATTATTCGTTTTAGGCCTGTTTTACGGGGTTTTCTTGGTTGATTTGATAAATTCCTTTAGTTTAGCCTATAAAATGCGGGTGTTTTTGATTAAATTTAATAAAAATAGGCTGGTTAAATTAAGGGTTAATTATGTTGTTTTTAAGCAAAAAATTACCTTTGTTTTAAAGCAAAAGCATTTGGCCAACTTTTTTAAAAGGTTTTTCTTTTCTTTTAATAATTTAAATCAAAATGACTTGTCAAAACAATTAGATAAATTTTTAGAAATTAGAAAAGAAAGATTTAAAAATGGTTTGGAAAAAATCAAAGAAATTATTAAAAGAGTAGATGACTAAATTAACACTATCGCAATTAAAAAAAGAATTAAAAAATTTAGCTAACCCTAAACAAGCTAAGATTTTACAAAGGTTTTTTAAAACCGGGCCAGATGAATATGGAGCCGGTGATATTTTCTTAGGCATTAAAGTTCCTGTTCAAAGAGGAGTGGCTAAGAAATATACTCATCTTGGTTTTGACAATATTAAGAATTTATTAAAAAGCAAGATTCATGAACATCGTTTGGTCGGTATTCTTATACTAGTTAGCAAATACAAAGAAGTAGGGGAGCAAGAGAAAAAAAAGATTTTTAGTTTTTATTTAAAAAACCATCAAGGAATAAATAATTGGGACCTGGTTGATCTTTCCGCATCTAATATTGTTGGTGATTATTTATTAAACAAGAACAAAGACGTTTTGTATAAATTAGCCAAGTCAAAAAATCTTTGGCAAAAAAGAATTGCTATCATCTCCACTTTTACTTTTATTAAAAACGACAAGTTTAATGATACTTTAAAAATTTCTAAGATCTTATTAAATGATGATCATGATTTGATTCATAAGGCCGTTGGCTGGATGTTAAGGGAATTAGGAAAGAGAGACCAGAAAATTGAAGAAGAATTTTTAAAAAAACATATTAAGAAAATGCCTCGGACAATGTTAAGGTATGCTATTGAAAGATTTGAAGAAAAAAAGAGAAAGTCTTATTTGGCAAAATAGTCGTTTTTTTAGGCTATTTTCCCTTGTCTAAAATTAATAATTTTGTTAAAATCTTATTAATGTTTAAGAAAAAGAAAAAAGAAATTGTTGTTGCTGCTTCTGGATATTTTAATCCTTTGCATATTGGTCATCTTCGTTGTTTACAAGCGGCTAAGAAATTAGGGACAAAATTAGTCGTTATTCTTAATAGTGATGATCAAGTAAAAGTAAAAGGTAGTGTTGCTTTTATGCCTGAAAAAGAAAGAATAGAAATTGTTAAAGCTTTAAGGTCAGTTGATGAAGTTGTTTTGTCGATTGATAAAGATGAAACAGTTTGTAAAAGCTTAAAATTGGTTAGGCCTGATATCTTTGCCAAAGGAGGAGACCGGACATTGGATAATATTCCTGAAGTACCAGTTTGTGAGAAATTGGGGATTAAAATGGTTTTTGATGTTGGCGGAGGAAAAGTTCAGTCATCTTCTTGGTTGATTAAAAAAAATAATTAAATAGTTTAATAAAAAATAAAAATGAAAAAGACAACACTTATTATTGCGCTTTTACTTATTCCTTTATTTTTAATAGGATGTGGTAAAACAACAGAAGAACCTGTTGGAGAGGGGTCTACGCAAGAACCTGTTGTAGAAAACATCTGCCATCAAATGACTGTTAAAGAAGCAATGGAAGTTGCTTTAAATAGTGATTGTGTGACTGAAGGTTCTTTATTAGAAGATACGGCTGTTTGTAATGAAAGTACAGGAACCTGGTGGATTGATTTAGACGTTGATAAACCAGGATGTAAGCCTGCTTGTGTCGTCGATATTAAAACAGCAGGAGAAGCAAGTATTAATTGGCGTTGTACAGGATTAATTATGGAAGATCAAGTAACAGAATTAAAAATAGAAACCTTGGTAGAAGGAACAGGAGATAGAGAAGTAAAATCAGGAGATGAAATTAATGTTCATTATACTGGAACCTTAACTAATGGTATTAAATTTGACTCTAGTCTTGACCGGGGCGAGCCATTTACTTTTACTATTGGAGTTAAACAAGTTATTCAGGGCTGGGAACAAGGACTTTTAGGAATGAAAGTTGGTGAAAAAAGAAAATTAACTATTCCTTCAGATTTAGCTTATGGAGAAAGAGGAGCTGGCGCATCAATTCCTCCAAATGCAACTTTGATTTTTGAAGTTGAATTAGTTTCTTTTGCTGAGTAATTTAACATGAACAGGGTATATCTTTTAAAAGGCTTTAAAGGCTTAGAGATTAGAGTTAAAAATATTTTAACTGATTTTTATTCAATTAAAGATAAAGTTCTTATTAAAATTCATTTTGGTGAACCAGGCAATAAACTTGCTTTTATGCCTAAGGATATTAAGCCGGTGATCATGGCTATGAATTCTTTGGGTTTAAAGTCTGTTTTTATTGACACAACTGTTGCTTATAATTCACCAAGAAATTCTATTAAGGGATATGAGAAAGTTGTCAGAAAAAGAGGCTATGACCAACTAGCCCCTTTTCTTATCTCTAAAAAGAGCCAGAAGATTAAGACAAAAGATTTTGTAGCTGGGGTTTGCCAAGAATTAATTAATGCAAAAAATGTTTTAGTTCTTTCTCATGTTAAAGGACATTCCTGTGCTGGTTTTGGTGGAGCAATAAAAAATTTGGGCATGGGCGGCGTAGACAAAGAAACTAAGGGAATCGAGCATGGTTTAAGTCGTCCTCGTTTTGTGGCTGAATGTCAAGGCTGTGGTATTTGTGCTGAATTTTGTCCAGCCAAGGCAATAAAAATGGTTGACAATAAAGCTAAAATTGATTTAGATTCTTGTTGGGGTTGTTCAATTTGTCAATTACAATGTTCTTATAAATGTTTAGAACCAGAAAAAGCCTTGTTTGATGACCTATTAGCCCAAGGAGCCGCGGCGGTAATTAATAATTTACCCAAGAAAACTTTTTACATTAATTTTATTAAAAACATTACTAAACATTGTGATTGTGAGCCAAATCCGGGAGGGATTATTGGGAAAGACATTGGCGTGCTTTTCTCAGATAATCCCGTTGCCATTGATAAGGCCAGTGTTGATTTGATTAATGAGTTGAATAAAAAAGACCTGTTTCAAGAAATAAATCACAAAGATCCACTTTTACATGTTAATTTTGCTGAAAAGTATACTAATAAAAAGTCAGATTATGAATTAATAACCATTTAAATAAAATATTATGCATAGAAAAAAAGCAAGAAAGATAGCTAAGGTTATGAAAGAAAAAGGGGTAAAAAAGCTGTCAAAAAATCAAAAAAGAAAACTAAAAAACCAATTTAAATAAAAAACAATGAAAACAGTTTATTACTTTGGCGGCAAAAAGGCAGATGGCCGAGCCGAAATGAAAGACCTTTTAGGGGGAAAAGGCGCTAATTTAGCAGAAATGGTTAATTTGGGTTTACCCGTACCACCTGGATTTACTATTACCACTAAAGTTTGTCAATATTTTTTACAACATCATGGCAAATTACCATTGAATCTTGATTCAGAAATTAAAAAATCTATTCAAAAAATAGAGAAAAGTGTTGGTAAAAAATTTGGTGATGTTAATAATCCTTTATTAGTTTCTGTGCGCAGTGGATCAAAATTTTCCATGCCTGGAATGATGGATACGGTTTTAAATTTAGGATTAAATGACAAAACCGTGCTAGGTTTAGCCAAGCAATCAAATAATTATCGTTCTGCCTTTGATGCTTATCGTCGTTTACTTCATATGTTTGGCGACGTTGTTCTTGGGGTAGATAAAAAATTATTTGAGCAGATTTTGACTCAGACTAAAAAAAGATTAAAAATTGAGTTTGACACTGAATTGACAGGACAAGATTTAAAAAATCTTGTTACTAAATACAAAAAATTAATTAAACAAAAAACAAAAAAAGCTTTTCCTCAGGATCCTTGGCAACAATTAACCATGGCTAGGGATGCTGTTTTTAAAAGCTGGAATGTTCCTCGGGCCAAAACTTACAGAAGGTTAAATAAAATTTCTGAAGACTTAGGCACAGCCGTGAATGTTCAGGCCATGGTTTTTGGTAACCTAGGTGACCATAGTGCCACTGGGGTTGGATTTACTCGTGATCCAGCTACTGGCAAAGATAGGTTTTATGGGGAATATTTAATTAACGCCCAAGGAGAAGATGTGGTTGCTGGAATCAGAACTCCCAAACAAATTCAAGAATTAAAAAAAGAAATGCCTTTGATTTATAAAAGGCTTTATACTTTGACAAAAAAATTAGAAAGACACTATAAAGATATTCAAGATTTTGAGTTCACAGTTGAAAGAAATAAATTATATATTCTTCAAACCAGAAATGGCAAGAGAACGGCTCAAGCGGCAATTAAAATTTCCGTGGACATGGTTAAACAAGGGTTAATTACTAAAAAACAAGCTGTTTTAAGATTTGAACCAGCTCAAATAGACCAATTATTACACCCCATTATTAGTCCCCAGGCTAAGGTCAAAGTTGTCGCTAAAGGCCTGCCTGCTTCACCAGGGGCCGGGGTGGGTAAGGTTGTTTTTAGTGCCGATGAAGCCGTTAAACAAAGTAAAAAGGGTCCGGTAATTTTAGTTAGAACAGAAACTTGTCCTGATGACATTCATGGCATGGACGTAGCTCAAGGTGTTTTAACCGCCAGAGGCGGGATGACTAGTCATGCCGCTGTTGTGGCTAGGGGGATGGGTAAATGTTGTGTGGCTGGTTGTGAATCAATTAAAGTAGATGAGAAAAAGAAAAAGATTTTTATTGACAAACTTGTTGTTAAAACAGGGGATTGGTTGACTTTAAATGGAACAAAAGGCCAGGTAATCTTAGGTAAAGTAAAGACAATTGAACCTAAATTAAGTGGTGATTTTGGCTATTTTATGAAATGGGTTGACCAAATTCGTAAAATTAAAGTGCGAACAAATGCTGATAATCCCAAAGACGCAAAAGTAGCTAGAGAATTTGGGGCTCAAGGCATTGGCCTGTGTCGAACCGAACATATGTTTTTCGCCCAAGAACGTTTACCTTTTATGCAGCAAATGATTTTAGCTGACAATGAAGAACAACGAAGAAAAGCTTTAAACAAACTTTTGCCTTTTCAAAAGAAAGACTTTAAAGGTTTGTTTAAAACAATGAAGGGCTTTCCTGTAACGATTAGAACATTAGATCCTCCTTTGCATGAGTTTTTACCAAAAACTAAAAAAGAAGCTCAAATATTAAGTAAAAAGATTAAAGTCTCAGAAAAAAAGATTTGGGAAAAAGCTGAAGAATTGGCAGAAGTTAATCCCATGCTTGGTCATCGAGGTTGTCGTTTAGGTATTACTTATCCAGAAATTACCGAGATGCAAGTGAAGGCGATTATCTCAGCCGCTTGTGAATTGGCCAAACAAAAGATTAATGTTGTTCCGGAAATTATGATTCCTTTGGTTGGTCATTTAAATGAATTTGTTGACCAAGAAAAATTAGCTAGAAAAACAGCTGGACAGACCATGAAAAAGTATAAGGTTAGAGTGAAGTATACGGTGGGAACAATGATTGAGGTTCCTCGAGCTGCTTTAACCGCTGATCAGATTGCCAAACATGCTGAATTCTTTTCTTTTGGCACTAATGATTTAACGCAAATGGGTTTTGGTTTTTCCAGAGATGATGCTGGAAAGTTTATTAAAATCTATTTAGAAAAGGATATTTTTAAAAATGATCCTTTTCAGGTGTTAGACCAACAAGGCATTGGCCAATTAGTAAAAACAGGCATTGCCAAGGGTAGAAAAACTAGAAAAGATTTAAAAGTGGGCATTTGCGGAGAACATGGCGGTGAACCAAATAGTGTTAAATTTTGCTGTAAAGTAGGTATGAATTATGTTAGCTGTTCTCCTTATCGAGTGCCTATTGCCAGATTAGCCGCGGCTCAAGCAGTGATTGAGAAATAAATATTATACTTTACTTTTAAAAAACAGGAATAAATGCTAATTATCCCTGTTTTTTATATTGCCTTATATCACTGGTTTGATATAATATAGGCTGATATGATAATCTTATGAAAAAGACTATTTATTTAGCTATGTTTGTTGTTTTGGGTGTTTTGATTGCTTTTTTGATTTATGCGATGACCGAAGTCTGGTATATTGACTTATTAATCAAGGATTTTCAAAAATACAGCTTGGGCTTTTCTTGGGCTCACTGGTTTGTGATTAATCGTCTTTTGTCAGTTATTTTCTTTACTGGAGGAATTTTCGCCGGTTATTATCAAGGAGTATTTTGGTGGAAAAAGATATATGAGAAATAGGCTTATTTATACTGTTATTTAGCCTGTTTTTTGCTATAATAACATAATAAATATGGAAAAAAAATCATTTAAAATTTTACTTATTGAAGATGACCAGTTTATTCGCCGTATTTGTAAAAACGGCCTAGAACGAAGTGGTTTTAATGTAATAACAGCTGCGGAGGGGAAAGAAGGGATGAAAAAAGCAAAAGAACAAAATCCAGATCTAATTCTCTCTGACTTAGTCATGCCCCATAGAAATGGTTTTGAAACAATGGAACAAATAAAAAAAGATAAACAATTAAAAGATATTCCAATAATTATTCTTTCTAATTTGGGTCAAGAATCAGATATTCAAAAAATAAAAGAGTTGGGAGCCGTCGACTATTTAATTAAGTCTGATTTTAAAATAAAAGAAGTGGTAGAGAAAATAAAATCCCATTTGGCTAAATTAGAAAAATAAAAGGAGGAATAAAATATGTTTTTAAAATATTTTAAAAAAATAAAACTTAACCTAACAACTAAATTTGTTGTTTTGTTCTTGGCTATTTCTCTGGTTCCCTTGATTATTGCTGTTTATATCAGTTATGACAGTTCGCGAAAAGTTTTAGAAGAAGAAGCCGCTTATCAGCTTTATCAAATTTCTGATAATAAAGTCAATCAAATTGATAAATATTTTTCAGAAGCAAAAAAAGATGTCACTGCTTTAGCGCGCATGCCTGGTGTTATCGGTTCTGTGGAAAAATTTAATCAGGCTTTTCAAGAACATCAAGTAAATTCTTTAGAATATCTTGCCATTGATAAAGAATTAAGACCTGCTTTATTATATTTTCAAGAGGCATCTAAGTATGATGATCTCTTTTTAATTTCCTCTGAAGGAAATTTAACTTTTTCTACTAGTCAAAAACATGCTTTAGGAACAAATTATCTTACTGATTTAAAGGCCAATTCTGATTTAACACCCATTCTTAAAAGTACCATTGCTTTATTAGAAACAAAAATATCAACCTTTAAGCTGATTAAGGGCGGTAAGATTAGAGCTTATATCACATCTCCTGTGTCTAATGAAGGAAAATTTATTGGGGTGATCGGAGTTCAAGTTAATAATGAAGGAATCTATAATCTCACTGAAGATTATGCTGGTTTAGGAAAAACAGGAGAAATTATTTTAGTCGCCAGATTAGAAGATCAAATAATTTTTATTGCTCCATCAAGATATGACCCAGAAGGAGCATTTAAAACAAATGTTGAATTAGGGGCTCATCAAGGGATTGCCCTTCAAAAGGCAGTGCAAAGAGAAAAAAGTTGGGGAATAACCACTGATTACAAAGGAGAAAAGGTTTTAGCTACTTGGCGCTATCTACCTAATTATCAATGGGGCTTGGTAGTAAAAATGAATGCCGATGAAATATTAAAAACAGCTAATGAGCTAAAAGACCGGTTAGTCGTTATTGGGACAGTACTCTTAATAATGATTGTTTTGATTACGGTTGTGATGGCTCGTTCTGTTTCCGGGCCAATTAAAAAATTAACTAAAGTAGCAGCGACAATTTCTAAGGGTAATCTTTTGGCTCGGGCAAGAATAAACACAAAAGATGAAATTGAAGAATTGGCTAATTCTTTTAATCAAATGACTGACAATCTTTTAAAAACCCAGAGTAGATTAGAAGACAAAAGTGAACAATTAGCTAGAAATCTTGGGCAGATAGAAAGACAAAACAAAGAGCTGGAAGAAGAAAAGAATAAGGTTGGTCAGGAAAAAGATAAATTAAATACTATTCTTTATGGGATTGGTGATGGTGTCTTTGTTGTTGATCCAGATTACAAGATTATGATTTTTAATCAAGAAGCAGAAGTTATTTCTGGGGTTACATCTAAGGAGGCTGTTGGCAAGAGATATGATCAGATTCTTAATTTTATTTCTGAAAGAAACGGAAAATCAAATGGTAGATTTGTTCGAGAAGCAATAAGCAGTGGGGAGATTAAAGAAACCAGTTTTGATACTGTTTTGGTTAAAAAAGGCAAGAAAAATATTCCGGTTTCCGGAAGTGCCGCTCCCTTAAAAGATTCTGATGGTAATGTAATAAGTTGTGTGGTTGTTTTTCGTGATGTGTCCAAAGAAAGGGAAATTGATCGGGCCAAAACTGAATTTGTTTCCCTGGCTTCTCATCAATTAAGAACACCCCTTTCTACTGTCAGCTGGTATGCAGAAATGCTTTTAGATGAAGACGTGGGGAAAATCAACAAAGACCAAGAAAAATATTTACAAGCGCTTTATGATGCTAATCACCGCATGGTGGAATTAGTCAATGCTCTTTTAAATGTTTCTCGGATTGAATTAGGAACTTTTGCTATTGACCCTGAGCCGATTAAATTTCTTGAAATTGCTGATAGTGTTATAAAAGAACAAACTCCACAAATTAAAGAAAAAGGATTAAAAATTGAAAAAAAATATGCTGTTGATTTGCCCATTATTAATGCTGACCCTCGACTTTTAAGAATTATTTTACAAAATCTGATTTCCAATGCTGTTAAATATACTCCGGAAAAGGGAAGTATTGTTATTGAAATTAGTAAAAAGGATTTAGATATTTTAGTTAAAGTAAAGGATACTGGTTATGGTATTCCCAAGACTCAACAATCAAAAATATTTAATAAGCTGTTCCGGGCTGATAATATTTTGGCTAAAGATTGTGATGGCACTGGTCTTGGCCTTTATATTGTCAAGGCTGTGGTTGAGCAGTCAGGCGGCAAAATCTGGTTTGAATCTGAAGAAAATAAAGGAACCACTTTCTTTACCACTATTCCTTTAATAGGAATGAAAAAGAAAAAAGGAGTCAAAGTTTTAGCTAGTTAATTGTATAAATAATAATGTAATTTAATTATATAAACATATGTCAACACAAAACAAAAAAGTCCTTATTGTTGAGGACGAAAAAGCTATGCGACAAGTTATTTTTGACAAATTCGAACGTGAAGGTTTCCAAACCTTTCAAGGAAAAGACGGAGAAGAAGGCTTAAAGATTGCTTTAAAAGAGCATCCTGATATTATTCTTTTAGACATTATCATGCCTCGAGTTGATGGTTTAAGTATGCTTAAAAAATTAAGAAAAGATAAGTGGGGAAAAAATGCGCAGGTGCTTCTTCTTACTAATTTAAATGATGCTGAGTATGTGGCCACGGCTATGGAAAGTGGAGTTTTTGATTTTTTAGTTAAAAGTGATTGGAAGCTTGATGATTTGGTTGTAAGGGTCAAAGAAAAACTAGGAATTGTTCAAAAATAATATAATTATTAAATATGGCTGAAGAAAAAAAAGTTAAAATTGCTTTAGTTGAGGATGAAAGGTTTTTATTAGGGGCGATGAGGGATAAACTGCAAAGAGAGGGCTTTGATGTTTATACAGCGACTAATGGTGAAATTGGATTGGAGGTAATTAAGAAAGAAAAACCGGCTTTGATTTTACTAGATTTAATTATGCCGATAAAAAGTGGTTTTGATGTTTTAGAAGAATTGCAAAAAGATAGTGAATTAAAAAATATTCCTGTCATTATTCTTACTAATTTGGGTCAAGAATCAGATATTCAAAAAGGTAAAGAATTGGGAGCAGCAGACTATTTAATCAAAGCTGATTTTAAAATGAAAGAGGTTATTGCCAAGGTAAGGGAACATCTTAAATAACATTTTAAACTTATTAAGCATGGAAATTCCTTTGGAAAAATTAAAAGAACTTTTGGTTTCACCAGGTCATATTCCTGAGAAGGAATTTAATGATTCTGTTAAAAAAGCTAAGGAAGAAAACACTTCTTTGCAAAATTTTTTAGTAGAAAAAGGTTTAATCTCAGATAAAAATTTAGGAAAGACTATTGCTGAACATTTTGATTATCACTTTGTTGATCTTAAAAAAGAAGAGATTTCTGAAGAAATTCTAAGAATAGTTCCTGAATTAGTCGCTCGCATGCAAGAAGTGATTGCTTTTGATAGAGGCAAAGATGGTTTTAAAATAGCCATGGCCAATCCAAATAACTATGAGATGGTTAAATGGTTGGAAAAAAAGACCGGAGAGAAGGTCAGGGTATATTACGCTACTTCTTTTGGAATTCAAGATTCTTTAAAGTTTTATCGCAAAAAAATAACAGAAGAATTTGATGATATTATTAAAACTCAGGTTAAAGAAGCAAAAAGATTAAATGTGAAAGCAGAAGACATTCCCATTATTAAAATTGTTGATACTTTAGTTGAATATGCTTATGAAAACGGGACCTCAGATATTCACATTGAACCATTAGATGAAAAAACTCAGGTTAGGTTTAGGATTGACGGAGTTTTACACAATGTTGTCAGTTTACCAAGAGATATTCATGGTTTAGTTGTTACTCGCATTAAGGTTTTAAGTCGACTCCGCACAGATGAACATTTTGCCGCTCAAGATGGAAAATTTCAGGTTGAATTAGAAGCTTTAACTGGCTTTAGAAGAAAACAAGATAAATTTGATATCAGAGTTTCCATTGTCCCAGTCACTGATGGAGAAAAAATAGTGATGCGACTTTTGTCAGAAAAAGCCCGTCGCTTTACCTTAAAAGGATTGGGTTTTCGTCCTCAAGATCATAAAAAAATTAAAAACACTATTAAAAAACCTTATGGTATGGTTTTATCTACTGGACCAACCGGTTGTGGTAAAACCACTAGTCTTTATGCTATTTTAAAGATTTTAAATAAACCAAGTGTAAATATTACTACAATTGAAGATCCTGTTGAATATGACGTTGAAGGAATTAGTCAGATTCAAGTTAACACTAAAACTGGTTTGACTTTTGCCAAGGGTTTACGTTCAATTGTTAGACAAGATCCAGATATTATTATGGTTGGAGAAATTCGTGACGAAGAAACAGCTGATATTGCTATTAATTCAGCCATGACTGGTCACTTAGTTCTCTCTACAATGCATGCTAATACAGCGGCAACTAATTTAGTTCGTTTAATAGATATGGGCGTAGAACCGTTCTTGGTTGCTTCTTCAATTAATGTTGTTTTTGGCCAAAGGTTGGTAAGAAAAATCTGTGAAAAATGCCGATATAGCTATGAGGTTAATCGCCAAGAATTAAAAAAACTTAATCTTTCCTCAAAATTAATTGATAAAATCCTTGGTAAAAAACAAAAAATCAGAGTTTATAAAGGTGAGGGTTGTCGAGCCTGTAATGAAAGCGGATATACTGGTCGAATCGGGATTTTTGAAATTTTAGAAATTAGTGACACCCTTAAACAAATGATTATGCGTCGAGCCAATGCTGATGAACTTGAAGGTCAAGCCATTAAAGAAGGGATGCACTCAATGATGGAAGATGGAATTGAAAAAGTACTTACGGGAATTACCACTATTGATGAGGTATTAAGGGTGACCAGAGAATAGATATTTTTTAATTTAATATATCTTTATGTTAAAAAAAATAAGTACTATTGATAAAGTTTTTCTTGCTAATAATATTTCTGTTATGATTAAGGCCGGCTTGCCTTTAAGAGAAGCGGTAGCTACATTGCAGGAACAAACTAAATCTAAAGTATTTAAAAAAATTCTTGAGGATATTATTAAACATCTTGATAATGGAGAATCTTTAGCAGATAGTTTAGCTAGACATCCTCGAGATTTTAATCAGCTTTTTATTAATATTATTAGAGTAGGGGAAGCGAGTGGAACTTTAGAGGAAAACTTAAAATACCTGGCCATTCAATTAGAAAAAAGTTATGATCTTCATCGAAAAGTAAAAGGGGCGATGATTTATCCCTTACTTGTTTTGACTAGTACTTTTGTTTTAGGATCAGCTTTGGCTGTCTTTATTTTGCCTAAACTTTTACCTCTTTTTAAAAGTTTTGATGTACAACTGCCCTTGCCTACAAAAGTCTTAATCTGGGTGACAGAGGCAATTCAAAATCATGGACTGTTAATCTTTGGTGGTTTAATTGGTCTTATTATTTTATTTACCTTCCTTTCCCGTTTAAAACCAGTTAAAAAAATTAATCATAAAATCCTTTTAAGAACCCCTTTATTTGGTCGAATCTCCCGCAGTAATAACCTAGCTCAATTCTGTCGTACCTTAGGGATCTTGTTAAAAAGTGGCATTCCTGTAGTACAAGGACTGGAAATTACTTCTCAAACCTTAAAAAACATGAGTTATAAAAAAGCTTTAGTTGAAACCTCTGATAAAGTACAAAGAGGAAAACCCATTAGTGATCATTTAAAAAATGAGGGCTTTCTTTTCCCAGTCACTGTCTCTAAGATGATTCAGGTAGGAGAAAAAACTGGCAGTTTAGAAGAAACCTTGCTTCATTTAGCAGGATTTTATGAAAAAGAAATTGATAATGTGACTAAGAATCTTTCCAACATCTTAGAACCTATCTTATTAATCGTTATCGGTTTGGTGGTTGGTTTTATTGCCATTGCTATTATTCTGCCGATTTACAAATTAACCGGCGGATTTAGATAAAATAAGTATGTTTAAAAAAGGCTTTACTCTTGTTGAGATAATACTAGCTATTACTATTATTATTTTCCTTGCTGGCTTGGTTGTGCCCACGGGTATACGTTTTTATCAAACCCAACAATTAGACACAGCGACTGATGGAATTATTCAGGCTTTAAGAAGAGCCCAATTAAAAGCCATGTCTCAAGGAGATAATAATTTTGGTGTTTATGTTGGCTCTGGTCAAACCGGTCAATATTTTTTATTTACAGGTAATTCTTATGAAAATAGAACTGACGAAGAAATTTTCGGGGCTAGCAATAATATTTCGTTCAGTGGTGTTTCAGAAGTATTATTTTCTAAAACACAAGGTAAGCCAACTATTACTGGAACAGGTGACGATATTGTTTTAACCCAAGGTACAGAAACAAAAACAATTAACATTAATGAAGCGGGTAGAATTAATTTTGAATTATAAGTTATGAAACATCAAAAAGCTCAAAGCTTAATTGAATTATTAATCGCCCTTGGCGTTTTTGTTTTGGTTGTCAGTTCGATTAATTTTTTAAGTCTTGATACATATATAGCTGATCGAGCTGGTGGAGAAAGAACCCAAGCCACTTTTTTGGCTAAAGAGGGGATTGAAGCAAGTAAATCTATTAGCAACAACAGCTGGGGTGATTTAATCTTGGGCAATCATGGAATTAGTATCTCTGATGAACATTGGGTTTTTCAAGGAACGGCCGATGATGTTAGCGATCAATTAACTCAAGGAGAGCGGGTTATTGTTGTTGAACAAGACGAAGCTTGTAATCTAAATTGTAAAAAAATTACCTCTCAGGTGACCTGGGATTTAACAGACACTCGTCCCCAAACCGTAACCTTGGTCACTTATTTAACTAATTTGTTTAGTCTCAATTGGACCCAGACGCTTTTAGCAGACTTTGATTTAGGAAAGAGAAACAGTGTTCAGACCACTGAGGTGGGTGATGGGGAGATAAAGTTATCCTTGATCGGCGACTGGAACAATGCCTCTGTTGTTGCCGACTTTGATACAGATGCTAATGGTGATGTCCGGGATATTTTTATTAATAATAATATTGCCTATGTTATTACCATGAATAATGGTGGTGGCGGTGAAGAAGAATTTTTTGTTTTAGATATTTCTGATATTAGTAATGGAAATATTAATTTGTTAGGATCAACTGATTTGGGAACAGAATTAGGTAATGATGCTCGTAGTTTTCATGTTTCTGAAGATTATGCCTATATTGCCAGTGATGATAATAATGCCGAATTAATGATTGTTCGTTTAAGTGATTATACTGTAACTAATCAGTACAATGTTCCAGACAATCTTAATGGCCTTGATGTTTTTGTTGTTGATGATATTGCTTATTTAGTGACTAATGTAAATAATTCTGAAGAATTCTATGTCTTGGATGTTTCTAATCCTGAAGAAGAGATTACTCTGTTAAATTCATTAGAAGTTGACGCCACTGTTAATAAAATTGATGTTGTGGGTAATTATGCTTATTTAGCCACTGAAGGTAATAATAAAGAATTATCAGTTGTTCGTTTAACAGATAATACTGAAGTAAATACTTTTGATATTACTGGTAATGGTGATATGACTTCTGTTCAGGTTATTGGCGATATCGCTTATATGGGGAGGGAAAGCAGTGGTGACTCAGAGTTTTATGCCTTGGATGTTTCTAACCCAGAAGGAGTAATTACTGAACTTGATTCAATTGATTTAGAAGGCGATGATGTTGAAACAATTTCTATTTATAATGATTTGGCTTATTTGGGGACTGATAATGCAGACAAAGAAGTGGTCGTCATTGATTTAAATACTTTTATAGAAACAGCTTCTGTTGATTTAATCGGCTCAAATTATGCTTATGCGATTTGGTTTCAAGGCGCTCATATTTATGCCGGAACAACAAATAATGATTATGAAGTTCAAGTGATTCAAAGTGGCCAAGGCGGTTGGGAAGTCCCAGAAATGATTGGTAGCATTGATCTTCCCGGGAACGAGGATGCTAAAGATGTTTTTGTTTTAGGTGATTATGCTTACATCGGGACTAAACCAGCTAGACACGGTGACAATTTTTTCATCATTGACATTTCAGACCCGGAAAATCCTGATCCAAGAGGTTCTCTTGATATAGGAAAGGATATTCATGGTGTTTATATCTCTGGCAACTATGCTTATCTGTCCTTGCATGATGATGATGAAGGATTAAGAATTGTTGATATTACCAATAAGGACAATCCTATTAAACTTGATTATTTTAATGCCCCAGGAGACAAGTGTTTTAAAGATGTTTCTGTTTTAGATGATTATGCCTATATCGTAGGAAAAGAGGCAAGAAACGATCCAGAATTTTTCATCATTGATGTTGAAGAGCCGGACGATTTAGAAGACGAGGCTGAAGGAAGTTTAGAGCTGGACACTGAGGCTTATGCCATATATGTCTCAGGAGATTATGCTTATTTAGCCACTAGTGATAATGATAAAGAATTAATGGTGGTTGATATTTCAGATGAGGAAGAACCAGAGATGGTTGGTTCATACAATGCTGATAGCGATGCTAATGCGAGGGATATTTTTATTGAAAATGACACTGCTTATTTAGTGACTAAAGAAAACTCTTCTGCAGGGATAAATCCTGAATTCTATATTTTAGATATTAGCACACCAACGGTTCCTAGTTTAATAGGTTCTTTAGACATAGATGACAACGTTGATACTCTCACTGTTTCAGGAGATTATGCTTATTTGGGAACAGATGAGAATGATGCTGGGCTTCAAATAATCGATATTAGTGATTTAGCCAATCCTTTGCTTTATAGTACTTTTGATGTTGGTGATGATGTTAAGGGTATTGATTTTGATGAGGGTCATGTTTATTTGGCCACTAAAAATGGTGATTTAGAGGCGCCAATTATTGGTCCAGGCGGATTACCAACTGATTATTCTCAATGGGGCATTTTCACTTCTTCTTCTTATGATTCTGGGGAAACAAATACTTCATGGAATAATATCTTATGGTCAGAAAGTGGGACCGGTACTTTAAAATTCCAGGTGCGCACTGCCGATACTGAAGAAAATCTTTCTTCGGCTACCTGGGTTGGATCAGACGGGACTAATTCAACTTATTATACTTTTTCTGAACAAAACATTATTATTGATCCTGGAGCCAGTGGTAAACAATGGGCTGAATATCGAGTATTTTTTACTGGTGACAGTACAGACAGTCCTATCTTAGAAAGTATAACTATTATTTATAGCAACTAATGATTTACAAAAAGAAAAAAAGTTTTACGTTAATTGAACTGCTTATTTATCTTGGCATAGTGGCCGGGATTTTAGTTGTGGCTGGTGCTTTTACCTGGAGTATTATTAAAGGAAGCGCAAAAGGCGCTTGTGTTCGAGAGGTGCAACAAAATGGACGTTTGGCCATGGAAGTAATTACTCGAGAGATAAAGGCCGCTTCTGGAATTAATAGTCCTTTAGCTGGAGAATCAGCCGAGACCTTGTCTTTGATTATGTCTGACAGTGGTTTAAATCCAACTATATTTGAATTATCAAATGATCAGATTCTTTTAAGTCAGGGGGTGGATGGACCCTATACTTTAACTACTGATCAGGTTTTGGTTTCTAATCTTGATTTTACTAATCTTTCCTACGCAGATACATCTGGAACAGTCAGAATAGAAATGACCTTAGATTATAATAATCTTGGTTCTCAAACCGCTTATGAGGCTTCGATTGATTTAAGTACCACGGTTTCTTTAACTGAGGAATAAAACATGAAACATCAACAAGCATATATTGCCTTAATTACCATTTTAATCATCTCTGCCGTAACCTTATTAATTGCGGCTAGTGCTGGTCTTTTTGGTATTTCTGAAACAGACATGGGTCTAATCGAAGATCAATCTACTCAGTCTTATTATTTGGCTAATGCCTGTGCTGAATATGCCTTGGAAAGGTTAAAGAATAATGTAAATTATGCTGGTGACGAAACCTTAGATATTGATGATGGCAGTTGCTATATTTATTTACCAGAAGGAAGTGGCAATGAGGATAGAATAATTAAAGCAACCGGCACTCTTGCTAATCAGACTAGAAAGGTTAAAATTATAATAGAAGAGATTAATCCTTTAATGGTCATTAGCTCTTGGCAAGAGGTTTCTGAATTTTAGAATGTTTAATTTAAAATATGGGTAAATTTTCAAAAACAGGTTTTGGCTTAGATATCTCTGATTTTTCAATCGAGGTTCTTGAGCTTAGTTCAAAAGTAAAAGTAAAAACTTTTTCTAGAATAACCCTAGAGCCAGGCATAATTGAAAATGGTCTTATTCTTGATAAGAAAAAATTAACTAAAAAACTCAAAGAACTTGTTGCTAAAACAAAAATAAAAACAAGTCAGGTTGTTTTATCTTTACCAGAATCAAAGGTTTTTATTCATGTTTTTAAGGTTCCTAAGGGATTAAAAAAGACTAATTTAAAAGATGCCATTGCCTTTGAGGCGCCTAAAGTCATTCCTTTAAACCAGGAAGAAATATATTGGGACTGTCAGACAATTTCCTCTCCAGCAAAATCAGCTCAACAATCTGTTTTATACATCGCTGTTTTTAAAAATATTATTGATACCTATATTGAAGTTTTAACCTTGGCTGAGTTAAAACCAGTTGTTTTTGAGATAGAATCATTGGCTTTGGCTCGGGCTTTATTGTTAGAATTAAAACCAGTTAACAGTTTGATGATTGTTGATTTAGGGGCTCGAACAACTAATATTAGTATTTTTGGTAAAAACAAACAATTAAGATGGTCTTCAACAGTTTCTGTTGCTGGCAAGCATTTTACTCAGGCAATTGAGGAAAAATTAAAAAAATCTACAGAACAGGCAGAAAAATTAAAAAGAGATAAGGGCTTGTCAGATAAAAGCATTGTTAAGCTTATTTTAGAGAAAGAACTTAAACCGATTATTGAGGAAATAAAAAATATTCTTGATTTTTATAATGAACCAGTAGACGAAATTATTTTAAGCGGGGGTTCAGCTCAAATACCAGAAATTGTCTCTTATCTTTCTACTAAACTTGAGAAAAAGGTTAGTCTGGGCAAATCAGTAATTACCAAACAATTAAAAGGAACTTCTATTCTTTATAACACGGTTATTGGCTTAGCCCTTAAGTCGCGTCAGGGGGCCAAAAAAGGAGAAATTAATTTATTACCTCAAAAAATTAAAACCAAAAAATCTTTTATTAATAAAGAAACGCAGGAAAGCAGGCTTTTTCAAATATTTGGTTATGTTTTTCCCTTAGCCTCTATAGTCTTTCTTGGTTGGGTGATTATTAATTACACACCCCAACAACCACGTTTCTCAAATATTGCCCAGAAAATTTTTATAAACGAAGAGGTTGTTCCTGAAGAAAAAGAATCAGAACCAGTTAAAGCGATTAAAGAAGAAACAATAAGTGAAGAAATGGTGGTTGAACAAGAACCAGTTTCTGAAGAAGTAGTAGAAGAAATGGTGGTTGAACAAAAAAAAACCACCCAGATTATTATTAATCAAGGGATTAGCCGTTTAAATGTAAGAAAAGGTCCTGGATCTGAATATGATATTGTGACCAAGGTTTATCCTGGAGAGAGTTATCCACTATTGCAAGAACAAGGGGAATGGTATAAAATAAGGGTAGATGAGGATACAGAGGGATGGCTTTCTGCCACTTATACAACTTTACAAGAAAAGACCACTTTATTAGAAGAGAAAATTGGTCAAATTACTGTCAAAGAAAGTGTTTTAAATGGATTAAATCTTCGTGATGGTCCAGGAACAAATTATACTATTATTACCAAGGTTTATCCTGGAACAAATTATCTACTATTGCAAGAACAAGGAGAATGGTATAAAATAAGGGTAGATGAGGATACAGAGGGATGGCTTTCTGCCACTTATGTTTTAAAATTAGAATAATTAATAATAATTAAGTTAAAACTTTATGATTAGATCACGTAAAGGTTTTACTCTCATTGAAATTCTCATTGCCGTCGGGATTATTGCAATTTTAGCCGCTATCGTTATTATTGCTATTAACCCAGCTCGTCAGTTTCAAAGAGCGAGAGATTCTCAACGATGGAGTGATGTTAACGCTATTCTTAATGGTGTTCACCAAAGAATGGTTGACAACAAAGGAAGTTTTGCTGAAGGCACCACCTGTGATGCCCTGCCAGCTACGGTCATGTCTATTACTAGTACAGCTGGAGCAAACAATGTTGATCTCTGTGATTGTTTGGTAACAACTTATTTAGCCGCTCTTCCTTTTGACCCTTCAACTTCTGGAGCAGGTTTTACTGATTGCAATGGCTATACAACTGGTTATACTATTATGCAGGCCGCCACGGGTAGAATTACCGTTGCCGCTCCTGGAGATGAGTTAGATACGATTACAGTAACCCGGTAATTTAAAATCAGAATTTACAATAAGAGCCTCCACCATGCCAAAAGGTGGCTGGAGGTTTTTTTTATAGAAAACAGGGTTTGCAAAGATTAAAATTGTTGTTAGACTTTAATATAACTCTTATATGAAAAAAATAGATTTGGGAATTATTGGGATAATTAAGCCAAAAGGTATTTCTTCCTTTGGTGTGGTTAGAAAATTACAACAAATGAGTAATATTAAAAAGATTGGTCATGCTGGAACCCTAGACCCTTTAGCAACCGGTGTTTTAGTTATTGGTGTTGGCAAACAAGCTTGTCAAAAGTTAAACAGTATTGTTAAAAAAGAAAAGGAATATATTGCTAAAATTAAATTAGGAGTATATAGTACGACTGATGATGAGGAGGGGGATAAAAAAATAGTAAATGTTGAGAATATCCCCTTGTTAAGCCAAATTAGAGAGATGCTGACTGAATTTCAAGGAAAAATCTATCAAGTTCCGCCTATTTTCAGTGCTATTAAAATTCAAGGTCAGCCAGCCTATAAATTAGCTCGTCAAGGCAAAAAAGTGGTTTTGAAAAAGAGATTAGTGGAAATAAAGCAAATAAAAATCTTAAAATACAGATGGCCGTATCTTGAATTAAAAGCTATTACTGGTCCAGGTGTTTATATCAGGTCTTTAGCTAGAGATATTGGTAAAAAATTAAAAACAGGCGGCTATTTAGCTGATTTAGAAAGAACAAGGGTGGGGGATTTTAAAAAAGAAAATTGTCTTTTAATTAATTAAAAGTGAATTGTCAATTGTTACTTTTGTAAGCTATTGACTTTTTTTATTTTTTTATTAAAATAATAATAACCTGAATGTGGAAAATGTCGGTGCCAACACCTATTGATCTGATTATCGTGATGTCCGACAATGAGAGCAACTTAACGGATCATAGGGTCGCCGAAAACATTTCCACTTCCTCTGGTTAAACATCATTAGTCGCGCCATAGGACTGGTTAAAGTGCAAAAAGGAGAACAGTTGCCCTCATTTGAGAAAGGGGGCCCGTCATCATGAGGGCCCCCTGTTTTTTATTAAGAAAAATATAATCTTTGTAAAAAAAGAGAGGGCTGCAAAATGCAGCCCCTCAAGCGCGCAGAGAGAGGACTAAGGACTTTTTGGTTTGAATGGGGATCGATTTCCTTTTCATACAATGTTTCGGGGATAAAATTTGCATCCCACACTCCTAGTAAGTCAAAGGAATATCTTCCCGATTTTTTTAATCCAATAATCTATTCCTTAATTTGTCCTTTTTTCCGCGCTAGCTATATTTTTAAATCTCCATAAAATATTATTAATAATATAGCATAAATTTAAGAAATTGTCAAGTTTGAACCTAAAATAGGTTTACAAAAACACTAATATTTGCTAAAATAAAGCTATGAAAACAAGAATAGTTAATCTTAGGTCAGATCAGCAAAAAGGGTTGAAAGATGTTAATCCTCAGAAATTTCTGTCTGTTTTTGTTATCTCTGCTATAAGTATTTTTATTTTTATTCTTGTTAGCGGTTTAATTATTGGTCAAAAAAATCCAAATCAATTATTAGCCAGCTCAGCCATGGCTGATTTTATAAAAAAAGACACTTCTCCTCAATTCACTATTAAGGAACATGTTATTGAATCAGGAGAAGTTTTTATTAAACTAAACACGGCCTTGGGATTAAGTGAAGAACAATTGCAAAAAATTCTTAATGCTTCAGAAAATACTTATAGTTTAGTAGAAATTAGAGCCGGAAACAAAATTCGCTCTTTCTTTAATATAACCACTAATGAATTTGAAAAATTAGAATATGAAATTAATCAAGATAATATCCTAATTGTAGAAAAATTAGAAACCGGGGAATTAAAAGCAGAAAAAAGAGTAGTTGTTTATGAAATTAAATTAACCCAGGTTTCTGCCGAAGTTAAAGAAAGTCTTTATCAAACCGGACAAAGCATAGGATTAGCGGATAAAACTATTATGGAAATGGCTGATATTTTTGCCTGGGATATTGATTTTGGTTTTGATATAAGAGAGGGTGATGAATTTGAACTCTTATATGAAAAAAGGTATTTAGACGGCCAAGAAGTTAATCCGGGAAAAATCTTAATTGCTCGTTTTCAAAATCAAGAAGAAGATCATTGGGGTGTTTATTACAAAGACTTTGAAGACAGAGAAGACTATTATGATCTAGAGGGCAGTTGTTTAAGAAGACAGTTTTTAAAAGCTCCGATTAATTACCGCTATATTAGCTCTGGTTATAGCTTAAGCCGTTATCATCCTGTTTGGCATACATATACTACTCATCGGGCCATTGATTACGCTGCTTCTTGTGGCACGCCTGTTTCTGCCTCAGGAGCCGGAACTGTTATTCTGGCTGGCTGGAAAAACAATGTTTATGGATATACAGTAGAAATTCGCCATAATGGTGTCTATACTACTCGTTATGGACATTTATCTGCTTTTGGCAAAGGAATTAGATATGGAGCCAAGGTAACTCAAGGTCAAATAATCGGTTTTGTGGGAACAACTGGCACATCAACAGGCTGTCATTTAGATTATTCCATGAAAAAATATGGCAGCTTTGTTAATCCTTTAACTCAGAATTTTGAACGTTCAGATCCAGTTAAAGAAACTTATAAAGAAGATTTTGAATTTAATAAGACCATATTGATTGATTTTCTGGCTGGGGATTAAATTTGCAAAATATCCTTGTCAAATAAGCCTATTTAGGTTAAAATGTGGGTATAAATATAAGATAAATAATTAGTTAATATTTAATGACTATGAAGAAGAAAAAAACTGATGTTACCGTAGGTTATTGTGTTAAATGCAGAGAAAAAAGAAAAATGGACAATCCTAAGGAAATTACCATGAAGGGTAAGGGTGGGACTAAACGTCGCGCCATGACTGGTATTTGTCCAAAATGCGGAACCAAGATGTTCCGAATCATGGGCAAAGCATAATTGGATAGAAAATAATTAATTGCTTTCTTAGTTCCTTTTAAAGGAATAGTTTTTTGATATTTATGATGAATAAAATACACGATTTAGCTTCAAGGGTGACCAATGTGGTTGAGAAAAGGCAATGGCCCAAGGCTAGTGCTGGTCGAAAAATGATTTCTCAAATCCCTTTAATTATGTCTGAGCAGACAATAGGCGATGCTCAGGCTATTCTTTTTGAAAAACATGATCAAATTGAAACCATTAACTATTTCTATGTTATTGATGAAAACAAGAAATTTATTGGCGTTTTTTCAATTAAAGAGCTTTTCCGCCAAAATACTGAGAAAAAGGTTAAGGAATTCATGATTAAAACTGATTTAGTTAAGGTTGAACCTGAAACAGATCAAGAAAGAGTGGCTTATTTGGCTTTACACCGTAATTTAAAATCTATTCCTGTTGTTGATAAAGACAATACTTTACTTGGTATTGTTCCTAGTGATTATATTTTAAATATTTTAGAAAAAGAAATTAGTGAAGATTTACTCTATCTGGCTGGTGTTTATGAGCCAATTTCTCGTCTTGAATGGAAAGATCAGCTAACCTTTCCTTTTTTTATGGCCATTAAACATCGTTTGCCTTGGTTGTTAGTTGGTTTAATTGGTGGTATATTAGTGGCTCGAATTATTGGTTTTTTTGAAGCTTCATTGCGACAGAACTTGGTCTTGGCCATGTTTATCCCCGTAATTGTTTATATGAGTAATGCCACTGGTAGTCAAACCCAGGCTATTTTTCTAAGGGATTTAGCCACCCATACAAAAATACCTTTTAGAAAATATTTTTTAAGGCAGTTATTAACTTGTTTTTTCTTAGCCGTGTTTTGTAGTCTTTTACTTTTCTTAGTTATCGCTGTTGGTTGGACCACATTTTATTTAGCCTTTGTTTTGGGTTTCTCCATGTTAATGACTATTATTAGTGCTTCATTTTTTGCTTTGGCTATTCCTTATTTTTTAAACAAACTTAAATTAGATCCTGCCTTTGGTAGCGGTCCTTTTACAACTATTATTCAAGATATTTTAAGTATTGTTATTTACTTTGGTATTGCTAATTGGCTATTATAAGAACCTTTCGCTATGCTCCAGAACCTTGAAATTAAATTTTAAAGAATATGGATAATAAAAAAGTATCTCAAATTCTTTATCAAACAGCTGATATTTTACAAATTAAAGACGCTAATCTTTTTCGCATTAATGCTTATCGTCGAGTCGGACAAACAGTTGAAAACTTGGCTGAAGACATTAATTTAATTGCTGAAAGAGGAGAGTTGGAAAAAATTCCCGGAATCGGAAAAGGAATTGCTCATTATATCCAAGATCTATTAGAAACAGGGACTTGTCATGGTTTTGAAGAATTAAAAAAACAAGTTCCTCTAACTGTTTTAGATTTATTAAATATTGAAGGCCTAGGGCCGAAAAAAGTTAAATTCCTTTTTCAAAAATTTGACATCAATTCTCTTTATAAATTACAAAGATTACTTAAATCACATAAACTCTTAGAAATAGAAGGCTGGGGAGAAAAAACTGAAAAAAATCTTTTAAAATCAATTAATCTTTACAAACGTTATAAACAACGTTTTTTATTAGGTGAAATTTATCCTTTAGCCCAAGAAATCTTAGAAGAATTAAAACAGTCTGGACTAGTTAACCGAACTGAGGTTTGTGGTTCAATTCGGCGCTGGCGAGGAACAGTTGGTGATTTAGATATTTTAGCCACATCAAAAAAACCAGAAAAAGCCATTGAATTTTTCACCAAGCTTAAACATGTAAAAAGAATTTTGGCTAAAGGGTCAACCAAGGTTCAGGTGATTTTAGAGCAGGGGGTAGGGGCTGATTTGCGCGTGGTTGAGCCAAAAAGCTTTGGAGCCGCTGTTCATTATTTTACTGGCTCTAAGGCTCATAATATTCGAGTGAGACGTTTAGGTATGCAAAAAAATCTCAGAATTAATGAATATGGGGTTTTTAAAAAATCAGGTAAGAAATTAATTAGAATTGGTGGAGCTTTTGAAAAAGATGTTTTTAAAGCAGTTAATTTGCCGTTGATTGCCCCTGAACTAAGAGAAGATCAAGGTGAGATAGAAGCAGGACAAAGTAAAAAACTACCTCGTTTAATTTCCTTAAAAGATATTCGTGGTGATTGTCATCTACATAGTAATTGGTCTGACGGGTATAAAAGTATTTTAAAAATGGCTCAGGCCTCTAAAGAAATAGGATATGAATACATTGCCATTACTGATCATGCCACCCCCATGAGAGTGGCCAATGGGCTAAGAGCAAAAAGAATGCCTGGATATATTAAGGCAATTAAAAATGCTGATAAAAAAATAAGGGGAATTAAAATTTTAGCCGGCATAGAAGTTGATATTAAAAAAGATGGAACCTTATTTTTATCAAATGAAATCTTAAAAAAACTAGATGTTGTTGTTGGGGCAACTCATAGTGCTCTGCGTATGCCCAAAAAAGAAATGACTCAAAGAATCATGAAAGCAATGGAAAATCCCTATGTTCACATTATTGCTCATCCCTCTAATCGTTTAATTAATAAAAGAGAACCTTCACAAATAAATTTTAATCAGATTATAAAAAAGGCTAAGGAGACGAAAACAGTTTTAGAAATAAATGCTTTTTACCGCCGGCTTGATCTTAACCCTAGTCAGGCTCGTTTGGCTAAACAAAATGGGGTAAAAATGATTATTTCAACAGACGCTCATCATAATGATTATCTTGATGTTATGAAATTTGGCGTGGCTCAAGCTCGCAGAGGTTGGTTAGAAAAAAAAGATGTTGTTAACACCCTGCCTTTAAATGCGTTTTTAAAATCTTTGAAAAAGAAATAATGAAATATAAAAAATTAACCCTGGGTATTGTTTTTGGCGGTCGTTCATTTGAACATGAAGTTTCTTTGGTTTCGGCCCGGTCAATTATTAATGCCTTGGATAAGAAAAAATACAAGACTGTCTTGGTTGGTTTAACCAAAGAGGGTCGTTGGTTAAAAGGAGAATCAGCCAGAAAACTTTTAGCCGGGAAAAAAGTAAGAGAAAAAGGTGAATTTGTTCCTACATTTTTAAAGCCAATTGATGTGTTTTTTCCTGTTTTACATGGACCATTTGGAGAAGACGGTACTATTCAGGGCTTTTTTGAAACCTTGAAAAAACCTTATGTTGGAGCCAATGTTTTGGGCTCGGCTATTGGTATTGATAAGATTATTCAAAAAATTATTTGGCAAAATTATCATTTACCCGTGGTTAAGTTTCAATGGTTTTTATACAAAGATTGGTTAAAAAACAAGAAAAAGTTGATTCAGCAGATAGAAAAAGAGATTAAATATCCTTGTTTTGTTAAACCCGTTAATGCTGGTTCTAGTGTTGGCATTTCCAAGCCTCACAATCGTCAAGAATTACTCAAAGCTGTTAATTTAGCGAGTAAGTATGATCATAAAATCTTAATTGAAAAAGCAGTTAAAAATGTTACTGAGGTTGAGGTTAGTGTCTTGGGGAATAACCAGGTCAAGTCTTCTTGTGTTGGGGAAATAATTCCTAGTAATGAATTTTATGATTATGAAGCAAAATATGTTGATGATAAATCATTAACCTTGATTCCGGCAAAAATCAGTAAAAAATTAAGTAAAGATATCCAAAAGTTAGCTATTCAAGCTTATAAATTAGTTGATTGTCAGGGTATGGCTCGAGTCGATTTTCTTTTATCTGGTCAAAAAATATATTTAAATGAAATTAATACTATTCCTGGGTTTACCAGTATTAGCATGTATCCAAAGCTATGGCAAAAGTCAGGTCTCTCTTATGCAAGGCTTTTGGATAAATTAATTAACCTGGCCATTAAATGTTTTAAAGAAAAAGAAAAACTTAACTATTCTTACCAACCAAAAAAGCAGTGGTATGTCTAATAAATATCGAAAAACTTTTAAAAGTCCTAGTTTGAATCGTCGTGTTCGAGTAGCCCGGAATAAACAATCCAGAGCTTATTTTGCTAAAAAGCGAGTTCTTAGATTAAAAATTTATTTATCTATTATTTTGATTCTTATTCTTTCTGGCTTTGTTGTTTATTTTTTATTTTTCTCCAATTATTCTGAGATAAAAGATATAAGAATAAGTAAGATAACTGATTATCAATTAATTTCTGAACAAGAGTTGACTGAGATGATTGATCCATTAATAAAGAAAAGGGGGCTAATATTTTCTCAAAAACATATTCTTATTTTTAAAACAGATGATTTAAGAGAAATAATGACTAATGATTCAAGAATTAATGTTTTTGATATTGAAAAAGACTGGCCTAGCACATTAATTATTAAAATAGCTGAATCAAAGCCGGTGGCTTCCTTAATTAGCTTTGCTAATAATAAGAATTGTTATTTAAACTCAAAGGGGCAGGTGATTTATGCCTCTACAGATATTGATTTTACGACGCCTGATGAAGCTGAAAAGGAGATTTTGCCTGTTTTTTACGATAAAACAGAGGTTAATTTAACTGATTTGGCCTATGTAGAGCTGTTAAAGAGCGTTTTAGGGCTTATAAATTGCGATATTTTAAGCCAAAATAGGATTAAAGCTGATTTAGTTAATATATTGGAAAAAGGTGGTGTTTTTGAGGTAGAGATCATTACTCAAGAGAAATGGCGCATTTTAATCAATTCAGAGGCCGACTTTGATCAACAAATAAATAATTTAAACTTAATTCTTAAACAAGAGATAGAAGATAGAAATGATCTTGAACATATTGATTTAAGGTTTGGAGAAAGAATATTTTACAAATTAAAAGAAAATTAGATAATATATAAGATTAGTTTAATTTAAGCAAAAAAGAGGCTTTAAAGGGCCTCTCTTGCTTTATACATACAAGCGACGTAAAAGGGATATTGTACGTCGCTTGTTATATTTAAAAATCTATCAATTTCTTTATCCCCTGTTAAGGAATAACAATGTCTTCGTATTGAACACCTTTATCAGGTTGGCCTGGGCTTTTTATCTGATCAATTGAATAAACTTGTTTTTCTCTTTGGCTAATCTCTGTCCAAATACTAGTATATTCTCTCATAAATATAGCGCCCATACCAAAAACAGCTATCATTGCTCCAATTAAAAATATAAAGGAAACGGTAGGATTAATGTCTTTTTCCCACCACTTTTCTGGTCTTTCAATACGATATTTACTAGAAGAAAATTCATCTGACATAGATAATCTTTATAATCAAATTACTTTAATACCTATATAACAATAATTTAGTTTCAAGTCCTGCTTATATATCAACTAATTTATATCTAACTATTTTCCGTCTTTGCTTGTTTTTACAGCAAAAGCGCCAGCCAAAAGCAAGACAATACCAACTACGCCAATGCCGGCTGATAAATATAGCTCTTTCAAAATTAAAGCATGTGGTGAATAAACAAATTCTTCAAAGGGTTCTTGGGGAATAGTAAAATAGTTGAAAATTCCTAGACTGGCAATAACAAAGCCAATAATAATTAATAAAGCCCCGAGCCAAATTAATTGAGTCTTTGTTCCCCCTTCTTTGATATAGAGTTTAAACGGTTTCATGGTTTAAATGATTTATTCTATTTATTATATATTATATTACCTATATATTATAAGCAAAGCTTGAAATTAATAAATTAATTATAACAGATAATCCTTAGGATTAACAGGAATACCATCTAATCTTACCTCAAAATGTAAATGTGGTCCAGTGGAGAAACTACCCGCCCCTGTCGTTCCTGGTAATCCGCCGGTTCGGCCAATAATACTGCCTCTTTTAATATATTCGTCTTCTTCAACAAAGATTTCACTAACATGTCCATAAACAGTGGAAAAAGATTCATTATGAATGATCATGATATAGCTATAACCTAGGCCACCATGCTTTGCCCTGGCCACATAGCCAGAAGCCGGCGCTCTTATAGCTGTTCCCTGGGGGGCTCTTAAATCAATACCTGAATGCTCACCAATCCAATGGCGATAAGGATAGTCTGGATCATGAAATTCAGAGGTAATTCCTTCTAACGGGACTGGCCAGGAAAAGATAATAATCCCCTCTTTTTCCATTAACTCTGCTTTTTGTTCTTTTTCTTGGGCTATTTTTCTTCTGACATCGCTTTCCAACTGAACTATTTCATTTTCAACTTCTTGTTTTTCCTTAACCACTTCTGCTAAAAGAGCTTGAAATTTCCATTCTGCTCCTTGGGTTTCTTCTAAAATAGTTTTCTTGGCTTGTTGCTCTGAAGCTAATTTTGCTTTTTTGTCTTTAAGTTCTGATTCTAAATCAATTAATTGTTGGAGTTGTAAACGTAGATCTTTTTCTTGTATTTCCAAGCCTTCTTTGATTAAATCCATTCTTTGTAAAGAACGAGCTAATTCTGACTGAACAGTGTTTAAATAGCGTAAATGACTTAAAATATCTGAAATAGAATCATTGAGAAGAATTATTTCTAAATGATTTTTATGATCGTATTGATTAATGGTTTGTAAAAATTCTTTTAAATCTTGTTTTAATACTTCGATTTCTTGTTTTTTTTCTAAAACTCTTAATTGAATGTTCTTAATTGAAAGATTAGTTTTGGCGATTTGTTTTTCTTTTTCTTGGATTTCTGCCTCTCTTTCTAAAACTTGATTACTTAAAAGGTATATTTGATTTTTCAAAGTAACGGCTTCTTCTCTTTTAATTTCTATTTTCTCTTGATATATTTGTTTTTGTCCTTCTAGGTCTTTTATCTCTTGTTGCTGGGCTTCAATCTGTTTTTGCATGTCTTCAATTTCTTTTGAATAATCAATCGTAAGGCTGAGACTGGGTTTGACAAATAAAAAAAATGCTAAGAAGCAGACAAATAGTAAACTAATTTTATTATAATTAAAATACATTAATTTATATACAATAAATATTTAATTTCAAGCTTTGCTTATATTTATTTATCATCTAATTTTCTAATGGCTTGATCAATTCTTTGCAAGGTTTCTTCTTTGCCTAAGATTTCTGCAATGTTCTCTGGTGGTGGAGAAGCTTTTTTCCCACTCAAGCAAGCCCGTAAAGGCCAAAATACTTGTCCAGTCCCCTTTTCTTTGGCTAAGGTGCTTAAGTTTTTAAGTATTTTTTTGCTTTTAAAGGATGAGGAGGGAATTTTGTTTAATAAATCTTTAACTTGTTTTAAAATTTCTTTAACTTCTAACAGAGTTGTTTTTTTCCACAATAAAAGTTCTGGATTATATTCTATTTTTTTAAAGAAAAAACTGGTTAACTCCCCTATTTGGTCTAGTCTTTTCAGTCTTTGTTGCTCTAAAAAGATGATTTTTTTAACCTTTTTTAGATTATAATCCCCTTTTTTAATCAATCCTGCCTGGATTAAATATGGCAAACAGAGCTTGGTTAAGCCTTTTAAGGAGGTTTGTCTAATATAGTGGCCGTTTAGCCAGTCTAATTTTTTTCTATTAAAAATAGCCCCTGATTTTTGAATTCTATTTATTGAAAATTCTTTGATTAATTGTTTTAATTTAAATATTTCTTGTTCTGTCCCTGGGTTCCAGCCTAAAAGAGCTAAAAAGTTAATCAAGGTTTGAGGTAAATAACCCTGGGCTAAATAATCTTCAACCGCAACATCATTTTGACGTTTTGATAATTTAGAATGATCTGGATTAAGTAATAAGGGCACATGGGCGAATTCAGGGACGGGCCATTTAAAAGCTTGGTAAAGAAGGATGTGTTTGGGAATAGATGGTAGCCATTCCTCTCCTCTGATCACATGGGTGATATTCATAGCATGATCGTCAACGACATTGGCTAAATGATAAGTCGGCCATCTGTCTGATTTTAATAAAATTTGATCATCAATAGTTTTTAAGTCAAATTCCACTGAACCACGAATTAAGTCTTTAAATTTAATTGTCCCCTTCTCTGGAACTTTTAAACGAATAACATATGATTTGCTTGATTTTAGTTTTTCTTTTATTTGTTTCTCTGTTAAGTTTCGACAGTGACGATTATATTGCGGGGGCATTTTTTTAGCAATTTGTTCTTGTCTGGTTTTTTCTAATTGTTCAGAAGTACAAAAACAATAATAGGCTTTGTCATGGTCAACTAATTTTTGAGCCAAGCTACGGTAACTACCTATTTTATGTGATTGAAAAAACGGTCCTTCGTCCCAAGGTAAATTAACTTGTTTTAAAGTGTTAATTAAGTAATAATCTGATCCTTCTATATAACGCTGCTGATCAGTGTCTTCAATTCTTAAAATTACTTTTCCTTTATTTTGTCTGGCAAAAAGCCAATTGTATAGATAAGTGCGCAGACCACCAATGTGTAAAGAGCCTGTGGGACTTGGGGCAAAACGGACTCTGATTGTTTTTTTCTTAAACATATTATTTAGTGCTTTCAACTCTTTGCCAAATACTGGCAAAGGATTTTTTTCTAATTTTAATTTTCCAAAAAATAATTAACCAGAGAAAGATACGAGATAGATAAAGTAAAACGGTGTAAAGAAATTCTTTAAAAGTTTTTGGATAGGTAAAGAATAATTTAACACCGCTAACAATTTCCTGTAAAACATTTCTCTCTCCCCTGCTCTGGTTTTGTGTATATCCACCAGTAGAACGAACTTTCTGTTTTAACCAATCTTTAAAATTATTCGGATACTTAACATAAACCTTTGCTTCTGGAGTATAAGCCACTTGATATTCTTTATCTCTAATCATTTGAGTAATAATTCCGTCTTCAGCTAAAACATTTTCTGGTATTTTCTTTATTATATCACGAAAAGCATATAAATATCCAGAGCATGGAAAGTCTTTTCCTTTTAAGCGCCATTGATGAGCCGCATTGGTTAAAAAATGAGACCAATAGCCAAGAATGTGGTCTTTTGGGTTTAAACTGACTGGATTTGCAGAAACTGCTCCAATTTTATCATTCTGAAATGGCTTTATTAAGAGATTTAATGCGTTTTTTCCTATAAATACATCTCCGTCTGTTAAAACAAGTATTTTTCCTTTAGCTTTTTTAAAAGCTAGATTAAGAGCAGCTGGTTTTCCAAGGCCCTTATCTTTTAAATACTTGATTTGAGGATATTTTGAAAATTCTTTAACAACTTCTTGTGTTTTCTTGTCTGGGCCAACAACCAAGAGTTCATGTTCTTGTTTAATATTTTGATTTAAAATTGCCCTAATCGCTCTTGGCAAGGTTTCTGATTCCTTATAAGTGGTAATGATAATGGAAATCATATAAGAGGATATTTATTTAAAACTGTATATTCTGCTCCTTGACGACTTAAAACACTTTTCATTAAATCAATGTACTCGACTTTAAATTCTAAATCTGGTACTTTTTTATTAAAAGAGGTTGGTAGATTATTAATCGGTGTTTTTATCCGGGCAAAGGTTAAGTGTATTTGCCAAGCCCGTTCATCAATTTCTATTCCCATGTATCTTAAGGCCTGGCCAAGAATTTTTTGTAGACCAATTAGGTCATTGTCTTGTTTTTCTTCGCATTTAAAAAACAAAACTCTTGGTCTGTTTTGGTTTGGAAAACAATCCGCTCTTTTTATTTTTAAAACAATGTCTGTTTTAAAAACACTGCTCTGTAAAATACTTCTTACTTTATCTAGTTGTTTTTCTTCTAAATAACCTAAAAAGTGAAGGGTTAAGTGAAAATTCTCTGGATCAACCCATTTCATATCTGCTTTTAAATCTTTTTTGAGATTTTCTATCCAATTACCTAAGACTTGTTTAACCTCTTTTGGTATATTAACAGCTATAAAAGTTCGTGTTTTCATAAGATTATTATAAGCAGAGCTTGAAATTAAATAACAATTTAATTATAGCAGTTTTTGGTAAAAAAATAAGGCCCGGGTTATTACCGAGCCAAACTTTTAGCAAGAGAAATGTTTTATTCCAGAATTGTTCTTTTTTCAAGAACCATCACTTCTTTAGAAGAAAGCACCGCTCTATCTACGATATAGCATTTTTCAACAACCAACTTTGTCTTCTCTGGAGACTTTTTGAGTTTTGCCAAAACCTGGGCCAAGGCTGAATTGAGAAAATACATTGTCTCAATCTCGCATACGGGACAGGAAAAATGAAGACCATTTTGATCGTCTCCTAAGGCTGGGACTTGGGTGGCTTCAGAGCCACATTTGCTGTGAATAATCGTTATCCTGTCTTCTGTGAAATCTACAAAAAAAACATTGTCGGATTTCATTTCTCACCTCCTTTTCTATAGATTAGGTCTATTTTAGCAGTTTTGGGGGGTTTGTCAAGGTGGGGAGGATTCTTTGTTGATTTTATTAATTAATTTTTCTATCATCTTATCTCTTTTCTCTTGCTCTATTCTCTCTAAGAACAATGGATGATTGCGGGCACACTCGTCATGTATAATCTTTATCAAATCACGATATATGTCTTTTATATCTTCCAGGCTTTCTCTGCTACAAGGAAATTCTTTATTATTGAATGAAAAACTATCTTCTGTGAAATTTCCGAAATCATAGATATTGGTTTGTATCTTTTTCCTTTTACTCAAATATCCCATACACCTATTTTCGATATGTTCTAAATGGCCTCTCACCAGTTGGATATCAAAAATTTTATTTATTCTCGTCTTCAATATCTTAATATTTATATTATCTAATTCTTTACCGAATTTACCAATTAGTTTATAAATTTTATCTATACAAATAAAATAGAAATGTGTATCACAAGCTAAATAATTTATCCGAAAATCTCTCTTTCGTATATATTTATTATAATTTTCCCGATCTGTCAGTTTATTAAATTCTTTATAAATCCTTTTTCTCATTCTTTCTATTCTGTTCATTTCAATAATCGCTCCGTTGACATACCTTTCTAGGGTCAAAAGTAAAAAACAAAATTTTAAATTTTTGTCTTTATCTTTATCAAGATAAAGAATATATTTTGACGCCAGATCAAACATTAAGGTCAGTTAGTAAATTATGTGTATATTATAGGTTTACATATCTCTGTTGGCAAGTGTGGGTTTATATATTATTGACCTTGGGGACAAAAAATGCTAATATGTGGACATGAATAATTTTACTATTAAAGCTCAGGAAGCTTTGCAAAATGCTCACAACCTGGCCATGGAAAATGACCAACAACAAGTTGACACCCCTCATTTGATGTTATCTTTGATTAATCAAGAAGAAGGGGTTGTTTTAGCTTTATTAAAGAAATTAGAAGTTGATGTTGATAAATTAAGAGATTCGTTAATTAAGTTAATTAAAAAATTACCTCAGGTAAAAATAGGGCCAGGCGGAAGCTTGGCTGAAGTCTATATTACTCCTTTGCTTCAAAAAACTATTCTTCATGCTACTAAAGAAGCCAAAAAACTAAAAGATGAATATGTGAGTACTGAACATTTGTTCTTATCCTTATTAATTATCCCTTCTTTGGTTAAAGAAGTCTTAAAGAAGTTTAATCTTGAACAAGAAAGAGTGCTTAAGGTTTTGGCTGATGTTCGAGGAAGTGAAAGAATTACTGGGCCAGAACCAGAAAGTAAATATCAGGTTTTGGAAAAATATACAATTAATTTAACTCAGATGGCTCGACAAGAAGAAATAGATCCTATTATTGGTCGTGATGATGAGATTAGACGGGTTATTCAGGTTTTATCTCGTAGAACCAAGAATAATCCAGTTTTGATTGGTGAAGCCGGGGTGGGAAAAACAGCCATTGTTGAAGGATTGGCTCAAAGAATTGTTGATAATGATGTCCCTGAATCATTAAAAGCCAAGGAGTTAATCTCTCTTGATTTAGGAGGCTTAATTGCCGGAACCAAGTTTAGGGGAGAATTTGAAAACAGGTTAAAAGCAGTTCTAAGAGAAATAAAAAGAGCTGGTAATTATGTTCTCTTTATTGATGAATTACACACTTTGGTTGGGGCTGGTGGAGCCGAAGGAGCTATTGATGCCTCAAACATGCTTAAACCAGCCTTAGCTCGAGGAGAATTACATTGTGTTGGGGCAACTACTTTAAAAGAATATCAAAAATATATTGAAAAAGACGCTGCTTTAGAACGCCGTTTTCAGCCTGTTTATGCAGCTGAACCTTCAATTGAAGACACTATTGCTATATTAAGAGGTATTAAGGAAAAATATGAAGTTCATCATGGAGTTAGAATTACTGATGATGCTATAGTTACGGCGGCTAAACTTTCTCATAGATATATTAGTGATCGATTTTTACCTGACAAAGCAATTGATTTAATGGATGAAGCGGCTTCTGCTTTGCGCATGGAAATTGAAAGCCAGCCTGAAGAATTAGATAAGTTAAAAAGAAAATTTAGAAAATTAGAAATTGAAAGCGCGGTTTTAAAAAAGGAGAAAAACAAAAAACAATTGCCCAAAATTAGAAAAGAAATGGCTGACTTGAAAGAAAAGATTAAAGACTTTACTCTGCGCTGGAAAAGAGAAAAAGATATTATTACCGAGATCCACAAAATGAAAGAAGAAATAGATAAATTAAAACAACAATCTGAGATTGCTGAAAGGGAATCTAATTTAGAAAAAGTAGCTAAGATAAAGCATGGTCAGATCCCTGTTTTAGAAAAAAAGATTATTACTGATCAAAAAAAATTAGCTAAAATTCAAAAAGATTATCGTATTTTAAAAGAAGAAATTGGAGCTGAAGAAATTGCTCGGGTTGTTTCTGTTTGGACTGGTATTCCGGTAACTAAGATGTTAGAAGAGGAAACAAAAAAATTAGCCCGCATGGAAGACGAAATCCATAAAAGATTAGTTAATCAAGAGAAGGCAGTTAAGGCTGTATCTAATGCGATTAGACGCTCTAGAGCTGGGATTGCTGAAGAAAACAAACCCATTGGTTCGTTCATCTTTCTTGGCCCAAGTGGGGTGGGAAAAACAGAATTAGCCAAGAGTTTGGCTGAGTTTCTCTTTAATACAGAATCGGCCTTGGTTCAGTTAGACATGTCTGAATACATGGAAAGACATACGGTTTCTAAGATGATTGGCTCTCCTCCGGGTTATGTTGGTCATGAAGAAGGAGGACAATTAACTGAAATTGTTAGGCGCCGGCCATATAGTGTTATTTTATTTGATGAAATTGAAAAAGCTCATCCAGAAGTCTTTAATATTCTTTTACAAATCTTAGATGAAGGTCGTTTAACCGATGCTAAGGGAAGAATAGTTAATTTTAAAAATGTGGTCATTATTATGACTTCTAATTTAGGAAGTGATTTACTTAAAGATCAGGCTAAAAGAGCTCATTTTGGTTTTGATTCATCTAAAGAGAGAGCTAGTGCTCAGGAATTAATTGAAGAAAAAATCAATCAGACTTTAAAGGAAAAATTTAAACCAGAGTTTTTAAATCGCGTTGAGGAAATTATTATTTTCCAATCTTTGAGTAAAGATAATGTTAAACAAATTGTTGAACTTCAACTAAAACAGGTGGTTAAACGATTATTTGACAAAAAAATTAAATTAAAAGTTAATAAACAGGCAAAGAATTTAATTGCAGAAATGGGTTTTGATCCCTTTTATGGGGCTCGACCATTAAAAAGAGTTATTCAAAAATATATTTTAGACCCTTTGTCTTTAAAAATTATTAGTGGACAAGTTAAACCGAATAGTACTTTTAAAGTAGAAGTGAAAAATAAGAAGATAATTATTAATTAATAATGTATAGACTGCTTAAAACAGCCATTTTTTTATTACCCATAGCCCTAATCATTGTTTGGCCATTAAATGTTCATGCTCAGGAGCCTGTTTTTGATCCTGAGTATGTTATTTCTGATTATGAGTTGACCAACCATCAAACCATGACCATGAATGAAATTCAAAGATTTTTAGAAGAAAAAGAAGGGGCTTTGGCTAATTATTCAGCAGTTGACATAGACGGTAAAATGAAAACTGCGGCTGAGATAATTTATCGGGCTAGTCAAGAGTATGAGATTAATCCTCAACATTTAATTACCCTGTTACAAAGAGAAAAAAGCCTGATTACAAAAAAATCACCCTCTAATGATGATTATAATTGGGCGACTGGATTTAGTTGTTATGACTATCGCAGTCCAGTTTCAAGATTTCGTGGTTTTTCACTCCAAGTAGATCGAGCTGCTTGGCGTTTTCGTTATTATCTAGAACATCCTTGGCAATTCCAATTTAAAGTAGGAAGTAAAGGAAAAACTCTGGTTGACTGGAATGACAAATGGTTGGTTAATATTCATGGCCGCTATATTACGGCAAAAAATGCGGCCACCGCCGGCCTTTATAATTATGCTCCTCATGTTTATGATAATTGGCTTTTTTGGACAATTTGGCAAAACTGGTTTGGTAATGGAGATCAAAAATTTGCTGAGGGCACATTAATAAGAATTGGAGATGAACAAGGGGTCTGGTTAATCCAAAATAGTCAGCGTCGACCTTTTTATTCAGAAAACGTCTTTTTATTAAGCTATAGATTTAAAAACGTTAAAATAGTTGAAAAAATTGATTTAATAGATTATCCAATTGGGCCAGTCATGACCTTCCCAAATTACTCTTTGGTTCAATCATCTTTAGGGGAAATGTTTATGTTGGTTAATAACAAGAAAAGGTCTATTTCTGAAAAAATCTTTAAAAACATTGGTTTTCACCCAGACGAAATTATTGAGGTCAATGAAAATGATTTAAATACCTATGAAATAGGAGCTCCTATTCTCTCTCCTTATCCTAATGGAGCTCTTTTGCAAGACAATGAAACAAAGGCTGTTTATTATGTTAAAGAAAACATTAAATATCCAATTATTGATATAAGCATTTTAAATGCTAATTTTCCTTACAGTCATATTTCCAAGGTTGATCCTCAAGAGTTAGCTGAATTTGCCATGGGTGATCAAGTTAAATTTAGGGATGGTACTTTAATTAAGACGTTTGACTCCCCGGCTGTTTATGTTATTAGTCAACAAAAGCGCTTGCCTATTCCTTCAGCTGAAGTTTTTGAAACAATTGGTTATCAATGGAACAGTGTTGTTGAAGTTGACAAATCCTTTTTAAACATGCATGATTTAGGGGAAGTTTTAAAAATTGATTAATTAATAACCATGATTTGTTTTTCTGCCATTGTCCCCCATTCTCCTAAAATCATTCCGACAATTAATCAGGAGGACTTAGACAAGGCTCAGAAAACTATTGATGCTTTTAAAAAGCTGTCAAAACAACTTGCTGAAGCCAAACCAGAGAGTTTAGTTATTATGTCTTCTCACGCCTCTATTTTAGATGAGGCTTTTTCTTTAAATCTAGCCCAAGAATATGAGGGTAATTTTAAAAGCTTTGGTGATTTAATGACAAAAATACAATTTAAAGGAGATTTGGAATTGAATTACAAGATTAAGGAGAGATTTGAAATAGATTTTCATGATATTCCTTTAACCATGATTACTGAACCAAATCTTGATTATGGCACTTTTATTCCTCTATATTATTTTTTTCAAGAATACAAAGATTTTTCCATCATCCCTGTCAGTCATTGTTCTTTAGATTATCAACAACATCTAGACTTTGGCCAAAAATTAAGAGAAGAGCTTACTTTGACTAATAAAAGAGTAGCTGTAATTGCCTCAGCTGGTTTATCAGGTTGTTCAGAAAAAGAAAAACCAAAAGATACTTCTATTGGCCAACAATTTGATAAAGAAGTAATTAAATTAATCAAGAATAAAAAAACTGATCAACTCTTAAGAGTTGATCAGGAATTGATTGAAAAATCAGGCCAATGCGGTCTCCGTCCCATTCTTATTCTTTTAGGTATTTTAAATAAACAAAATTATCAACCCGAAATCTTGTCGTATGAAACTCCTTTTAAAGCTGGTTTTTTAGTGGCTAATTTACCTCTTAAATAATTTAATTGGAATAACTAAAACTTATGCCTACATATTTATGGATCATTATTGTCGTCGTTGTCCTTGTTGGGCTCATTTCTATCTTTAATACTTTGATTCGCTGGCGCAATCGAGTTAAAGAATCTTGGTCAGACATTGATGTTCAATTAAAACGTCGATACAATTTAATTCCTAACTTAGTTAATACGGTTAAGGGTTATGCGGCTCATGAGAAGCAAGTCTTTATTAATGTCACTGAGGCTCGAACCAAAGCCATGGGAGCGGGCACGCCTAATGCCAAGGCTGATGCAGAAAAAGGATTAGCCGGGGCTTTAAAAAGTCTATTTGCCGTGGCCGAAAACTATCCTCAATTACGCGCCTCAGAAAACTTTCAAAAATTACAAGATGAGCTAACAGATACAGAAAATAAGGTTCAGGCCGCCAGAAGGTTTTATAACGGTAATGTTAGAGATTACAATACAAAGCAAGAGGTTTTTCCCACTAATCTGATTGCTAGTCCTCTTGGCTTTAAAAAGGCTGAATTCTTTGAACTAGAAGAAGAGGAAGCAAAAAAAACACCTGAAGTCAAATTTTAAGCTAAAATAAAAGAAGCTTTGATGTATAATCAGGGCTTCTTTTTTTATTAAGATGATTTATTTTGTTTTCCAGTGGTCCAAGGCTTGTTTTAGTTCAATATGGTTATGAGAATAAAACTTTAAAGGAATTCCTTTGGTGGCCGCTTCTACGGCTTGAACAGCGGCTCTGGCTCCGGCCCCACTTCCTTGAGGATGTCCGTGCAAACCACCGCCAAAATTAATAACTAGGTTTGTTCCTAAAATTTCAACTAATTTATAGGCTAAGCCGGGATGAAGTCCGCCTGAAGCAATGGGCAAAACAGGTTTAAGCTTGCCCCAGTTTTCTCTTAGTTTATTAAATCCTCGCCAGTCTTCTTTTAATAATTCATTTACTTGAACAACTTCTTTTTCTTCTCCTTCCATTTTTCCCACCACTGTGCCTGTATGAAACTGATCAATACCAGCTAAGCGAGCTAAATTGGCTACGACTAAAAAGGAAATGCCATGTTTTTTATTTCTAGTAAAAGCAGAATGACCAGCTCTATGCCCGTGAATAATCAAGCCCAAGTCTTGGTTTCTCAAAGACTGGACTCCGGCCCAACCAGTAGTAACAATATCAACCATAACACATCTGCCCCCTAATCTTTTAACTAATTTTGCTCTTTGCAGCATTAGCTCTGTTGGCGCGGTCACATTAAATACATAAATCTTTTTTTGTTTTGTTTCTTTTTCTACTTGTTTTTTAAGGGCTAAAACCTTTTTGACCCTGTCTTCAAATTTATTAAAACTCAGGTCGGTTAAATTTTCATCATCTTTGATTAAATCAACTCCGTTTTTAAATATTTCTGCGGCTAATTTAGCGTTTTGAGTTGAAGTTAAGCCTATTTTGGGTTTTATAATACAGCCAACCAAGGGCCTTCTTTTTATTCCGGTAATCCTTCTTATTCCATTAATCCCCCATTTTGGTCCTGGATATTGGTTAATATATTTTTCAGGAAATTCAATGTCTTGCAAACGTAAATTCTTAACTAATTTCATGCTAAAAATATTTCCCCCAATGCTAGAAAGAAGCTGAGGAATACTATTTGGTTCAAACAAGGCTAAGGGGTAAGCAATTTTAAAAATACCTGTTCTGGTGTTAACTGAAAAAACCTTTGCCGCTAATTTATTAAAGACTTTGTCTGATAAGGTTTTTACTTTTGTCCAGGTGCCAATTGAAGATTCTTCAGCTACTTTTTGGGCTAATTTATTTAAAGATAACTTAGATTCCCCATAATAAGTGACGATAATCTCTTCTTGGGGTTTTGGCTTATATTTTAGCCTTAAATAGGTTGATTTTTTTTTCATATTAACTTATTTTTTTAATTATTTTATCAATAATATTGCTAGTGGAAAATATTTTTTTATTTTTATCTGGAAACTCTTTTAATTCCCAATAGGGCCGATCATATTTTTTCGTCTTTCTTTTTTTAACAATAGCAATTATATCTGGCTTTAAATACTCTAAAACAGACAAGGATTCTTCCATAGATCTGGATTTGTCTATGTAGACGTAATCTATATTTTTAATTCCATTAATCACTTCGGCTCTTTGCTTTGCACTGTTAATTGGTTTTTTTTCACCTTTTTCTTGTTTCGTTAAAAAACTTGATTGAATAAAAATGATGACAATATCAGCAAATTTTTTAAATTGTCTGATTGAATAAATGTGTCCGGGGTGAATAATGTCAAAAACTCCTTTTTTTATTAAAACTTTTTTATTTTGTTTTTGGGCCTGATCTATGATTTGTTTTAATTTCTTTTTTTTAGAAATAATCATAAAAACGGATATATCTTTTTCAAATGAGTTTTAATTTGGCTTGGTTTAATAACCCCTGCTTCACAAATAATGCCAGTAATATATTTCCTGGGAATACGATCAAAGGCAAAATTAATAATCTTAAGACCTTTAGGCGCATTTGGCCAAAGTTCTTTTGGCGAACGTCTTTCTATTTTAATCCATGATTTAGCATAAAATTTTAAAAGCGTGGTCGCAATGTATAAAGGGACTTTTTCTCTATAAGCAATAGATCCAATGCCAAAGCTACCAATTTTATTAATTACTGAGCCATCTGGCAAAAGAGCATCCGCTCCCAGAATAATCTTATCCATCATTAAATTTTTACCTGAATGATGGGAAATTAAAAAACCGGCTGAAGAGTCAGCGACCATGGTTGTTGGAATTTTTGCTTGAAGTAATTTTTTAGAAGTAATTCTGCCCTGGAAAAGAGGTCTTGTTTCTGTGTTATAAACCTTAAATTTCTTTTTATTCTTTTTTGCTTTAATTAAGATTTGTTCTACTAACCAAGAATGGCAATGAGTTAAAATGTCGTCATCTTTGGTTTTAATTATTTTTCGTCCATTTTTAATAGTTAAATCAGCCGCTTTTTTCATCATTTTTAAAAAATCATCGGCTGCCTTTTTTGCTTCATTTTTTGCTTCCACCACGTTTTTCGGTTTGACCTGGCTTAATTGGGAAAATATATATTTGACCCCATTTTGAGCCATGGGTTCTGTGGGTCGAGCTGAAAGCAAAAGATCAGCTGCTTTTTTAAAATCTCTTTTCCAATTACCTACATTTTTAGCTTTAATCCTTAAACTATAGGTTTTTAAGGCCTTGATTGTGGTTCTAGCCACCGCTGTTGCCCCTTGAACCTCTAGTGATTTAATGTTTTTAAAGGTTTGCTTTATTGTTTTCATATAATTATATAATAAAGCTTCTCTTATTTTTGTCAAATATGGTCAGCATTGCCTAATATGGATAATTTGTTAAACTAATAACATGGTTAAAACAAAGGAAAAAGACAAAAAAAACAAGAAGAAAGAGCAAGAAACAGCAATTCAAACCATTGTTAATCATTATTTTCATACCAAGGGTTTGTCTTTAAAAGAGATTAAAGAAAACGCCAAGAAAAGAAAAATAATTTATTCACGCTATACCAGGCCAGCCAAACAATTACTAGAATTAGCCGGCTCTGTTAAAAAAGCAAAATCAGCTATTAATAAAGTGGCTGACTGGGCTAAGTCAAGAAACCTAGACTATGCCATTGAAACTGTTTTTAAAAAATGGCTGGAACTGGACAGGTTAAAACCAAAAGAGATTGTTAAAAAGCCGTTTTTTCAAGGCAATCCCATGGTCTGGAGTCAGACAAAAAAGAAATGGTTTGTCATTGGTGAAGATAGTGAGTGGCGTGAATTTGTTGGTGAAGAATCTGAGATTAAGTGGAAAATTATTAAATAGATATTTTTTAAAATATAAAAGCCTTTGATTGGTTTCAAGGGCTTTTTTAATACTTCTTTATTTTTTTACTTTTTCAAAGTAACGTAAACCATCACTATCTTTTCCGGCTTCAACAAAGTCATCAAAAATCACCGGGACAATTGTTTGAGCTTTTTCCAGTAAATCACCAATTACTTTGCGGATTTCCCAATGAGCTGGTTTACCTGTTCTCATAGCAAAAATATGACGCCATTCTCTAAAATTAGCTGAAATTATTATTTGTGATTTAATGCCAATGGGAAGGGCTTGGCGGGCATCCTGAGGCAGCCAGCCAGCTTTTCTTAAGCCTCGATAAAATCTTTCATATTCAGTAAACATTTCTTTGATAGACATTTTTCTACCATCATCTAGTTCTACCTTTTTATTTTCATCTCGATGCGGAGGAACCACGCAATTAAGTTGAAATTTATCTAAATCAGGGCCTTGGCCTTTTTTAGCATAATCCACATAACGGGTTGATTCTTGAGAAACCCCGGTTAAACGGTGTCTTACTTGTTCATGAGTAAAGCCACGGGAAACATTGTTAAACTGAACAACCATGCTGCTGTGCTCCAGCACGCTTTCGTGTCCAAGTTTAATAATCATTTTAGCAAATTTTTTAGCCGTCTCTAAAGTAACTTGTTCTTTTTCAGATTGATAACAAGTCCGTCCGGCTTTTTCAATTCTTAATAATTGATTATGTAATTCTTTCTCTGGGGTTAAAATGATGAAACTTCCTGCGTCTTTAAGAGTTTTCATTTTATTTTCTTTATCCTTATTAAAATCTTGGCTTAACAATATCAAATGTCTTAAGTTTTGTCAATAAAACAAAAAAAGGCGAGATTTCTCTCGCCTTTTTGTTCTACCCGCCATTCAAGAGCTCACCTACTCTTTCCCCTAGGAATCCTCGTCCACTACATTCACAACGGATCAAAGGAATGTTTACTTTAGCAACCATTCGTTCTTTTTCTGGCCATTCACAGGAACAGGCAACAATAGTCACTAAGGCATTACTTTCTTGTTTTAACATTCTCGCCATATCAATAGCTGAACGAAAAGCATATAAACCAGAGTAGACAATGTATTCTTTAACATCTTTGACAGGAACCTTACCATTGTAGTAGTCATGGCCTAGGTCGTGCATTACTGATCCGGCTCGCTCATAATCAGTATCTCCTTTTCCTGTATCACAACCTCTGCCATTATCATTAGCGCAGACAAAGACTCTCGCTTTAGCAGATTCATGCCAGCCACTGTTATAACCCCTTACTGGGTTATAACTAATGATGACGAAAATCGGCCTTTTCTTTTTCATGATTACCTCCTTTTCTCTTTTTTGAAACCCTGTTTTAGAATTCACAAAACATTTATGAACTCTAGGACAGGGGCAAGCAGAGGAAAGTCCTTTGCTTGCCTCTTCCTCCTTATTTCCCGCACCTCCTTCCTAAGAAACCTATTCCAGCAATGATAATGCAGGATTTTTCCAAGCCAAGCTCAATAATCTGTTTTATTAGAAAATCATATTCTTGCTTGTTTTTTTCCTGCTTAGAATGTTTTACTGGAATATTCTCTTTTCCTTTGTAGTCCTCAGTCGTTGCCAAGATAAGGGCTTGTTGTCTTAATGCCTGAACAAAGGCTGGCAAATCTACTTTTAACTTGTGTTTCCCTAAGATCAAGTTAAAATTTATCTCGCCTGAGTCTTGACCCAGAAGAACTTGGTAAAGTTCTTGCAAAACAGGATCATCATCCTTAATGGGCTCAAGCATTTTGAACAACCGCTGTTCATACATTTCCCTTTCTTCATCTAAGTCAATTTGCAACAAAGGGGTTGCTTGTTCTGGGGAAAGAATGTCAATTAAAGGAGCGTAAAAGTCATAAGTTGCTTCTTTAACCAGTAAAAAAGCATTTGTGCTGGGGAGGGGTAAGACAAACTCGCTATCAATGAGATCACTCACATCTACTAAGTCGTCTCTTTTAACGTCTTGGGCCCTTGTCATCTTAAACTGTTTTAGACTTTGCTTATTAGTGCCAAATCTAACAATTTCAATGGCTTCAGCTTCGGATTCTCCTTGTTCTTCATCTTTTTCACTAATTCCCCAAAAGGCTTGCAGAGAAAGGTGTAAGGGGCTCAAGATCATTATTATCTCTCCAAAGACCCTTGTTTTACCAATCTCTTTATGCTCTTTAATGCATTGGCATTCTCCTCTTAAACACCGCGAAACATTTGCCGTTCTTTTGCCCGCCATATGAACCACTAAATCATTGTAAACATTTCTCAGTGTCTCTTTTCCAGCATCAGAAATGGAAATAATTTCCATTGTCGCCTGGTTTTTTCTAACAAAAGCGGCGATATCTTTTCCTTCTTTACCTTTTGAACTAAGCATCAGGTCTAAAAGAAGAACTTCTGGCTTTATCTGTTTAATTAAAGATAAAGCCTGTTTTACGCTTGTAACTGTCTTTGGTTGAACAGCTTCAAACCCTTGCTTGGCCAGATCTTTAACCATCCAGTCCAAGTTTCTGTCGTCAATGATCAATATCTTCATCATTGCCTCCTTTTCTTTTTTTTATGAACAAATAAAAAAACTGATCTCTTGTAATAGAGAGACCAGCTTATTTTAGGGTTTGTGCAGATTTATGGCTTAAAAAAGCCAAAAGCAAAACAAAATCAGTCTCTCTATCAGAGAATCAGATTTGTAATCTTGATGAGTTTTTCGAAACGCTTGACCAATCATTGTTTTGCAAATTAAAATGTCTATCTGTTAATATAGACGAATCAAATACAAAACTGTCACACTGCTTGGATATTTTATTAAAATATGGTAAGATAGTTTATATGGCTAAAAAACAAAAGAAAATCGTTTTTTTTGGCACGCCTGAGTTTGCTAAAACTATATTAGAAGAATTAATAAAAACAGAATTTAAGCCTGTTATGGTGATTACTGCCCCTGATAAGCCTGTGGGAAGAAAACAGATTCTCTCCCCTTCTTTGGTTAAAAAATTGGCTCAAAAACATCAGATCCCTTTGTTTCAGCCAAAAACCTTAAAAGATTCTGATATAGAAGAAAAACTATTGGCTTTAGGATCTGACTTATTTATTATTGCTGCCTATGGCCTGATTTTACCGCAAAATATTTTAAACATTCCTAAATTTGGCTCTATTAATATTCATCCTTCTCTTTTACCTAAATATCGGGGGGCCTCCCCTATTCAGGCAACTATTTTAGCTAATGATCAAGAATCAGGAACAACTATTATGTTAATGGATGAAAAAATAGATCATGGACCAATTATTGCTTTGAAAAAAATCAAAATTGAAAATGAAAACAGTGTTGATTTGTCTAAAAAATTAGCTGAATTAGGAGCTGATATGTTAATCACAATTTTACCTAAATGGTTTGGAAAAGAAATCAAGCCAATCCCTCAAGATCATCAAAAAGCTACTTTTACCCGTCTGATTAAAAAATTGCATGGAAAAATTATTTGGGGAAAATCAGCTCAACAAATAGAACAAATGTTTAGAGCTTATCAACCCTGGCCAGGTATTTATACCATCTTTGATAATTTAACTTTAAAAATTTTGGAGATTGAAGTTTTAAAAATTAATCATCAACCTACTCCAGGAAAAGTATTTGTCACCAAGGATAAGGAATTAGCCGTTGCTTGTGAAAAAAATGCTTTAATTTTAAAACAAGTTCAGTTACAAGGGAAAAAACCAACTTTTGGAAAATCATTTTTAAATGGACATCAACAAATAATTAATACTGTTTTGTCTTAAAGCTTACGTTTAATAATTAGAATAAGCCCCGAAAGGGGCTTATTCTTCTATTTCAAAATCTTTACTAAAATCGCGTTCTTTTGTCTTTTTATTTTATGCTGCTGGAGGAGTTCCCTCTGTGTCTTTACCAACTTCAACTGGTTCTGATGATGGCGCCTCAGGGGCTGGAGCACTTGCTTGAGCTGGGGCCTGAGTTACGGCTGGTAAATTCTTTTTCTTGCAACAAAAAGACAGAATAAGAAGGATTAAACCAATAACAGCAATTACTAAGCAAAACCAAGGATTAAGGGTTTTAAGTAAATACAAAACAATACCAACAATCAATAAAATAATGCCGATAACTAGTTTAGCTGTTTTCATATTTTTGATGATTAATATTGATTAATTATCTATATTATTGACCTGTAAATATTATACTACTTAAGAGCTAAAAGACAAGCAAGAATGTGAATAAATTTTTACTTATTGACCATGGAAAATTATCTTCTTTTGATGGCAGTCTGGAAATCTGGTTTCAATTTTTTCTAAAATAGACCTGCCTAAGATGGATAGATCCCTGGTCCATTTTATATAACCAGGGCAATTTTGGGAAAGCTCCTCTAAAGAGACTTGGCAAGCCTGTAGAGCATGGAGACATAAGTTGGCTGAGACATTCATTTCCTGTTTTTGAATCTGTTTAAAGGTCTTGTTTTTTTCTTTTTTTAAAGCTTTTTGAATAGCTAAGGCTTGATAAAGTTTGTTTTCAAAAAAAGTATGATACCAGTTTAATTCTTCAATCCTTTTTTTATATTTAGCAAAAATCTCTTTTAATTCTTCGTCTTCTTCAGAAAAAATGTTTTGCAAAAGATCTCTATTTTGAAGCATAAAATTATGACTTAAGCGCCAAAGATCAAAACTTTCTGGGCTTGGACCCTGGCCTAACCCGGCTTTAACTAATCTTATTTTAACCCTTCGGGAGTCTAATCCTTGCTTTTCAATATCTTTTTTAATTGTCCCTACTAAATAATGAAATGTTTTTTTCATGTCTGCTAAAATAATTGCTGGATCATTAGGATTTTCTCCACGGACCATATGTTCTAAATGATGAGAAAAAGCATGTTGAAAAACCTGGCACTGATCAACCAAATTACAGCGTTCACACCAGCGATCACAAAAATTAAAAGGGGTTTGGGAATAAAAATTATTCGGGAGTTGATCCTGTCTTTTTTGTTTTTTGCTTGTTTTAGCCATGTCTATATTTTACCTTAAATCTTTAAACTAAACAAGTCTATTCTAATTCTTCTAACTCTTTGATGATTTCCTGGGGAATCGGGATTTTTTGTTTAGGACTAATCCCTGGATAACGCCAAGCAGTGATAATTCTCTTTTTTTTATCAATTGGCTGATACATTAACCAGATCTCTGTCGGTCTTTTTTTTGTCCCCACTGTCTGCATTAAAGCAATTGTCCCCTCAGCAATCCCCTGCTGTTGTCTTTCTGGATTATTTAATAAACGCTTTAACCGGGCCTGAGAAAGTCCATATTGTCTCATTTTAGAGACAACGTGCCGCGTCCAAGTGAGCTGCTCATCATCCTGGGGAACCTTAAAATACATTTAATTAATAATTAAAACGACTAATGGTTTCTTACCTGTTCTATTTAAGATAAAATCACTTAAACTAGTTTGAATCTTGATTCTAGCATTCTTTTTTTTGCCATATCTTTCAACTAGTTTTCTGGCTTTCTTTTTGGTCTCTTCCATAACATGATTATCTACGGTTAATCCTTGAAAGACAAGTTGAACTCTTTTTTGAACTACAGAGACAAAACAAACGCCTGACTCAGCAATTTTATTCCTTGACCTTACCGCATCTTTATCCAGAACCTTGACCTGATTACCTTCAACAGCAATAAAAAGGCTGGGGAGTTTTTTCTTTAAAACTTTGGCTTGATATTGGTCTAATTCTAGGGTCTGGCCGTTATAGAGCATAAAACAGTTTTCTTCTTTGATCCCCAAGCTTTTTGCTAACTCAATATGAGACGCATGCATATAGTGTTGACCTTCTGTGGGGATAAAAAACTTTGGCCGGACCAATCTAATCATTTCTTTTAATTCATCTTGAAAAGCATGGCCAGAACTATGAACGCCTGAACCAAGCACTGATCTATAAATTATTTTAGCTCCTTGATTAACCAAGCCGTCCATCATTCTGGTAATGGCTAATTCATTACCAGGAACAGCTGAAGAAGAAAAAACAACTGTATCTCCCTTTTTAATTTTAATTGACCAATGTTTATTCTCGGATATTCTGGCCATTGATGAGCCCTCTACTCCTTGAGCTCCGGCTGACAAGATAAGGATTTTTTTGTCTGGATATTTATTAACCTCCCTATGGTCAACAAACATTCCAGGAGAAACATTTAAATAACCTAAGTTTTGAGCAATCCTAACTGTCTTTTGCATAGACATGCCTACCAAGGCAATCTTTTTTCCCTGTTTTTGACAGGCTCGAACAATTTGTTGAACTCGGCTGATTAAAGAAGAAAAGGTGGTGAAAATGATTCTCCCAGGAGCGTCTTTAATAATTTGTTCAATAATCTTGCCAACCTGTTTTTCTGGCACAGAATGACCAGGTAGAGTAGCATTGGTACTGTCTGATAAAAGGGCTAAGATTCCCTTTTTTGACCATTCTCTTAATTTTTCCTTTTCCAAAGGTTTTTGATCATCTGGATTATCATCAATTTTAAAATCACCTGTGTGGACAACTATACCGACTGGGGTCTCAATAATTAGACCCATACTGTCAGGAATATTATGAACAACCCGAAAAGGAGTAATTTTAAAAACACCTAATGAAAAACCTTGATTTGGTTTCATTAAATTTGGTTTTATTCCACGACCTAAACCTACTTCTGCTAAGCGATCTTTAATCAAACCCCAGGTTAAAGGAGTAGTAAATATAGGTGGATTGTTTATCTTGTGCAAATAATAGGAAATGGCACCAATGTGGTCTAAATGGCCGTGAGTAATGACTAATCCTTTAATTCTTTCTTTGTTTTCTTCTAAATAAGTAATATCAGGGAGAATATAGTCTATGCCTGGCAAATCAGGGCCGGGAAAGTCTATGCCTAGGTCAATGACGACAATATCGTCGCCATATTCTAAAACAGTGCAATTTTTACCAACCTCTTCAATTCCCCCCAAAGGGATAATACGTAATTTTTTTATCATATGTTATTTTATTATTATTTTGTTGGATATAGTGATGATTTTCTTTTAATGGTTTTATAGAGATTCTCAATAAAATCTCCACCAGCATATCCAACCACTAAAGAAAAAAGGGCATTTTGATTAAAAACAAATGCCGCGACCACACCTACTATTCCTGACAAAAACATCATCACAAAGAAATATGGGAGTTTAAAACCGACGTCTTTGTAAGAAAACTGGTGTTTGATAAAGCCGACTAAACCCCTTATTACTCCACCACAAAATCCAGCAATTAAAATTGTCCAATTCATGATTATAATATTTTATCTTATTTCGTAGCTTAAATTAGCAGTCATGGAGATTTTTGTTTCTCCGGCTTCAATTTCTGTTGATTCCATATCTATTGACTGTTCCATCATTCCTCCCATACCATAAGCCCGGGGAGAAGGATAATATCCTCCTGAACTAGAAACAGAAACATTAATTAATTTTCCCAAACTTAAACCAGAGACCTTGGCAATGGCCTTGGCTTTTTCTTTAGCCTTGGCAATGGCTTTGTCTCTTGCTTCTGCTTCAGCCGCCTCTTCATCTTCTAAAACAAAGCTGAGGCTGTTGATTTGATTTGCTCCGCTAGCTGTGGCTTGATCAATAATTTCGTTTAATTTGTCAAAGTCCTTTGTCTTAATTGAGATGCTGACACTGGCTTGATAGCCAACCAAGTTTCGTTTCCCACTCTTTCTTTCCCACTCATAGCGCGGGGTAATACTATAACGAGTAGTTTTAATCTTTTCTTCTTTTACCCCTAGTTCTTTTAAGTTTTTAATGATTTCACTATTAACCTCATTGACTTCTTTTTGAGCCTGACTAACTGTTTTGGCTTCTTTTTCCACACCCAAACTAATCTGAGCCGTGTCTGGTTTAACATATACCTCTGCTTGAGCACTCACCTGAAAAGGAGCGTCTTTAGGAATAGTGACTGAGTGGGTAGACCAGGTTAAGGTGCTGGTAAACTTAGCCGCAATAATCACTCCTAAACAAATAATAGCGACGACGATAGTGATTTTAGTGATGAATTCTTTTAATTCTTTCATGATTTGAAATTTAATAAATTAATTCTTAATTAAATACATATTAATTTTAACATAATTTGAGATTTTATCAATAATCTTGTTTTGCTTTGGTGATGTTTGGTTCTTTGCCGTAAAAAGGCATTACTGATTTTTGATTTTTTATTTTTAATAGTTTTCTTATCCCTGTTTTTACTAATTCTTGGCTGTCTTTTTCTTGAGATAAATTAACCCCAATGGCTGGAATATTTAAAACCCAGGCCAAGGTATTGGCGACTGAAAGACCAACCCTGATTCCAGCAAAAGAGCCTGGCCCATTAACAACTATAATCCCTTTTAATGAATTAAGGTTTTTCTTGTTTTTCTTTAAAAGCCTGTCTATGCCTGATAAAATTCTATCGTTTTTATTCTGAAAATTGGGTAAATTCAGAAAATCAAAAGGCTTTTTAGTCTGACCCAGGCCTAAAACAACCTTATTTAAGTCGATATTATTAATAAATAAATACATATTGTCATTTATTTCATTTATATTATAATATAAATGAGTAATTTATCAATCAATTATGCCTGAACAAACAAAAATCAAACATTTTTGCCTTTCAAATCCTAAAGAGTCAAATGCTTATTCTCAGGCCTATGTTGCGGAACCAGAAAAAAAATTCTTAGAAAAATTTGGTCGTTTAAGTATTTTGATTAATCTAAATTTTAAGGATAAACCTGATAAGCAAACACTTAACTGGGCTAAAACTTGGAGTCAGGAATTAATTGATTTAATTAAGAATGATTTTTATAACCCACTTCGACCAGTAACAGATATTGAAAAAGACTTTGAAGATTCTTTACAGCGAATCAATTCTTGGTTACAGCAAGAAAAATCTCAACACTCAGAAATATTTGAAGAATCTTTATCTGATTTTGATGTTGATATTATTCTTCTTAAAGATAATGATATTTATTTTAGTCAGACCGGAGAAATAAATACTTATTTTCTAAAAGATGATCAATTAATTGATTTAGTAGAAGAAAAAAATAAATCAACAAGATTTTTAAATATCATTAGTGGAAAATTAGAGAATAATTCTCTTTTATTTTTTACCACAAAAAATCTTTTTGATTATTTTTCCTCAGGCAAAGTCTTTCAAATTTTAGATCAGACCCCGACAGAAAAAATTGAGAATGAGATAAAAAAAGGGCTCTCTGATAAAGTTAATCGAGTTAATCTGTTGGGATTGATTATTTCTAATAAAGACGAATTTGTTGCTCCTATTAAAGGAAAAACCAAACCGTCAGTTAAAGAAAAAAAGCAAGAAGCTAGAGTTGAGCCGTCTAAACCAGTTAAACAAGAACCTGTTAAAGAAAAGCTCAAGCCTGTACGACCAATTACTCCTCGGCCTAAAAAAGAAAGAATCCCTAAAAAATTAAGAAAAATTAAACCAACCCTTCCTAATGTGCCTATTATTAAAACCAGTCGTTTAACATATTTTAGAAAATCATTAGTTATTATTTTAATTATCCTTGGCTTGCTTTTCATTCAAAGCATTGTTATTCTTGGTCGTCAGCAGATTAAAGCTAGTCAGAACAGAAAATATGCCCAGACAATAGAAGAGTTAAAGGTAAAACAAGAAGAATTATCAGCCGCCCTTATTTACCAAGATCCTTTAAAGATTAAAGCTCTTTCAAATGATTTTAATGCTCTTTTAAATCAATTGCTTCAGAAAACTGAAGAACAAAAACAAACTTTTGCCTTTTTCAAAGATAATCACACCAAACAAATGAATAACTTCTATCATTTAATTGTTTTGGAAAAAGCAGAGCCTTTGGTTGATTTAATGACAATTGATAAAGATATTAAAGCGGCTGGATTAACTAATATTTACAATGATTTTTATATCTTTGATTCAAGCAATAATCATATCTATCTTTTTAATATTGAAACAAAAGAAACCGAATTGGTTAATCAAACTTCAACTAATGTTGGTCGGTTGCAGAAACTTATTCCTTTAGATAATGATAGTTTAATCGGTTTTGATCAAAATCAAGGTATTGCCAGTTTTAATACTATTGATAAAAAGCTTGCTCCGTTAAAGCTGAATCGAGAGAATCCACCTCAGCAGATTCAAGATATTAATATTTATGGCAACCGTCTTTATACTCTTGAACCAAATGCTAATCAGGTTTATAAACAGGCAAAAACTCTTGATGGCTTTGGTAAAGAAGAGGCCTGGATTAAAGACGAAACCAATATTAGTGATGCGCTTAGTTTTACCATTGATGGTTCAGTTTATGTGATGAAAAAAACTGCCCAAATATTTAAGTTTTATCAAGGCAAAACAGAAGAATTTACTTTAGATGAAATCCAGCCTGTTCTTTCAATTAAGGATCCTAATATCTTAGAACCCCAGGGGAACATAAAAATATTTACCAATGATGAATTAAAATATCTTTATTTATTAGATGGGCCAAGCAAGAGGCTAATTATTCTTAGCAAACAAGGAAAATTAATAAAGCAATTTACTAGTGAAGAATTTACAGATTTAAAAGATTTCATTATTAGTCGAAAAGAAAATAAGGTTTGGCTGTTAGCGGGGACAAAAATATTTGAGATTGAAATATAATAAATAGTTTTGTAATAAAAAATCCAGCCCATATAAGGTTGGATTTTTTATTATTTTGTTTTTTCTATTTCAAGATTACTTTCGCTCCTGCTTCTTCTAATCTCTTTTTCATTTTTTCTGCTTCTTCTTTATCAACACCTTCTTTAACAACCTTAGGAGCAGTGTCAACCAAGTCTTTGGTTTCTTTTAGGCCGAGTTGAATAAATTCTCTTAATGCCTTGATTACCCCAATCTTGTTGTCCCCTGAGGCAGCTAATTCAACATTAAAAACACTTTTCTCTTCCTCCGCCTCTGCTCCTGTCTCTGCACCTGCGCTAGGAGCGGCGGCTACTGCTACTGGAGCCTGGGCTGAAACATCAAACTTTTCTTCTAATATTTTGACTAATTCAGACAAATCAAGCACGCTCATTTTTTCAATTTCTTCTACTAAGCTTTTAAATTTTTTAGGAACCTCGACTTTTTTTTCTTTTTGTTTTTTTGTATCTTTTTCTTCTACCATAATAGTTAAAAATTAAATCTATTTATTTTTTTATTTTTTAATACTTGATAAAATGTAAACAAAATTCTTTAAGTTGCCCTTTAAGGCATAAACAAGGTTATTAACCGGCCCCTTGATTGTGCCGACGAATTGGGCGAGTAGTTCTGCCTTACTTGGTAATTTTGACAATCTTTTCACCATTTCCATATTAACAAATTCTTTTTCAAAAATACCGCCCTGGATCTTCAACTCCCCATGTTCTTTGGCAAAATTAGCCACTAATTTAGCCGGGGCTACTTCTGATTCAAAGCCAAAAATTAGACCAACTCCCCCTTGAATTTCATCTATGTTAATATTATCCAAGCCCATTTCTTTTAAGCTTAACTTTAAAAGGGTTTTTTTAGTAACCAAATATTGGCACTCTTTTTTTTCTAACAGCCTTCTTAGTTGATTAATTTCATTAGCCTTAAGTCCGTAATAATCAATAAAGACTAAGCTCTTCATTTTACTTAATTGATCTTTAAGGTCTTTAATAGTTTGTTGTTTTTGTTCTTTTGTCTTTGCCATAAATTTTAATTAAAAATAGTCTGTGGCCACAGACTAAAAAATACTAAATAAACACTGATGTCTGGGCAGGAAATTAAGTGTTTTTAAACACACCCGCTGTCTGTGACACTTATAATTTAGTATATATTAATATACTTTATTCGTCAATTTATTTTATCCACAGATTTGCTTAGGCCTTAGTTTCTCTTTTAATCACGCTCCAGTGATAAAAATACAAGGGCAAGCCAACCAAAATCATGGCTAAGCTAGAAGAAGCATCCCTGTGTCTATTAGAGGTGACTGGATCAACCTCTTTGCTTGTTTCTTGCCAATTTTCATACTCTTGTATGATTTGCCTAATTTGAGCTGTTTCTTCATTGGTCAAGCTCACTTCTCCGGCCTCTAATCCCTTTATTCTTTCATAAGAATAAGGCATGATTGGTCGGGCGTATTCCATTTTCATTTGCTCGTCTGCTTGAGTAAAAACAAATGCTTTTAAGCCCATGTCTAAAAACCGAATTCCGCTAATACATAAAAATATTAGACCAAGCAGGGCAAAAGCATAAAGATAAATTGTTCTGATTAATGAATCTTTTTTCATAAATTTTTATAATTTATAAATTATTATTTAATAGTTGTTCCTTGAAAATTTTTTCCTTTTAAACAGTTTTCCAAGTTTTTTAATTTTTTGCCGTTTAAAACAACCACTTTTAATTTAAGTTTATAGGCTAACTTGCTAGCCGGCGGACCAAAAGGGGCTGAGGTTCTCGGTGACCACTTTGTGCCTACGATTTTTAAAAAGTCTTTCCAACTAACCTGTTTTAATGGTTTGGCATCAGCGTATTTGTCCGGGTCTTTGTCATAAACATTGTTAATATCGCTCATATTAATAATGGTTCCAGCTTTTAAATTTTTAGCCCATAAAACTGCGTCTTTATCAGAAGAACAACCTGGTTTCCAGCCAGAGGCAATAATTAATTTTTTGTTTGTTTTAATTTTTATATTTGGGTCAGCAATAACCTGATGATAAGCGTATTGAGAAAAAATCACTCTTATTAATTCTGCATTTACTTTGGTAACTGAAATGCCCAGCCAATCTAAATCTAAATCTTTTATCCGGGCTATTTTTTGTGCTCCCTTATTATATTGGCGGTTGACTCCTCCCCCGCCGGTGATGATAACAATCTTATAACCCTGTTTTAATAATTTAACAACTAATTTTTTAAAATTTTTAAGAAAATTAACGGCAATTCTTCCTTGAGGGACAATCAATGAACCCCCTAAAGAAAGGATGATTGTTTTTTGTTTTTTGCCCATGCTATGTTAATTACATTTCATCTAAGACATCAATGCCTAATAAATGAAGACTGTTTTTAATTACCTCGGCTACGGCTTGAATTAGCTTTAAACGGCCATTTCTTAATTTGGGCTCGGCTTTTAAAACTCGGTGTTGGTGATAAAATTCATTAAATCTTTGACTCAATCTTAAAATATGATGAGCTAAATAAGAAGGATTATAATTATCAACTGATTTCTCAAGTATTTGAGGGAAAACAAATAATAGTTTAAATAATTCTGTTTCTTCTTTATTGCCTAAAACTGAATAATCAATTTTACTTGTTTTTTCCTTCTGATCAAGTTTTCTTAAAATACTTTGGATTCTGGCATAAGTATATTGAATATATGGACCACTGTCTCCCTCAAAAGAAATTGAAGCCTGGGGATCAAAATTAACCTGTTGGCTTGGAGTAAACTTAAGTAAATAAAATTTTAAAGCAGCTAAAGAAATTATTTCTGCTCTTTTGGAAACTTCAGTTGGACTAAGGCTGGGGTTGCGGTTTAAAGTCTCTGATTTGGCTAATTGTTCCATTTGATTAATTAAATCATCTGCATCAACTATCTCCCCTTCTCTAGATTTCATTTTTCCCTTGGGAAGAAAAACCAAACCATAAGAAAGATGATAAGAGTTTTTAACCCAATCAAAACCAAAAATCTCTAAAACCTTAAATAAGACTCTAAAATTATAATCTTGTTCTGAGCCAACCACATAAATATCTTTATTTGGCTCAAATTGATCATGTCTTAATTTGGCTAAACCAATATCCTGGGTAATATAGACACTGGTGCCGTTAGATCTAAGTAAAACTTTTTTGTCTAAACCATATTCAGTTAAATCAATTTCAACAGCTTTGTCTTCTCTTTGATAACACAATTTCTTTTTTAAGGCTTTTTGAACTATTTTCTTTCCTGAATCATAAACATCGCTTTCAAAATACCAATGATCAAAATCAACATCAATTTTCTCATAAGTCTGTTTTAAACCTTCAAGAGCCCATTTGTTCATTTGTTGCCAAAGAGCCACAACTGTTGCATTCCCCTCTTCCCACTGCTTTAACATTTCTTGAGCTTCATTTAATAGTTCCGGATTTTCTTTGGCATTTTCTTCAAATAATACATAGTATTGGCCGACAAAATGATCCCCTTTTATTTTCTCTGATTCTGGTGTTTTTCCCTGTCCCCATTTTTGATAAGCCAACATTGATTTGCAAATATGAATCCCCCTATCATTAACTAAGTTAGCCTTGATTACTTTGGCTCCAGTAGTGGAAAATAGATTGGCCATGGCCCAACCTAGAAAACTATTTCTTAAATGACCTAAGTGTTGAGGTTTATTTGTGTTGGGAGAAGAATATTCAATTAAAATCTTTTTGCCTTTACCCGCTTTTGTCTGGCCAAACTTGTCTTTTTGTTTTAAAATCTGCTGACAGACTGTTTCAAACCAAATACTTTTTTCTAAAAAAATATTAAGATAAGGGCCTTTCGCTTCTATTTTATCTACCAAATCAATTAAAGGAATTCTAGTGCCAAAGAGCCTAGCCAAATCACCAGCTGTTTGATCTGGTGATTGGTTTAAATGTTTGGCAATTTTAAAACAAGAAAAACACAAATCCCCCATCTCAGGTTGAGGCGGGGGCTCAAATCTAAAAATAAAATCTTTGGGAAGGTCTGGCAAAGCCTTTTTTAATAAATCAACAAGATTTTCTTTAATCTGATCAATGGTCATTGTTAAATATTTTTACCAATGTATTCAGCCATGGCAATATATCGGCAGGCATAACCATACTCATTGTCATACCAAGCGACTATTTTAATCAAGTCATCAGTAACTTGAGTTAATGATAAATCAACAACACCGGCATGAGGATTACCAATAAAGTCTGAAGAAACCAAAGGTTCCTCAGTAAAATCTAAAACATCTTTTAAATCTCCTTTGGCTAGTTCTTTAAACGTGTTATTAACTGTTTTAATCGTCGCTGGCTTTTCTTTTAAACAAACCAGGTCAATTAAAGATCCTACGGAGACAGGAACTCGAACAGCCATTCCCTCAAACTTTCCTTTTAATTCAGGAATTATGGTAGTGACTGATTTTATTGCTCCGGTGGTCGTTGGAATTATATTTCGCATTACTCCTCTGGCTCGGCGTAAATCTTTATGGGGTAAGTCAAGTAATTTCTGATCATTGGTAAAGGCGTGAACCGTAGTCATAAATCCCTGTTTGACCACATAAAAATCATGCAAGGTCTTGATTAATGGTAATAAACAATTAGTCGTGCAAGAGCCATTGGAAACAATTAGATCTTTTTGAGGATTGAATTCTCCTTGATTAACTCCACCTATTAATGTTGGAATATTATCATCTTTAGGATTGGCAGAAAGCAAGACTCTTTTGGCTCCAGCTTTTAAATGTTTTTCAGCTAATTCCTTGGTAGTAAAATGACCGGTGCATTCTAAGACTAGATCTACATTTAATTTTTTCCAAGGTAAATTTGTCGGGTCTTTTTCTGCAAAAACAGGGACCTCCCTATTATTAACTACTAGATTATTTCCATTGCTACTGACTGAATATTTAAAGCTCCCATAAATCGAATCATGTTTTAAAAGATGAGCTAAGGCTTTAACTTCATTTAAATCATTAATTGCCACCACTTCTAATCCTGGAGAATCAAAAGCAAGGCGGAAACTTGGTCGACCAATACGACCAAAGCCGTTAATGGCTATTTTAATAGACATATTTTCAAAAATTAAACAGCTTAATTATTGTCTTAAAACTTCAACAATTTTTTGTCCAAACTCAGTCGCCGCTTCTGGACCATTGCCCGTAATTATTTTTCCATCAACAACAACTGGTTCTTCAACATGTTCTGCTCCTTCATTCTCTAAAAATTCAACAGGACCTTGATCAATCGAACTTGACCATACCGTAGCTTTCTTTTCTTTTAAAACACCAGCTTTGGCTAAAATCTCTGGGGCAATACAAATAGCGGCCAAAACTTTATCTTTGTTAACTGCTTGTTGAACTAATTGATGAACTGATAAATTATCCACATATTCTAAAGCTCCTGGTCCGCCAATAAAAACCAAGGCGTCAAATTCTTCAAGAACAACCTCATCAACAATCATGTCAACTGTCACTTTTTGTCCTAGCTTACCCTGAGCCTCTCCTTTTAATGAGCTGGCAATAATAGTTTTAATACCAGCATCTTCTAAAACCTGTCTGGTCTCAGAATATTCAAAATCTTGAAATCCTTGAAAAGCAATAACCATAATTGCTTTTTTTTGTGTTGAAACTTCTAAAGACATTACTTCCTCTTGTTCTTTGCTGTTTTGACAACCAAGTAAAGTGATTGTCATTAAAGCCAGAATTAACAAACTAATGACTTTAAACTTCATATGATTAACTATAATTAAAATACCTTAATTTCTATAGAATAAATATTTAATTTCAAGGTTCTACAAAGCAGGTTCTTATTTAATTTCGTCAATCGGAACCTCAATAATCATTTTTTGTTTTTCTTTTTCCTCCATTATTTCAACCAGCACTGTTTGTTTTAAAATGCGCCAATCAACTACTTTACCCTTTCCTTTTTTAGTCTTAACCTTTTCACCTAAGGCAGGTAGCTTTTCTTTTAAATCTTTATACATTTCATTTTCAAAAGCTAAACAACATTTAAGTCTTCCACAAATTCCAGATAAACGTTCTGGGCCGCGTTGAGAAAGCTGCTGATCAAACATCATTTCAGTGGTCACATGACCTAATTTTTTTAAAAAAGCTTGGCAACAAAGTGAGCGACCGCAGGGGCCAGCGTCTCCGGCTAAACCAGTTTCTTGACGAGCTCCTACTTGGTGCATCCTGATTGACTTATGGAACTCCTGAACTAGGTCTTTAACCAAAAGGCGAAAATCTATCCTGCTAGGAGCGGTAAAGGCAAAAATGATTTTACTTCCATCAAAACTAAAATGAGCATCGATAATTTTCATGGACAGCTTTCTTTTTTTGACTAACTGCTCACATTTTTTAAGAATTTCTTTTTTATGCTTATTTCTTTCCTTTAATTTTTCAAGATCATGAGTATTAGCTTTTCTAAGGATAAAATTTTTCCGTTGTTGATCGTCTTCTTCTGATTTTTCTTCAATTTTAATAACCTTCCCTAAATCTGTCCCTAAGTCTGTTTTAATGATTAAATGATCATTAACTTTAAATTGATTTTTTTCAACCAATTCTCCCCCTCGTACCTGCATTATAGAATAAGGGGCGTCCCAAAGAGCTAATTGAACAAAAACTATAACCATAAATTAGATTGAGAAACGAATAAAACCTTTTACTTGAATGTTTTTACCAATCTTATCAATTTTTTGTTGGAGCAAATCTTGAATGGTCAATGAATCATCTTTAATAAAAGCTTGCAATAAAAGACAATTTTCTTTATAGAATTTTTGTATTTGTCCCTGTAATATTTTTTCCACAATCTGAGCTGGTTTGTTTTTATCAATATTAGCTTGATAAATTTGTTTTTCCTTTTCAATCACTTCTTGAGGGACTTCTTTTTCAGAGATCCATCCAGGATTAAGGGCTGTAATTTGTAGGGCAATTTCATGAGCTAATTCATTTAATTCGTCTTTATGGGCCTTAATATCACCTTTAAAATCAAGTGAAACTAATACGCCAATTTTTCCCTCCATGTGCGAATAACCAGTAATAAGGTCTCCTTTTAAAACCTCGTAGTTACCTATTTCTATTCTTTCTCCAATAACTCCTCCCACATTATCTATCTCGTCTTTGAATTTTTTATTTAATTCTTCTAAATTTTGTGGTTTTTCTTTTTTAATAAGGTCTAGGGTGTCTTTAGAAAATTTTTGAAAGGGCTCGCTTCGAGCGGCAAAATCAGTTTCTGAATTAACGCTTACCATATATCCCTCTTGATTATCTTGAGTGATAAAGAATTTAATAATGCCCGCACTGGTTCTTCGACCATCTCTTTTGGCCGCTTTAGCAATGCCTTTTTTTCTTAATATCTCAACTGCTTTTTCTAAATCACCTTTAGATTCTTTAAGGGCTTTTTGACAATCAAGGATTCCGACCCCAGTTTTTTCACGTAACTCTTTAACAATCTTGAACTCCATATTCGTCTATTATTTCTTGCTCTTTTTTAATGCTTTCTTTGGCCCCTCTTTAGCCGGTTGTTTTTTACCTGCTTTAATAGCCTCAACTACCAACCCAGTAACTAATTCAATTGATTTAATTGCATCATCATTGCCAGGAATTGGCCAATCAACTAATTCAGGATTGGAATTTGTATCAACCAAAGCGATTACTGGTATTTTTGACCGCCTGGCTTCCCGAATAGCTGTTTTTTCTTTTTGTAAATCAATTACATAAATGGCGTCTGGCTTCTTATTCATCTCTCTCATTCCTCCTACCATTTTTTCTAAACGGGTTAATTTTTTCTCTTGTTCTAGTTGTTCTTTTTTAGAATATTTTTTCCATTCTCCCTGCTTTTTCTCTTCTGTCATTTTATTTAATTTTTTCATTAATTCAGAAATAGTAGAAAAATTGGTTAAGGTTCCACCTAACCAATGTTCAATAACAAACGGCCCTCCTATTTCTTGAGCTGATTTTTGAATTATATCTTTGGCGGCTGGTTTAGTTCCTACGAATAAAACAACTCCTCCCTGACTAGCCAGCTCTGTAAGAAAATTAAGGGCTGGTTGAAGTTTTTCTACTGTTTTGTCTAAATCAATGATATTAATATTATTTTTCACCCCATAAATATATGGTTCCATTTTAGGTGAACGTTTAGTGGTGTAATGCCCCAAGTGCATGCCTGCCTTAACTAATTCATCTGTAGAAGGCATTTTAACTTTATTAGATTTTGCTTGCTTTTTCAACATAAACTTAAATAGATTAAAAATTAGACCTTAATGACACTAAGTATAACATAGATATAAAAAAGGTAAAGACTGGGTTGCTAAAAATTTTATTTTTGTTATATTATATCTACTCTTAAATTTCAAAAATATTTCTTATGGCTAAAAAAGATATTCATCCAAAATATTATCCAAAAGCAAAGGTCAAATGTGCCTGTGGCGCTGAATTAAAAGTGGGCTCAACTCAAAAGCTAACCGAAGTGGAAATTTGCTCAAATTGTCATCCTCTTTATACTGGTAAACAGAAATTTATTGATACGGCTGGAAGACTAGAAAGATATGAAAAAATGGTGGCTAAATCTTCTGCTTTAAAAAAGAATATTAAGGATAAAACTAAAAAGAAAAAAACAAAATAAGAACCTGCGTTCGCAGAATCTTGAAATTAAATAACAATTTAATTATAAGTAAAACTTGAAACTAAATATCAAGTTAATTAAAGATGCAAGATCAAGCTGATCAATTTAAAGAACAAGCTAAGGCTTTAGAGGATCAATTACAAGATCCTAATGTTTATAATAATCCAGAAAAGTTAAGAGAAATTTCTCAAAAATACAATCAATTAAAAGATTTAATAAGGGATTTTCGTCAATTACAGGAGATTAATCAGAAGATCTTTAACACGGAAAAACTTTTGAACGAAGAACCAAACGCTGATATGATTAATCTGGCTAAAAAAGAGGTTAAACTACTAGAAAAAGACAAAAAAATACTAGAGAAGAAAATAAAAGAACAAACTAAGCCTCAAAGTAAAATTGATAAAAAAAATGCTATTATTGAAATCAGAGCGGGTACGGGTGGTGGTGAAGCGGCCCTATTTGCCGCTGATTTATTTAGAATGTATTCTCGCTATGCTGAAAGAAAGGTCTGGGGAATTCATCTAATTTCTTCCCATCCCACAAGCATTGGCGGGTTTAAGGAGATAATCTTTGAAATTAGAGGACCAGGGGCTTATCAGGCTTTAAAAAATGAAAGTGGAGTTCATCGCGTTCAACGTATTCCAGAAACAGAAAAAAGCGGCCGCCTTCATACCTCGGCTGCTTCAGTTGTTGTTCTCCCTGAAGCTGATCCTATTGATATAAATATAGATCCAGGTGACCTTAAAATTGATACTTTTCGTGCTTCAGGTCATGGTGGACAAAACGTTCAAAAAAATGAAACCGCCATTAGAATTACCCACCTGCCGACTGGTTTAGTTGTTTCTTGTCAGGACGAGAGAAGTCAAAAACAAAACAAAGAAAGAGCATTAACTGTTCTTCGCTCGCGTCTACTCGTTATTGAAGAGGAAAAAAAACATAAAAACTTAAAAAGAAAAAGACAGTCCCATATTGGCACTGGTGATCGTTCAGAAAAAATCAGAACATATAATTTTCCTCAAGATCGGGTTACTGACCATCGAGTTAAAAAATCCTGGCACGATCTTAATCAAATTCTAAATGGTGGCTTAGAACGGATTATTAAATATCTGGTAACAAAAAATAATTAATAAAGGACTTGATGATTGTTAGAAACAATCTCTATCCAAATTGACCCGGGCAAAAACTCTATTTCCTCCCCCTGAGAATTATAATATATAGTTCTTTTATTTTTTTCTAATTTTTGCCAAGTTCCCTGAGTTAAAACACCCTTTTGAAAAATAAGTGCCTCACCCTGACCTAAGGTGGTAATCTCTCTGCGGCCAATAGCATCTAAAATTTTAATATTTGTTTTTTGAATAATTAAATTGGGAGTTTGTACCTGTCTTCCTTTTTCATCAACAAATTCTTTTCCATTTTGATAACGTAAATAAGCTTGTTTCTCTTTGTCAAATTGCCAAATAACTGGCTCTCGATAATCAATTTTAACAATTAAATTATTTGCTTGGACATCAATTAAATCCATTTGCTTGTAGGGCCAAGGAATAAAATCTGACCTTAACTCATTGGTCAGTTTTTTCTTTTCTATTACCTTATTAATTGATTCTTTTGAAATGTATATATTATGGGGTTTATCTCTTTGATTGTCTCGCCAAAAATATTTTCCATCACCGCTGATTTCATCTAAATTATATATTTGATATTCTCTATTTTTTACTTTTTGTAAAAAGTCAGGGCTGCCTCCAGCATGGACAAACAAGCCACTGTATTCTTCGGCCAACTCAGCAAGATAAGGACGCGCTGATCTAACTGGTCCTATTTTATCTGGTAAAAACTCTTGATTAAAAATCATTAAAAGGCGGGTAATATCTGCTTCCATTGGCGTCTCATAGACAATAGAGGCAAAATTCACCCCGGCTATGGGCCAAGATTCACTAAAATTATCCAAAACCAAAGCAATTGGCAATTGGGTCTCGGCTCCTTGTTTTAAAGAAACATCTATCTCTATTAATGGAGCTTTTTCCATTTGAACAACTGATTCATCTTTCTGAATATTTTCTAAGGTTTCTAAAACAGGTCTTTGTTCATTTTGTCCAAAAAATATTAGAATCCAGATTAAAATAAAAAAAAGGCCTAAAGCTATTAGCCAAAAGGTTTTGGTTAACTTAAATAACATGGGCCTATTTTTTTGGTTGTTCTCGTTTGCCTTCTTCAGCTGGTTTTTCTTCTTCAGCTTCTTCTTCGGCTGGCTTTTCTTCTTCAACCTCTTCTTCGGCTGGCTTTTCTTCTTCAACCTCTTGCCTTGGCCTTTCTACTTGAACAACCATTTCTTCTGCCTCATCTATAATTTTTACTTTTGAAGGCACATTTAAATCTTTAACTCTAATAATGTCCTCAAAGGTTTTTAAAACAGATATATCAACTTCAATTTCATGAATTAAATCTTCTGTTAAACATTCTATTTCTACCTTATCTAGGTTATGAAATAAAACTCCGCCCAATTCTTTGACCGCTGGTGCTTCACCAATAAGTTTTAATCCTGTTTCTACTTTAATTTTTTGTCCTTCCTTAATTTTATAAAAATCAATGTGTTGAAAATTGTCTTTCAAGGGGTGACGTTGCAAGTCGTGAATTAAAACCTTGATTGGTTTACCTCCCTCAATCTCTAAATTAATTAAACTGCTTTCGCCAGCCTCTTTAAAAACTTTTTTAAAATCCAAAGCTAAAACCTGAATAGACTTGGGTTTAAATCCATGACCATAAACAACAGCGGGGATCAATCCCTGTTCTTTTATTTTTTTTGTTTTTCTTCCCTTTAATTCTCTGAGTTGTGCTTTTAAACTTAACATAAACTTTTGGTTTTAAAATTAAAATACCTTAACTTCTTAGTTCCGCCAAACAGGTTCTCATAATGATATCATATCTTCATATTTTGTAAATGGTTGATGAGTGACTACACTCTCTACCAGGCCAATAGATATCAGGCTGATTAATAATGAGCTCCCTCCATAGCTAACAAAAGGTAGGGGCACCCCAACAACAGGAACCAGCCCAATATTCATGCCAATATTAATAAAGGCTTGGAAGAAAATAGAAAGGGTGGTTCCTAGAATTAAAATCAAACCAAAATTATCATAAACAGTCCGAGCCAATCTAATTAAACGATAAAAAAGACCGGCGTAAATACCCAAAAGAAGTAGACAGCCGATAAAACCAAATTCTTCAGCTAAAACAGCAAAGATAAAATCTGTTTCTCCGGCTGGTAAAAACCTTAATTGCGATTGTGGGCCCAAACCAAAGCCCCTGCCGACAACTTGACCTGAACCAACGGCCACAATTGACTGAGTAATTTGATAGCCGCGGTCTAAGGGATCTCCTTGTGGATTAATATAGGTTAAAATTCTGTCTTTTTGATAATCTTGCAAAAAGAATAACCAAGATGAAGAGAATACCAGAATAAGAATGACTAACAAACTAATAAAATGTTTTTTATTCTTATCAACCAAAAAGAGGATGCCAAACCAAAGAATAATAATCATTAGAGCCGAACCTAAATCTGGCTGACGAATAATCAAAAAGATTAAAGGCAAGATCAAGATAAAACTAATTAATATGTGTTTAAGGCGGACTGGTAAACGAGCTTCTTGCCAGAATTTAGCTAATATAATAATGGCGGTCAATTTTGCTAACTCAGCTGGTTGAAAATTAAAAAATCCAAGGCTTAACCATCCTTGAACTCCACGAAAAACCTGACCAAAGAATAGCACACCAATTAAAAGTAAAATTGTCAGAAGATAAATTATATAAGCAGAAGAGCGGACAAAACGAAAATCAGTTAAGAAAACAATTAAAAATAAAATAAGCCCAATCAGGGCAAAAATACATTGTTTAAAAAAATCACCAGTACTTTCTCCTTCAACAGCCAAAGACAAACTATACTGAATAACTAAACCAAAAACGATTAAAAGAACCGTTAAAATAAATAAAATTGCATCAAAGCGTTTTAATTGAACAAGATTAATCATTGGGTTGATCTAATATGCTGGAATAAAAATTTCTGAATCAAAGGGATTAATATCAGGAACAATCTCAATATGACTATAAGAAGAGATTTTGGGCCAAATTAATTCTATTTGTCTTTGTTCATTGCCTTGCCAGTTTTTTACTGGAATAGTATTTATTCCGACAATCTTTGACTTCTGGTAAAGAATAACTAATAAATTAACTTGCCAAAAACTATGAATTGATTCATTTTTTATTGAAAAAGAAACTTGTGGTAAGGCAATCATCTCTTCTTCAGAAATGGCATAACCTAATTCAATGTCTCCAAAGGTAAATTGTGATGGTATTTGAAGCAGTTGATCATTAGGGTCAATTCTTTTCCAGTCAACATTAGAAAGGATAAATTCTGCCTTGGTTAGTTTTCCACCCACTTCTTGTCCTAGGGCTGAAATATACTTTTCCGCTCCTGGTAAAATAAAGCCTTTTTGTATTTGTGTTTGTCCGTTTTCCCAGGAAAAATAATATTCAATTTCTTGGACAAACCATTCCTTGCTTGGATTTTTTACTTTGATAACAAAATCATATTTTGGTTCAGCTGAAGATAATCTAAGTAAAATAGGGTTTTCTAGGATTAGATTCTCGGGTTGAAAATGTTCATGCAATTTCAAATAGTCTATTTGTTCAGTAGTTAATTCTCTCAACCCTTGTTCATGAGCCTCTTTTAAAGAAAAGTACTTGTATAATTGATAGCCGGCTATGCTCCAAACAACAATATTTAAAAGAATAACGACAATAAGCAAAAGGAGTTTAAGCTTTTTTTTATTGGCTAAATACCACTGGGCAAATCTAAGTTGTTTAGTGGTTAATTCTTCTGCCATAACGCCCCTTATTTTACCAAACATTATTTGAAGCGGCAAGGGGTTGGCAGAATAAAATTATGTGCTAAAATTATATCTTAACCGATTAAATTAAAATTATAAGAACCTGCATTTGCAGAACCTTGAAATTAAATATTATTTATTATAGATAATAAAGTAATTTAATTATATGACAACTCAAAACTTCTTTTATATCACCTCCTCTTCTGCCATTATTATCTTGTCTCTATTGTTTGTCGTCCTGATAATCTTGGGCATTGTTATTGCCGTAAGAATTGCCAAAACATTTAGAAACGTGTCTCAGGCCTCAGAACAAGTCAATAAAACAGCAAAAGAATTAAGAGAAAAACTAAGAGTCTCTGCCTTAATGGGAACTTTTATGGAAGGGTTAAAGGAAATTATTCTCTTGGTAAAAGAAAAACGGGAGAGAAATGAAGGAAAGAAAAAAAAGAAAAAAGATTAAAAGACAGTTGTTTTTTTAGTTTTACTTAACCTTAGGTTATAATTTTTTATCCTTTTTTATTTATGTTTACTCATCTTCATGTCCACAGTCATTACTCTTTGCTTGATGGTTTATCAAAAATTGATGGACTGATTGATCAAGCCAAAAAACATAAAATGAAATCCTTGGCCTTAACTGATCACGGCGTAATGTATGGCGTGATTGAATTTTATCAAAAAGCAAAAGAAGCCGGAATTAAACCAATTATTGGAGTTGAGGCATATGTGGCCAGACATGGCCATTTAAATAAAAGGGTAAAAATAGATGAAAAACCTTATCACTTAATTCTTTTGGCCAAAGATGAACAAGGGTATAAAAATTTAGTTAAACTTACCACTATTGCTCATTTAAAAGGTTTTTACTATAAACCCAGAATAGATTTTGAGCTTTTGAAAAAATATTCTCTTGGATTGATTTGTTTGAGTGCTTGCATTCGAGGAGAAATTCCCCAATTAATTCTTGAAAAACAAAAAGACAAAGCTATTAAAAGAGCTTTGGAGTATCAAGAAATTTTTGGTGCAGAAAATTTTTATTTAGAAGTTCAAGATCATCCAAAAAGCAAAGAGCAGACTTTAATTAACAAGGCTCTTTTTAATATTTCTAAAAAACATAACATTCCTGTGGTCGCTACCAATGATGTTCATTATGCTAAAAAAGAAGATGCAGAAATTCAAGATATTCTTCTTTGCTTGCAAACAAAAAGAAAACAACAAGATAAAGATAGAATGTGTTCTTTGGACTATGATCTTTCTCTCCAGCCTGAAGCAGAAATAAAAGAAGCCTTTAAAAACCATCCTGAAGTGATTACTAATACTCAAAAAATTGTTCAGGCCTGCAATCTAGAGATTGAATTAAAAAAGACCAAGCTCCCCTACTTTCCTTTACCAGAGGGGGAAACAGCTGATCAATATTTAAGAGAACTTTGTGAAGAAAAAATTAGTAATCGTTATCCAAGAAAAACCAAACAAGTTACTGATCGCCTTGATCATGAATTATCAATGATTGAAAAAACTGGATTTGCCTCTTATTTTTTAATTGTTCAGGACTTTGTTAACTGGGCTAAGGATAATAATATCGTGGTTGGACTAGGTCGCGGAAGCGTCGCCGGCTCAATTGTCTCTTATGCCCTAAACATTACTGATATCGACCCTTTAAAATATGGGTTACTTTTTGAAAGATTTTTAACTGGTTCAAGAAATGAACCACCAGATATTGACTTGGATTTTGCAGATACGCGACGTGATGAGGTTATTCACTATGTTGAAGAAAAATATGGCCGAGATCATGTCGCCCAAATAATTACTTTTGGGACCATGGCGGCCCGAGCAGCGATTAGAGATGTGGGACGAGTGCTTAATTATCCTTATACCTTTTGTGATAAATTAGCTAAAATGATTCCTTTTGGTAATACTTTGGAAAAAGCCTTAAAAGTCTCTGATGAGTTAAAAAACATTTATCAAACTAATGAAGATGCTCAAAAAATTATTGACGCAGCTAAAAAGTTAGAAGGAGTAGCTCGTCACGCATCAAAACACGCCTGTGGTGTGGTAATTGCCCCTGAGGCTTTAAACCAATATGTTCCTACCCAATATGATGTCTCTGGCGGAGAAAAAACAATTATTACTCAATATGACATGCACGCTGTTGAAGATATTGGTCTTTTAAAAGTGGATTTTTTGGGACTGAAAAACCTAACTATCATTGAAAGAACATTAAAATTAATAAAATACCGCTATGACAAAGATATTGATATAGCTCAAATACCCCTTGATGATGCAAAGACTTTTAAACTTTTACAAAAAGCAGAAACAACTGGGGTCTTTCAATTAGAATGTCTAACTGGAGACACTGTTGTTTCTAACACAACGATAAAAAAATTATTTGAACAAAAAAATAAGAAAGTTTTAGAATCTGTTTATTTAGATGAAGGAAAAATACACAAGAATAAAATTAAAAATATTTTATACAAGGGCGAAAAAGAGGTTTATACATTAATTGCCAATAACAATCGTTATATAAAAACAACATTAAACCATTATTTTTTAACGGAAAATGGCTGGAAAAAATTAAAAGACATAAAAATAGGAGACAAATTATTAATTAAAGAAAAGGCTAAACATTTAGTTTATAATATATGTAAAAATTGTGGCAAACAAATTAGTGGTAATCCCTTAAGAAAAAGTGTGTTTTGTTATCGCTGTTCAGCAGGTTTTTATAAAAATCCCTCTAAACCGTCTTCTAGAAAAAAAATATCAAAATCAATAATTAATTTTTATCAAAAAGGGGGCAGGCCATGGAATTATGGAATAACCACCGAAAATAGCGAATTATGGAAACAAACCGCTAAAAAAATATCAAAAGCTCTTACAGGAAAAACGCTTGAAGACCGTTATGGCAAAGAAAAAGCAGAAAGAATAAAAAAAGAGATGTCAGAAAAATTCAAAGGAAAAAATAATCCAATGTTTGGAAAGCCGTCTCCTCATCGAAAGGGTGGATTTAGAAAAGATCTAGGGCATTATGTTCGTTCTGCCTGGGAAGCAGATTTTGCCAGAATTTTAAAATTGTATCACTATAAATATGAATATGAACCGATAACATTTGAATTAAAATTACCAAATAACGAAATCTACCATTATACCCCTGATTTTTATGTTAAATCCAATAATACCTTTTATGAAGTTAAAGGATGGATGCACGATTTAGACGAAAAGAAAATAGAACTTTTCCAAAAACAATACCCACAATACAATTTTGTATTAATTAATAAAACAAAATTTGCTGAATTCGCTCTACAATATAAAAATTTAATTAAATGGGAATGTCCTCGTATACCTATTGAAAATAGCTTTAAATTCATAAAAGTCAAAAAAATATTCCCTTCTGGTAAAGAAAAAACTTATGATATTGTAATGGAATCTCCTGGGAATAATTTTGTCGCTAATAGTTTTGTTGTACATAACAGCGGGGGGATGCAGCGATATCTAAAGCAGCTTAAGCCAACGGTTTTTGAAGATATCATTGCCATGGTTGCTCTTTACCGGCCTGGACCTATGGAATTAATTCCTGATTATATTGCTGGAAAAAAGCAGTTAAGAAAACCACACTATCTTCATCCAAAACTGAAACCTATTTTAGATAAAACATATGGTATCGCTGTTTTCCAAGAACAAGTTTTACAAATTGTTCGTGACTTGGCTGGATTTTCTTTATCTGAAGCTGATGTTTTACGTAAAGCAGTAGGAAAAAAGATTGCCAAACTCCTTCAACAGCAAAAGACAAAATTTATCCATGGATGTATTAATAACAAAATTCCTAAAGAAACAGCTGAAAGAATCTTTGCCTTTATAGAGCCTTTTGCTGGCTATGGATTTAATTTGGCTCATGCCACCTGCTATGCAACTATTTCTTATCAAACTGCTTATTTAAAAGCAAATTATCCAGCTGAATTTATTGCCGCTCTTTTAACTGCCCACAAAGCTGATACAGACCGCATTTCTGTTGAAGTAGAAGAAGCTCGAAAAATGGGTTTAGAGGTTCTTCCTCCTGATATTAATGAGAGTTTTAAAAATTTTACTGTTGTTGATAAAAAAAATATTCGGTTTGGATTAATAGCGATTAAAAATGTTGGCGAAGGAATTGTTCAAGCTATTATTGAAGAAAGGGAAGAAAACGGCATATTTCAAAATCTAGAAGACTTTCTCGGCCGAGTTGATTCTAAGGATTTAAATAAAAAGTCTATGGAAAGCTTGGTTAAAAGTGGAGCCTTAGACAAGTTTGGCGAACGTAATCATCTTTTAAACAATATGGAAACACTGCTTGAATTTGTTAGAAAAAAACAAAAAGACAAGAATAACGGGCAGACTAGTCTTTTCGGGCTTTTATCTTTAACTGGCAAGGTGAATTTAAAATTAAAAAAATCTGATCCGGCTACTCATCAGGAAAAACTTCTTTGGGAAAGAGAACATTTAGGATTCTTTGTCTCTGAGCATCCTTTAAAACAATATCAAGAAGTTATTAAAAAATATGTTAAACCTATTAATCAATTAGAATTATCCAATGGCTTTAAAAATTCTTCTATAAAAATATTAGGTCTAATTACTAAAATTAAAAAAATCACTACCTCTAGTAATGAGAATATGATTTTTGTTAAAGTAGAAGATTCTTTTGGCGAAATAGAAGTCATTGTCTTTCCTAAAATATTAAAACCTACTTCTAAGCTTTGGGAAGAAAACAAAATGGTTTCTGTTGAGGGAAGGCTTTCTGATAAAGATGGTGAATTAAAATTAATTGCTGAAAGCGTCAAAGAAGTGACTAAAAACATGCTTGATGATCTCTTGCTTAAAAAAGAATAAATTGATAAAATTGTATTATTAAAGCTAAAAAAATGCCTCAAACCTATATTTCCCCCCACAATAAAATCGCTTATTTATTTCTTTTATTAACTGCTTTGATTTTTCTTGGATTGATTCTGGGAACTTTAAGCGGGGCTTATGGAGCTCAAATTATTGTTACCCCTGTTCCTGAGGAGGTTGATGTCAATTTTGAAGCTAAAATTGATAAAACACAAGAAAACTTAACTGATTCAGAAGAATCACTTATTTTAGTTGGTCAGGTTTTTGAAAATATTCAAGAAGGACTGGAAAAAGCTGTTCCTCAAGCCACTGTTTCCATGGAGGATTATGCAGAAGGAGAAATTACTTTAATTAACAATACCTGGTCTCCAATAAATTTTGTGGCTAGTACTCGCTTTGCCTCACCCGAAGGATTAATCTTCCGAGCCGTTGAACGCATTAGAATTGCCCCAAAAGGTGAAACAACTATTTTGGTCCGGGCTGATAAAATGGGAGAGGATTATGAAATAGATCCCACTCAATTTACTATTCCTAATTTACGTGATCCTAATTTAAAAAGTAATATTATTGCTGAGAGTAAAGAAAAAATGAGTGGCGGAATTAAAAAAGCGGGTATTGTTATGCAGGCTGATATTGACCAAGTTAAAAAAGCTCTTAAAGATAAACTTTATCAAGATGCTTTGCAAGAAATTGAAAAAGAGCTTTCTGCGGCTGACTTAAAAATTGTTGTTCACTCACAAGTGATTGACGAACAAATTAATGCTCAGGCCGGAGACGAAAAAACTGAATTTACTGTTTTTGAAAAAATAAAAATTGGAGCTGTCGCTTTTAATGAAGATGTGCTTTTAGACATAGCTTTAAATGCTCTGCGCCAAGCTATTCCTCCTGGGAAAGAATTGACTGCTTATGAGCCAGATGGTTTATCTTATCGTTTAATTGAATATGATTCTGAGCAAGATAAAGCCATTTTAGAGGTTCAGTTTCGCGGTTACATGGTAATCAATGAAGAAAGTGATATTTTAGACAAAACTCTTTTCCGTGGTTTAAGTCCTGAGGAAATTGAAAACTATCTTAAAGACTTTAAAGAGATTAAACAGGTTCAAGTTAAGTTCTGGCCTCCCTTTATTTTAAAAAAAGCACCAGAGACAATAAATAAAATAAAAATAAAAATTAACAGAAAATAGAAATATTTGTTTATGAAAAAAATACCTTTAGAAATCCTTCGTCACTCAACCAGTCATTTAATGGCCGCGGCTGTTTTAGAATTATTTCCCCAGGCCAAGTTTGGCATTGGTCCGGTAATTGCCAATGGTTTTTATTATGATTTTGACATAAAAGAAAGATTAACTCCTCAAGATTTGAATAAAATTGAAAAAAAAATGAGGCAGTTGGCTAAAAAGAATTTAAAATTTGTTAAAAAAGAAATGACCATTGACCAAGCCATAAAGCTTTTTCAAAAATTAAAACAACCCTATAAAGTAGAGCTCTTGAAAGAAATAAAAGAACGCGGAACCACTGAAATGAAAGAACTTGTTGAAAAAACAATAAAACAAAAAACAAACAAAGTAACTATTTATGAATTAGGTAATTTTGTTGACCTTTGTCGTGGTCCTCATGTCAGTTCCACTGGACAGTTAGGTGCCTATAAATTAAATAAAATTGCCGGGGCTTATTGGCGGGGTGATGAAAAAAATAAAATGCTTCAGAGGGTTTATGGCCTGGCTTTTTCTCAACAAAAAGAATTAGATGAATTTTTAAAACTTCAAGAACGAGCTGAAAAAAGAGATCATCGAAAATTAGGCCAAGAATTAGATTTATTTCAAATTAACGAAGATGTTGGCCCAGGGCTAATTCTTTGGCACCCCAAAGGAGCCACTTTAAAAAGAACTATTGAAAATTATGTTTTAGATGAATATATTAAAAATGGTTATCAAATAGTTAGCACACCTCATTTAGCTAAATTAAATCTTTGGAAAATATCTGGTCATGATGATTTTTACAAAGAAAATATGTTTCCAGGCATGTCTATAAAGGAACTGGATAGAGAAGAGAAAGAAGATTATCAAGTAAAGCCAATGAATTGTCCATTTCATATTGCTATTTATCAAAATACCATCAAAAGTTATCGTGATCTTCCTTTGCGTTATACAGAATTAGGCACGGTTTATCGTTATGAGAACTCAGGAGTTTTACATGGTTTAACCCGGGTTCGAGGCTTTACTCAAGACGACGCTCATATTTTTTGCACCCCTGAACAGCTTGATAAAGAAATAGAAACTACAGTTAAGTTTGCTATAAAAATATTAAAAACATTTAGTTTTAAAGAATATAGCGTTTATCTTTCTACTCAGCCAAAAAAATTTGTTGGCACTCAAACTAATTGGAAAGAATCAACCAGCGCTTTGGAAAAAGCTTTGAAAAAATTCAAAATTAAATATGAAATTGATTTAGCCGGTGGTGTTTTTTATGGACCAAAAATTGATATTAAGATAAAAGATAGTTTGGGTCGGGGTTGGCAATGCACTACCATTCAAGTTGATTTTAATTTACCAGAAAAATTTGATGTCACTTATGTTGACAACAAAGGAAAGAAACAGCAACCAATTATGATTCATCGAGCTCTTTTGGGCTCATTAGAAAGATTTATTGGTGTTTTAATTGAACACTATGCTGGGGATTTTCCTGTTTGGCTCTCCCCTATTCAAGTTTATTTAACTCCGGTTGGTAAGGCTCATTCTTCTGTAGCGAAAAAATTATCTCAGGAATTAGAAGAATTAGGAATTAAAACAGAAGTTGATATTCTTAATGAAACTATTTCTTATAAGGTAAGGAAGGCGGAAAAACAAAAAATTCCCTATATCTTAGTCATCGGTGACAAAGAAGCTAAGGGAAAAACCTTGAATGTAAGAATGAAAGGAAATGTGGTTAAAAAAATGACCAAGAAACAATTTTTTGATAAAATACTAAAAGAAATCAAGGATAAAAAATAAGAACCTGCTTTGCAGAACCTTGAAATTAAATATCATTGTATATATAGTAAAGTAATTTAATTATAAATAATTATTTTGATTATAAAAATTATGAAAAAAACAACAAAATTATTCATTTTAGGCCTAGTTCTTGGGCTTTTTGTTTTGCCTGGAATAAAGGTCATGGCCCAAGAAACAAATGAAGAACAGCCTGTTGCTGTCCCAATAAGCGAAGAAACAGCGACCGGATCTGTTGAAGTCTCAGACGATGTTCTCTTAGATGAAGATATTATGGCTGAGGATTTAGACGTTAATGAACAAAGGCTTTTACCCACTAGTCCATATTATCCGGTTAAAACTATTTGGCGTGGCTTTCGCTCAATTATTACTTTTGATCCAGTAAAAAAAGCTGAGCTTAATCTTCGTTATGCTAATGAAAAATTAATTGAAGCAAAAAGAGTGGCTGAAGAAAAAGACAAGCCAAAAGTTGTTGCTAAAGCCTTAGAAAGATATAAAAAGGATTTAGAAGATGTTTCTAAAATAGTTGAAAAATCTTCAGAAGAAATTAGAACTGGGGCAGAAAATTTTGCGGAAAGAATGATTGATTATTCATTTAAACAGCAAAAGCTAATTGATGGAATTGAAAAAAGGCTTACTCCAGAACAGTTTGAAAGGGTAAACATGGTTAGAGAAGACGGCCTTGACTATTTTAGTCATGTTGTTACTAATCTTGTTCCTCCAGAAGAAATTAAAGATAAAATCACCAATGTGATTGAAACACAAGCAGGCAGTGAATTTAAAGATTTTAAAAACATAGAAGTTTTAAAAATCATTGAAGAAAAAATTCCTGAACAGGCCAAACAAGCTATTCAGCAGGCTCGAGAAAATACAGTCCAACGTTTACAAGAAAAAATGACAGACATGGTTGAGGTGGAAAGAAAAAAGTTTAAAGAATATGTTGAAGATGTCGGTGGTAATGAAATAAGGCATTTAGAAATTATTAATGATTTTGCCTATGAACAAATACCTGAATTTCTTCATCAGGAAATGGAAATAGCCAAAGACAAAGCCATGGAAAGAATTGAGAATAAGATGCAAGAATTTAAAAGAGAAGACCAAAAAAGAGAATTCCTCCGTCATTTAGAAGACGGTAAAATGGAGGATCTAAGAATTATTAAAGAATTGGAAAACAATTTAGCTCCAGAAACTATTGAAAAAGTTCTTGAAATTAAAAATGCTGCTCTGGATAACTTTAGAGAGGAATTTGAAGAATTAGAGGGCGATGAAGAACAAGGAAAATTCTTAGACAAAATGGAAAAACTCCATGATGTTAAACAATTAGAAATCTTTAAAGAAATTGAACAGGTTATTCCTCAAGATAAAAAAGATTTTTTTGAACAAATGAAACATAAGGCCATGGATGAAATGAGAAAAGAAATGGATCAGGCTAGAAATGAACGTGATAGAGCCATGATTATGGACAGACTAGTCGGTGATATGCCAGAACATATTGAAATCATTAAAGGGTTTGCTCCACCAGAAATGATGGATGAAATGCTAAGAAAACAAGCCGATAATGTGAGAGAAAAACTTTTAAGAATAGATGACATAGAAAAGATGCAACACTTAAGGAACAGAATTGATGATACTGCTATTAGAGAGGAGCTGGAAAGAAGGGCGCCTGATATTTTCCAACAAGTGGATAGGAGAATTGAAAACAGGTTTGAAGAAATTAGCAAAGAAAAGGCAATGGAAAAGTTAGAAAAAGCTAAAGATGAAATTAATCAAGCAGGGAAAAATTTTAAAGAATTTTTAGAAAAAGAAGGAATAGGAGAATATTTAAAGAACTCCCCTGCTCCCCAACATCTTGAAAACGCTAAGAAACATCTCCAAGAAGCTAAAACCGCTTTTGATCAAGAAAAATATGGCCACGCTCTTGGTCAGGTAAATGCTGCTTTTAATCAATTAAATTATGTTTGGCGCTTTGTTAAAGAGTTTGAATTAAAACATGAAGTGGCTCATAAGAGATTTGAAGAGATGGAAGAAACCATGGAAGACATGGTTGGTGACTTTTTAGAATTTGAGGTAATGGAAATGGAATCTGAGGAAATGCCAATGGAAGACAAAAAAGCTTTGAATAAAATGATAAAACAAGTTAAAGAAGGAGATATGGAACAAGCTTGGGACGAATACAGGGAAAAAATGGAACAAAGACATGTTGAAGAGAAGGGCGAAATAGAAGAAGTAGAATTACCTTATGAAGAAATGAATCTTTCTAATGAACAAATAGAAAAAATCAAAGAAGCAACCAGAATTTTACCATGGGAAATTAAGCAAAAATTGCAAAACCTTCCTCCTGAAATGATTATTGAGGCAACAGAACAAATAAGAGGTAAAATACGGGCTGTTCCTGAAACAACCACAGAAAGAGTTAGGGAGAGAATTGAACAAAGAATTGAGAATAGAGGAGATCCAACTGGCCTGGCTAATCCTGCTTCTGAATTTTGTATAAAAAAAGGCGGTAAATTAGAAATTAGAACAAACGATAGTGGTGGACAATTTGGCATTTGTCATTTCCCCAACGGCACTGAATGTGAAGAATGGGCTCTTTATAAAGGAACTTGTTTATCTGAAGACCTTAAAAAAGAACCATTGCCCTCACAAACAAGAGAAGACTGTCAACATGTGTGTAAAAACCATGGCACTCGATCTGAAGGTTGGTATGATTCTTGTACTGGAAGACTAATTGAATATGCTAAATGCGCTGGGCGCACTACTTCCGGTTCTGACTATGGTGTGCCATCTGTTTCTTCTGAAGATGTGCCTTCAACAAATTTAGATTCATCAAACATTGCCTGTCCCTCATGGGCGCCACCGGCTCCTGACTGGTGTAAGGACGGCCAACAGGTTTCTGGTGGAATCGGTCAAAACGGTTGTAAATTACCGCCTAAATGTCTTCGCGCCATTGAAGATTTGCCTTCCCCAACTGAGCCAGCTTGTATTCAAGTAATTACTTATGCAATTAGTGGCGATCTTTGTAAGGCCTTTCCCACTCCCTGTGATGTTCCAAGTGCCTGGAGAAAGGTAGATAAATGTCCGGAAAAGACATTAGAAACACCAACCAAAATTATACCGACAAGGATTATCCAACAAGAAACAGGAACAAATGAATCATATATGGAACCCAAACCGATAAGAATGGAAGAAACAAAACAATTTGAAGGAACGAAGGCCCCTGAAGGTTCTCTTGGAAAGCCGTCTTTATTTGAAAAGGTAAAGGGATTGTTCCAATAGAAATAATAATCAATTACTTAAAAAGGGGCTGATTAGCCCCTTTTTATATCAAAGATTGAAAAATATTTTAAATTAGAGAAGATAAGTCTTATGAATTACCACTTAATCACTTTTGGCTGTCAAATGAATAAATCTGATAGTGAGAGAATTGCCTCTGTTTTGGAAAACATGGGCTATCAACCTGTAAATAAATCTGCCCAGGCTGACTTAATCATTGTTAATATGTGTTCTGTGCGCCAATCAGCCGTTGATAGGGTTTATGGTTTGGGAAGAAAGTTTACTGAACTTAAAAAACAAAATCCAAACTTAAAAACAGCTTTGACTGGTTGTGTCTTATTACCAGATAAGACCAAGCTAAAAAAGCAATTTGACTTAATTTTTGATATTAAAAATCTCACCAAGCTTTCTAATATGCTCTGTTATCCTCTTATTATCCCTCGATCCAATGCTTTGGAATATTTTTCTGTCTTTCCAGATTCAGATTCTCTTGTCACTGCCTATGTTCCTATTATGACTGGCTGTAATAATTTTTGCGCCTATTGCGTGGTTCCTTATGTTAGAGGAGAAGAAAATAGCCGACCAGCCCAGGAAATCATCGAGGAGGTGAAAAAATTAATTAAAAAAGAGTATAAGGAAATAATTCTTTTGGGTCAAAATGTTAATTCATATAAAGATAAAAATACTAATTTTCCTCAATTACTTAAACTAATTAATGATTTGCCAGGGGGGTTTTGGTTGCGTTTTATTACTTCTCATCCAAAAGATTTATCTGATGAATTAATTGAAACAATGGCTAAGTCAGAAAAAATCACTGAATATTTACACTTACCAGTTCAGGCCGGGGATAATCAAATACTTAAAAAAATGAATCGCGGTTATAGTGTTGACCAATACAAAAATTTAATTGAAAAAATTAGAAAAAGAATAAAAAATATCAGTATTTCTACTGATATTATTGTTGGTTTTCCCGGGGAAACAAAAAAACAGTTTAAACAAACAGCTAAATTAATGAAATGGGTTAAATTTGATATGGTTTATACGGCCCAATACTCTCCTCGCCCAATGACGGCTGCCTCTAAATTAAAAGATGATGTTATTAAAAAAGAAAAAAGAAGAAGAGAACAAATTTTAACTAAAATTTTAAAAAAGACCGCCCTAAAGAATAATAGAAAATATATTAACAAAACAGTTGAAGTTTTAATTGAACAAAAAACAAAAAATGATTTTTACTTAGGTAAAGCTAGAACCTTTAAAAATGTAAAAATAAAAGACCCTAAAGGATCTTTAAAAATTGGTCAATTTATTAAAACAAAAATTATTAAAGCGACGCCCTGGGGGCTTGAAGGTCGGATCGAGAAATAAACTTAATTTTCTTAAATATTAGGAAGTAAACAACAATTAAAAGAATGGCCAAAGGAATTAAGTTCCACCACCAGTCAAATCTAACAATAGTGTTATAAAGGCCATGGAAAAGAATGGCAATAACAACTCCCCTAAAAATAATTAGTTTTGGTCTTTTTACAGAATTGAACTTGACTAAACCTAAATGATAGCCAATAATACCACCAGCAAGAAAATGCATAAATGTACTTGTAAAGCCTCTTAATAAAATAGTAGAAGCCCCTATCATTAAATCGCCGACTAAAAACCCATAAAGTAGATTTTCAACAAAAGCCAAGCCTAAACCCAAGACCATTCCATAAACAAAACCATCTCTTAATTCATCAAAATGCACTGATTGATAAGTTCTATATCTTAAAACCAAGTATTTGCTTGTTTCTTCAATAAAACCATCAATTAAAAAGGATAAAATTATAATAAGGGCAATTGAACCAAACCAAGAAGTGTCCTGGACTAAACGCGTTAAATAACCAGCTAAAGGGATGATTGGAATGGTAATTAAACATCCCCAAAGAAAAGTTTTAAAAATCTGCAAACCTGGTTCAGGAGCGGCCTTATCAAGCCTTAGACAAATAAAAAGCCAAAGCAATGTCGGGCCAGCGCTCAATAATAAAAAGATAACAGAATTCTGCCAATTGGCTTGTTCAATTAAATATTCAAATAAATATCCCATTTCTATATTATAAGCAAAGCTTGAAATTAAATTATTATATATAGAATTAATGTAATTTAATTATAGCATAAAAATTATGCCTGAAAAGCGAAAATTGGTTGTTATTTGTGGACCAACTGCCTGTGGAAAAACAGGTTTATCATTAGAATTGGCTCAAAAATATAACGGGGAAATAATCGCCGCTGACAGTCGGACTATTTACCAAGATATGAATATTGGCACAGCCAAGCCCTCTTTAGAAGAACGTTTAAAAATCCCTCATTATTTAATTGACGTTGTTCAGCTTGATCAAGAATTCACTGTGGCTCAATTTAAACAACGAGCCTTAGGTGTTATTTACGAGATTCTCCGCCGATATAAGGTGCCTTTTTTAGTTGGGGGCACTGGCCTATATATCAGCTCTATTGTTAATAACTTAGATATCCCTTCTATTCCTCCTGATCAGAAATTAAGAAAAAAACTGGAAAAAAAGATTGTTAAACACGGTCTTGATTATCTTTGGCAAAAATTAATAAAATTAGATCCAGACGCAGCTGGTTTTGTTCAAAAACAAAATCCCCGCCGTGTTATTAGAGCTTTAGAGGTTTGTTTAAAAGCAAAAAAACCTTTTTCCCAGTTGCGCCAGAAAAAACAATGTTTGTTTAATGTCTTACAAATTGGCATTAAACTAAGCAAAAAAGAACTGATTCAAAGAATTGATCAACGCACCGAACAAATGATTAAACAAGGACTAGTTGAAGAGGTTAAAGAATTGGTTAAAAAATATCCCTCTGATGTTTTGGCTTTGGATACTATTGGTTATCAAGAAATTATATCCTATCTACAAAATAAAATTAGATTAGATGAGGCGGTTGATTTAATTAAAAAAAATACGTGGCAGTATGCCCGACGCCAAATGACTTGGTTTAAAAAAGATAAAACTATTAAATGGATTGAAAATACTGAAGAAGCAGAAAAACTAGTTAAAGATTTTTTAATCTAATTTTTTAATTCTTTTTCTAATAATTCCTGAACTGTATTTGGCTCAGCTTGTCCCTGAGTCTTTTTCATTACTTGGCCAACTAAATATTTTATTACATTGGTTTTTCCTTTTTTTATTTTTTCGACTATTTCTGGATTATCTTCAATTACCTTTAAGATAATTTTTCCTAAATCTAATTTATCTTCTGCTGTTTTAAAATCATATTCTTTTAAGACCCTATCCACATCTTTTTCAGTAACATACATTTTTTCTAAAACTTGTTGACCTAAATTATCAGTAAGTTTTTTTTCATACATTAGAATAATAAACTCAGCAAAATTCTCTGGAGTGATTTTAAAATCAAGCTCTTGGCTCTTTTTTTGCAAAACAAGCAAATTATTAATTAACCACTTTAATAGTAATTTAATGAATTTACCTCTATTATTCTGCCAAATTTCTTGTTCTGACCCTTCAACTGTTTCTAAAGATATGAGCCAGGCTTTAAGTTCAGAAATAACTTTTTCAACATAAGCCGCTCTTTTCTTGGTTTCCGTTAAAAGTCCTGCTTCTGAGGTACCAAACCCATACTCTTCAATAAAACGTTCTCTTTTCTTCATTGGCAATTCAGGTAAATCTTTTTTTAAAAGCTCTAAATCAATTCCCTGCTTTTTAAAGGTGTTTTTATCAAGAGGTGGTAGATCTGGTTCTGGGAAATATCGATAATCTTTTTCCTCTTCTTTGCCTCTTTGTTCAACTGTTTTACGGCCATCCCAGCCCTGGGTTGTTTGATATTTTGGTGGACTACCCTTATCCCACAATTCTTGTTGGCGAATTATCTCATAAGACAAGGCTTTTTCCACTGCTTTAAAAGAATTAAGATTTTTAATTTCTGTTTTTGGATAAAGTTTTTTATCATTCCTTGGCCTTATAGAAATATTGGCGTCGCAGCGTAATTGTCCTTTTTCCATGTCTGCATCAGAAATTTCCAAATACCTAACAATCTTTTGTAATTCCTCAAGAAAAACTTTGGCGTGTGTTGCATTTTTAATCTCAGGATTTGTAACAATTTCTACCAATGGAACACCAGCTCGATTAAAATCAACTAAACTAGACTCATTCTGATGAAAAAGTTTAGCCGTGTCTTCTTCTAAGTGGATTCGTTCTAAATGAACATCTCCTGAATTAGTATGTACTACGCCTCCTTTAATTAAAGGCAATTGATACTGACTGATTTGATATCCTTTAGGTAAGTCTGGGTAAAAATAGTTTTTGCGGTCAAAACAACAATTTTCAGCCACTTCTCCGTCTAAGGCTAAACCAAGTTTTAAAGCTTTAATAATTACTTCTTTGTTTAAAACTGGTAAAACACCAGGGTGACCCATGCAAATAGGACAAATATTTAAATTAGGCTTATCTGTTTCTTGGTTAGGGCAACTACAAAAAAACTTACTTTTTGTTTTAAGCTCTAAATGAATTTCTAAACCAATGATTGTTTCGTAATCTTTTGTCATAATGTAATATTAAGCAACGTCTTTCCTGGATAAAACAACAGGAATGGTTTTTATTATAATTTGAAAATCAAAACCTAAAGACCAATTTTCAATATAGTAAATATCTAATTTGGCCTCTTCTTCAAAAGATAATTTAGAACGTCCTGATATTTGAGCTAAACCAGTAATACCTGGCTTAATAGTTAAAAGTTGTTTGTGGTGGTTTTGATATCGAGCTACTTCTTGGGGTTCGTGAGGACGAGGACCAATCAAACTCATCTCCCCTTTTAAAACATTAAATAATTGTGGCAATTCATCAAGGCTGGCTTTGCGTAAAAACCGGCCAAACTTAGTAATACGCGGATCATTTTCCATTTTGAAAAGAGGGCCTTCTTTTCTCTCATTATACTTTGATAGCTCCCTTTTCATCTGATGGGCATCTTTAACCATGGAACGAAACTTATAAAGGTTAAACTTCTTTCCCCTTTCTCTAATTCTTTCTAGTTTTACAAAAATTGGGCCTGAAGAATCTAATTTAATAAATATGCCTAAAATTAAGAAGACAGGACTAAGAATAATCAAGCTAATAAAAGAGAAAACTAAATCAAATAAACGTTTCGCAATTCTTCCCCAGCCATCTAAAGCTGTTTTTTGAATAACAATAATAGGAATACCGCCAATTGTTTCTGTTTGCACATTAGTCGCTAAAGAATTAAAAATATCAGGGGTGTATTTAAATACAATTTGATGTTCATTACAAAATTCTATTAGCCTTAAAACATCTTGACGACTAAGTTTTGGGTCGGCTTGGATAATTTGACTAATCTGATTAGCCTTGTCAGACCATTTATTAATCAATTCCTCAACTGTCTGTAAATGGCCTAAGGTCTGATAACCCAATCCTGGTCTAGTTTTAATGTATTGATTAATTTGCTCAGCTGTTTTATCAGCTCCTAAAACCAAAATTGGCTCTAATCCTTTTCCTTTTCGATAATAAATCAATTGAATGTAATGGCTTAAAATTCTCCCAAAGCTAACAAAAATAAAACTCATTAGCCAGCCGGCTAAAATAATAAAGCGGGAAGAAAAATATTCTCTTTGAAAAAAAATAAAAAGAACAATTAACATTGTTCCCACTGAACAGGCCAAAAATATTTTTGAAAATTCTTTTGAAAAATGCCTTTCTTTTAAGTTATAAAGACCAGCTAGAATAAAAACGATCAGCCAAATTAAAAAAATAATTAATAGGGTTATAAAATATCTACCAAAGGGAATCTCATAAATTACTGGTCTCAGCTCAACTAAAGCACTGAAACGAAGATAATAGACGAATACACCTGATAAGACCAGCATTAAATAGTCAAGAGGAACAAGAATAGCTGAAAAAATAAGGTCAAACTTTTTCATACTTCTATTTTACCACAAAAATCTATCTTGACAAGTAAATAATTTCTGTTATAATAAAATAGACTTAAGTAGGTGGCGATCGCTCTAAATATGACCTAGTCATATTTGGGGAGGAAAGTCCGAACACTCCCTTATTTAACATGAGGAGCCGGGTAGCAGGTAACTCCTGTCGTCGCGCACATTACGAGCATGATAGAGGTGCGAACAGAGACGCTTAAACCTGAAAAGGTAAAAGCACCCCTTGGGGTGAGCTCTAAAAGAAATTTTAGAGGTGAAACGGCTAAACCCTTACCTGAGTGAAAGGCCAAACAAAAAACCCCTGAATTTCAAAATTCAAGGATGGTAGGCCGTTTGAGTCTAGTTGCAAAGCTAGATCTAGATAAATGATCGCGCTCTCACGAGTAACAGAATTCGGCTTATTGCCTACTTAAGTCTTTTTTATTCTTGTCAATCACTTGATTAACAAGCTTATCAGCTTGTTTATTTTTTTCTCTGGGAATATAATGGTAACTGATTTTTTTAAAAGACTGGGACAAATTCCACACTTTAACAAACAAAGAGCCCAGATCTCGGTTTTTTATTTTATATCGATGATTTAACTGTTCAACAATCAACTGGCTATCCAAATAACAACTAAGTTCTTTAGCTTTTAAGGCTTTTGCTTTTTGCAAAGCTAAAATTAAAGCCTCATATTCTGCTTGATTATTAGTGGCTTTTTTTAAAAACTTAGTGTATTCTCCAATTACTTTGTTTTGTTGGTCATAAATAACCACCCCGCAACCGCCTGGTCCTGGATTCCCCCTGGCTCCACCATCTGTATAGATTTTTAATTTACTCATAAACGATATTATTTACTATTTTTTAAATCAATTACTTTCATTTGTAATTCTCGAGTGCCGTTCCACTCATTAATGTCTAATTGAAAAACAATGTCTAATTTATCCCCTATCTTAATTCCTTCCATTTTATGATTGGCTTTAAAATAGATCATTTTTTTTCCTTGATCAATAATTAGACGACAATGTTGTCCATTTTTTCCAACAATTTGTTTACCTTTTAAATAGGCGTGTTTAAGTAAAAGATTGGGCTGCCAGTTGTCACGACCAAATGGCTCAAACTTAACCAACTCTTCGTATAAAGGCCAATCAATGTCATTTAATTCAACCTGGGCATCAATTCTAAGTTTAGAGACTAGGTCTTGTTTTTTTATTTGTTTTCTCCCAATTTTTAGAATTTCTTTTTTAAAATCTTCGAATTTATCTGGACTTATAGTTAGTCCGACTGCCCCGGGATGTCCTCCAAAACGAATAAAATATTTTTTTAAAAGAGATAATGCCTGATGTAAATTAAAATTTGGTAGTGAACGGCCAGAGCCAATAATTTCATTATTTCTTTGAGTTAAAACAAGAGCTGGTCGAGAATATTGATCAAGTAGTTTACTGGCACATAAACCCAAAACGCCCTTTGGCCAATCCCCAAAAGCAATTAAAACCATTTCTTTTGGCTTGTCTCCTATGTCTAATTTAATTTTTCGAAAAGTTTTTTCAACTAATTGTTGCCTTGTCAGATTAAACGAGTTTAAATGTTCAGCCAGTTCATCAGCCTCAAAAGGATTTTTGGCTAAAATCATATTTAAGGCTTCGTCAGCATGTTTAACTCTAGCCGCGGCATTGATTCTCGGGCTTAGTTGAAAAGTTATATTCCCTGTACTGAGTTTGCCTAATTCTAAACCACTTTTTTCTACTAAAGATCTTATTCCTAAATTAGTTGTTTTATTTAAAACAACTAAGCCATATTTAACCAGGGTTCTATTTTCGCCCAATAAAGGCATATAATCAGCTACTGTTCCTAAGGCCACTAAGTCAAGCAACCATTTTTCTGTTGCTTCTTTATTTTCTATCTGACACCTTGAATCAGACAATAGAGCCTGAATAAACTTAAAGGCGACCCCTACTCCGGCCAAAGTTTTAAAAGGATATTTTTCTCTATTTGCCTGTGGATTAATAATGGCAAAAGCCTTGGGAAGTTCTTTTCCTTGACAATGATGATCAGTAACAATTACTTCTATTCCTGCCTGATTGGCTAAATCGATTTCTTTGTTATTAGTGATTCCACAATCACAAGTCACAATCAGATTAACTTTTTGTTCAATAAATTCTTTAACCATTTTCTCGCTTAAGCCATAGCCTTCTATCTCTCTATCTGGAATATAGGTGGTAATATCTTTTGCTCCTAATTTTTGAAAAATAGGAAGTAAAATAGCCGAAGAAGTGATGCCGTCTGTGTCATAATCACCACAAATAACAATTTTTTCTTTTGTTTCAATTGCCTTATAAATTCTATCAACCGCCTTTTTCATGTCTTGTAATAAAAAGGGGTCGTGGAGATCTTGAGAATAATCTGGCAATAAAAATTCATCAATCTTCTTTTGAGTGTCTAGGTTGCGATTAAAAAACAATTGCAAAATTATCGGATTAATTTCCGGAAATTTTTCTTTAAATTCATTTGAATATTTTGGAGTAATCTCCCAAACTTTTTCCATATTCTTTTATTTTAACAAAAAATTTGGCCGGTCATACCTACCAAAGAAAAGAAATTCGTTCATTACTTTCTTTTTTTAATCTGTTTAAGCCCAGTATGTTTTTGTAAGACCTTGGGAATTTTAATTGAACCATCTTTTTGCTGATAATTTTCCATAATGGCAATTAAAATCCGGCCAATAGCAAAAGCTGTTCCATTTAAAGTATGAACAAATTCTATTTTTTCTTGGTTATTTCGAAAACGAATATTTAATCTTCTTGCTTGAAAATCTGTGCAATTTGAAGTTGAATGTGTTTCCCTGTATTTATTCTGGCCAGGCATCCAGCATTCAATGTCATATTTACTCGCCGCTGGATCTCCTAAATCGCCTGTGCACATTTTAACCACTTGATAAGGGATTTTCAATGCTTGAACTAATTTTTCTTCTAAGCTAAGAATAAATTTATGCTCTTCTATTGATTTATCTGGAGTACAAAAACTAAACATTTCTACTTTATCAAACTGATGGACCCTTAAAATTCCCTTAACATCTTTGCCGTAAGAACCCGCTTCTCTTCGAAAACAGGTGGAAAAAGATACATATCTTTTGGGTAAATCCTTTTTATCTAATATCTCATTTACATGCATGGGACCAATAGATTGCTCTGAGGTCCCGACTAAATAAAAATTATCTTTTTTGGTTTGATAAACCTCATCTTCTCCTCTTTCTAAATAACCCATTGCTTTCATTTGTCCTTGCTTAATCATTACCGGAGGAACAACCGGGACAAAGCCTTGTTTTGTCAAAGTTTGAAAAACAAACTGGACCAAGCCATATTCTAATAAAGCTAATTCATTTTTTAAATAAGCAAATCTGGTTCCAGAGACTTTTCCTGCTCTTTGTATGTCAATTAAATCAAGGTCTTCTCCTAAGGCTAAATGGTCTTTTGCTTCAAAATCAAATACCTTAATTTTGCCCCACTGGGATAAAACCTCATTTTCTGATTCATCTTTGCCTACCTTAACATCAGGCAGGGCTGGATTAGGAATAGAAAGCATTAATTTTTGGAATTCTGTTTCAATTTTGGTTAATTCCTTGTCTGCTTGATCTATTTTATTAACCATTTCCTTTGCCTGGTTAATTAATTTTTGCTTTTCCTCTCTTTTAAGAGAAGCTATTTTTTTAGATAATTGATTGTGTTCAGCTTTTAGAATTTCGTTTTGTTTAATTAATTTTCTTCTTTGGGTGTCAAGAGTTAAAAGCTTATTAATATCAACTTTGGCTTGCTTGTCCTGACAAGCTTTTTTTATTTTTTCTGGATTATCTCTTATTGTTTTAATATTTAACATAAGTCTATTCTTCTTGTTTGGGCTTTAAAGTGGGAAAAAGAATTACCTCTTTAATGTTGCGAGTGTTAGTTAAAAGGCAGACTATTCTATCAATGCCAATTCCTTCTCCAGCCGTCGGCGGCATCCCATGTTTTAAAGCAGTAATAAAATTTTGATCAAATGGCTGGGCTTCTTGATCACCTTTATCTAATAGTTTTTGTTGTTCTTTAAATCTTTTCTCTTGTTCTAAGGGATCGTTTAATTCTGAAAAACCATTACAGATCTCTAAACCAGCCACTAATAATTGGAATCTTTCAACATAACCTGGTCTGTCTGGAATTTGTTTAGATAAAGGAGACAGTTCAACAGGATGATTAATTAAAAAAGTCGGTTTAATAATCTTGGGTCTGACTGCTTCCTTATAGATTTCATCAATGATTTTTCCCCTTCCCCAGGTTTTGTCTACAGGAATTTTTAACTTTTCTGCTTTTTTAGCTAATAATTTAAGATCTTTTTCTTTATCAATATCAATTCCTGTATGATTTAACAATGTCTCTCGATAATCCATTTTCGGATAAGGTGGCACGAAATTAATTTTTTTACCTTGATATTCAATGGTTAATTTTCCTGTAACCTCTTTAACTAATCTCTGTAATAATTTTTCAGTTAATTTCATTAAATCTTGATAATCAGCATATGCTTGATAAAACTCAACCTGGGTAAATTCTGGATTATGAGCCCAATCAATGCCTTCATTACGAAAACAGCGAGCAATTTCGTAAACTCTTTCAAAGCCAGCCACAATTAATCTTTTTAAATAAAGCTCGGGAGCAATTCTTAGATATAGATCAATGTCTAATGCTTGGTGATGAGTAACAAAGGGCTTAGCCGCTGCTCCGCCGGCTAAGGGTTGTAATATGGGGGTGTCTACCTCAATATATTCTAAATCATTAAAAAATTTTCTAATTACTTTGATAATCTGGCTTCTTTTAATAAAAATATCTTTGACTTTTTTGTTAACCAATAGGTCAAGATAACGTTGACGAAAACGAGTTTCAATATCAGCTAAGCCATGCCACTTTTCTGGTAAAGGTAAAACTGCTTTAGATAAAATTTTCCAAGAATTAACTTGAAGGGTTTTTTCTCCTTTTTTAGTGGTAAAAAGACTGCCTTGTGCTTGAATAAAATCACCGACATCAATATTTTTAACAAAAAACTTATACTCTTCTTCACCAATATCTCTTTGGTTTAAAAAAAGCTGAAACCGTCCAGTTCCATCTTGGATATGGGCAAAACAAGCCTTACCATGTAATCTTATTAAAACAAGGCGACCAAGTAAAATAATTTTTGTTTTGCCAATCTTATTAAATTCTTTTCCAACTTGATAACAAGTATAAGAACGCTTGGATTTTGCTGGATAAGGATCAATCCCCTTCTTTTTTATTTCTGCTAATTTTTTGATTCTTTGTTGTTCTTCTCCCATAATGTGATATTTTAACATTGTCAGAAAATAAAACAAGGCCCGACAGGGCCTTGATTAATATAGAAAAAATTACTCAATCTTAATGATTTCAGCTTGTATTTCTGCTTTAGGGGTTTTAATTATCACTTTTTCCCCGACTCTCTTTTCTAATAAAGCTTGTCCAATGGGCGATTCATATGAAATACGGCCTTGGCCCGGGGCTGCCTCTTCACTGCCAACCAAAATATATATTTGAATCTCTTGATTAACTTTTATAGTCACTGTTGTTCCAATTTCAACACAACCGCTTTTTTCGCGATTTTCAACAGGTTGGGCAGTTCTTAAGAGATTTTCTAGCTCTTGTATTCGAGATGCAACCAATGAGAGTTCTTCTTTAGCAGAAGTAAACTCGCTATTCTCAGTTAAATCTCCTTGTTCTTGAGCGCTACGAATTCTTCGGGCAATTCCTGGTTTTTTTTCCCTTAATGTCACTAATTCGTCTTCAATTTTCATTCGCCCCTCAGGCGTTATAAATTTAGGCATATAGGCATAAATGTACTACTAAACCATAAATAAAATCAGAGCAATATAAAACATTCGCTCCTTGGAGTTCAGATTATCTATTTAATTGTTTAAAGTATATCAAATTTTTAGAAAAAGTCAACTAAGGCTGTGGAAAACTTTAATCCTTTGGAAAATAGGCTTGAAAAACTTCTAAAGCAGCGGGGACGGCAATCTTGTCTCCTCCACCACCATTTTCAACTAAAACCGTTACCACAATTTCTGGATTTTCATAAGGAGCAAACCCAGTAAACCAGGCATGACTTCTTTTGTTTCCTCCTACCTGGGCCGTACCAGTTTTCCCTGCCACCATTACTGATAAGCTATTTAATCTTCGGGCGCTTCCTTGAGTAACTGCCGCCCGTAAACCTTGTTTAATTAAATCTAAATAATCAGAATCTATAAAATCTTTTCTAATAATTTTAGGTAAAATTTGTTTTTTCTTCCCTGTTTCAGAGCTACTATATTCTTTAACCAAATGGGGTTGAAAAAGAATTCCTCCATTAGCAATGGCGGCTGTATAATTAGCCACTTGAATTGGAGTAACTAAAATATCTCCCTGACCAATTGATATGTGATAAGTATCACCAATATACCAGGGTTCCTCTTTTACTTCTTCTTTCCATTCTGGGGTAGCTAAAAGACCTTTGTTTTCGCCAGGAATATCAATTCCTGTTTCTTCGGTTAAACCAAAAAGTTGGGCATAGTGATTGATTCTTTCCGGTCCTAATCCTTTAATTTCACCATAGCCTCCTCCCACGTAATAAAAAAATGTGTTAACTGATTCAGCTAAAGCTTTAACTAAGTCAGTCCAACCATGTCCATTTTCTTTCCAATCAGCAAAAAACCATTGCTTGACCTTAATTCCGCCCTTGGAGAAAAATACAGTATTTTTATTAATAATTTCGTCCATTAGGCCAGCCGCGGCAATAACAGGCTTAATCACTGAGCCACAAGGATATTCTCCGGCAATGGCTCGAAAAAACAAGGGCTTACTAGGGTCAGTTAAATAAGCTTCTGACCCTCCTTTAATAAATAGGTTATTATCATAACTTGGCCAAGAAAAAATAGATAAAATCTCTCCGTTTTTTGGATTCATAACAATAATCGTCCCTGCTTTACTTTTGCTTGCCTTTAAGTATTTTTGTAAAATTTGACTTACTTTTTCTTGTAAATTTGCATCTAAAGAAAGGATTAAATCTTGTCCTGTCTGTGGTTCTTGCTGGGAAATAATTCTTTCTTCTTTCCCCAATGAATTAACTTCTATTCTTTTTTGCCCGTCTTTGCCTTTTAATAAATTTTCATAAGATACTTCTAAACCTGTTTTACCAATGAAATCTGTTATTAAGTAATCTGGATACTCTATTAGCTCTTCTGGGCTTAGTTTTCCAACATAACCCAGGACATGAGCCAAAGTCTGCCCTCTTAAATATTCTCTTTCTGCCTCTATTCTTAGATTTATACCTGATAAATTCTTTAATTTTGTTTCTAATTTAACAGCCGTTTGATAATCAAGGTCTCTTAATAATTCTACCTCTTGATAAGAATGAGGTAATAAATTTTGAAAAATCTCCCTGATTTGGGCTTCTGTTTCTCTATTCACATTTAAGATTAAAAAAACCTGTTCTAATGTTTTTTCTTTTCCTTCTCTGTCTTTAGGTAAATCCCCGGGAATAACTACTAAAGAAAATCCGGGCCTGTTTTTGATCAAATGTTGAAGACTTCGATCATAAATTAACCCCCGATCAGCTTTAATCGGCAAGATGCGGACCCTGTTTCCCTCAGCAATGTCTCTGTATTCTTGGCCATGAACAACTTGTAGCCAAAAAAGGCGGCCCAGCATTAACAGGGTTAATAGAGAAATAAAAAGAAATAAAAAATAAATTCTTCCTCTTTTTATGGGCGTAGCCAAGGCGGCTGTTTCTGGCTCGCTTTCTGGTAAATAATTACCTTCGTCAAGATGACGAGAAAAATTTGGTATTTTTTTATCTTTAAAACCCTTGCCTGATGATTGGATATTAAAAGGATCACTCATATGTTTATTCCTTTATACTTCTTATACTTTAATCCTATTAGTCTGATTAAGAAAGAAAAAATAGTGATTAATAAAGCATTGAAAAAAATTGATTGAAATAAGGCAGACCAATAAAATTTATCAAAACTAATTCTTAAATCTGATAAATTTATTAAGTAAAAAAATTGGCTGATCAACAGAATAAAAACATGATAAACCAAGCCGGCGACTAAGCCAAAGACAAAAATACTTAATGACTTATTTAAATTAAATTTAGATAGTAAAAATTTGTAACAAAAATAGCTAGTCAGAATTAGACTTAAAACAAACAAACCCGGGGGAAAAATAGAATAAACATCTAATAAAATGCCCCCCCAAATACTTATTAAAAAAACATGTTTAGTTATTTTGTTTTTCCCTGACTCAATTAAAAAAAGTATTGCCAGAATAAAAATCAAAGAAACCTCTGTAGGAATTAACGGGGAAGAAAGTTCCAAAGCAGCCAAAATTAGGACAAAAAAAACAAGGCAAATGGATTTTAAAACTGACATATTATTGAGGTAAAATAATTGAAACAATTTTTGGCTTTGGCGTTAAAAGAGGTTTAACAATGACTTCTTGAAAAATATCGTTTGGTTTTTTATTAATTTCCATTACCTGACCAATAACTATTCCCCAACGAATATTGTCTTCTAGGCCAGTTGTAATCACGGCGTCTCCAATGTTTATTCTCTTATCTAAAGGAACATATTTCATTTTTAAAGTTAATCCGTACTCTCCTTGAATAACACCAGAAACGATTCCAGGATTATTAATATCACTTTCTAAGGGCAATTGAGTTAAAGGATCATAAGTAATAATGTCAGCCGCTAAAGCTAGGTGTTGATCAAAAATTGGTTGAGAATAAGAAACAGAATCTTTAACTTTGACAACCACCCCGATTAAAACACCATTTTGGTCAACTACGGCCAAGCCTGGTTCTATCCCTTTATCTGCTCCTTGATCTAATAAAAGCCATTTAAATCCGGCGACTGATTTTTGGCCAATTACTCTAGCCAAAACACTGTTATCTTTTGTTTTGTCCAAAAAATTAAAATGATCCCTTATAACTTCGTTTTCAACTTGAATCTTTTTTAATTTAACATTTTCTATTTTAAGTTGACGATAAAACTCATCCCCAGATAAAGATGATGCTTCTAATTGATAAAAAGATTTTTGGATTGGCTGTAAAATTTTAAAAAAAACATTTTCTCCTTTAAGGAGAAAAATAAATATCAATAATAAAACAATAATAATAAAAACAACAAGTTTTCTCATATTAAAATCTTATTTTATTTTGTATTTATTATCTGCTTGGTACAGAAGTTACATTGCTATCAATAATTGGTCCGTCTGGATAAACTTCATCCGCTAAAATCTCAATAACGTCATCCCATTTAAAGCCTAATGCTTCAAAAACCTGGCCTGAAGCAAAGGCTCTTTTCTTGCCAGATTCAACTAAATAAACACCTGGTTGGTCAACATACTTAATCAAAGTTCCGTCTAAACGCCCGGTAACTGGATCTCCGTCAATATAGGTTTCATTGTAAGGAATTTCAATAACGTCTTCCCATTTAAAACCTATTCTTTCAAAGACCTCACCTGAAGCAAAGGCTCTTTTCTTACCAGATTCAATTAAATAAACGCCTGGTTGATCAGGATATTTAATTAAAGTTCCATCTACCCTACCCTGAGGTTGAACAACAAATTGGAAACTGTTAATCATCAGCTCAAAACTTGTTTTAAAGTTAGCTTCTTTTTCAGTTCCTACATTATAAGACAAGATATAAATGCGACTATCTTTCTGAATATAAAGGGTTAAGTGTTCTGGATTCCAAACTGCTTCTTGATTGTTAACAATAGTTGAATATAACAAGGATTGATCAATGCTTGGAGATTGTCTTAAATACCATTCAACTGGCTTTAGTCCTTCGGGATTATTTTCCACAGTGATGCTAAAAAATTCACCTGTATTTGTAATAACTAATACTTCTTGATTATTAGTTTCTGGAATAGCTCTTGCCAGCCAAGATGAAGGATAAAAGAAACTGTATGAATAAGTTGGATTAGTGTAAACATTGATTAGCCCTGAAGCAGCTAACTGAGCCCCTTCTGCTTGTTGATTAGGATCTGTAAGATTAAGAATTTCTTGGCCATCAGGGGTGGTATCAGTGTCTGAGTCAGGATTATTTACTTCTGTGTGATAAAGTGTCTCTTCAACATCTGTTAAACCATCATTGTCTGTATCTAGGCTAGATTGAACTTCTGGGGCTATCTGGAACATTTCTACTTTAGGGGTAAGTTTTTCTTTGGCTACAATAATAGCTAGGGTTTTCGCTGGCATAAGATCAAGAGCAATCGTTAATGTATTTGTTTCTTCATTAAGAGAAGAAGACAGGGGTGTCCAAAGGTTGTCTTTAAAATATCCCAGGACTAAATCTTTTTCCCATGCATCTTCAACTAAAGCTTGATGATAAAACATTTTTAAGTCTGCTGTTTTTTTAAAAATTATATCAAGTGTCTCTTCAGTTTCAACCTCAGTTTCAATTTTTTGAGAAGAAACTTGATAAAGACCTCCTATTATCTTATAATCTCCTTCTGATTCTTCACTAGCTAACTCTCCACTAATCTCTAATTTAATATCTGTCTCTATCGCCCCTTCTGGTAAATAAATTTCTGCCCAAGAGATAATAACATCTGTTTCAGTGTTTTTTAGCTCATTCTTTAGGGTTTGTACTGGTGATAAAACCGGCTCTTCAATAATTTCTGTCTTTTCTTCTTCAACTGGTTCAACAGGCTCTTCTAATTCTGTAGCTGTTGGCTCTGTAATTGGTTCAGGGGCAACCGATTTTTGGGAATAATTCTGAGCCCAAAAGTAAAAACCAAGTCCTCCGGCAATAATTAAGATAACAACAACTAATAAAATAATTAAAAGCTTACCCTTCTTTTTACCTGATTTTGGTTTTTTGGGTTTAGATTTTCTAAATTTATCTGCCATCACTCGAACTGTTTCCTTGTCTGAGTCCCCTCCTTCATCTGCCTCTTGAATAATCTCCTTTTTGGCTAATTCTGGAGTAGCAAATTTAGTGGCTGACGGTTGAGGTGGTGGCGGGCTTGGTTGTTCAGGTGTTGGAGGCTCTGTTGAAGGTGTTGGGGCAACTGGTTCTTGTTGTGGCAATTCAGCCGCAGGTTCAGGAGTTGTCTCAGGGACAGATGTATCTGTGGCTGGCTCTGAAGGTGCGGGAGCAGCTGTCGGTTCAGTTACTGGTTCAGTTGCCGGAACGGCTGGCTGGGCTGCTCCTGGTTCAGCTGGAGGAACCGGCGAAGAGCCCTGGGTAGCTGGCTCCTGCGGTTGCTGTGATGATTGTTGTTGTTTTTCATCAAACATAAAAATTAATTTTAATTGTTATTTTATTTTATTTTTTGGATTTCTTTTTGTAAATCCAAAAGTTTTGCATTTGGATTAGGATCTTTAGGGTCACCCCCTTTTCTTACTTCTTCCCCGTCTAAAATTCCATCTTCATCTGTATCAGATTTTAATGGGTCGGTTAAATAAATTTTAACTTCTTCTTTATCAAAAAGGCCGTCTTGATCACTATCTAAACTATTTATCTGGGTCCCTAATTCGCGTTCTTCTGCATCTGTTAAACCGTCATGATCTGAGTCTAATGTTTCCTCGTCGTCCCCTGATTCTTCTAAATCTACTGGAGTTTCTGTTAATTCTTCTTGTCCTGCTTGTTCAACTGGTGTCTCAACCCTGCCTTCTTCTGAAGATTTTCCTTTTATTTTAGAAAAAACAAACCAGAGAGCAATGATAAGGATAACAATAACAATGATGATTATTATTAAACGAATTACCTTGCTTATATTAACCCTTTTTTTAAACTTTGGTTCTACTTTTTTTGTTTCAATAGATTGCCCCTCTACCTGAGCCACTGTAGAAGATGGTGTTTTTTCAACTTTATCAAAAATGTCTTCAGTTTTATTTTCTTCTGGCATAAAATTCTATTATTTTTATTATTTATATTACTGATCAAGATCTCCACAATTACGTTTGAGGCCACTTCCCGGACCACAATAATAGTCTTTATTATGAACCAAGAAATCATTGGCAAAGTAGTTATGTAGTTTATCAACTTCTAGATTATAAACTGTTTGCTGATCTATTGCCTTTTTAATTTTAATAATTTTAACAAATTCTAATCGCCCATTATTATTTATTTTCCCAACCTCATCCCAAATGTTTAAATCTTTAACTTTTAAATATCCTTTTCTAGTATAGATAGGATGAATATTTGTTACCTTTAAAACTGAATAGTCTAAAAGTGTCATTATATAATAATCTTGTTTTTCATGTTCAAATGTTTGCATTACTTTGACTTTTTGGATTCTATTTTTTTCTAAATCATACCCATTAATTATGTCTCCGACTTTAATGTCCTCAATGTTTTTAAATCCATTCTCAGTTGTAATTAAAGTCCCGGCAATAAAACATCCTGCTTCGTCTCCACAACAAAATTGATCATCATCACAACTGCTACCACAAGTGGCAACGCAATCACTACAATAAGTCGAATCAGTAGGACAACCATCTTCTGAAGGACCCCATTGACAATCATCTTCACAATAGCGACATTGACCCGCTCCTACATAGTCTCCCTCACCAGGTGTACATGCGTTTTTTGGAGGAAGATCACATATTCCACTTTGACACTCGCCACATGCCTCCATACACTCTGTTCCATCCGATACAGATTGATCAGCTGGACAGCTGCTAGAAGAACCTGTGCAGGTTTCTGATATATCACACTCAGAGTCTGCTGGGCGACAAACATATTCTGAAGACCGATAATAACAACCATCACAACAAGCTCCCGTAGTACAGTCGCAGGGAGGAACACAAGCACCATTATTACAAACTTCCCCAGTAGGACAGCAAACACCAGCACAACAAGTTCCTGTATCACAACCTAAATAAGGTGGCGGCCCTGTGTCTGTAACTGGATCACAATCTCCAGTACCATCACACTGATAACAAGTTGTACATTGAGCAGTAGATTGCCCACAACTAGCTGTTAATATATTGCCGGCATCAGCATTAATTGTCACGCCAAAAGCTCCTGAATTATCTGTTTTACAAACACCATTATAAGCACAGCTACGATAATATATTGTTCCTGAACAAGCCCCAGAAGTACAAGAATTATCTATATCACAATAATAAGTAGATGAAACTGATATTTCTGAACCGTTAACGCAAACCTTGTTTTCTGCCACAATTGAACCATTGTTACCAACATCATAAGAACAAGCATGTCCAGCAGAACATCTTAATTCATCTCTTGTTTTAAAACAATCTGTATTACAGTAATTCCAAGAAGAAAAATCGCAAAGTGTCGTTCCGTTTGGCGAACAACTACCGGTTAAAGTTTTGCCAGTATTAGGATAAACTGTTTGTTGGTAAGAACCTGTCGCGTCTGCTTTACAAGCTCCACTACCATCACAACCACGATAATATCTATAACCAACACAAGCACCGTTTGTACAATCATCAACAATCGCCCCGCAATAATTACTAGTGCTACGATAAGCCAGGGTGCAATCAGGATATAATACACAATTTGCCTGAGCCATGATTGGTTGTAAATGACCGCCCGTGTAGTCACCTACACCCCGGCAAGCCCCACTACCATTACATGAGCGATACCATCTAGTCCCTGAGCAACTATTATTACTGCAATTATTTTCAGGTGATCCACAATAATTTGAGGCTGAAACAGAAGTGATTTCACCTGCTCCTGTACAAACAGAACCAGAAGGAATATTTTCTGTGCCGCCACTAGGATCACAAGACCCACTAGAACCACATAGCCCACTACCTCCCCCTCTAACACAATCACTGTCGCAAGAAATCCAACCTATTTCACACTGATTAAACGGATCTTGACCTGCTGTCTGATTTACACAAGATCCGTTATAACATCTTTTACAAGTATCCTGGCATAATGTTGAGCCAACAGTATCTTGGGTATTATTTGTTTTATTAACACAGGTTCCAGAACCTGCCCCATCACAAGTCTGACAAGCTGAACAATTTCTATCTCCAGAAGTATAATAATCTGTACAAAAGCCGCTGCCGTCACAATTACCAGTTAAACATCCACTAGTATCATTGCAAATATTTCTGGGATCATTTCCTGCACTGACATTATGACAGGTTCCAGCTGATCCACCAAAACCTTCACCACAATATTCACAACTCCCAGTACAAGACATATCACAACAAACTCCGTCAACACAACTTCCTGAATGACAATTTGCGTCACCTGAACAAGCTTCACCATTGGCTTTTAACGCACAAGAAACTCCACTCCAAGAACAATTATTACATTCAAGAAAACCGGTTGGTTCACTTTCATATCCTAAGCCTTCACATGTTGCTGCTGGAATAAATCCCTCTGATGGAAAAGTTGTTCCCGGACAATATCCTGATTGAAATGGAGAACAGCAGGTTCCATAACCACTTCCGCAATCACATTGTTCTCCGCATTGGAGTGTTCCGTCTCCGCAAACAGGTGCTCCTGGTGACTCATAAATATAATTAAAATCCCCTGAAGAATCTGATTGGGTAGTGATAACGTCTTCTTCCCCTTTCCAGATGATTCCCCCATTACCATATTCTAAATTGACTGATAAGGTATAATATTCACCTAAACAACCTGATTGATCTGGAGCATAATATTGATAAACATGAGACCCATCAGGAATCTCAAAAATTTGAGTACTAGGGTTATAACAAGTATTATCACATTGAGAATCTGGTTCATCAATACAACCAGCACAAGGACCATTAAATTCATTAATTGGATCAACTGGTAATGATTCTCCTAAGGCTTGTGATAAAGTATTTGTCCAAGAAGGCCAAAGACTATTGCTTTTACTCAAGACATATGTCCCTGCCCCCAAGGTTGGATATTCACCTTGTTCTTGATAATGCTCTTCTAATTCATCTTTTATTTCTTGAAAATTATAAAGTCTTAATAAGTCGTTTTGTAGCTTGGGTTTATCTTCAAAATAATTATCTAAATTAATATTAAATTCCCAATTATATAATATCTGATTAAATATTTCTATTGTTTTTGGGCTTGCTCCATCATTATATGAAATTAAATAAACATAGGTATAAACTCCCTGATCAGCACAAGTAAGTGTTGCAATATAGCTTCCATGTCCTGTTACACCCCATGCCCCATTATTATATCTCATATAACCTCCTCCTGATCCAGTAGTTGTGTAGGACTCAAAGCCACTGTAATTTTGATCATCAACACAATATTGCTGAGCCGTCGCGTTGTCAGGATATAAATAATATGAACCATGTTGAGGATTAGAAAAATTATCAGTATCTGAACCCAAATTAGTTGCCCCAACATAAGTAGTTCTTCCTTCTCGCAAAGCATAATAGTTATCAATAACAAAATTGCTCGGCTTTCCCGGATTTGGTACATTTTGTTCGTACCAGTTTAAAACACTCAGTCTTTTTGGATTATTAAATACTTTTAAGCCAATTACGTCTCCTGAATCACCAACGGAAAAAAGAAATTCTTTAATTAAAGGATCACTGCCTTCTATTGATGCCTCTGCTAATTCTGGCAATCTGTCTGCTTCGGCTTGAGCTAAGTCTCCTCGACAATAACTTAATTTAAATTGAGTATTTGGAGCAAAACCTGGACCAGCTGCATCTTCAAAAGTCCAAGGAACTTCGCAAATAAGAACGTTTGCTTCTGTTATTCCTAAAACAGAAATAGCTGGATCAGAACCAACAATCGTGGCCGTAGCCGTAATCTGCACTCGGCCATTTCTGTCTTGAGCCATAGCTGTTTCATCTTCTGAACTAGATCCTGTTATTGAAACAACTGCTGGGTCTGAAGATTCCCATGACCAGGTCCAGTCATAAACATCAGGAATTCCTAATATTTCATTGCCCTGATTATCATATGTGTAAGCAATTAAATTTTCTGATTCGTCCGTGGATGTGAAGTCAATTGTTTTTGGTTCAATATCAACTTCTGACAGAGTACAAATTTGATCAGAAGTAGTAAATGTTGAATTATAATCAGCGGCCATACCAACACCATAAATGCTTTCTACTCCGTTTTCCCCGCCTAGAATTGTTATTTGATATTCTTGATTAGAATCAAGTAATCCGGCATTTATATTTACTATTGTCTTATTTTCATTATAACAAGTAAGTGTTGCAATATAGCTTCCATGTCCTGTTACACCCCATGCCCCATTATTATATCTCATATAGCTTCCCAGTGTTAGGGTAGTTGTATAGGAGTCAAAGCCCCTGTAATCTTGATCAAGACAATATTGCTGAGCTGTTGCACTACTAGGATATAAATAATATGAACCATGTTGAGGATTGGGAATGTCATTAGTAGGTTCTCGAAAGATATCGTCAACAGCTGAAACATCAACTGTCGAAGTTATATCATCCCATAAAGTAGTCCATTTAAAAAATTTTATTGTGTCTTTTGAAATACTTGATCTGTCCATGGGTTGATCAAAAATTGCTTTAATTACTGAATTGCGACAAACATTAGAGCCAGAAGGTTGAAAAGTTTCTACATTAGGATAAATGGCTACCACTAAATCAACAGAGTTAGTTACTGGCTCGCCTGCTGATGGAGTAGCCGTAACCTCAATTTCTGTTTCTCCTAAGTCTACGGCCGTAGCCATAGCAGTATAAGTGGGTGTTTGCGGAGCCACAGTGGCCACACCCGGTTCTGTTGATTCCCATGTCCAAGTAAATGTATCTGGTCTTAAAATCTGACAATCTGGACCAATTGGCAAAGCAGAATAATCTTTAGTTCCTGATTCAATAATTATCCCAACCGGATCTTGTTCAAATATTTCTATTGCTTGAGCAGAACAAACCTCTGCCTGGTCTTTTGTTTTAAAATACCAAGTATAGTCGTCATTGGGCGAGTCGTCTTCAATTCCGTCCTTGTTTCCGTCTAACTGATAATTATCAACCGAATCTACAATCCCTGTTTCCCCACTTTTAAGAGTAACTTGATACCAATAATTTTGATCCAACAGAACACCAGGTGTATAAATAAATCCTTTACTACAGAGTAGTGTATCAATTCTTTCTGCTGAACTTTCTTCAACCCATTCTCCGTCTACATACCTCATATAGTCATCAATTGGACCAACTGTAGAATAAGTCGCTTTAAAACTAGTATAACCGTGTTCAAAACAAAATCGATTGGCTGTTGTTATGTCTGGATATAAATGAACTGCATTGTGTTGGGGGTTAACAAATGACTTGTCTGTTTCCACAATTGTTCCGCTAACATCAGTGGTGCATGATGCTGAATCAAACATTTCATTGCCTAGATTACATTTCTCAACAATGATATTAGTGTTTGATAAATTATCTACTTCCATGTTAAAACGAGCTGAAATCAATGCATTGCGGCAGGCTTGCGAAGATAAATGACGCGGGGAAGGGGTCTGGATATTGTTTAAGCAAGTACTGTCTTCAAAAACCTGGGGAAGATCAAAAGTTTCTGGATCTTCCGGCGGCAAAACTGGGGGGGAAAGCACACTAGTAAATTCTCCTGAACCAGAATACCCCGATATTGTTGCAGAAATATCAGTGGTCTGCTCCCCTTCTCCTTCCACAGGAGAAACCGTAGTTTCTAATGCTTGGCTAGGACTAACCACAGCGATATTAATGTCATCTGATTGCCAGAAAAATTCTGCCACACAAATCGGGTTATTATTAAAATTATATCCCTGGGCTGTATAAATAACACTGTCTTCAAAAGATTCAACAATAGCACTGTCTGGACTAACAATAATTTCACTAATTTCGCATATATTATCTTCAGGTCCAGTTGCAAATTGCCAAGTATAATCATCCATGGAAACGCCCAGGCTATCGCGAATACCTTGTCCATCAAGCCCCCCAATTAATTCTACCTTGTAACCTGTGTATGGATCTAAATCACAATCTATTGGTAATAAATTAACCTGATCATTGTCTTCATTAATAATTAAATTATAACTTACGTCTTGTTCAGATGATTCCTGCCTTAAATCAACCTGATAAATTCTAATATTAGAATCATGGGGCGACTCAGACCAATCATTGTCCCACTCTAATCTAATCGTGTGCGTCCCTGCAGTAATATTACCCAATGAAACATTTGAAATCTGGTGACCTAATGTTGCGTCAGCGCAAAAATCACCCTTTTCAACATTGTCAACAAACACTTTAACGTGATGTTGAACACCTGGTTCAGAACAAACTCCGTCTTCGCCAAAATCTTTAACATCTGCTGAATAATTAGACGTTTCTACATAGATCTGATAATCACCATCTGCGCTAACATTAAAACTATAATCCCACCAATTAACATCACAACGGCCAGTATAAATACCTGACTGATCAAGACAACTAGTGTATTGGGTGGTTGTATAATCTATTCCAAGCTTGGATTCAATTAAAGGAGGTAATTTTTTTAATTTAATATTATTTGTATTTAAAGAGTTTCTGTCCATGTCTTGACTGAAATTAGCCTCAATAGCTGTATTTAAACAAACCGCCTCTCCAGTTGGGCTATTACTGGTTATTGTTGGTTGAGCATAACAGCATTGATTTGGATCTAAAAATCCGCAGCCTAATCCGTTTCCACATTGGTCATCACTTTCACACCCACAGCAAAGACCACGATCATCACCAGTACAACTTCCTTGATTAGCCATACATTCCAAAGGAGCCTCGCAAGAATTTGTAATAACATCGCAGCAACATCGGCAAGTGTCTGTTGCTTCATATAGGCAATTATAAATGGGGGTCGAACAATTATAAGGAGGGTTGTCAGGACAAAAAGTTGCCTCTTGGCAGGCTTGGCCTGGTCCGCCCGGATGTTGTAAAATATCAAAAGGCAATTCATTACTCATGCCCTGATCATTTTCAACATATACTAAACCGTCTTCTGATCCCAAAGGAACTAAAGCACTACTAATTTGTTGGTCTGACCAGGTTTGATAAACAGCTAATTTATTATTATAAAATACCACCTTACTTCCTGCTGACTCTACGCCAAATCTTATTCCTGATAAATCAACTTCTGTTTCATTTGAATAACCGGCTGACGGATTAATAGAGAAAAGACAGGGCCCATTTGCCTGTTCATTACTGTCTACATAAAACTCAACTAAATTACTAGTTAATTGATCTCCACCATCATATTCAATAGTCGCCTGGACTTCTGGCCGATCCCCTTGTGAATAAATATCTGGCACTTGTGTAGTTAAATAATTATTGTCAGATCCTTCAATTGCTGTTTGAGTAGGTGTTCCATTAAGAATAAAATCTATTTTTATTGGAAGAGCTGGCTGAGTAGCTGTTCCCTCAAAACAGCTGCCATGAAGTGTTATACACTCACCTTTTGAACCTTGAGCCGGTTCTAGATGTGAAATCCAAGGTGAACAAAAGCAGTTTCCCATGGTGGCTGTTGTAAATTCCCAAAAGTCAGAAAGTAAAGTGCCTTGTTGATCAATGACTAAATCAGTTAAAACTGTTACCTGATAATCTGATTCAGTTTGTAAATTATCATCTGGATCAAAAGTAAAAACTCTAAAATGATTATTAACTGGGTCACCTGGATCATCTACTCTAAAAACACCACCAATAACTATTTCTTCATAAGGAGGGTCAAATTCACTTGGTCGCATCTCAAAATCAAAATTATCACCCCCGCCACTAATTTCAAACCTAACTAAGTTGCCATACATCTGGGTGCCAAAAGTCACACTAATATCAGTGTCCGGACAAACCAAAGTACCGGTTGGGTGCCAAAAACTAATTCCTGGTGCTTGATCATTGGTCTGGAACTCCCACTCAAGTGGTTCGTCCATCTGGTTCATGCAAAGATCTTCAATGTTGCCAACATGAATCCGATACCAGGTAAATGCTTGTAATAAATTTTCATCTCTTAAAGAAATTCTAAATCCATTACTAATCGCCCCAATTTCAAAAATCTCTTTAGCCAAAGTTTCAACTATCGTCCCCCCTTGACCATCTAACCTGGCCAGCCAAATATTTGTTTCAATTGGATAATTATTTTCATCAGCTACTGTGGTCATATCAATTGGCTCAGAAAAACTAGCCTCAATACTTGGTTTTCGGGAAACATTTTGATCTGGATAATCAGGATCACTTTGGTCAAAAATTGGATAAGTAGCAACAATCTCTGGTGGGACGGTGTCAAGGGTTTCTCCAGTCATAAAATTCCAAAGAAAATAACTGCCAGCGTCAAGACAATCGCCAGCAGCTAAACAGACTTGAAGAAATTCTCCCTGAGTGTCTGAAATTGCTTTGGGAAAATAAGCCTCATAAGAAGTATTAGGATCAAAAAGGTCAGGATGTTTGAAAATAATAATATTATTTCTGGTTTGCCAACTACCACTAACCGGGCTTGCCCCGGTTTCAATTCTTAAATCCCCGGCTGTTTCTAAGTCCTCAATTATTAGCCCATCAACTGAATGATTAAATATTGGCTGAACAGCAGAACAAAGATAAACATCCTGATGATAATTCTGCTCTAAGCCGCCATGAGTTGTTTCAATTTTTCTAATTCTAAAAGCATCTGGAGGCAATGAACAGTCTGGATCAGAAATATTACAACTACCACCAGAATCGCAACGCAAACCCGGGCCACAGCAAAGACCTGGAGTACAACCTCCACTGCCTCCTAGGCCTTCTCCAGTCACTCCGCTTAACCGGCCCATAATAAAAGATACTATTGCATAAGCAAAAACAATAATCAAAAGCCCGATTAAACCACTAGAAATAATTTTCTTGGCTTTGGTTACCTTGTCAGCAACCCCCCCTGAGGTCATCCAAATAAAACCACCGGCAATCATAATGATGACGGCGATTAAACCTAAAAGGCTTAGTCCAATTTTAACAATGTTACCAATTACTTGGGGCAAAGGGGCTTCTCCATAACCGGCTGCTTCGCCAAAATTTATTAACTCTTCATTTCCCAGTGTTTGAGCCTGAACCGGTAAAATAAAATAGAATAAACAAAAAACCGTAAACACCAAAAATGTAATTTTAAAAATATTTTTCATAAAATGATTGTCTACAGTTTAGAATTTAAAGTTGGGACAATTGTTCTTGAACAATTTTTTTAACTTTATCTCCTTGTACTTGACCTTTGGCTTCGGCCATAACCTTACCCATAACCTTGCCAAAATCCTGCGGTCCAGCTGGATTTACAGCCTGGATCGCTTTAATAACTAGCTCTTTTACTTTATCATCTGAAAGTTGTTCTGGCAAGTATTGATCTAAAATAGCTAATTCTTTTTCTTCTTTCTCTGCTAATTCTTTTCTTTCCCCTTTTTTATACATTTCCGCTGCTTCTCGCCTTTTCTTTGCTTCTTTTTGGACAACTTCAATAACAATCTCTTCAGTCATTTCTTTTTTCTGAGGCTTTAATTCAATCTCTTTATTATGCAAAGCAGTTTTTAAGCCTCTTAAGACGCTTAATTTTTCTGCTTGTTTTTGCTGTAAAGCCTGCTTAAAGTCTTTTTCAATACGTTCTAATAAAGCCATGGATTTTATCTTAAGGCTTATTTAATACGACCGACTTTTTTTAAAAAAGCCATTTTTTCTGCTCTTTTTTTTCTTTGGAGAGCACTTTCTTTTTTTAATTTTTGACTTTTCGGCTTAATATAAAACTTACCTTTTTTATGTTGATTTATTACTCCGCTTCGCTTTACTTGTTCAGAAAATCTTCTTAAAAAAACATTTAAAGGTTCTCTTTGTTTTCTTTTAGCTTCTACGCTCATAAATTTAATAGTTTCTTAACCAAATTATCTAATTCTTTATCTTGATAAAGTTCGATTGTAACTTTAATCTTTTTATTTCTTTTAATAATTTTTACTTTTGTTCCTAAGGCCTCAGTTAAAGCTTTTTCTTTTTCTAAAAACTTTGGGTCCAGTTCAATATTTTTTCTTACTCGTTTCCCTGACATTATCTTCTCTGTTTCCCTTACTGTTAGCCCTAATCCTAAAATTCTTTTTAATAAAGCCTTTCGTTTTTCTTCTGTGTCTACTGAAAGTAATGCTTTGGCATGCCCTTCGGTAATTCTTTCTTGAGCAATTGCTTTTTGAATTGACTCGGGCAAGGTTAAAAGCCGTAAAGTATTGGCAATACTGGCTCGAGCCTTCCCCATTTTTTGCCCTACTTGTTCCTGAGTTAAATTAAACTCTTCCATTAAACGATGATATCCCTTTGCCCTTTCCATGGGATTAAGATCTTTTCTCTGAATATTTTCTAAAAGAGAAATAGCTAGTTTTTCATTTGCTTCAATTGAGCGAACAAGGGAGGGAACAGTTGTCAGTTCTAAAACCTTAGCGGCCCGCCAACGCCTTTCTCCAGCAATTATTTGATATTGATCAGTGCCAATCTTGGTCAAAATTAATGGCTGAATAATTCCATGTTCTCGAATAGAATTAATCAACTCTTCTGTTTCTAAATGAGGAAAGTTTTCTCTTGGTTGTTCTGGATTAGATTGAATCTGATTAATTCTAATTTCTAAGACCTGCTCTCCTGTTTGTACTAAAACTTCCTCTGTGGCTTTTTTTATTGTTCTGGTTGGAATTAATGATCCCAAACCACGTCCTAATGGCATCCCTCACCTTTCAGCGATGCATTTTAAATAAACACATCGGTTAATTATTTAACTATCTGACTTTTATTTTCCCCTCATCTTACAGTAAATACACTTGTTTAAAAATGCGAAGCATTATCGCTGCAGGGTGAGGGATTATTAAGTAAAAATTCTTTGGCTAACCTCTTATAAGCATGAGCTCCTTTTGATTTTGGAGCGTATTCTAAAATTGTCTGACCATAACTTGGAGCTTCGGCTAAACGAACATTGCGGGGAATAATAGTGCGAAAAATTTTATAAGGAAAATGTTTATACAATTCTTCCCAGACTTCAGCTGAGAGACGTCCTCGGCCATCATACATAGTTATCACCGCTCCTAAAATTCCTAAATTGGGTTGCAGGTTTTCTTTAATCAATTTAATTGTTTCTAAAAGCTGGCCCAATCCTTCTAAGGCATAGTATTCTGCCTGAACCGGGATTAAAACCTGGTCAGCCGCCACCAAACTGTTAACCGTAATTAAGCTTAATGAAGGTGGGGTGTCAATAAAGATATAATCAAAATTCTCCCCTGCTTTTTCGGCTAATATATCTTTAATTACCTTAGATAAAATAAACTCTCTTTCTGGAATATTCACTAATTCAATATCTGCTCCGGCTAAATTTTCATTAGCCGGAATAATCCAAAGATTTCGTCGCGTCGCCGTAATACTTGAATGCAAAGGAATTTTTTGGCTTAAAACTTCGTAAATTCCCTGGGAGCGGTCACCAATCCCTAAACCAGAACTGGCATTAGCCTGAGGATCTAAATCAATTAACAGGATTTTTTTACCTGAAGCAGAGAGATAAGCGGCTAAATTAATTGCAACATTAGTCTTACCCGTTCCTCCTTTTCGATTACATATAACAATGACTTTTGGCTGCATACCCGCCTAAATTTTTTTATTTAAATAATGTTTAAGCGACCTTTTGATATAATTCCTGCCCCACCCTGTCTTAAAAAATTTTTCTCGTCTTTTAGCGTCTTCTAAATGAAGAAAAGCTTCATAATAGATTAAAACAAATGGCACTCTTGGTTTAGTAGATCTTGACTCTTTATTATTATGATCTTTTAATCTACGCTTTAAATCTTTTGTTAGACCAATATAGAATTTGCCATCTTTTAAACTGCGAAGAATATATACATAGTAAAAAATTTGGGCGGGCATATCTTTTTTATTAATGCAAAAACTTCAGGCAAATTCTCTTTTCCCTAGTATAATATTATAAGAACCTGCTCGCTTTACTCGCAGAACCTTGAAATTAAAGTTTAATTGTATATAAATTAAGGTAATTTAATTATAAGCAAAGCTTGAAATTAATAAATTAATTATAACACAAATATCTGTTTTGAATAGTAGATTTATCCCCTCTTTTTTTCTTTTAAATACAGCCAAATTAAAATAAAAATTGCTCCAGCAAAATTAGCCAAAACATCAGTTAAGGTGTCGATTGGGCCCATTTGTCGAGGGGTTAAAATCAAATATGGACTAATGACATGGTCGATTAAATACTCGTAAATCTCCCAGCAAAGACTAATAAAAAATAAAACAATTAAAGAAATTAATTGTTTATTTACTCTTATTGTTTTTGATTGTAAAAACCAATAAACGACCAAAACGACACTGGCTCCGGCTAAAAAATGAACCAATTTGTCATAACCGTTAATACTATAATAGTATTTCCAACATCCTAAAAAATGAACAATTACAAAAAAAGGGATAGCAATAATTAAAAATACTTTTAATTTTTTCTGCATACCCCGTAGAAGAACTTTGACAAATAATTGTGATGTTAAAATTTTAAGCATTAGTTGTTTCTTGATAAAAGTTATCTATTCTCTGTGTTTTATCCCGTAATTTATTTATATTTTTCCTTCGGAAAAATATAGTCAAAGTTTCTCTACGGGACATACAAGAATTAATTTGCAAAAGCTTAAAATTAAACATAGGTAATTCAAGATAATTTAATTTTAATAAGGTTGAAGGGACTACTTTGGAGAGCAGTCCCTTTTTAAAAAATCCAAGGAATAAACCAGCTGGTTCTCTTCTTATAGTCTTGATAGTCCTGACCCAACCATTTTTTTAACAACTGCTCTTCTTTATAAGCGCAGCCCCAAACAAAAGGTGTTCCAATAATCAGAACCACAAAAAACAACCAACTCCCTATGGTCAGTTCAAAACCCAAGCCCATTAACAGGCTACCAAGGTAAATTGGATGCCTAACATAGGCGTAGATTCCTGAATCAACCAATCTTTGTGGTCGAGCAAAGGCTCTAGCTGTACTCCAGTTTTCTTTCAAAGTGTATCTCGCTAAAATGCACAAGAATATACCGAGAAAGAAGAGAAAAATGCCAAAGTTTTGCCATTTAGCAAATGCTTGCCATTTACCAGAGTAAACATAGAGCTGGAACCAGATTATAAAAACAGTAAACAGTTCTGCTCCAATGAGCAACCACTCATAGATTTTCAATTTTAAGGTTCCGTTATTATTTCCCTGGTTTGGAGTTCTTGTTCTTATCCGACTTAGATACCAAAATACAATCCCGGCCAGCAAAACAAGTTCTATTCCATTCATCTTTCCCTCCTCTCTTTTGATTTGATTTCTAGATTAATTAGAACATATTTTTAATCATTTGTCAAGATTAAAGAGTTGACGGCCTCGTTGAGGCCGTCATCTATTCTCCTTGTTTAAGAAGTTTTGTTGTATACATTTTACTTACCATTATAAGCGAGTTTGTCGCATTTTGGGCAGGTAGCAATGTGTCCCCCGCCGTAGGGTATCAGTTCTACGACTACCTTTTCTTTACAGCTAATACAGATAACTTTTTTTTCTTCTCGTTTTTCTGCTTTTTTCATTTTGCTCCCCCTTTGGGTTCATTGTATGTTTAAATTATATTTATATTAAATCATATTTTTTTGTTTTTGTCAAGGTTTAAAAATAAAAAGACAGCCTCAACTGTCTTTTTTATTGTTGATTTTTAATTAATTTCTAAACTTGAACTGGTCCTGATCCAGAAACATCCTTATCTGAATCCCCTGGTTTAATTGGTGTAATTGATTCAGGAATAGGCTCTTGTGTTTCTGGCTTGGCCTCAATGTGTTTGCCAATCTTGTCTAATATTTCAGTTAAGTGAACATCTGCTTTGATTAAATAATCAACCGCACCCAAGGCCTTTCCTTTGTTTACTTCTTTTTCTTGGCCAAGATTAGAAAGAATAATTACTGGAATCTCCTGAGTAACTGGATCATATCTTAATTTTTCCAAAACCTCAAAACCGCTTAATTTGGGCATAACCAAATCTAGTAAAATCATATCTGGTTTTTCTTTGACGGCTAAATCAAGACTTTTTTGTCCGTCTTCAGCCGTAATCACTTCATAATCAGCACTTTCAATCATGCTTTGTAAAAGTCCTCTCATGTCTGGTTCGTCTTCACAAATTAAAATTCTTTTTTTTGCCATAATTGTTTAATTAAAAAATATTTATTAAATATTAAATGGAAGAGTAAAACAAAAAGTTGTTCCTTTGTTTTCTTCAGATTCAAACCAAATCTTTCCGCCATGAGCTTCAACTAATCCCTTGGCCAGATAAAGGCCAAGTCCTGTCCCTGGTTTTTGACTAACATTATCAGCCCTAAAAAATCTGGAAAATATTTTCTCTTGCTGTTCTTTGGGAATGCCTACTCCTTGATCAGTATTGGAATAAAAAAGTTCTTTTTCTCTTTGGGCAAGTTTTATTTCAATTTCTGAACCTTCTGGAGAATATTTAATGGCGTTATCAAGGAGAATAATAACTACCTGGCGAATCTTTTCTAAATCAACGCTAACCTTGGGCATTGATTTCTCTGGTTTGGACACAGAGACTTTAGCGTTTTTCTTTTCTAAATAAGGCTTATATTCTTCTACTACTTTATCAATTAATTCTTCAAATTGAATTTCATCTTTTTTAAATACTAATCTCCCCCCTTCTAAACGAGAAACATTGAGCAGGTCGTTAACCAGTTCAATCATGCGATTGCTACCGCGATAAATTCGATCCACTTGTTCTCTGTCTTTTTTCCCCAATTTATGACCAATTGATTTTAACAAGGTTTCTGCTCCCCATTTAATAATGGTCACTGGGGTTCTTAGTTGATGAGAGGCTAAAGAAACAAATTCTGATTTAATTTTTTCAACCTCTCTTTCTTTGGTAACATCTCTGAATACTCCGACTGCCCCGACAACAATACCTTTTTCATCTTTAATCGCCGCGGCTGAACAAGCAACTGGGATTTCTTTGCCATCTTTGGTCATTAAAACTGTGTGGTTGGTCATTTTACTTAACTCCCCTGTTTGTAAAGCATGCTGCATAAAAGCAATGTTTTGCTTTTTTTCTTTTTCTGTTAAGAATTTTAAAACCTGATTATATGGTTGACCCAGACAGTCTTTTTCTTCAAAACCAGCGATTCTCTCCACGGCTGGATTTAAAAGAGCTAATCTACCTTGGGCATCAACCACAAAAACGCCATCAGCTATACTAATTAAAATCGCTTCAATTCTGTTCTTCTCCTGTTCAATCTTATTCTTGGCCAAGGCTAATTCATTAGTCCGGTCTTTAACCTTTTGTTCCAAAGTAGCATAATATACTTTTAAGCGTCGGGCCATTTCATTAAAACCTTGGGCCAATTCTTGAATTTCATCTTTGGTTTTAATTCTAATTTGATAATCCAGGTTACCTTTACTGATTTCAAGAGCACCTTTGGTTAACTCCTTAATCGGAGCGGTCACCAAGCGTGCACTAAAGAAAATCAGAACAATTAAAATTAAAGTAATAATACCAAGAACAATAAAGATAAAGTTTCGAGTAGCCAAAGCACTGGCCACGATTTCTTCAACCGGAACCACTAAGCCCAGCCCCCAAGCTGTATTTTTAATTGGAGCATAAGCAATATATTTTGTTTTTCCTCCCAGCTCAATCTTTTCCAGTCCTTCTTTGCCCGCTCCTATTAATTTAATTATTTCCCTTAGCTGAGGATTAGAAACATCATTTAAATTATGTTCTCTAATTTCTGCTAATTCTAATGATTCTTTTTCCCATTCTAAATCAGCCCGAGCCCTGACTGGTAAGCTGATTGGTCTGCCCTCAGAATCAATCATAAAAGCATACCCCGTCTCCCATAATTTAATATCTAAGATACGGGTGGTGATGTCTTCCAGGGTCATATCAATGCCGGTAATGGCCTCCATCTTATTATCTCTATAAACCGGAGAAAGAGCTGAAACCATTAAACCATGGCCGGTAACATCAACATAAGGCGGGCTCCATTGAGTTAACCTGCCAGAGTTATGAATTTCATTTAAATTATCCCAGAAAACCGGATCAACCCCTTCTTTGTTTAAATCAGCCGGTAAGACATCCATGGCAAAGCTTCCTTTTTGATTGGGCTTAGGATCTGAATTAGGATAAAGACGATACCAGCCATAGTTCCCGCCAATGATATATAGATTATCAATATTAGAATTCTCTTTTTTAATTGAAGGAAAAACAAAATCTAAAGCAGCTGAGAGCTCTAAATCACGTTTGGTTAAATCATTTAATTCATACCAATTAAAAACAATGACTGAGCTAGTTTCGTTTGCTCCATTGCCATATTGTCCTTCTGAACCCTGAAACAAATTCTCAATTGACCAATAATCAGGGTGATAAAAAAGCAAAGGATTATTATAGACTTCAGTCGCATAATCAGCCAAATTTTTACTACTGGAACCAACTTTTGATAAAACCAAATCAATCTTTTCTGCTTCATCATGAGAAAGGCTTTCTAAATAAGTGATTGCTTCTTTTTTTAATTCTTCAATGGTTCTGGAAACAGAAAAAAAGTTAAGAAGAATTGGACATAAAACAAAAAATAGAAAGATGAGAGCTAATTTTACATTTAAGCCTAAACCTTTTTTTAGTTTATTTTTTTTAAAATCAGGCTCCATATATTTCTATAATTAAATTACCTTGATTTTCATACGATAAATATTTAATTTCAAGGTTCTGCGAAGCAGGTTCTTATAATAAATCACTTTGCTTGGCTGTCAATTCTTTTATTTCATTATGCCATTGACAAAAAGAACAATCATCAGCCGGCTCAGGCATTTCAGCTTCTAAAATATTAATCGCTTCAGCCAAGCGGGGCAAGACTTCTTTAGAATCTGTTTTAACTTCTTGAAAATGAATGACCAATGGAACACCTTTGGCTAAATCTTTAATTTCATCTGGATAAAGATAAATCAAACAGGCTGTTTTCTCAGTTGGTTTTCTGTTCTCTTCCAACAAAAAAGCATATTCATTCATTTGCCGTTGATAAGAAGGAAAAACTTCTTTTCTTGGTCTTGGATCAGAGCTAGCTGTTTTATAATCAATGATTATATGTTTCCCCTCCGGAGTAATTAAACATTCATCAAGCTTGCCATAAAAACCATATTTTTGATTAACATGATAAAAATATACTTCTTGAAATGGATTTTCTAATTTTCCTTTTAATTTTCCCTGCAGAAAAGGAGGAAGTTCATTTTTCTGACGATAAGAGTTAAAATAGTTTTTAAGAATTTTATCAAACCTTGAGGGTAAACGAGAAAAAATGCCCTGGGGCTGTCTAATTCCTAAACGATATTGTAACCAAAAACAGCGTGGACATCGATACAAAATATCAAGACCAGAATGAGATAACCAGGTCTTTTTGCCTGCTCTTTGCAATTTCATTTTTTAATAACTATATTTTCTGGTTTGTTTAATAAATATTGTTTAATATTTTCTATGGTTGTTTCAATGATTCTAATCAGCGCTTCTTGACTATAAAAAGCAATATGAGGGGTAAAAACAACGTTATCTTTACTTAAAAGAATATGGCCCTTTACCAGCTCAGCCAAGACTTCTAAATTCTTTTTATCATATAAGAGTTGTTTTTCTTCTTTGATTAATTTCTCGCCCTCTAAAACATCTAGTCCCAGCCCTGATAAAATGCCCTGGTCTAATGCCCAGATTAAGGCTTCTGTGTCAGCAACTCCTCCTCGGGCTGTATTAATTAAAACGGCTCCTTTTTTAATTTTTTTAATTGTTTGTTTGTTAATCAAATGATGAGTCTTCTTATTATATGGGATATGCAAGGTAATAATATCTGAATTTTTTAAGACCTGATCAAAGGCAACATATTGAAAATCTAATTCTTTAGCTAACTCCTTATTCTCTATAACATCAAAAGCCAAAACATTCATATCAAACCCCTTGGCCATTTTAATTACGCAGGCGCCAATGTGGCCAGTGCCAATTACCCCTAATGTTTTTCCCTTTAAATCAAAGCCCTTTAAGCCTTCAATGGAAAAATCATTTCTTAAGGTTCGAACATATGATTTATGAATATTTCTGGACAATGACAAAATCAAAGCAAAGGTATGTTCGGCTACTGTGTTTTCTCCGTAAAAGGGAACACTACAAACAGTAATCTTCTTCTTCTGGCAAACCTTTAAATCAATGTGGCCAAAGCCGGTTGAACGAGTAGTAATTAATTTTAGTTGTGGTAATTTCTTCAAAACCTTTTCATCCATTTTAGAGTAAATAAAAACAGAGACTATTTCAAAATCTCTGATTTTATCAACATTAGCTGAACTTAAGGGCTCTTGATAAAACTCAAGGGTGTGATTTTTAAGTTCTTTTTTTAGATAGGGTTTTTCCCAGCCCTTAATTTCAAAAAATGCTATTTTCATAATCTGTTTTAATATTCTTCACATTTAATTTGATAAAAGCTTTGATCATGATCACAAGAGGGACATTCTTTTGGTGCTTCCTTGCCAAAATAAACATAACCACATTCTCGGCAGACCCACCAAACTTCTTTATCTTTTTTAAAGACAGTTCCTGCTTCTACTTCTTTTAAAAGTTTTTTATATCTTTCTTCATGGTGTTTTTCAGCCACAGCAATCGCCCTTAATCTCTTGGCAATTTCTGGTAAGCCTTCTTTGTCAGCCATCTCGGCAAATTCTGGATACATTTGAGTATATTCATAATTTTCTCCAGCCGCGGCTGTTTTTAAATTTTCTGCTGTACTTCCATAAACAGTCGGGGTGCTGGCTTGGACCTGGATTTCATCTAATTTTTCTTCTGATTTTTCTTTTAATTCTTGAATATGTTCAAATAATCTTTTGGCATGTTCTTTTTCCTGTTCTGCGGTTAAAAGAAAAACTTCTCTAATTTGCTCAAACCCTTCTTTTTTAGCTATTTTAGCGTAAAAAGTATAACGATTTCTGGCTTGTGATTCACCAATAAATGCTTTGGTTAGATTTTTAATTGTTTGTTTCATAATTTTTATTTTATTTTATTAAGTTCTATATATTATATCAAACATATTAATTAAAGCAATTAAAAATCCGCCCAGTATTAATGAGCGGATTTTTTAACCTTGTTTCCATTCAAAAGCATTACTAATGGCAGGAAAACTATAATCACTGTTCCTGACAAAATCCAAGCTATTTCAATGCTTAGGCTTTCAGCTGCCCAGCCACCCAAAACAAGACCTAGGGCAGCGGCACCTGTTCTCATCATTGAAACAAAGGATTCTACTGTTGCCCTCTTATCAGAAGGAACATTTTCCTGTAAAACAGCATTAGTATATGGTTGGTAAATACCCCTTACTATTTCATGGGCATAAAACCAGATTAAGGAGAGGGTGAAAACGGGAATGGCTCCGGCCAAGACCATGGTTATTCCTAGGCTTAAACCAATAACCACATAGGCTCTCTTAACCACTGGATAATGCCTCCAGAAATATCTAACCGTTTCATTACCAATTGCTGTAAAGACAACAATTCCGGCCCAAATAAATCCAAACTGCTGAGTACCAAGTAATGATGGGCCATATTTGGGTTGCCAAAACATATTAAGAGATTGAAACCCTAGGGTAAAGAGTATTGTCACCGCAACGATTAGGAAAATCATGTTGTCCTGAAAGCCGTAAACAATACTATCTTGAGCAATCTGTCTAATGTCTTGAACCACTTGTTTTCCTTGTCTACTTTTCTTTTGAAAGTAATCCTCTTGCATTATTCCGTAAGAAAGCATGGCTAATAACCAGTAACCTAGTCCGGCCACAGCAAAGGGAACGGACAAGTCTTTGACGCCTAAGTAGGCCCCGATCAAACCACCCGCTAACTTTGCCAGATTAATCACTCTTCCTTCTAAATGAAAGATCTTAATCAGCTGACCATCCCAACTTACAAAGTGCAAGGAATCAACTAACCATGCTGTTAAAGCCCCTGAAGTAAGGGTCATGCCCAGAGCAATGATTATTTCTGCAGCAATAAAGCCAGAGAAACTATTGGCTAAGCTGTAGACAAAAAACCCGATTCCATTGATCACGCTCGAAAGAACAAAAGAGAATTTTCTGCCACAGAGATCAGCTATTGCTCCAGTCGGAACCTCAAACAAAAAGACTGAGACCATAAAGAACAGATTAACCAGGCTGACCTCAAGCAAGCTTAAACCACTTTCTAATAGATAAGTGACATAAACTGCGGCATGCAGGGCAATTAACAAGGTTGCGATTAAACTGACTAATAAATAAGTTGTAATTATTCTTTTAGCCATGATAAACCTCCTTTGTTTGTTAAGTTATGTATTAAGTTTTAATGAGTATTAAACAAAGCTCCTGGGGTTTAGCCCAGGAGCTTTGTTTAAGAATATAATCAAATTATTAGTCATCATCTAATAAATCATAATAATTGCTTTCTACAACAATAACTACCTGGGCTAGATCTTGGGCAATAGCAAAACAAACATCGCCATGATCAGTGTCAGGAGCCATGTTTTGGCTGTTGTCAGGCCATAAACAGTTTTTAAATTGTTGTTTCTCGTTTTCCATTTTTAAATTTATTCAGGTTATTTGCTTCTACTAACTTAGACGAATCAACCTATGTCTTTGTTACACTTTTATTCTTAAATTAAAAGAAATGGCCGGCATTTGCCGGCCATTTTAATGAAAAGATTATGATCAATGTTAGCGATTCTTCATTGCCTGATCCAGGATCTCAGCATATTCATCCCGTTTGTGTGGGAATTTGTCCTGAAAAATCATGGCAAATTCTTCCAACGCCACTATTGATGGATTTTTCCTTAGCATCCTCCGCAATCGCTTCATCAACTGATCAGCCGCAATCCCATTCACTTCTTTGTTAATCGTGGGTAGTTTCTCAATGGGGAATCTTATTATTACTCTTCCCTGTCTAATGACAACCGGTTTCATCTTTTCTTTGTCCTCCTTAAGCTAGATGTATTTATAGAATAAGTTGATAAAGTATAACAAGGTATTAATTTATGTCAAATGAATCGCGCCAGACATAATGCCTGGCGCTTAATTCGTTTCCAAACGACTTTTTTTCAAAATATACCTCTTTTAAACAGAGGTAGGGCTAACATATGTAGCCCAGCTGTCCCGAGCCCAAGCCCGATGAGCCAAATTGGAGAGGTGAGTATTGGAATATCTATTATTCCTGGATATTGACCAGGAAAACTGGTCATAAACACCAACCAACCTCCGACCAGGATAAGTATCGGCCCCGCAATTATCCGATTCCACATCTTTCTTCTCTTACTGTAAGGTTTCCGCATTTGAAAATTCCTCCTTAGATTATCTGTTGATTATTATAACAGATTTTTATGCTTTTGTCAATATCTAAAAAACAAAGCCGATTATTGCCCCTAAAAAACAAATGATACTAAAAATTAAAGCAAATTTAAAAAAATCTATTTTTTTAGCCCAATTAATTAAAAAATGCAAGGTTAAAATACCTATTAAAAAACTAGAAACCAAAGCTGGCCAAGCCTTAAAAACCAAAGTAGAATCTTGTAAAATCAAATAGCCAGTTGAAGCTAATACTACTGGAGCAGACATTAGATAAGAAAGCTTTAAAATCTTGTCTGGCTTTATTCCACTTAAAGACAAACCAAAAATAGTTGCCCCTGAACGAGATAAACCAGGAATAACAGCCAGGCCTTGTAAAAATCCAGTCATAACAGCTAAATATTTAAGATTTATTTTAAAACTTATATTTTTTTTGTGGAAATAAGCGGTGATCAATAAACCAATGCCCATGACCAATAAAAGGCCATTGCCCAAAACCATGCTCCTGATTAATTTATAAAGAGGATAACTAACAATTAAAGAAACAGCTGTTGCTATAGTTAAAAAGCGGAGTAATTTAGGATTTTTAAATGTTAAAATTTCTTTCCAGTCTTTTCTAAAATAGATTAACACGGCAAAAAAAGTACCCAGGTGTAAAAACAAGGCTAAATCAACAGGGTTAAATGTCTTAATTAAAAAATGAGTTGTTAAAGCAGTTACTCCTTCACTAGAAATGGGCAACCATTCAAATATTCCCTGGATAATGCCGAGTAAAATATATGACCACATGTTTAAGAGGTTAACAAATAAATCCTTCTTGTCAAGAATATCTGCTTTAGGGTTATCCCCCGCCCTGGTTGACAAAAAATACATCAAAGATTATATTTAAAATAGCTCACAACTAAAATAGGAAGGGGGTGAGAAAAATGGGTAAGCAACCCAAAAGTGTCCGAAATAAATCTTCTCCTGATGAACAAGCTCTTGCGCAACTTATGGAAAAAATCAATAAACTCGGCGCCGGAATCCAACGAATCGAGATTACTCACCACGATAATGGTGCGAAAACCAAAGATAACTACAGTGGACTCTTGTTAAACGTTATAATAAAGAATGGTGCTGTAATCTACACCCTTGTCAATAATGGCAGACACGAAGCTGAGGTAAAAGCAAATGACGAATTAAACCTTTCTCCCTGGCGCAAACTAGTGGATCCCAATCAAAGTCGTCAATTCATTCCGTTAAGTGAAAACGATGAATTAACACTTCAACTCGGTCGGATTACGAAAATCTCGCCAGTTAGCACAGAAGAGCTTGAAAAGCGTCTACTAACCTATATTAAAAGGAGAAGAACGCGATGACACTTATAAGTGTTTCGGATAAAAAAGAGCCTTGTGTTACTAAATCAATTAGTCAACAAAGCAAGGCTCTTACCTTTTGTAAACTTTTTTTAATAAATTATTTACGTAAAGATAAAACTTGACAAAAACAAAAAATTATTATAATATGATACTAGAAAACATTTTTCTCAACGTGGAAAAGGAGGTGCTATCATGGCCTTGAAACGAGGAAAAAGAAACGCTGGCATGAAATTTACGGCGGTTGTCATGTCAGTGATTGTTGTTGTTCTTTGGCTGATGATAAAATATAATATCATCAATTAGCCAAAGGCAATTAAATTATTAATCGCCGTGCCCTGTTCTGTAAATTATCCTATTTTATAGGATAAAAAGGACGGGGCTTTTCTTTAAAAAATTTTTATTAAAACAAAAGTTATTAAAAACTATTTTTTTTCTTAACAAACATCACTATACTACCAACCATTCCAATTAAAAACCCTATAGGGCAGACAATAATCGCTAAAAAGAAAAAAACCGGCTCATCTCCTAAACCAATCCTTTGCCAAAAATCTGAACCAAATAAATAAATGAACAGGCCATAAATAAAATTATGTAAAAGTATGCTGACAAAAAAACCTGACGAAGAAAGGCCTGTTAATATTAAAAACTTTCTCAGCATTTCCCTTGGCTCTCCTTTCATGGCTAAAACTATTAATACTATACCTAATAAAAAGAAAATGGCGATTGGTAATAAAAAAAGGATAGAACCTCTGAAGAAGTCTCTAACCGCAGGAATAAAAAACTCACCCAATATCACTAAAAAAACTCCTATTAATACCCAAAATGTCGCTGGTATTAAAAATTTTTTCATTATTTAATTCTAATAATTACTTAATTCTTCCTATTAAGCAATCCTATTACAATCATTACCAATCCCCCGCCCAGCCAAATAATTAGCTCAATTCCTGAATGCAAAAATATTCCAATGAGAATCCAGATAATTCCAAGGACTATATGAATTTGATAGGGAAACTTTTTTGTCATTTTTTTCATTAATAAACTTAGTTAATAATATAATTATATCATATTTTGAAAAAATTGATATGTTATTTGAATATTTAAAAATCCCTTTCTCTGCTTGACAAATATTATACATTATGCTATATTTATTATGTTGATTATTTTTCAAGTTGATTAAAAATCAACACAAGCGAGTAAATGTAGAGATTATGTCGAGTTTCTGCTTATTACTACGTGTTAATTAACTTAATTTCTACATTTATGCAAGGCACAATCAAGAAATTAACTGATAAAAACTTTGGTTTCATTAGCCAAGAAGGTAGTGAAAAAGATTTATTTTTTCATGCCAATGAATTGGCTGATGTTAACTTCAGCGACCTTAGAGAAGGTGATGCTGTCAGTTTTGAAGTAACTGACACCCCCAAGGGTCAAGCTGCAGTCAAAGTGAAAAAAGTTTAATTCACTTTCAATAGAACTAAATAAAAAGACTGCCATTTTCGGCAGTTTTTTTATTACTATCGATGAACATTATACCTACTTTATTAATCTAGGTTAAAGCCCCCCATTGTTGTGGGGGGCCTGTTTAAAAATTAACAGATTATTCCGGATTTTTATTGATTAAAATCAGAAAGAATCTGAATCAGGTTGTAAAACGAGTATTCCAAGGCGTCTGGTCTTGAGTAGTAGAACGGATCTGGCGCTATTTCGCCGGAATTTGATGTCTCAAGAGCCAGGGTAAGCGGCTTATCAAGTCCGTCACCAATCTTCAAAACATGTTGTAACATATTTTGAAACAAAGGAGTGAGCTTAATCGGAGCATGAGAACCACAACGACGATGTTTGGCCAATTTCCACGCATAAGTATCATTCTTGAGAATAACTCGAAGCTCTCGATGATAATCCGTGTCTGTGTCTCTTGGATCAAGAACGATTACCTGCCATGGGTTATTTCCGTGCAAATGATAATAAGATGTGTTCAACTTGGAAGCCATTTCATTAAAACTGGCTCTTTGTTGAATTGTGCGCGGAACTTTTCCATTCTCAGCAGAAAAACCAAAGAACTTTTCAAACTCAGGGTTTGGTTGAGCAAACTCTAAATTTTCAATTTCTTCAATTTCTATGCATTCTTGATTTAATGCCTGAACCGTACCTAGTAAATGATCAAAGTCCACCACACAGTCAACGTCTGCCTCTTTCATGATATTGAACAAATCCAGATAAATTCCTGAACGGTGAGATAAGCGAGTAATTGGAAGCCACGCATTGTGTTCAGGTATCCAACAGAAATTGTTCAAATACACTGTTTCTAGTCTTGGGTAAACATCTGCCTGTCGCATCTGTGAAAGCACTTTTATATGCCATCTCGCTCCGGCAAGCCATTCTTCTGGTTCAATTCGGCAATAAAATCTACGTTCGTTTATAAGGGCCTTTTGTTTCACAATGTTAGCCCCGTGAAAAACCAAACATTCTGGTGCTGGATCCCACTGAGAAACCGTATCAATCCATTGCCAGAATTCATTTACAAAACCCTGTTCTCCTTCTCTTTCACTATGATAGAGCTTGGTCAAACATTCATTTGGGAAATGGATGCTATATGGCAAACCATTTAATGATTTTGGGTTAAAGCTCTTTGAGAAAAGACCTGGTAGTCCTTTAAGCTCAAAGCCAAAACTGATTTCATATCCAGTAGACTTAGTTACTGCATTTTTAAACCATTTTTGGCGACTGATATATTCAGGAATACTGTTTTGTGTCCGTACTCCTGCTGGGACAAAGATTCTAAGTTGTCTCTTCATGGAATACTTCCTTTCCTGTTTATTTAATGAGCAGAATCAATTGTAGACCAAGTATAGCACAAATTTCTTGATTTGTCAATATTAAAATTAGGCTTAACAGAGCCTAATTTTTATTAAATCTCTAAATTTATTTTAGAGGATTCTGTAATAATTTTATGGTCTGTTTCACTTCCTCTTTAATTCCTTTAATACAGTCTAAATTCTTAACTTCTTCTTCATTAACCCAGGCATAATCAGTGAAAGCGCCTTTTTCTGGTTTCACTTCCCCACTTTTATATTTAACAGCAAACTTTATCAATACAACTGGTGTTTCGTCTGGTCTTATAAAAACAACGCTGTTGATATAAAATAGTTGGTCATGAATTTCTACCCCTGCCTCTTCTAAGGTTTCTCTTTTTAAGAGTTCAATTACGGCATTTTCATAATCAAGCACTTTACCATTTAATCTTGTTGGATTATTAATATCTAGATCTTTCCATTCCAGCTTTCCACCAGGAACAGCATACTTACCAGGATGAACCTTTTCTCTTTTATCTCTTTTTAAAATAAGGCAGCGTTTATCACTTTCACGAAAAACCACTGCATTGGCAACAAAATAGAAAAGTTTCTTTTTTTTAGCATTATCTATGCTTACTTTTTCAGCCGGCATATTAATATATTAAAATTAAAACTAATAAGATGATTATGGTTGCTAAAAACAACCAGCCAATAGTGCAGAATAATAATTTAATCGCCTCTTTCTTATGGTCATTTAAATAAAGATGGGCTACTCTTCCAAAAATTAAAAGACCAACAATAGCGGCAGAAACAACAAATAACAATAAAAAAGTAAAGGGGGCCCATATGGTTTTCATCTTGCCGAAAATTTTTTCTCCGGAAAAAAGAAGTTGAGAAATAACAAAAACATAAACTAAAACTCCTAAAGAGTTAATTAAACTCCATGATAATAGTTCTTTTCTTTTTTTATTTTTATTAATCATGCTTTAAGTATAACAAAATTTCAGAATTTTAAAATATTGATAAAAGGGCTATTTCTTTGCCAAATTTTAATAATAAAAAAAGCTCTACTTTTAAAAATTTAAAAACTTGACAAAAACAAAAATTTTTGTTATTATAAAAATAACAAAATGGAGGAAACAAAAAGTGAAAAACGCTCTATTTAAAATAGCAAATGGACGAGTAGCAGGAATCATTGTTGCCGTAATTTTTCTTGGTATTTTTGCCGCTCTATTTATCGGTTACAATGTCTTACAAGGTATGTTGCTTGCTCTCGTCTCCATTGTCTTAATTGGTTTAATCTTGTACGTCTGTCCTTTGCTTGTCATGGATTTTCTGAATTATAAAAGAGCAATGAAGAAGGGGTGAAAAATTTTTCACCCCTTCAACTTTTCCATATCTACGAAAATAAAATGAGGGTTACTCTTCATGGGTTATTTCTAAGCCTGCTTTAATTATAGCGGGTTTTTGTGTTTCCTTAACCCAAAAAGCGAGGATTAACTTCGCTTTTTAGTCAAAAACTCCCTTGGTGGGACGCTTTTCGAGCTTTTAAGTGGATTAACTGATAATTTGAACTTAAAACTTTATTAATCTATTAATAAATGTCGTGTTTGCCGATAGAATAAAATCTAACCACATTTTTCTTTTTATCTACAAAATCAAAAATAATTCTATATTCATAATTTATAGAAAATACCAGAAAACTACTCAACTTGCCATGAAGTTTATGCGTTTTTAACCTTGAATCCGATGGATTTTTGCGAAAAACTTTTTCTTTCTCCTCAGCCAAATCTTTCACTTTTATTGGCAGCTTTTTGTACTGCTTTGCAAATTTAGGCAAATACAATATTTTCATGAATCAATTTATCGTAAATCCTTCAAAGATTTTAACACTTTTCCTTTGCCGGCCTCAAACTTTAAACGATCTTTCTTTAGTTCTTCTGCTAACTTATTAGTATTCCATTCACGAATAAGATAACGAAAAAATTCGCTAACAGAAGCATATCCTTCTGCTTTAACCTCTTTTTTTATTACCTTTACCATTTTTTCAGGTAAAGAGATGTTAACAATGTTACGCATATAATTATGTATTAATTGTAATAATCTGTAATAATTTATATTACATATATTAACATGGATAATAATAACGTCAATTATAAAACTGTGGATAACCTAATTAACTAAAAAAGCGAGGTTTAACTTCGCTTTTTAGTCAAAAACTCCCCAGGTGGAATGCCTGCCCGCCGACATGGAGGGATGTTAGAACTTAATATAGTTAGATGACAAGAGGACGGGTTTTAAAATGATAATTGATGTTATCTTGCAAAAAGTCTATAATTAAAATGGACCTGCCTAATTTTTTAATAAAAGGTATTTAAATGAAATCCAACAAAACATTTTACGGCATATTCTTAATATCATTAGCCGCCTTATCATTGGAAATAAGCCTGATTAGGTTTTTTTCAATATCCCAGTGGTATCATTTTGCATTTATGATTGTTAGCATCGCTTTATTTGGTCTGGCCGCCTCTGGAACTTTTCTAACAATTAAAAAATTAAATAATCCGCTGTTTATTTCATCGATATTGTTCTCTTTATCTGTGTTAATTGGTTTTTTTATAACAAATAATTTAATTTTTGATCCTTTTAAAGCAGTTTTGGATTTTAAACATATATTTATTTTGCTGATTTACTATATTTTTCTTGGCCTGCCGTTCTTCTTTTTCGGAATTATAATTGCCCATTCTTTTTTAAAATTTCAAAAAAGAGCCGGGAAAATTTATTTCTACAATATGTCTGGTTCGGCTTTTGGCACATTAGCTTCGCTGTTTTTCATGTCGTACTTTAACATAAAAACCATATTCATAATTTCCTTAATTGGCTTTATTTCCGCGCTATTTTTTGTTGATAAAAAAAAGAAAAAAATAATCTTTTTACTTTTTTTAATTCTTATAAATTTGTTATTATTTTTCACTCCATTAGAAATAAATATTTCAAAATACAAAGAATTAAATCAGGCGTTAAATGTTCCAGGATCTAAATTAATAAACACAGAATATAATTCATTTTCAAGAGTTGATATTATTAAGAGTTCTTTTATAAGATATGCGCCTGGTCTAAGTCCTGCTTTTAAAGGAAATTTACCAGAGCAGATTGGCATCACCATTGACGCCGGCAATATGAACGCAATCACAAAACACGAAAATCTTGATTTTATTAATAACCTGCCTTCGGCCATTCCATATTTTTTAAGCCAAAACAAAAAAACATTGATAATAAATTCTGGCGCTGGTTTGGACGTCTTAGCGGCACTAAAAAACAAGGCCATTGTAACGGCTTTGGAAACAAATCCGGTTGTTATTGATTTATTAAAAAATGAATACTCAGACTATTCAGGAAATATTTACAACCGGGCAGACATAATTTTTGGACAGGGCAGAAGCTTTACTAAGCATAATAAAGAAAAATTTGATATTATTGTTGTTTCTTTAGCCGGCAATGTTTTGAGTACCAGCGGAATTTCAGGTTTAAATGAAAATTACTTACTAACGAAACAAGCATTTGAGGACTACTATGATGATTTAAATGATGATGGATTTTTAATAATAACGGATTGGCTAGTTTTTCCACCAAGAAAAAGTTTAAGATTGTTTTCTTTGTCCTTAGAAATTGATAAAGAGGCAAAAAAAACTGCGCTTTTTAGGACCTGGACTACGGTTACGTTACTTTTATCAAAAAAGGATTTGGATCAAAATACTATTGAAAAAATAAAGGATTTTACTGAAGAAAATAAATTTGACATTATTTACCTGCCGACAGGTTTTGTTCCGAACAAGAATCTTAAATTTAAAAAACCTTTTTATTATAATTCTGTAAAAAATCTACTGGAAAACAAAAATGAGTTTTACAAAAATTATATTTTTGACGTTAGAGCGACAACAGATGATCGGCCATTTTATTCTAATTTTTTCAAAATCTCAAAAGTTAATGAGCTGCACAAAATAGTAGACAAATGGAATCCTTTTTTTGATCCCGGATTTTTATTATTTTTTATACTGGTACAGGCCTTGATTTCAGCCTTAATATTCATACTGCTGCCCATTAAACTCTTTAACAGAACAAGTAAAAAATTTAAAAAGAAATCTTTATTTTATTTCTTTGCCATTGGCCTAAGTTATCTATTTATAGAAATTGTCTTAATCCAAAGATTTGTTTTATTTCTAGGACACATTGTTTTCTCCTCATCAGTAATAATATTTTCAATGCTTTTATTCTCAAGCCTAGGAGCCCTGTATTCAGAAAAGCTTGGGACAAAAAAAATAAAGAATATTGTTTTTATAATCTTTATTTTTATTATTTTCTATGTATTTTTACTGAATTTTGCTATTGATCTTTTTATTTCATTAAACTTAATTTCAAAAATAATACTAAGCATAATACTGACCGCGCCTTTGGGCTTTTTTATGGGATTTCCATTTCCATTAGGAATAAAAGCGATAAAAAAGGAATTAATACCACTGGCCTGGGCGGTTAATGGCTCTGCCTCTGTCTTAAGCCCCATACTGGCGATAATATTTGCGTTGTTTTTTGGATATAGTTTTGTTTTTGTACTGGCGGGTATGGTTTATTTAATCGGCGCTTTGTTCATCAAACAATAATCCAAAAACTTCCATTACCTTTTCTGCGCCTCTCCGGTTAAGGGCACAAACCTGACCCCGGTTATAAATTCTGTTTCTGGTTCATCTTCTGTTTTTGTTATTAAGATTAATGTCTGGAATGTTAAGGTAGATCCTAACGGAATTATTAATTTTCCATTATGTTTTAACTGCTGGAGCAATGGCGGCGGGACGTGATTTGCGGCAGCGGTAACAATTATTGCGTCAAAAGGAGCATTCTCTTCCCAGCCAAAATAGCCATCGGCATTTTTCACTTTTACATTTTTATAACCCATTCTATTTAATCTGTCTTCAGCCGAATCCGCTAGTTCCCCGACTATTTCTATGGTATAGACCTGTTTTACAAGATCAGCTAAAACTGCTGCCTGATAACCAGAACCAGTTCCTATCTCCAAAACCTTATCATCCTCATTTGCTTGCAAAGATTGGGTCATTAAAGCAACAATATAGGGCTGTGAAATTGTCTGCCCATAACCAATAGGCAGAGGATTGTCATCATAAGCCCTATTTTGCAATTCCAAAGGAACAAATCTGTGTCTCACTGCCCTATTCATAACATCCAAAACTTTTTTATCAGTTATGTTTCTGTTTCTTAGCTGGTTTTCCACCATATTTTCTCTTGCCTTAATATATTCATCAACTTCAATAATCTGTTTTTTCTCTTTAATGTCCTGTTTAACATGGTCTTTCAAAGCAAATTTACTTGTGCCTATAATAAAAATTAAAGCAATAAGTATTGCCGATAGAATTAAAAGTATTTTTGTGTTTTTTTTATTTTTAATTCTCATAAAAATTTTGGACGGGTGAATACACGCCAGACAAACTTTTATTCTATTTTAGCACATAAAACAAAAAATTCAATTACCTGTTGAATTAACATTACTTGACAACATCAACCCAAAAAGCGAGGATTTCCCTCGCTTTCTAACGTAAACGGGTCGGTTTTACAAGAACATGTGGCTCCCCCAGTGGAACGCTTGCCCGCCGACATAAAGGGATGTTAGAACTTCTAAATGGATTAACTGATAATTTGAACTTAAAACTTTATTAATTTATTAATAAAGGTCGTGTCTGCCGGTAAAATAAAATCTAACCACGTTTTTCTTTTTATCTGCAAAATCAAAAATAATTCTATATTCATAATTTATAGAAAATGCCAAAAAACTACTCAACTGGCCATGAAGTTTGTGTGTTTCTAACCTTGAATCAAATGGATTTTTACGAAAAATTTTCTCTCTCTCCTCAGCTAAATCTTTAACTTTTACTGGTAACCTTTTGTATTGCTTTTTAAATTTAGGCAAATACAATATTTTCATGAATCAATTTATCGTAAATCCTTTAAAGATTTTAATACCTTTCCTTTGCCAGCTTCAAACTTTAAACGATCTTTTTTTAAATCCTCTGCTAACTTATTAGTATTCCATTCACGAATAAGATAACGAAAAAATTCGCTAA
>CAZQVF010000003.1:0-15141 GCA_964596735.1 uncultured Gammaproteobacteria bacterium
GCCATTCCTAAAACAGGCACATTAACAAAGCTCTTTTTAGTAGGATCTTTTAATTCAATTCCTTTATTTCGAGAAGCTCTTTTAATAAATCCCTTTTCTTCTAATGCATTGAGGTATAAGAATACGCTTCGTAAACTCTTAAATTTTAATCCTAATTTGGCATTTTCTTGTTTTAGCTCCCTTATTGTCGGCATTCTGCCATTTTCAGAAAAAAACTTTTTAATGGCCTGTAATACTATTTTTTGTTTTGGGGTTAATATTTTCATAATTAAATTACATTATTATTTATACAATAGAGTTTAATTACAAGGTTCCTGAACGAAGTGAAGGGTTCTTATAATTTTATTGTTTACTTACCTTTCATATTATACTGAAATATTAGACTAATATCAAGCATAAACTGTGGATAACTTAAAAACGCCCCTAAATCAATTTAAGGACGTTTTTTATCTCTAAATCTTTTTATTATCCTACCTACAACTCCCCGCCTTCTCAAACCCAGCCGCCTCAGCCTCCTCCTCTGTACAAAAATACATATCCCCTTTTTCCAAATCAACCTTTACTCTTTTGTAATTCGCACAACCAGGAGGAAAATATGTTTTCCCATACCCATGCTCTGAAATATTTCCCTTTATAACACAATCAGGATTTGGCGGAGGATCATCTGTTTCAAACCTCTCCATTTCTTCTACTAATTCTTGTTCACAAGCTTCCCACATCCCTTTATTTGAAGCTACAGTCTCATTCCTAGCACTTATTAAAATACTCCTGTATCTCCTATCCTGAGATAAATCACGGATATCAGCCAGCCCCTGTTCTAACATATATTTATCAACAAATATATCATCCATAAGCTCTTCCTGGGGTAAAAACACATAACGAAGTAACCGACCATAACCATCTACCCCAGAAACATCTTTTTCTAAACGCACATATTCCCCCTCTATTAAACTCTTTAAAGCCTTTTTTGCCTCTGAATAATAGCACTCACCTCTCTCAGGCGTATCTATATCTATAAGACGAACCCGATGAGAACTATCAACCACAATTGTATCACCATCTATCACTTCTGTCACTAAATGCAACCTCTCTTCAAAATCCTCAGAAATAGAAACGTTCTTAAAAACATCCAACAAATTACCACTAAAAACACCAACTAAAAAGACAAGGATTATAATTATCACTTGCCTTAATTGAGATATTTTATCTCCTTTTTTCATAAAATTATATCGTTTTTATAATTTGATTATATCACTTAAAATTTTTTACACAACAAGTTGATAAAATATAAAGTAAATAGAAAAGATGTATTGACAAGTCACGTTTTTAGGTGTATTCTAATAAAAAATGTGTAGTAATAATGCTCATATTTAATAATTTCTGTATATAATACATGAAAACAAAAAAAAATAATCAAAATATTTCAGAAGAAGCAAGCGCTACAGTAAGAAAAAAAGATGGAAAATATTTTGATTTAAATAAAATATCATTGGTAAAAAAAGGTATTAAACATCTAACCAATGAACAATTTCTTAATCTATTTAAAAATATAAGGTTAAGATTTAATTTAACAACTCAATGTAATTTGTGGTGTATTTTTTGTTCTAATGAGGGATCAGATTATAGCGCTAAATATAAACAAGAAGCAGATATTGATCAAGTTATAAAATTAGGAGATATAATTATAAAAAATACTCCTATAAAATCTATTGATTTTAGTGGTGGTGAACCAACTATTCACTCAGATTTTATTTCAAATAATTTTAAATTACTAAAATGGACAAAAAAACATAAGAATATAAGGTTTTCATTACACAGCAACGGGATAACCTTAAATCCAAAAATCATTGATATGATAAAAGATAATTTTTCTAGAATAGGCATATCAATACATTCATTTAAATTTGACACTTGGAATAAAATTTCAAATTTAAAAAACATATATCCATTAGATGTACAAAAAAAGAAATACGCCAGAATAATGGAAAATTTGAATTATTTAGCTAAACAAAATATTGGAGATAAAGTTTTTATAAAAAGCGTTGTAATAAAGGGAATTAATGATAGTTTAGAAGAACTTAAAAGTTTTTTAGATTATTGTGCAGAAAATCATTTCCACCCAAAATTTTTGGAATTTGAACCACAATATAAAGGACAAGAAAAATATATTGTTAATAGAAAAGAACTTTTTACAAAATTAGAAAAATTGGGATGTAAATTCTCTCCTGATACTCCTTATAATAATAATCCAAATGAGTATATTCCTGGAGTTAATTTTGAATATACTGCAAAAAGTGGTGCTAAAATTGGATTACATAGTATTTTTAGTTGTGGTGATAAAGGAGCATGTGAAGCTTGCTATTTATTCTTATGCATGTTTGTTAAATCAACTGATGACGGCAAAGGACTGTATTTAAAACCATGTGCTCCTCTTGATACTAGATTTGATTTAACCTGGGCATTAAATAAAAATGATGAAAAACAAATTCTTGATATTTTTAAATTATCTCGAGAATATTTAATGCTAGCTCCTGGACTTGGTATTAATGGTTGGAATAAAGAAAATAAGTATAAGGTAAGATTTTAATGAGAATAAAAAAAGCTTTAAATAATTTTCCTCTAAGAGTATCTATAACAGATCATTGCAACTTAAATTGTTTTTTTTGTTCCAATGAGGGCATGGACTTTAAAAATAGAAATAACCATGAAATAGACCTTGAAAGTTTTAAATATTTAGTTAAAACAACCAAAATAGCTGGTTTACAAACATTGTCTCTTACAGGTGGTGAACCAGCCATTTATTCAAAAATAGAAGAGCTGCTTGATTTTGTTGTTTCTCAAAAAATACCTAGAACATTTTTTCACACAAACGGAATAGCTTTAACAAAAAGATTGATTGATAAATATTTAGTACATTTTTCTAAACTAGCCGTATCAATTCATACTACTAATTATAAGATTTGGAAACAATTGACCAGGGGCTCAGAAGAACAGTTTAAAGTCTTATTAGAAAATCTTAATTATTTAGGAGAACTTTCAAAAAAGAAAAAAATTAAAATAGAAATTAAAATTGTTCCAATAAAAGGAATTAATGATTCTTTTGAAAATATTAAAGATTTTTTAGACCTATGTTCTGATAATAAATTTAGATTTAAATTTTTAAATTTTGAACCTATAATTCAAAATCATATAAAATATTCTTTAGATTTTGACAAACTTCTTGAAAAAATATGTAAAATTGGTGCATGTAAATTACGTAATCCAAAAAAATTCCGAGGGCAGTCAAGCTATTTACCAATGCATTGGTATGAATATAAAAATACAAAAGGAGTTTTAATTGAAATAGGATGCGGTCACCCAGATGTTTGTAGGGCATGTTATAAATCCAATGAGATATTTATAACACCCCAATTAACCATTAAGCCATGTCATATACATTCTCGTCAATTTGAATTAAAAAAATTTATTATAAATCACGACAAAGATAAATTATTTAAAATAATTTTAAAATCAAGAAAATTTCTCAAGAAAAAACCAGGATTGGGCAAAATAACCTGGTTTGATAATTAATATAAATTTACTTTATGAATAAAACTAAGAATAATTTAGTTGTAGTCTTAATGAAAAAACCGACTATTGAGAAGACTAAAACAAGAATAGCCAAAGATACATCTAAAAATTTTGCTAAACTTCTTGCCGAGGCATCTATATCAGATTTACTTAATAATATTAGTAATTCAAACTATTTTGATATTATTATATCAACAGATACACTTGATGATCTAAGTTGGTTTGAAAAGAATTATAATATTAATGGTTTTTCAGTAAATAACAAAAAGGAAACAAATAAAGGGATGGTAATAAATAAAAGTTTTAAAATTGCTGTTAATGAACATAAATACAAAAAAATTATATTAATTCCTATGGACTTGCCTTTTATTAATGTTAATGATTTAATAACTGCTTTTTCTAGACTAGAAAACAACAATTTTGTTTTAGGCCCTGAAACAAATGGTGGGATATATTTAGTAGGAATGATTGCCAGTCAAATAAAAAAGAATGTCTTTAAAAATATACGCTGGAGCACCAAAAACAGTTTTAATGATTTACTTTCTAATATAGGTCGTAATAATTGTTATATTCTTCAATTAAGTAATGATATAAACACCTTCCAAGACATATTAAATCATAAAAATATGATAAAAATGTCTTGCCCAAAACTTTATGACCTATTGTATCGCAATGGTTACTATATCTCTGATAGAAAAAAGTATATCAATTTTGATGATTTAGATATTTGTATACCCACGGTTAGTGCAATAATAGAAAGAAAATATAAAAATACTTATCAAATTTTAATCCAAACACGATATAAACCTTCTATTGATCCTGAATATTCGGGTTTATTAGAAATTCCATCTGGAATTATAAATAAATATGAATCCGCCCGTACGGCTATTATTAGAGAGGTTTTTGAAGAAACAGGTTTAGATATAGTTACTAAAAATGACAAAACTACTTATAAAAACGACGAAAAAGATATTATAATCAATAATGAACCATTTTTATATAGCCAACAAATCAAGGGTGGCAGATCTTATATAAATTTAAGTTTTTTATGTAAACTTAAATCAGATGATAAAAAGAACAAATTATTAGAAAATATTCACGAAACCAGGAATTTACATTGGGTAACAATTACTGAATTAAAAAAATTATTAAAAAACCCTAAAGAATTTTTTCCAATAGTTGTTCCAAGTCTTATTAAATATTTAAATTCAAAAAATGTCACTTGAAAGTAAATTTGAATCTCACATATCACATTTGGAAAAAAATTATTATCCAAATAAAGAATTTTATGTTGATAATAAGATTATTAGTATTGATGGCATTGATGGTATTGGTAAATCCAATTTTGCAGAAAAATTAACAAGAATACTTCAGGAAAAATACGGTAAAGAAGGGGTTGTCCTAGTCAGACCAACAAAATTTTCAGAGTCTGAAGAAGCAAAAAAATATGGAGATACATTACGGGAAAAAAAGGATCTTCCCTTAAATTCAAGAAAACATAACCTATATTTTGTAGGAGCTCTTCATAAGAATTATGAAAAAATGATTAAGGATTATATTAATCAAGGTAAAATTGTCGTTTTAGACTCATCAGAAATTAGAGCATTAGCATATATGCTTGATAAAGGTGACGGTGATGCGATTGATAGTACTTTAAAATGGTTACGGAGTGGCAGATTAACAGGAGATGTATTACCAGGCAATAGAATTATTCTAGAAGCGGATAATCAAGATATATTAAATAATTTACAAAAAAGAGAAAAAATCGATCCAGGCGACCCAGTAGATATACAAGGTGTTCAAAATCGATTAAATAACTATAACGAAGCGATAGATAGTGTTAAAAAATTGAAAACAAATGAACCTACTAATTGGATTGATGTTCAAAATCCAAGAATAACTGAAAATGTTGAATTAGGTTTAGATAAAATTATACGTGAACAAGTTCTTAATAAATTAAAATTTTAATTTGATTTATTAGAAAAAATTTCTTCTCCAACAGGTTTTACATATACTCTTAATAAATCTATTAGCTTAGCGATGGCTTTATTTGATATACCTTCAATTTCTATAAATTTTATCTTTTGCGGTTTTTTATTCTCTATAAATTCAAGTCTAATATTATCTTTCTCCCATATTTCTTTTTCTGAATAATTTTCTTTAATTAATTGACAGCCGAGACTTAACAGTATTTTATGCATAGAAGCCGGCTTATCAATTGAAACATTAATCTCTTGTCGTTTTGTTATCTTGCCCTTCCTACTAATTTTATTTTTATAAGTAAATTCAAATGACTGTTTATTTGTTTCTCTGATTCGATAGAGTTGATTTATATCAGACATTGAACTATGACCCTGTCCAAAATATGAATCTTTAACCTTTATTTTTTTTACTAAGTTAAAATGATTATTTTTTAGAAGTTGAATAATCGCTTTTTTATTTTTATAGTGTAACTTGACTTCTGTTTCCATATGATATAGAATTAATATTAGTTTTATTATAACAGAAATAAAATAGAAATGGAGGCCATAAATGAGTGTTTCAGTAACTCAAAGAGCCAAAGATGCACTTTTAAAATCAAGAAAAGCCCTTTTTCTAGAGCTTAAAAATGTAAGGGAGTCAATGAATATTGGTGGAGAAACGGGTGATAGATGGCATGATGAAGGTTTTAAAACTGGCATAGGCGACGAACAACGTATTTCTTCTCAAATCTCTAGAAATACGCAACAGCTTAGTTCATGTAACGTTATTACCCCAGAAGAACAAAATGACATTGTTAAAATAGGCAATGTGGTTGAAGTAATGTACCTTCATGATAACAAAAAAATGATTTTTGTTATTGATGGTATAGCGTCATATGAACCCGTTTGTAGTATTAATAGTCCCTTAGGTAGTGTCCTTATCAACCGAAAAAAAGGAGATATCATTAATATAGAAGGTAGAAATATTAAAATTCGTATAGAAAAAATTTTTCCACCTTCATATTATTCAACACTTAAACAAAACACTAAAGATCCATGATTGTTTTATGATTTATGGATCTTTTTTATAACAACCTAAATATTAAGGTGTTAATCTGTTGGTTAACCCTTTTTATTATTTAATAAAAATATTATCTTAAAACCCTTTTATTTATTAATTTCTTTTAATATCCTTATTTTCCCCTCATTAGAATCAACCTCTACTAAGTCTCCATCTTTTAACACTTTAGTAGCTATTCTAGTCCCAATTATACAAGGAATGCTTAATTCTCTAGACACAATAGCCGCATGACAAGTTAATCCACCTTCATCAGTAACAATAGCCTTGGCCTTTTTCATTGCTGGTAAAAAATCAGGAACAGTCATTGAAGTAACTAAAATATTATCTTTTTCAAATATCTTCACTTCATCAATATTTAATATTATTTGAACTAAACCCTTTACAATATCACCCTGACTAGCCACTTGTCCTTTAAATTCATCAATGTTTGTATCTAGATTTAAATCATCATAAACAAAACCATTCTCATTTAAAAATTCAGCAAAATCTTTATTAAGCATAAAATTGTTCTGATAGAGGATATATCCCTTTTTTCTATCCATTAACTCTTTCATGTCTATGGAAAACTTACCATTAACCATATCTTTTAATTCATTCAATCTAACTAAAGTACAAAGACTCTTATTTAAATGATTTTTTTCTAAAAATTTACCAATTAAATCTCGCCAATAATAGTCTATCATTTCAAATTTTCCTTCTGAAAACAATCTAGCCTTATACCATGTATCAGCCATCTCTTCTGCTTGATCAGGATACATAACAAAAAGTTTTTCTCTCCACCTACTTGGTAAAAAATTAGAAAAAGCCACATAAGGATAAAATAATTTCCATAAACGAATTGATTCTGGAAAATTATCAATCATTGTCTGCAAATCAGCCCCTTGAACTTTTTTTATCAAACCCACAGTATCATTAATATTAGATCTAAATTCCTCAAGCTTTTCTTTAGAAAACATTTGATGATCTAAACCTTGAGCTAAAATATAGTCTCTAACCTCATCCATTTCATTAATATCTCTATAGGCTTCTATGGCTCGACCATTAAACCGCATTATTTGTCTATCAATCCCTATACCAAACTCTCTTTTAAAATCTACAGCTAATAAATCATGCCAAAAATCATTTGTACACAAAGCAAAGTCACGAGTAAAATATAATTCTAGTTTTTTATCCATATAACTATATCTAAATTAAAAAATAAAAACTCGGGGGTAGGGATTCGAACCCCAATTCTCAGGACCAGAACCTGATGTCCTGCCATTAGACGACCCCCGATTATTCACAAATCTTTAAAATGGCTAATTCTAGAGGTAACTGCGGTATTTCGCTATACCCCATTTGCGTTTTAGTCTTAATAAACTCTTCAATAATGCTCATTAAATGCTTTAATTCCACTTTTTCCCCTAACTTCTTAATGTTCTTCTGAGTTTCCTCATCAATTTGCCAATAAAGATCTTCGTTCACTGCCTTAACCTTAACTAAAAGCATTTTTCTTAAAAACTCAATCAAATCAGTTATAAACTGCTCTAGATTAGTCCCCTCCTGTAATAAATCATTGATCATCTTAATGGCCTTGCTCTGGTCTTTTTTAAATATTAATTCTAATAATTTAATAATTTCTCTTGTCTGGGAAGGGGGAATAACCAAGCTCGCCTCTTCTTCAGTAATCTCTTTCCCGTCCAAAGCCAATATCTGATTTAACAAAGACTCGGCATCACGCACACAACCTTCAGACCTTAAAGCAATATTCTGAAGGATTTTTTTATTAACCTTAACCTTCTCTGCCTTAACAATCTTTTCCATTCTCTTCACAATCTCATTTAAACTAACTTTTATAAAATCAAATCTTTGACACCGAGAAACAATCGTCTCTGGCAACTTATGTATCTCTGTAGTCGCTAATACAAAAATCACATACTCTGGTGGCTCTTCTAATGTTTTTAAAAGAGCATTAAAAGCAGAAGTACTTAACATATGACAATTAGAAGAAATAAATGAATCTACCAAAAACGTATGTGTCCCATTCACTGTAAAGTCATAAACTGTTTGTTTAGACCTGTTAATTTCTACTTTTTTTACCTTTTTGTAGCGATAATTAAGATATTTATTCAACTTTGATGCTTTTGCTAACTTAATAAAGGCTTTTAGGCTTTTTCTGGACAAAGCTCGTCCCATAACAAGAAAAATATGATTCTCTTTAAGCATTTTTCTACTTAGACCTGATTTCTTATATTCTTCAAAAACTAAACGTTCTACTGGCATTGTATCCTGTTTTTCTTTTGTTTTAAGTTGGGGGGCTATTATTTTGCCCTTCCTTTTTAAACTGAGATTAATATTTTTTTGGAAAAGACGTAAATCATATCCTGTTAAATTAACACAATAAAGGGTTGAGTGTTTTTGATTCTTTCTTTTAATCTCCATCAAAGAACTGGCTATACCAAATTTTTTTAATAATAATTGAAGTTTCTGAGCAAAAATTTTACAAGTAATATTGAAACTTAGTTTATATAAGCGATTATTATAAGAAGCATCGCCCTCACAACAAAAGCATGTATCTAAATATGCTTTTATGCTTCTTAATGGAGCTTGAAAAACTTTATCAGATATATCAATCTTAGAATGCTTGTTTCCTGATGGACAATTGAAATCTTTTAAAATATTTTTTAGTTTTGATGAATAGACCCTTATTAATTTAGTCCCCCTTTTAGTTCTTTTTATAACTGGTTTTTCTTTTATTTTCCAAGCTCTTAGTCCTTGTTTAAATGTCTTTTCAAAGTACGACTGATCTTTTCTTATCTCTATTTGAATTGTATTAGAATCCTTGGAAACATGGCCGTCGCATTGAATTAAAGCTATTAATTTTAACTGATTTGGGGTTAGTTTATTTTTTTGAATATGAGGCAAAGAAGTAGGACTAATTAAATAATCATTAAGCTTAACATCTTTTGCAAGAATTAAACAAAATTCTCCATCTCTTAAAATCCACAAACGATGTGTTGGTGTACATTTTAAATTCGTCTGCCCAGCTTTTATTAACACTGTTTTATCTGTCTGTCTCTTGAAATATTTACTTACTGTTTTATTAACAATTTTATGTTTTTTTAAATCAACAGACAAAATTTTATCACCATTTTTAATTTCAGAAATTTTCTTATATGTCCCATTGCTCATACTTATAAGATGATCTCCATCTAGACATTCATCAATAACAAATACCTTGTACCTCCCCTGAGTCGGAGGAATCCGAGCATAAGATATAATATTATCCCGGACATTATCAACCCCTGTCTGCGAAGCCGCATCCAACTCAATCAAATCCATAAACCGAGCCTTTATCACATCTAAACACGGCTGACACTTATTACACGGCTCTGACTTACCTGATTTACGATTCTGACAATTAACTGCCTTGGCTAATAACCGAGCAATGGTGGTCTTACCCAACCCCCGAGGACCGGTAAAAAGATAAGCGTGAGCCACTTTATCAGCCTTAATCTCATTTTCTAAAATCCGGACAATATTATCTTGCCCGATTATTTCTTTAAATGTTTGCGGTCTGTACTTTCTATAAATCACCATATATTTTTAATAACTTGGTTTATCTTGATTAAATGTTCTTTTTTTTCTCTTTTCAATTTCTTGTTCAATCATGGCCTGGCTTTTCCCATGTTTTAAACTTGATAATTCTTTAATAATATTACCTATCTCAGGATTAGCTGGTAAAACCCCAGGGGCATCATTAAACGGAATCGTCGCCATGTTAAACCCGGGTGGATTAGCATTATCAATTAACAGCTTAACAAAGGCATTATACTTAGGCATATTTATGAAATCATATTCATTAAAAACAGGAGCAAATTCTTTGGTTAAGGTCTCGGCATCATCAACCCCGATTCTAAAAGCTATTTTTGTTCCCACATTACCAAAGATAGAATCTTTAAACTTAGTATCTTGATTCTTTATTAACTGACCAATATATTGATGAACCATGGTTAATGACAAACGATACTTTCTGGCTTCTGATAATATAATTTGCATGCTTTCGGTTAAAAAGTTTTGAAACTCATCAATGTATAAATAAAAATCTTTTCTCTTTTCTTCTGGCATATCACCCCTGGACAAAGCGGACATTAAAATCTTGCCAATTATAATCATGCCGAGTAGATAAGCATTGTTATCCCCTATCTTGCCTTTTGACAATTTAGCCAGAATAATCTTTTTGTTATCCATGGCCTCTCTAAAATTAAAACTGCTTTTTTGCTGAGAAACAATCGGCCTCATAAACTCATTGGTCAAAAACGGACTTAACTTACTGGTGATATATGGAACCATGTTTTGCAAAGAAGCTTCACCTCCAGCCTTAAGCGCTTCTTTTTCCCAAAAATCTTTCACCACTGGAGTCTTGCACTTGGACAACTTATACCTTCTAAATTCTTCATCAGCCAAGACCCGAGGCACTTCTAATAAAGTAGAACCTGATTCTGGATCATCCATAACCAAATGACAGGCACTTTTAAAATATTGTTCAAACATGGGCCCGCCAGTCGCTCTTAAATCATAAAGCTTGTCAAAGATATTCATTACCTCATTAATGACAAAGGTTTTTTGCTCCGGTGTATCATACTCAAGCATGTTCAAACCCAATGGCCGATTAATATCAGCCGGATCAAAAACAATTACATCTTCTGCTCTGTTCTTAGGAATTCTTTCTAAAATATGACCAATGGCATCACCATGAGGATCTATAAAACAAACTCCTTCCCCATTGGCAATGTCTTGCATGGCCAAGCCCTCAGCAAACCATGACTTACCCGTCCCGGTCATGCCAATAATATACATATGCCTTCTTCTGTCTTCTTTTTTAATTCTAATCTCTTTTTTCTCACCCCGATAAATATTATACCCCAAAAACAACCCCTCAGTGGGGACATTAATTGGCGCCGCCGCCTTTTTAGCCGTCAACCACTTAATATTTGGTGTTTCCGTAGTTGATAATGGGAAATGAAAAACACTGGTCATTTCTTCAGTATTTAAAACAAAACTTGTTTTATCATTAAAAGCCCGGTAGATAAAATTCTCAATAACCTCATCTTTCTTAGCCTTGGCTACTTTAAACCCATTGCCATATTCATAACCAGTATATTGGGCAAAAGAATTAACAATATTGTCTAAATAACCCTGAGCCAAATCCTTGTTCTGGGCTGAAACCACAATCCTAATATTAACATCTAACCCGGCCTTATTTGCCTTTTCTTCTAAGGATTTAATCACTTCCTGCTCCATGGGTGAAAGATGATGTGGTTTTTCTGACTCTGGCTTTTCCTCTTTTTTCTCAGGTTTGGGAAAGAACATCTCCATCATCCCCTTTAAAAACTTTCCTGTTCCCTCTGTAGAAGCTTTAACAGCTTGTTTTAATGTCTTGCCTTGCTGCATCTGCAAAGCCACTTTAGTGCCCAGGCTTCGCCACCCAGGATTAGCCGAACGAGCCACTATTTGAATAGCCGCTGCATCTTCTTCGGCAATCTTACTTAAAGAATTGGTAATCGCATTTAAAGGGTCTGTTTCCATTTTCATATAGGTTTTAATTGGAAACATAGAATGATTCTTTAATTTTAAACTAGCACATAATACTTCCCCTTTAGGCAGAAAAACATTGTAATCTTCTACCTCTTCAATCTGAGCTGAAGCATATTGGGCTTGAATTTGTTGTTCAAAAAATGTTTGCAAAGAACGAGGCACAACCATGTAAAAAGAAATAATTCCTTGTTTATCAGAAAGAATCTCAAAAGCAAATTGATCCGCCCGCCCCATAAACCAAGATTTAATTCCTTTTTCTGACTTTAACCCGCCTAGATTAGCAAAAAGACTTTCCGTGGGCTGAAGAATCTCACTAATCTTAAGTCTTTGCTCTTCTTTATCTAATTTTTCTTTAGGCAAGGTTATTAAAAGAATTACTTTTTGAAAAGAAAACTTAAACTTAAAAGCTCTTTTTAAATGTTTTCTTATAAAATAAATACCAAAGATAACAACCAATAGAATTAAAACAACGAGCCAGAACCAAAGATTAGTCAATAATCCCTGACCCTGCTCGCGAAGGGCTCCTGTATCTATATAAGAAACATCTAATTGCTCTATCTCCATAATATATTACTCTAATTTGTTCTTCTTATTCTTTTCAGCCAAGCCCAATATTCTTTCTGTTTTTATCTTTGTTTCCTGCTCTAAAAAGAATTTATTCACTCCAGGAATAATAGACAACCAGGCTTTAATCAAATCAACAATCTTATGAACCACTACTTTTGCCTGAGAAACAAGCACTTCTATCTTTGAAGCTGTTTCCTCTCCTTTTTCTCTAAACTCTTTTTTTAAATCATCTGGTAATTCTTCATAAGCCTGGTCCAAACCCTCAGATAAAATATCTTCTATTTGCTTAAAGGTTTCACTCTTTTTCTTAACTAAATCAGGCGCAACCTCAGGTTGAGCCTTAGCCGGAGCTTTCTTCACCGGCTTTGCCACCGGGGCGACCTTTTCAGGACCAACCACCTGAGCCTCTGTTTCCTTTTTTTCAGGACTAATTGGTTGTTCGGCCCGTGGTTCAACCCCTTGAGCCGGGCCTTGTTCTGGAGAAATTGGTTGTTCTTTTATTTCTTCAACCATATTCTTATTATAATGACTTTAAAGTATTTTACCAGACCAATTAACACTTGATTATTGTATCAAAATTTTTAAATTTAAACAATAAAATAAGGGGACAAGTTTGTCCCCTTTAATAATTCATTAAGGCTGTATTTTAGTAATTGGGCTCACCATCTCTCATTATATTCAAAATCAATTGACCGTATCAGATTAAGAACTGCCCAAATCACAACTATTGCCCCGGTAAAACCCATGACAACAGCTATTATTTCGCCCGGCGGAGAATAATGGTTAACAACAATGGCCCAAAGAGCCATAGTCAGAGCATAAACAAAAGCTCGTTTTGGGTGTTTTGCTCCATCAGAAACAAGTTCTAAAACAGCAATGGCCATTAAAGCAAAATAGATTGAGCAGAAAAAGAATGAATCACTCATAAGACCTCCTTGTTAAGATTCGTTACGTAATTGTATTCCCTCTACACCCTATCAAACTTTCCCCTTTTTGTCAAATGATATAAGGGGCAGATTCTCTGCCCCTTTAATAATTTATTAAAAGTCGTGTTTTAGCGGCAACCAATTCTACCATATGGAACTTTGCCAAGAACATTTGATCTTGGTGACCTTGATCTAATCAGATTAATAACTGCCCAGATCAGAAGTATTGCACCACTTAAACTCATTGCCGCGGCTATTGTCATTGTTCCAACTTCAACTGGCGGAGAATAAGCATTAACAACAATGATACAAAGAATAATAGGCAATGCAAAAATAAAAGGCCGTTTCGGGTGTTCTTTTCTATTGAAAGCAATGTCAAAACCAGCAATAAACATGAAAATCAAATAGAGAGTGAGAACAAGAGTTATGAAGTCGCTCATATTACCTCCATGTTAAGATCAGTTACGTGATTGAATTACCCTTAAACTTTAGCAAACTTTTCTTTTTTCGTCAAATAATATAAGGGGTAGTGAGACTACCCCTTTAAGCGAATCTATTACGAATCCCATTGTTCATCATAATCAATTTCACCAGCTCCACCAGTAAAACCATCTATCGCAATTTTGAAAAAATGTTCAATGCCATTTTTAATAACGGCTATGAAGAGAATTGCTCCTACAACCCCATAAGAAATGGCAAAACCAGTCTTTAAAGGGCCCAGGTAGTTTAGGGGAATGGCAAAAAGGGCCATGAACACAGGGATTAAAAAGCAGGCCAGCGGATGTTCGTCCATGTTAGACATCATTAACACCCATGCAATTATGATTACAACAACTGTAAGGGACTCCAACATTGTTTTCCTCCATGAATTATTATCCCTATAATATCACATTTTTTCTCTTTTGTCAAATAAAAATGATTAAAATATTCTTTCTAAAACCTTAAACCCTTCAAATATTGCCTGACAAATAAAATCTTCTAAGGGCAAAAAATCATTTTCAATTTGTGATTTCCGCAAAGAGCTGTTATAAATGCGCTTATGTTTTTGCTTAATAATAGCTGGTGCTATATTTTTTGGCAAAAGCATAGCCTGAATAAGTAAGCGTCCTATTCTTCCATTGCCGTCAGAAAAGGGATGGATTTTCTCAAAACGACTATGGATATTAGATGTATACTTAACAACATCGCTTCGGTTACTGTTGATATTTTTAATAAGTCGTTTCATTAATTGAGGCACTTTTAAATAATTGGCTGTTGGCACATAAGTACCGGCAATACGAACACTATGCTTTCTATAAACACCGGCGTCGTTTCTAATACCATTCATTAAAATGCTATGCAACTTTAAAATTAATATCTCATCTATCTTAAATGATTTTTTAGAAAGCTGCTTTAACAAATATTCCCAAGCAGCTTGATGGTTTTTTACTTCCAAATGTTCAATAACACTTTTATTGGA
>CAZQVF010000003.1:15241-115496 GCA_964596735.1 uncultured Gammaproteobacteria bacterium
AAAATATAAACTGTCTAGTCTCTCTAATGCTTTTCTGCGAGGCACTGATTTGTTGTTAATCCAACTATTGAGCGTAGCAAAAGACACGCTCAATTTTTTGGCGAGTTTCTCCTGAGTTAAGCCGGATAAGCTTTGAACAATTTTTAATTTTTCAGCACTATTCATATAACATGATTTTACAAAACTTTATAAAGTTTGTCAATATCTAACTGTTTATAAAGTTTCTAAAAATATTTTGAATTAAATGAAACCACTTTTTAAATAAATCAGTATATATACAAATAAAAAATAGCCCTGAGGGGAATTGAACCCCTATTACATGATTGAGAATCATGCGTCCTAACCGTTAGACGACAGGGCCATGGGATATATAAGAATTTTAACAAAAGATTTAAAAAAAGAAAGGGCCCGTAAACGAGCCCCTTACATGGAAATAGTGTTGATGTTTAAGTTCTGTGCCTATGCTGATTTGATATCTACCTCATGCCAGAAAACCAGGCCACCCATATTGATTCTCTGTACCTGATCAATAAAGACCTCAATATACCTTTCATCCTTGTGAGAATTGAAAATAGCCGGTTTTCCCTCAACAACATTAGGGGGCAGAGTGTTAAAGCCGTGATTAAGCTTCTTTCCCTGAAATATCCTTTCCCTGGTCTTTGGAAATAGTTGATCAATATCAATCATCTGCACATCACTCATGCTTTCAACCAACACTTGTTCGAGTACTTCCATGATGTTCCTCCTTATTTATTATAGAAATCCTTACTTGCTCAAAGGATATCATATTTTCTCTTTTTTGTCAATCCCTTGACTTTTTTTAAAAAAGTGAGATAATAAAGGTAATCATAGAATAGATGGAGGACGAAAAAATGAAAAAGCTCTTTCCATTTTTAATTTGGCTCTGTTTTGCCACCACCATTACTTTAGCAATCTATGCCCTAACATTTTCATGGAGACCTAGTATTCCTTGCGCATCTTTCATGGCCGGAGGAATAACCTTTATGGCCATGTGCTTTCTCATGCGCTATCTTCAGAATAATGCTGCTGAACTCCCCTTTATACTCGGATCCACTATCTGCTTCCTAATTACTATTATTGACGCTCTAGACCAAATCTCCTTGCTCAGAGTTTTGTTCAGCCTTTTTATGTTCTTGGTCTTGGTTATCTTCTTAATCCTTCTCATGACCTCCATGAATAACGCTGTTCATCTCTCTCAGGATCATTCCAGTTTAAAAGCTAAGGGTAATTTGCTAAAAGTTCTGACTCTGGTGCAGGCCGGTTTCATTGCTGGCATAATTCGTTTGATAAACACCTCTCTTTCCTAATTTCAAAAAAGAGCCTTAAAAGCGGGTTTTCCAACCCGCTTTTACTTTATTGACTTTTTTAAAAAAAGTAGGATAATAAATATAACATCACACGAATGGGGGTTAAAAAATGAGAAAAATAAAACTCAAGGAAGTCCTCTGGATGCTAATCCTCTTTGCAATAATGACCTTAATCGTCTTCTACGGAGAAATGCCTGTTCAGTAGATTGTCCTATATCAAAAATACTATGATTCTCTTAAAAAGCGGGTTTCTCAACTCGCTTTTTACTTTATTGACAAAATATATATCTGACGCATACTTAATTATATGAATTTAAAGAAAACAGACCCTCAAATTGCCAAATCTCTTCAAAAAGAGATTAATCGCCAAAGACAAGGCCTGGAGTTAATTCCTTCAGAGAATTTTGTTTCCGAAGCTGTTTTAAAAGCTCTAGGCTCTCCTTTAACCAATAAATACTCTGAAGGTTATTCTGGCAAAAGATATTATGGGGGCAACCAATTCATTGACGAGATTGAATCCTTAGCCATTGACCGGGCTAAAAAACTTTTTAATGCCCAGCACGTAAATGTTCAACCCTATTCTGGCTCACCGGCTAATTTAGAAATATATTTTTCTTTTCTTGAGCCGGGCGATACGATCATGGGAATGAGCTTAGCCCATGGCGGTCATTTAACCCATGGCCATCGAGTTAATCTTTCTGGGAGAATATTTAACTTTATTCAATACGGAGTTGATAAAAAAACTCACTTGATTGATTACGACCAAGTTGAAAAACTGGCTAAAAAATACAAACCCAAGATTATAATCTCCGGAGCCACTGCCTACTCCAGAATCATCAAATTTAAAAGATTTCATCAAATTGCTCAGAAAGTAGGTGCCTTAAGCATGGCTGATATTGCCCACATTGCTGGTTTAATTATTGGCAAGGCTCATCCTAGCCCCTTCCCTTTTACTGACATTGTCACCACCACGACTCATAAAACATTACGCGGACCAAGAGGAGCCATGATTCTTTGTAAAGAAAAACACGCTCAAATTATTAATAAAACTGTTTTCCCGGGCATGCAAGGCGGACCCCATAATCACACCACCGCCGCCATTGCCGTAGCCTTAAAAGAAGCTTCAAAGCCAAGTTTTAAAACATATGTCCATCAGATTGTTAAAAACGCTAAAACTCTGGCTCAAACCTTAAAAGACAATGACTTAGATTTGGTTTCTAATGGCACTGACAATCATTTAATCTTAATTGATTTAATTAAAACCAATGTCACTGGCAAACAAGCAGAAAAAGCCTTGGAAGAGGTGGGTATTTATGTTAACAAAAACATGATTCCTTATGACCCTAAAACTCCATTTAATCCTTCCGGTATCAGATTAGGCACGCCAGCCTTAACCACCAGAGGCATGAAACAAACTCAAATGAAACTGATTGGCAAATTAATTGCCCAAGTAATTTACAATATCGACAACAAACAGGTTTTAAAAAAAGTCAGTCAAACAGTTAAACAATTAACAAAGAAATATCCACTTTACCCTAATTTAAAAATATAAATAGACATATTTATGGTTTTGGACGGCAGGAAAATAAGCAAAGAGGCTGCCAAGCGGGTTGAAAAAAACATTAAAAAATATAAGTTAAAACCCTGCTTAGCCGTTATTTTAATCGGCAAAGACCCCGGCTCTTTAATCTATGTTCGTTTAAAACAAAACGCGGCTGAAAAAATAGGGATTGATTTTAAAAAATTTGCTCTTCATCAAAACATCAGGCAAAAAAAAGTCCTTCAATTAATTAATAAATTAAACAAAGACAAAAAAATCCATGGCATTATTGTTCAGGTCCCCACTCCTAAACAACTCCACACCCCTACTCTATTAAAAACCGTGGCGACTGAAAAAGATGTTGACGCTTTTAAAGACGAATCAAGATTTATCCCTCCGATTCATCAAGGGGTGATTAAATTAATTAAGACAAGCAAAAGACCATTAAAAAATAAGAAGGCATTAATTTTAGGAAAAAATCCTTTTTTTGTTAAAGACTTAGAACCTCTTTTAAAAAAACTAGGGCTGAAGCCAAAAACAATTTATGTTAAAAACAAGCTGCCGAGAAAAGAAATGCAAAAAGCAGATGTCTTAATTACGGTTCTGGGCAAGCCCCATATTATTAATTCAGCCATGATTAAGAAAAACGCCGTCCTCATTGACGTTGGCTATTCTCGGGTTAGAGGAAAATCCTGCGGTGATATTAATCCTTTGGTTAAAAATAAAACACCTTATCTTTCCCCTGTCCCTGGCGGCATTGGCCCCTTAACCGTGGTTTATCTGCTTAAAAACGTTTATTTAGCGGCCAAAGGCTTTTCAAAAAAATAAAAAATGATAAAATAACTTAATTACTATAAGAACCTGACTTCGTCAGAACCTTGAAATTAAATATTATTATATAGAAATTATTGTAATTTAATTATAAACTTTTAATATGACAAATTTATTAAGTATTGCTCAAATGGTTATCGCTGTTCTCTTGGTTGTCTGTGTTCTTGTACAGCAAAGAGGAAGTGGATTAGGTGGTCTTCTTGGCGGAACCGGTGAAGCCTATCACACCAAAAGAGGATTGGAAAAAGCCATTTTTACATCCACAATTATACTCGCATTTATCTTTCTTGCCCTAGGCTTAGCCCGCTTGATTCTTGCCCAATAATTTATAGTTATGTTACCATCACTTAAAAAATGGTTTGAACAACATAAATTGCGACCCAAAAAAGAAAAACAAAACCAGAGAGGAAAACTTCCTAGTATTAGACAAATAACATATATTGGACAGCTTCTTTCTTCTCAGGAAAAAAAGACAATTACTATTCTTCTGATAATCATTCTTGTCTGCTTGGTTTTCTTAGGTGGTCGTCTTTATTTTGCTAACTCAAAAATAGCTCCTAAATTCGGCGGAGAATACAGAGAAGGCTTAGTTGGTAATCCAAGATTTATCAATCCCCTTTTAGCCGTCGATGATCTTGAGCTTAGCTTAAACCATTTAGTCTTTTCAGGGCTTTTAAAATATGACACTGACTTTAACCTTGTCCCTGACTTAGTTGAAGAATTCTCTTTAGAATCTGATCAACAAAGACAAGTATTTTGCTTAAAAGAAAATATTTACTGGCATGATGGAGAAAAATTAGAAATTGATGATGTTCTTTTCACTTTTTCTTTAATTCAAGATAATGAGTTTAAAAACCCTCTTTTAGAGAGAATAAAAAACATTCAAATTAATCAGGTTGATGAAAAATGTTTTGAAATTAGTTTGGAAAAACCTTCTCTTAGTTTTTGGTCTGCCCTGACCCTAGGTATTATTCCTAAACATATTTGGCAAGACCTTGAACAAGAACAATTTGTCCAATCTGAATATAATCTAAAACCAATTGGCAGTGGACCTTTTAAGTTTGTCTCTTTGGGCAAAGATGAATCAGGCCAAATCAGATTTTACAGCCTGGAGGCAAACAAAGGATATTATAACCCCGGCCCATTGATTAAACAAATTAGTTTTCATTTCTATGACGATTTTGCCCAGGCGATCCAGGGTTTAAAAGCAGGTGAGGTAAATGGCTTGATTTGTTCACCCAAACAAATGCAAGATAAACTATTTGAAATTAAAAACTTAAAATATTATCAACTTAATTTCCCTTATTACACAGGTGTTTTCTTTAACCTTCGCTTGCCCGAAGAAGAAACCAATTTTTTAAGAGAAAAATCAGTTAGACAGGTTTTGGCTCACTTAACTTCTAAACAAGATATCTTTACCCAAACTCTTAATCAACAAGGATTAATTGTTGACGGCCCTATTCTTCCTCATTCTGTGTTTTTTAATCCAGATATTAAAAAATATGATTACAATCCAGACGAGGCTGAAGAAGTTTTAGCCAGAGCTGGCTGGAGAAAAAATGCAGAGGGTTTTTATGAAAAGAATAAAAAGGTTTTAGAAATAAGTTTAACCACGGTTAATCAAGAAGATTTTGTTGAGATAGCTCATTTAATTCAAAAATCCTGGCAAGGCATTGGTTTAAGAGTAAAACTAATTATTATCCCCCCAGAACAAATTAAAGAAATTATTAAAAATCGCAGCTTTCAAGCTTTTCTTTACGGAGTTTTAGAAAACTTTAACCTTGATCCTTATCCTCTTTGGCACTCTTCTCAAAGTGATTCTCCTGGACTTAACTTAACTGGGTTTAATTACAGGCGAAGTGATGAACTCTTAGAAAAAGCCACTTTGACTCAAGACCAGGAAAAAAAGAAAGAATATTACAAGGAGTTTCAAGAAATAATTGCTAACAACATTCCCGCTATTTTCCTTTATAACACAACTTATGGCTATTTAGTTGACCAGAAAATAAAAGGCATCAAGGTTGATCAAATCACCCACCCTTCTGACCGTTTTATTGACATTGAGGGTTGGTATATTAAAACAAAACGTAGTTTAAACAAGTGAGCCGTGGTGGCGGAATTTGGTATACGCGCATGGTTCAGGACCATGTGGGCGCAAGCCCTTGAGAGTTCGAGTCTCTCCCGCGGCATTATTATAAGATAACTATAAACATGAAATATTTAATTTTCGGCAACGGTTATTTGGGCAACCAATTTAACCAACATTTAAAAAATTCAGTTATAAGCTCTGTTTACATTGGGTCTGTGCAAGATGTTTTACAAGAAATCACTAAACATCAACCTGATTGGATTATTAATTGTGCTGGAGCTACTGGCCGGCCCAATATTGATTGGTGTGAAGACCATAAACAAGAAACCTTTAAGTCTAATGTTTTAATGCCTTTAATGATTGCTCAGGCTTGTTCTGAAAAAAAAGTAAAAATGCTTCACCTTGGTTCAGGCTGTGTCTATACTGGTGATAATCAAGGCAAGGGCTGGTCAGAAGATGACCCTCCTAACTTTGGCGGCAGTTTTTATTCTAAAACAAAGGCCTTAGGTGAAGACATGCTCAAAGACTACAATGTTCTTCAATTAAGACTAAGAATGCCTATTGATAATGATTTAAACAGTCCCCGTAATTTTATTAGAAAAATATTAAACTATAAGAAGGTCATTAATATTGAAAACTCAATGACCATTGTTAATGACCTAATCCAGGTAGCAAAACATCTTATGAAGAAAAACAAAACTGGAATATACAATGTCACCAACCCGGGCCCAATGACTCATAAACAAATCCTTGATTTATACAAAGAAATTGTTGACCCTAGTTTTACTTACACAATTATCTCTCTTAATCAATTACATGAAATGACCAAGGCAAAAAGAAGCAATTGTGTTTTAAACACTGATAAATTAGAAAAAGAAATAAAGCTACCCACCTTAAAAGACCAAATTACTAAGATATTTAAGGATTATAGGGTAAAGGCTTGACTTTTTACCTTAATCCTGCTTTAATTTAGAAAAAGGAGATCTTTTACAACCAAACCAATAGAAAGAGAGTGTTCTCATGAAAAGAAACTTTAGACAAATGCTGCAAACCCAATGGGACCAAGGAAAACATGTCTGTGTTGGCCTAGACATTGATTTTGACAAGATTCCCGAATGGTTCAAACTTCATTTTACTGAAGCAACAGGAAAGGATTACATTGATGCCACAATCCTCGGAATGGGCACAATTCTTAAAATGTATAATATCAGAATCATTGAGGCAACTCATGATCTGGTTTGTGCCTACAAGCCCAACATTGCTTTTTATGAAGCCTGGGGGGCTCCTGGCATAATCGCTCTAAAAGAGACGATTGAATACATTCAAGCCTATGCGCCTGAAGTGCCAATCATTTTGGATGCTAAACGAGGTGATATTGGCAATACTAATCTGCAATACATTAAAATGGCCTTTGACTATTTTAATGCAGACGCCATGACCCTTCACCCGTATCTGGGACAGGAATCACTAAGCCATTTTCTGGCATTAGAAGACAAGGGATTTTTTATCCTTTGTAAAACCTCAAATCCAGGAGCTGGCGAATTCCAGGATATTAAGACAGCTGGCGAGTCGTCTCAGATACCACTTTATCAAAGAGTGGCTACTAATGTCCGTTATCAATGGGACAAAAACAACAACTGCGGTTTAGTTGTTGGAGCGACCTATCCAGATCATTTGGCCAAGGTTCGAGAAATTGCTGGGCCAGACATGCCCATTCTTATTCCTGGCATTGACAAACAAAAAGGAGACTTAGAAGCAACAGTCAAAGCAGGAAAAAATGAAGATGGTCAGGGAATGATTATCAATTCCTCAAGAGGCATTATCTTTGCCTCTCAAGAACCAGGCTTTGCTTTAACTGCTCGGACAAAACTGCTTAAATTACAGGAAGACATTAACCAATATCTATGAAGAAAGGAATAAAAATAATGAATTATCAAGAGATTATGAACATCTTTACCCAGACTCACGCTCTCATTGAAAAAACCCATGTTGTTCTCACCTCTGGGAGACATGGCTCTGCCTATTTTAACAAAGATGCTATTTACCCTTACACTGACAAAATCGCTGACCTCTGTTATGAATTAGTTAGCAATCTAGTTCAGCAAGAGAAGGTATTTGATGTTGACGTGGTTATTGGTCCGGCTCTTGGGGGAATAATTCTTTCTCAATGGGCCGCCCATCATCTCGGTCAGATGCAGATGAGAGACGTCTTGGCTGTTTATGCAGAAAAAGACGAAAAAGGCGTCTTTGTTATCAAACGCGGTTATGACCAACTAATCAAGGGCAAAAAAGTCTTGATAGTTGAAGATGTCTTAACCACGGGCGGATCTGTTAAAGGGGTTGTTCGGGCAGTTCGAGCCCTAGGTGGTCAAATACTTGGTGTTGGAGTGCTTTGTAACCGAGGAGATGTAACCGTAGCAGACATTGGTGATGTCCCTGTGGTCTTGTCTCTAGTTAGCCTTAAAATGGAAACATGGGCCTCGGCGGATTGTCCTCTTTGCAAAGACAATGTCCCCATTAATACTGACGTGGGAAAAGGAAGGCAATTTCTTGCTACTCAGCAGCAGGAATAATTTGAAACAGGATAAGCGGTGCTAGAAAGCACCGCTTATTAAATTAAAATAAAAAAATACTCTTGACTAGTATTTATAAATCTCTCCGGATAAATAATTTTTAACAATCTTTTCACTGGAAAAATACATAGGCTTGGGCAGGTCATTTATATCAAACCATTGCCATCTTGTTATCTCGTCCGGTTCCATAACCTTGGCTTCTCCTCTAAACATCTGACATAAAAACCCAGCCGTGATAAAATGAACATCAGAAACAATGTCATTGGTTAAACTAATAAGTTTTAAGTTTTCTTTCTTAATATCAATCCCGGTTTCCTCTGATACTTCTCTTATCGCCGCCTCTTTTAAACCTTCTCCAAAATCAAGTTTTCCACCAGGCATGGTCCATGTTCCTTGACCATGTAATAGACTGTCTGCTTTTTTTGGATCATCATGTCTTTGGCCTAATAAAACTTGGTTGTTCTTAAGAATCATTATTCCACAACCAATCCCCATTTTCCTGTTTTCAATCATAATCTCTTACTTATAATTAAAATACCTTAATTTTTATATAATAGATATTTAATTTCAAGGTTCTGGTAAAGCCAGGTTCTTATAATTAAAATGTTTTTTAATTTCAAGGTTCTAACAAAGTCAGGTCCTTATTGCTTAAAGGCCAAGAATAATGAAAAGAAAAATAAGTCCCCTGACCTTTTTCAAAGCCAAGGGCTACTTTAATTATTTCGTTTTTTATCTCATCCTTGGTTTTAAAATCTAAAACCCGATATTTGTTCTCCACTTTTTCACGCTCAAGCTTAAATCCTTGTTTGCAAAAACTTTTTTCCAATGATTTGCTTATCTTTTTTGACAAATCAACATCTTTAGCTGTCTCATTAATATAGTTTGCCTGATAAGAATTTTCTCCTCGACTTTCTGAAATTAGCCTTATTCCAGAAAAATCAGCTAAAATAATGGTCTTTTGTCCATTAATTACCCCTATCTGGGCAATCTCTTCACCTCCAAATATACCCCAACCAGCTAAACCAATTAGAATAATCAGGAAAAGGATAATAACAATTGTCTTTTTGTTTAACATATATCCCTCTTTAGCACTGTATTTAGAATACCATAAAATAAGGGATTAGCAAGGTTTTATCCACATTGCTATTTAGCAATGAAATGATACAATTAAACCATGAAATTATTCAGTGGCATCCAGCCAACCGGCCTACTCCATGTTGGCAATTACTTTGGCGCAATTAAAAACTGGGTTGATTTACAAAAAAAATACCCTTGTTTAATCTGTATTGTTGATTATCACTCTATTACCATTCCTTATCAAATAAAACAAATGTCCAAACAAGTCTTAGACTCAGCCATGGACTTAATCGCTTGTGGAATTGATCCTAAAAAATCAATTCTTTTTGTTCAATCACATGTTCCGGCTCATACTGAATTAGCCTGGATCTTAAGCACGGTTACCTCTATTGGTGATTTAAATAGAATGACCCAGTTTAAAGAAAAATCAAAAGAACATTCAGAAAATATTAATGCCGGTCTTTTTAATTATCCTGTTTTAATGGCCGCTGATATTTTACTTTACAAGGCTCAGGTGGTTCCGGTCGGTGAAGACCAGGTCCAACATTTAGAATTAACCCGGGAAATTACTAGAAAGTTTAATAAAAGATTTGGTAAAACTTTCCCAGAACCAAAACCATATTTAACTTCTGGAGCCAGAATCATGAGCCTAACCAATGACAAGAAAAAAATGAGCAAATCCTATGGTCAAGCAAGCTATATTGCCTTATCTGATTCTTTAAAAACAATTGAGAAAAAATTAGCCATTGCCATGACAGATCCAGCCAGAAAAAGAAGAACAGATCCAGGCACGCCAGAAAAATGCAATATTTATCACCTCCACCAACTGGTTTCTAATAAAAAAGATTTAAACTATGTTATTGATGGTTGCCTCAAGGCAAAGATCGGCTGTTTAGATTGTAAAAAACTTTTAGGACAAAATCTTTTTAAAGAACTAAAACCAATTCAAGAAAAAAGAAAACAATTAGGAAAAAACCCGGAAAAAGTTAAAAAAATACTTGCTCATGGTGCAAAACAGGCAAGTAAAACTGCTAAAAAAACAATGGCTGAAGTCAAAGCTAAGCTTGGATTAGCTTAATCTTTTGACCAAGTAAACAACCAGCCAAATATTGATATTTAGATGTTAAATCAGAAACAAAGAACGTATGGGCGGAGCCTTTTACCAGGCTCTTTTCTATTTCTGGATTTTGCTCTAAAAACATTTTAACATCATTGACTACTTCGTCTCCTGGATCTATCAGCTTCACTTTTTGACCAATCTTTAACTGAATATTCTTTTTAATAACTGGATAATAATTGCAACCTAAAATTAAAGAATCAACCTGTTTTGATTTAATTGGATAAAGATAATTCTTAATAATTCGACTGGTCACTGGCTTTTTAAGCCAAGATTCCTCAATTAAGGGCACTAATAAAGGGGCTGATTTGGCAAAAACACTGATGCTAGCATCAATCGCTTTAATCGCCTTTTGATAAACCTTGGAATGAATGGTCATGCGCGTACCAATAACCCCAATCTTCTTGTCTTTAGTAATCTGAACTGCTTTTCTCACTCCGGGATTAATTGTGTTAAAAAATATAATTCTAAATTCTTTTCTTAAACTATCTAAGGCCGCGGCTGAAGTTGTATTACAGGCAATAATGATTATCTTGGCCCCTTGTTGGGCTAAAAATTTTACTCCTTCAAAGGCATATTTTTGAACTATTTCCTTGCTTTTATTCCCATAAGGAGCATTAGCCGTATCCCCGTAATATAAGATCTGATATCCAGGCAGGTTATTGAATACCTTTTTGACAACCGTTAATCCTCCTAATCCTGAATCAAGAATACCAATCATGCACTTTTAATTATTTTTTTTATCTGCTTTAGTTTATGGCTGGCCAACTTCTTATCCTTTGCTTCAACCGTTATTCTTAACAAAGGCTCTGTATTAGAAGCCCGAACATTAAACCAATAATTTTTAAAATTAACATTTAAACCATCAAATCTGTTTTGTTTGCCCCTTTGATAAAATTTAGCTAATTTTTTAATTGCTTTTTTCGCTTGAATGGTTTTAACATTAGCTTCTATCTGACTATACTTTTCAAACTCTTTAATCAACTCTGATAAAGATTGATTACTCTGAGATAAAATCTTAAGCATGAGAATAAAACTTAGGCCGCCGCATTCATTATAAAAAACACTGCGGAAGAATAAGTGTCCAGATTTTTCCCCGCCTAAAATCACCCTGTTTTTTAAAGCCACTTTTCTAACAAATGGCCGGCCCGTCTTAGTCTTAATTGCCTTTCCTCCATATTTCTTAATCATCTCTGGCACAATATGCGAACAAGTAGAACTATAAACAATTTTTTCTTTAGGATATTTGTTTAAATAATATTGGGCAAATAAAGTTAAAGCTAAGTCTCCATTAATTGGCCCGCCCTTTTCATTAACAAAAATAGTTCTATCCCCGTCTCCGTCAAAAGCCAGACCAAAATCAGCTTTATGCTTAATCACTTTTCTTCGGCAGACTTTAATGTTCTTTTTAATTCTAGGGTTGGGCGATCGATTAGGAAAATGTCCATCTGGCTTAAAATACAAGGGATATAGCTTAACCCCCAGTTTTTTATTTAATTTCTCAATAATTTCCCCGCCCATGCCATTGCCGACATCGATCACTACTTTTAAAGGCTTAATATCTTTTAAGTCAACTAATTTTAAAATATACTTAACATAGTCAGAAATAATATTTTTCTTAACAATCTTACCTTTTGTTTTAACTAAACAAACCTCTGTTTTTCCAACTAATTTCTTAATCTCAGCCATGCCCCAGTCTTGAGAAATAAACCTGGGTCCTTTGGCTAATAATTTAAATCCATTATTATTCTTGGGATTATGAGAAGCAGTAATCATTACTCCCCCATCATATTTAAAATAGGCCAGGGCAAAATAAAGGGCATCTGTAGAAACCAGGCCAATATCAATAATTTTCCCTTTTTGACTAACAATTCCTTGACATAAAGACTTAAAAAGAGAATTAGAAGATAAACGACAATCACGCCCGACCACAATTCTCAAACTTTTTTTTCTTAATTTTCTCTTTAAAAACTTATTCAAAGCCACCCCGACCTTAAAAGCAATTTCTTCATTAACCTTTTCAGGATAGACTCCGCGAATATCATAAGCCTTAAAAGCACTTAGTTTATTCATTTTTCTTAGCAATTAAAACCAGATTATATCCATTTTTCCAATTACTTTTTTCTCCTTTTTTAATATAATAAACATCAACTATTTCAAATCCAGCCTTAACAAACAATCTTTTAAATTCATTCTTAGTAAAAACATGGTGGTAGCGTTTCACTTCTTTATCATCAAACTTAAAAGGAATAAACACATCTTTAAATCCAAACAGAATTTTCCAAATCTTGTATTTCTTTATCAACCGAGGTTGATGAAGATTCCAAACCGTACAGATTATAAAACCATTTGGCTTTAAAAAAGAATAACAATCTTTTAAAACTTTCAACCGTATTTTTTTAAATGGTAAATGATGTAAAAAAGCAATGGAAAAAATACTATTAAACTCTTTCTCTTTAAATGATAAGTCGCAGGCATTAGCGACTATAAGTTTTGCTTGGGGAAATCTCTCTTTACCTAAAGCGATTAATCTTTTTGACTGATCAACCCCAACATACTCTATATTTTTATCTTTAAAAGCCTGATAAAGCCGGCCATTGCCACAACCTAAATCTAAAATCCTGTCTCCGTTTTTAACATATTTACTTAAATCTTTTAATTCATACCAGAGATGATGACGGGTTTGAGAAAACTTATCAGCTAATTCTTCCCAGTCTTTCCTATTCTTTTTTAAGATTTTTTTTATCTTTTCAGGCTTCATTGTCATTATTTTAACAAAATAAAACCTTGACAGCAAGTCAAATTTATGCTATAATATACCCATAAATTAATTGGAGGAACCAAAAGTGAAAAAATCATTTTCTTTAAAGGCTCTTTTCATAACCCCGTTCAAGGAAGACACTAATCTTATTGTGTTTGCTGGGCTAATTCTACTTTTTTTCCTTTATTTCATCGGATCAATTAAGGAAAATCCTGGAAATCATTTAGGGTTAATTATTTTTTGGGCACTCTTAGTCATTATCTGGTTGATAATGTACATCCTCACGGCTAAAACATGCCACAAAAAATTCCTTGACTCTTAAAAATAATATCCTGATAAAGCTGGCTCTGCCAGCTTTTATCTTTTTTTTCCTATTGACAAAAGCCTAAAAATCTGCCATAGTGTTGATAACTGCTCATTTCATTAAAAATTTTAAAACAAGGAATCAAAATCATGCAGAAATACATCATTCTGTTAATCTGTGTATTCTTTCTCAGCTTTACTTTTGCCCAAACCGCAGATGAAAACTTTGAAAAAGCCGGTCAAGCCGAATTAGACAAAGCAGAAAGTCAACTTCGGGAAATAAAAGATAGAATCAATGTCCAGCTACAACAAATGCCCAAAGACAGCGTCATCGATGGAGGGGAAATGACAGGCCTGCGAACACTGGTCAATGAATTTCACCAAGCGCGAGAAGAGTTCATTCAACGTCTGTTGTTTTTTGAAAAAGAACCAATAGAACGTCTAAGCGGTTGGGAAGATAAAATCCTAGAAACATATTTCAGCGAATACTACTTATTAGATCTGTCCTTTAAAGACGATCAAAGTGGAACCATTAGAAAGTACTTCATTGAAAGTGCCGGATACGACATCACTGTGTTGGATCGACGTAGGCTTAATGGTAGGATACCACTGGGCCTCTTCTGCGGACTATTTGTAGGTCTTATTGCAGGTAAGCTTCTTAAGCCCCTTGATCATCATAACCTACACGTTGCCGTAGGTATTGTTCTGTTTCTGATCGTTCTCGTCTTATTTATTCTCCTCTGACAATCCTGAAAACAATCTCTAAAATAAACCCCGTCAAATGACGGGGTTTAATCTTTTCCCATAAACTGGTAAAATTATCTCATGGCCAAACAATCAAATAAATTAAATATCTTGGTCAAAAAACTAATTCAAAAAAGAATTAGCTCTTTGGCTCAGTTTTCAAAAACAAAACATGAGTTAGCTGGTCAGCTTAATATTCCCCCAGTGCGCAACTCTGATATTTTAAAAACTTATCAAGAATTAAAAAAGAAAAAGAAAATAAAAACCAATGTTTTTTTAGAAAAACAACTTAAAAAGCGCCCAATCCGTTCTCTTTCTGGCGTGGCCATTGTGGCTGTTTTAACCAAACCATGGCCTTGTCCTGGCAAATGTCTTTATTGTCCTTTGGAAAAAGGCGTGCCCAAGAGCTATTTATCAGGTGAACCAGCTGTAGAAAGAGCCAAATTACTTAAATACAACCCTTATCAACAGGTTAAAAAAAGAATTGAGGTTTTAAAGAATAATAATCATCCAGTTGATAAAATTGAATTAATTGTTATTGGCGGCACCTGGTCTTATTTACCTAAAAAATACCAAACCTGGTTTATTAAAAGATGTTTTGACGGAGCCAATAACTCAACAAGTAAAGACTTAAAAACAGCTCAAAAGAAAAACGAAACCACAAAACACCGTATTATTGGTTTAACCTTAGAAACCAGACCAGACTATATTAATCTTCAAGAGATTATAAGAATGAGAAACCTGGGCTGTACCAGAGTAGAAATTGGAGTTCAGACCATTGATGATCAAATATTAAAACTAAATACTCGCGGACATAAAACAACTGAAACAATCAAGGCCACCCGGCTTTTAAAAGACGCGGGTTTTAAAATCTGTTATCACCTTATGCCCGGACTTTTAGGTTCTACACCAAAAAAAGACCTGGCCATGTTTAAAAAACTATTTACCAGCCCAGATTTTCAACCAGACATGCTTAAAATTTACCCCTGTGTGGTTACCAAGGGCTCAAAGCTTTATAGGCTTTATAAGAATAAAAAATACAAACCATATACTAACAAACAATTAATGAGCTTGTTAATTAAAATGAAATCAACTGTTCCCGAATATACGCGAATCAATCGTTTAATCAGAGATATTCCAGCTTGGCAGATTCAAGGCGGAAGCAAGATTTCTAATTTAAGAGAGTTTATTCAAAAGCAAATGAAACAGGAGAAAAAGATCTGTTCATGTATTCGCTGTCGAGAAATTAAAAATAAACCAATAAATATTAAAAATCTAAAATTAAAAAAACAAAAATATAAGGCATCAGAAGGTCAAGAGATATTTTTATCATTTAAAGACGTAAAGCAAAACAGGTTAGCCGCTTTTTTAAGATTAAGATTGCCTCAAATTAATAACCAAACCCTGCCGGGATTAAAAAACGCGGCCATTATCCGAGAACTTCATACTTATGGCCAATTAGTAGAAATTAAAAAAACAAATAAAAAAGCAGTTCAACACCTGGGCTTGGGCAAAAAGCTAATGGCCGAGGCGGAAAAAATAGCCAAAACCCAAGGGTATAAAAAAATAGCCGTCATCTCTGGTATTGGGGTAAGAGATTATTACCGCCATTTGGGTTATCGTTTGCAAAATACTTATTTATTTAAAGATTTATAAAAACATTTTAAACAAAAAATAAGCGCCCCGGGATTTTAAAAACCCCGGGGCTGATTGCTTTTGCGTAACACGCCTATTGTTTGAGCCAGCCACGGCTCTGTCGCACTAAATATTTTTTGGCCAAACGTGGCCTTAACATTATATTTTTAACAATTCTTTCCATTCTCGCTCCTTGCGAACCTTTGGTTAAAATAACATCTCCGTTTTTAATTCTTGGTTTTAAAAATGGGATCACGCCCAAAGAATTGTCAAAACTGAAAATCCTTTCCTGTCTAAAACCTTTTTCTCTTGCTTGCTGAGCAATGTATTGAGCTTCTTTCCCAACAGTAATTAGATAATCAATATCTGTTTGAATAATCTTTTCCCCAATTTCTCTGTGCATTTTCTCACTTAAATCCCCTAATTCCAACATATCACCTAAGATCACCCATTTTCTAGCTGAGGAGACAGGAATTATTGCCTCTAATGTATCTAAGGCTGATTCTACAGCCTGAGGTGATGAGTTATAAGTGTCATCAATAATCAAACTATTATTAACTCCTGATAATAAAACCATGCGGCCAGGTAAGGGCTCATATGCTTTTAAGGCCTGAACAATGTCAATCAAGTTTAAATCAAGAACTAAACCAACACTAATGGCGGCTAAAACTGAATCAACCTGGGCCAAAGAAATGATATTTGGTAAAAACACCGGCACCACATTACCATGATATCTCACCTTAAACATTAATCCTTTAATTTCTAATCCATCTTCTTTTAGTTCTTGATCAATTTGAACTTCTAAGCCCTGAACATTGGCCTGGGTATCAAGACCATAAGATAAAACCTGAGCCGAGGTCTTGTTCTTTAAGGCATAAGTTCTTTTATCATCTGCGTTTAAAACTGCCCAACCATCTTTTGAAATGTTTTTAATAATCATCTGTTTTTCCAGAGCCACTTTATCAACAGTTTTGAAAAATTCTGTGTGCGCCGCACTAATAGCTGTAATCACGCCAATATGACAAGGGGCAATATTAACTAGATACTCAATGTCGCCTGGTCGATCCGCAGCCATTTCTAAAACTAAAACCTTAGGATAAGATCTTTGTTTAAAGATTATTTTTAAAAAACCTAAGATAAAAACTCTGATCCAACCCAAAATATTTCTTCCAGGAGATTTAACTCCTAAAATAGTTAAAGGAACACCAATTTCATTATTATAATTCCCCTTGCTTTGGCGGACATTTAACTGACTCTTTAAAACAAGAGCAATCGCTTTTTTTGTTGAAGACTTACCCACGCTTCCGGTAATCCCAACAACCAAGGGTTTGTACTTTTTAATAATTCTTTTGCTTAAAAAAGCAAGGAATCTTTGTAAAAATTTTAATAACATATTATTTTTTATCCAGCGGTAAATTATAATAATCAAGTATAAACTCAGCTAATTTGCCAAAAGTCGGCACGGCAGTGGAATCAGCAAAGTTACCTTGTTGAGGATTATCTAGTTTTACCAAGGCAACAAACTTAGGATTAGTCGCCGGAGCAAAACCAATAAAAGAATGAATTACTTCCTCTGAATAACCACCGGCTGACTTAGCCACCTGAGCCGTACCCGTTTTCCCAGCTACATAATATCCATCTACCTTTGCTCTCCGACCATAACCATTTTCACAAACAGAAACCATCATCGCTGTTATAGAAGCGGCGGCCGAAGGAGAAATAACCTGACGAATAGTTTCTGAATCCCAAACATCTGTTTGACCATCTTTAATGGTTGAGTAAACAACATGGGGTTTCATTAACTTACCCTTATTAGCAATCGCCCCCACCGCATTAACCATCTGCATTGTCGTCACTGATATTCCATGGCCAAACGAAGCCGTGGCTAAATAAATATCTTGTTTTCTTTCTAAATTACTAATATCTCCAACTGCTTCACCAGTTAACTCTATTCTGGTTAAACTGCCAAAGCCAAACTTTTTTAAATAGTTACGAAAGCCAGCCCGTTCTACTTTTTGCGCTGCATAAACCGCTCCGGTATTAATTGATTTTTCCAAAACCTGGGTCATTGTCTGCTGGCCAAAGGTCCTCTCCTCAACGTTTCTAATCGTTTCTGTATCCAGTTTAATCACGCCCGGATCTAGATAGGTTGTTTCTGGGGTGATTTTTCTGGCATCCAAAGCCGCGGCCATGGTAATGACTTTAAAAATAGAACCGGGTTCAAAAGAAGAGCTAATCACTGGATTTTTAAAAACTTCATAATCTTTTGATTCTACTTCTGAATATTTATTAGGATCAAAAGTGGGTTGATTGCAAAGAGCGAGAACAGCACTGGTTTTTGTATCTAAAACAAGAATTGAACCAGATACTGATTGATATTTTTGAAGAGCTTCTTTTAAAAGCTGACAAGCAAAATATTGAATTGAACGATCAATAGTTAAAACTAAATCAAGGCCATCTTCAGCCGGTTTAATAACATCATCATCAGCCCGGGTTAAGCCTTTGGAAAATATTTCCCCTGTTTCCAAGCCTGGCTGACCAGCCAGTTCTTCATTAAAGAATTCTTCAATCCCGTATTGACCAGTTCCTCCAGCACATAGCCCTGCATGACAATCCAGAGATGGGCTAACAAAGCCAAGTAAATGACTAAATAACTCTCCTTCTGGATAATAGCGCTGAGGAATAGCGTCAAATCTAATTCCAGGCAAACCAAGCTCTTTTATTTTTTCCACTTCTTCAGAACCAAGATCAGTTTTTAATAATTCATAAAAATCATCTTTTTGAGATATCCGAGTCAAAATATCTTTTAATTCACTTGTCTCTTGTCCTTCTTGAATAATAATCGGTTGACCCTCAACTTGAGTTATTTCTGAAATATCTATGTAAGGAGCAATCTGATTAAGCCATTCTCCCGGCCCTATTTTTGATTCAACAATAGCATTTGGTGAAACAATCAGATTATAAGAATTAAGATTAATAGCAATGGGATAGACGTCTTTGCCTTCATGAATAAAGATTCTGCCTCGGGCAGCCGGAATAATCTCTTCTCTAATCTCCTTGCTGTAAATTGTTGGCCCAAGAAAATTATGACCCAAGACCTGTAATTCAAAAAGTCGACCAATAATGCAAAATCCGAGAACAAAAACAACCCCAATAAGTACTTTTAAACGCCCGTTCATAAAAATCTACTTAATAGAAGTTTTTTATTTCTCGGCCAAAATCTCGTCATTAAAGACTAGATAATCAACTTGATCGACCTTAACCATTTTTAGCCCTTGAACAATCTGAGCAATGTTTCCCATTGAACCTAAACCGGCCGTTTCTTTAAGCAGTTTTTCATTCTCCATCTTTAAGGATTTAACCTGTTCTTCAGCCTCTTCTATTTCTAAATAGTGATTTACTCCAACATTAATCTGAAATAAATAAATACCAGTGGTGACTAAAATCAAGGTAATTGCCAGGCAGTTAAAAATAACTAGATTGTTTTCTCTTTTTCTTCCTGACCAGGATTGAAAAAGTTTTTGAGCAAAAGTCATATATTTATTTTATTTTTTCACTAACTCTTAATTTGGCACTTCGCGCCCTAGAATTCTCTTCAACTTCTTGCGGTTCAGGAACAATCGGCTTTTTAAATAATGTTTTTAAATTCTCTGTTTGCTTGAAAAAGTTCTTTACAATCCTGTCTTCTCCTGAATGATAACTAAGAACAATAATTCTTCCCTGAGGGGCTAAAACATCTAAACTGTCTTTTAGCCCTTTTTTTAAAACTTCTAATTCATTATTAACTTCTATTCTTAAAGCTTGGAAAACTCGGGCCAGACTTTTAATGTGAAAATATCTTCCTAAAGACTTTTTAATGATCTTAACTAATTGATTAGTCATAATAATTTTCTCTTGTTTTCTTTCTTTAACAATCATGTCAGCCAGGCGATGAGAAAATCTTTCTCCACCATATTCTTTAAATATCTCTGTTAATTCTTCTTTTGAATATTGATTAAGAATCATCGCCGCAGTTAAGTTCTGAGTCTGGGGATTAAACCTCATGTCTAATATCTCTTGCTTCATAAAAGTGAATCCCCTTTCACTGTTCTCAATCAAGTCAGTTGATAAACCAAGGTCAAGTAAAATACCATGAACTGGTGAAAAACTATTTTTTTTAACGATCTCTTTTAAATGAGAAAAATTATCACAGACTAATATAAGTCTTTTTTGTAAATTTAGTTCTTCTACTTTTGATTTTAAAGATTCAATCGCTGCGGGACTGTTGTCTATTCCCAAGACCTGACCATCAGGCTCTGTTCTTTTTAAAATTGGAAAAGTATGTCCGCCTCCGCCTATTGTCGCATCAATGTAATTCTTTCCTGATGATGGTTCAAAATAATTAAGAACTTGATTTAATAAAACAGGAACATGCATTTTAAACACCTATTTCTCCTAAGGCCTCGGCAATCTCTGAACTATCTTCTTCAGCGTCTTTTTTAAATGCTTCCCATTTCTTTTCATCCCAAATTTCCATTCGATTATAAAGACCGGCGACAACTACCTTTTTTCCAATGCCGGCATATTTACGAAGGTAATCTGGTAAATTAATTCTTCCCTGCTTATCAACACTTACGTCCATGGCTCCGGCTAACATTAAACGAGCAATGGTCCTGGGCTTTGATTTGCTTATTGGCATCTCAGATAATTTTGCGGCTAACTTGGCCCATTCTTTTTTAGGAAACAAAAAAAGGCATGTATCCAAGCCTCGCGTGACGACTGCCCCTTTTAAAAGTTCAGCTCTAAACTTAACTGGAACCCCCAGCCTGTTTTTATCATCTATTGAATAATGATACTCACCAATAAACATAAGTGTCTTTAGCTTAATTAAGTGACTTATCCACAGTTATCCAGAGTTTTCCCCACTTCTATCCACAGTTATCCACAACGGGTCTATTATATACCATTTTTCCCCACTAAGCAATATATAGCTGTGGATAACTTTTAAACCTGTGCATAAACAAAAATCCTTACCATTTAAGGTAAAGATTAGTATTTAAGTATTTTAATTAAAAGCTTTTAAATCGCTTTTACATATTTTTTAAACCAAGAAAAGGTTTGTTTAAATAATTTATCCTCTGCCCCGTCTTCATTAAAACAATGTCCCGCGTTTTTAATAATAACAAGGTCTTTGGGCTGGTTAGCCACTGAATAATATTTTCTAGCTGAAGCTACTCTTTTTTCCCTACCGGCACAAATAATCTTAATTGGTTTATAAACATTTTTAATCATTTGTTTACTTTGTTTTTCACTTGTCTTTTTGGCTTCAATAAACATTTTCTGTCCAATAATAAAACCATAACCCCATTTAAGAATATAATTATTAAATTCTTTAACATGTTTGGCTTTAGCGAAAACCTCCTTAGGATTATAAGAAGGATCCCATAAAACAATCGCTTGATAATTTTCAGACTTTGATAATAAAATGGTTGGACCACCATAACTATGTCCCACCATAAAAATCTTTTTAACTCCTTTTTTAAAAAAATATTTAACCACTAAATTTAAATCATGGGCCTGAGTCTTAAGGCTACATTGATCTAATTTCCGAGCGTCTTTAGCACTTTGATAAAAATTAAAACGAAAACAAGCAAACCCGTGTTTTTCAAAATAACGAGCTCCGTTATAGAAAACATGTTCATCCATGTTTCCGGTTAATCCATGAACAAAAACAACTAACGGTTTTGTTAATTGTCCTCGCAAACGACCATAAATATATTTCTTCTTTGCAACAGGAATTTTAATTTCTTTTTCCATTAAATATAAATAAACTGGTAAATAATACCAAAAAGAAAAATCAAATAAATAAAATAAGCAAAGGCTTTGGGTAAATTAAAACTAAACTCTGGAGCCCGATCTCCTTTTTTCTTGGCCTGATAATAAGTAGCAATTAAAACAATTCCCTGAATACCAGAAAGAACTCCCCCGGCCAAACTAACCACAAAGATAAAACTTCTTAATCCTAAAATAAAAATAGTTAAGGGAACAAACACAGTTAAAACCCAGGCCGGTAATAAAGGAATTTTGTAATCTCGATGAAACAATTCTCTAAGAATAAAACCAAGGGCTAAAAAAGAAGTGCTCATGGCTAAGATTCCAAAGATACCGCCAATTAATAAAATCTTGCCATTGGTAAAACTAGCCAAACCAATTAAAGCAGTTTCAGAAGTATTTAGACCACTAACCCCGACCACGGAAAAACAAAAGATAATATATATCAAGGCCGGAATTAAAATCCCTAAACCTAAAGATTTTTTAATCAAACTAACCTTGTCCCCAAGAATCCTTCTTATGGTCGGCACGGCTGAAGCCCCGCCCAAGGCAAATAAGACTACGCCATAGGGGAAAAATATGTTCTTGACATCAACTGTTTTTAAATTATCCATGTTTAAATAAGGATAACTTAAGCCAAAAACCAATAAAACAACAATGACTAAGCCCAAGGCCATGACCACTTCTAAACGACTAACTATGCCAATACCTTTTAAAACCAAAAGACTGGCCACGGCCCAAAAAACCAAAGACCATAACATCTGGCTTCCACCAAATAAAGGGTTTAACAATGAAAAAAGAAATTCTCCTACACCAATGGTATAAGCCACCAAGGCTCCATAGATTCCTAAAACAAATGAACAAGTAATTAAAATCTTTCCCTTTTTTCCTAAATAACGCTCAACATAACCAGCCATTTCTAAATCATCTTTAGTCCGTAAAATCACTTCTGCATAACAAAGATTTATCAAATAAAAAACCCCGACCAATATTAATATATATAGTAAGCCAATAATAAAACCGCTTTGGGCAAAAGCATAGGGTAAACCAAAAATACCGGCACCAACAATGGTGCCGACTAAAACAGATGTTGAACGAATAAAACGAGAATTATTTTTACTCATAACTATTTTAACAGCTTAACCTGATCAACCTTGCCAGTTAATTTAGCATACTCATTATTAACCCGGTCAATCGCATTCTTAGCATTATTAATATGACTGGTGACTACATCTAAAACCCCGCCCAATTTTTCCGTGTCTTTTTTAATCGCCGACAAGATTTTAAGTATTTGTTTAGCATTTTCCTGAATCTCCTGCCCTCTTAACCCCAACATCATAATTCTGAGGAAGTAATAAAAAGAGTTTGGGGAAACAAAATAAACCATTTTCTCCCTGGCCTCATTATCAATATCTTCTGAGGCTCGTAAAATCTCATAATAGATTGCTTCTGATGGAATATACATAACGGCAAAGTCAACTGTTCCTTCCTGAGGTAAAATATATTTTTTACTAATATCATTAATATGCTTTTTCACATCGCGAATAAATAATTTCTTAGCCAGATGGGCTTCTTTGTCATCTTTAGCCAGCATTAGTTTTTGAAAATTCTCCAAAGGAAACTTAGCATCAATTGGAATAATCCCCTCTTTGGTTTTTAAAATCGCGTCAACCCTCTCCCCGGTTTTAAACCGATACTGCAATTTAAAATGATGTTTGGAAAAAAACTGCTCTAATAGGTCTTTTAAAACCTGTTCCCCAATATTACCTCGTAATTTTGGTGATTTAAGAAAATCCTGTAAAGACTGCATCTGATGGCCAATTTCTCTCATTCCTCCCAGCTCTTTATTGGTTTGAGCAATAACCTGAGCCGCTTGATCAAGTCTTTTATGAACTCCTTGAATATTTTGATTTAACATTAAAATAGATTGATCATCCTTTGGCTTTTGACCAATCTTTTTATTTAAAAAGTAAAATAAGGCGGCAAAGCTGCCTAATATAACAATGATTAAAATTATGAATTGCAATGTTGTCATATATATAGTTACTTGTTCATTTTATCATTTTTTGCCTTTGAAGTAAACAGGCAAACCAACCCGCTAATTAAACTAATCAATAAAACAATTTTAAAATCAAACCAGAAACTAACAAACCCAGGACGAATGTCTTCAATAATTAAAAGTAATAAAAGACAAATCCCTGTAACAAAGAATAGTTCTCTGGATAAATAATAAACTGATTTTCTAAAACTTGTTTCTGACATTTGATATCTTTCTTAAAAAATAGTTTTTTAAATCATTAAAAAAGTCTGACCAATTAGTCGCCGGACGAATTAATTCAATTTCCACTCTTTTAATTTTAATTTCATGGCGACTATGAGTTAAGCTCGGAGCGGAAAGAATAAATTCTAAATGACCATCATTCATGTTCTCTCCGCCAACCAAAAACTCAACTGAATTTTCCTGCCAAACTGTTTCTGTTAATGATTGACTAGCCACCACTTCTGATGCTTGATACTGAGCAATAATATGGTCAACATAATCTAAGTTTGTCTTTGGATTCCATGAGATTACCTTGGTTGAATCTTTAACTGCTTCTGGACTAAACTGATAATGCCAAGTAGCTGTTTTTTGATCATCAGGCACATTATTAACAAATTGATGAATACTATCAAATCTTTTTTGCTTTTGCCATAAACTAATCCCTTGGGCAACAATCAATTCCCAGTCTAGGTTATTAAAAATCTTGTTTTCCAAAGGTTTTAAAGTAAAACGCCAATCCAAGGGAAACTCTTTTTTCTTCATTAAACCTAATTCAAATAAATCCTGGTCAGGATTAGCATAAACAATTTTAACCTTGGCTTGAGAAAAAGTACGCGGTACTTTTACTTTAAAATAGGCTGGTTCAACAAAAATACGCTGAAAACAGTCTCCATTCTCATGTTCAACATCTCCGACCCTGTTTTCTGGGTAAAGACCGAAAATAAAGTTAGAAGAGTCGCAGAAATCCCGAGCCGCAAACAACTGACCGTTAATAACCACGTTTTTATTCAAAAGCCAAGCAAAAAGCACTAAAACAGCTAAAATCAGGATTAAACGATAGATTTTTAAAACTTTTCTCTTCATTCTTGTAAATAATTAGACTGGTAAAGCCAAATCATGACCTTGCCAATATCTTCATGCTCGCCTAATAAATCATCTAATTGAGTAATAATTTCCTCTCTGTGGTCATAATAGACCCAGCGTTTCTCAGTCATAAAATAACATTGTTTAGCCTGAGTAATTTCCAATGATTTTTCCAAATAACGAATAGAAGGGCCTTTATTCATGTTTTCAAACAACTGGACTCTTTCTGGCTGACGATATTCATAATAATAAGGAAACCCACCAGTAATAATTTCCCGACCAGAAACCCCTTCTAAGGCTAATAAGGGCCAGGTATTGGCTAAAACACAGTAATTCTCTGAAGGACCTTGGGTTAGTTTCTGCCAAACATGTTGAGCCGCTTTATACTCATCATTAGTAACCACTTGAAACTTTGGCCCTGAGGCATAAACCGTGGTGGAAACCAAACCAATAAAAATAAGGCAGGCAAGAATTAAACCTTTTTTAGAAAAAATCCTACCCGCTTTTTCAATTAAAACATAAACTCCCCAGGCCAAAGGCATAAAAAACAAAAAAGAAGTAAAAACAACCAAACGCTTGCTTAATAAATGATTCCCCTCCATAAAATAAGAAGAAATCATTTGGTTAATCAAAACAACAATCAACATCAAACCAAACAACATTCCTAGATTAGAATCTCTAAGCTTTTTAAACTGAAGAAAACCAAAGATGACCAACAACCAAACCAAGGGGGTAAGAATAAAAACCCAGGGCAAAACATAAAACAAGGCTGACCGAGAAAGATCTCTGTTAATTGTGGCGTAGAGCCAATTGTCTTGCTCTAAACCATATATTCTTGGAAAGATAGCCTTGGAGAATAAAAGACTAACCGGAAACTCTTTAATCATTTCCCCGGCCTGTTCTTTAAGAGGTGTTTCAGTTTTTAACCAAGAATAATGATTATATGTTTCTAAAGCCGGAATAAAAATCAAAAGAATTAAAAAGAAAACAATTAGAACAGGAATAAATACTTTTTTATTCAACTTAATATTCTTAATCAAAATAGCCAAAACAAAAATCTGTAAAAATAGAATTAAATAAACCAAATAACTAAAATACAAAAAGGGAATTAAAAATATCAAGGCCCACAACAGTTTGGGTGAATGATTTTTTTGAGTTAAATATTTATTAATAAAAATCAAACTAAAAAGGAAAAGTAAAAAAGAAAAAGTCATAGGTACGGTAATACTGCCATAGGCTTGAAAAGGATAAAAACAAAACGGCATTAAAAGAAAAAGAAATAAAAATTCCTTTTTTCTTGAAAAAAACAAACCAAATTTTAAAAGCAAAAATGGCAAAAATATGGAAAAGAGTAAAAAACCCAAAACCAAATCCAAATAAAAAATATCAATTCCGGTTAACCAAGACAAGGCAATGGTTAATCCCCACATATTAGCGTATGAGGTTTTATTACCGGCTACTAAAACTTCGGGAATCTTTAATGGCCCTAATTGAGCATAAGAAACATTCTCACCAAAAAGAGCTGGCTCATACACCTTTCCCTGCATTAACATTTTTTCCGCGCCCATGTGCCGCCATTTATCTCCGCCAAACCCGGCCTGATAAGGAATTAATAAATAGGCATGGAATAATAAAGAAGTTAAGATAAGAATTAATAAAAAGTGTTTTAATCTGATTTTGGAAAAAACCAACAAGCCCAAAAACATAATCAGGCCTAACCAAGCGTAAATATAAAGGGGGTGAATCACTGTCCAGGGGGAACGAATATATTCCCCGGTTCGGGCATAAAAAAGCAAAAACAAAGAAAAAACAAAAACAATCATCCAGATAAAATAAACAACTTTTTTAAACTTAACCGTTGCCTCTTTTGTTTTAATCTCCGCCTCCAAGCTTATTTGTTCAGGTTCTTGCTTTCTGGTCTTGGCCCAAAAGGAAATCCCTATAGTTAAAAACAAAAGCCAGACCAATAAACAAACCGGGATGACCTTGTAAACAACAATGGGCATGGCCATGCCAAAGCCGATTAAAAATAACAAGCAAAAAACTCCTAAAACAATTTGGAGTTCTTTTTCAAAACCACGACGATTTAAAAGTTTAGCCAACCAAAGAGAATTAATAAAAAAGAAAACAATAAAACAGATAAGATAAATAAAACCACTAGACCAAAACTTAAAATTCAAATACCAAAAAATAACAGATAATAAACTAATCAAAGTAAAAATATAATTCTTATCTTGTTTAATCTTATTAGTCAATTCCTTAAACATAAATTTTTTCAATCTCTTTAACAATTTGAGGCCAATAATATTTTTCCTGAACCAATATTAAACTATGATGGCCAAATTCTTTTAATCTTTGTTTGTCTTTAAAAATATAATCTATTTTCTCTGCCAAGTCATTAAGATCATTAATCTTCACAATCAATCCATTGTTTTCCACCAAGGTTCTGGGACCGGGTAAATTAGAAACAATAACAGGCTTGGCACAAGCCATCGCCTCTAAAGAAACAAGGCCAAAGGCTTCTGAACGAGTCAGCGAAGGAAAAGCAAAAACATCACCCAGATTATAATAATCTGGCAATTCATTATCCCCTATTTTACCAGCAAAAACCACCCTGTTTTCAATGTTTAAATCCTTAACTAATTTTTCATAACCTGGTCTTAAATCACCATCACCAACAACCAATAATTTTAAACCAGGCATTTTATTCTTCAGCTTATCAACAACCCTAATCAATAACTTAACTCCTTTAAAATAATGAGCTTTATCCAATCCCCCGACTGATAAAACAACCTGGCTATTTTCCAAACCATGTTTGCTTAACAATGAGGGCCTTTTAGTTTTTGGATAAAACCTAGCCTGATCAACCCCAAAAGAACTAACCACAAACTTATCTTTATTTCTTAACCAATACTTTTTAATATTAGAATGTTTTAAATAATCTAAAGAAGAAATTAAAACCTTATCTGCTTTTTTAAAAAACAAAGGATTAAAGAAAAAAGAGATTAATTTAAAAATCAAACCTCTTAATCCAGGAGCAATCGGGTCCATGTGATATTGAACAATCAACTTGGCTCTTGACCTTTTAAACCAATACCACAAAAGAAAAACTTCTGCTCCGCCAAAAAACGGCCAATGAACATGAATAACATCAAAATCTTTCAAGCCCTTAGCAATCCCTGGCACAAAAGCAGCATTACCATATTTAAACAAGGGTTTAACGTGTTTTACTTTAAAACCATGTTCTTCTCTATCATTTTTAACCTCTCCAGGAACAAAAACAACCACTTTATGGCCTAATTTTACCAATTCTTGAACCTGAGCCAAACAAACATTGCCCATTCCCCCTTTATAGGGCGGAAAGGTTGAAATCAGATGCGCAATTTTCATGCTCTAATTTTACCACATCTTGACAAAAACACAATTTTTTGCTATACTATCAATATTAAATTTCCTGTTTAACAGGACGCTTACCCGAGCGACTCGGGCAACCTTACAAAGGAGGTGTGCCATGAAAATGGTGAGCCGCAGTTTAACAGTACACAAAGAGCACGAAATTCTTCTCAAGCTGGAAAACGCCGGACTGAATGACAAACTGGCGCAGAAAGTAATTAATTCCAAAGACAATGTGCTGGCCAAGAAAGTAGTGGCATTAATCCAAAATAACGGATTTATGCCGACAACAACACAAAGACGCGCCAGAGAAATCATGGGTCAAAACTTCTTTGGAATAGAAGAGGCCATTCGGCATTTTGGAATCAGTCCTTTAAAAAGACAGTTCACGGCTTTAGCAGAAATTCCGTTTACGGAAGGAGTTCTTAAAAAATACAAGGACACCCATATCCTAGTAGCCGTATTTCCACTTTCCTTAATCCAGATTCGCAGCAAGGTCGCAGAAAAAGAAAAACTCTTTTACGAGCAAGACTGGTATAGCGAAGAAAAATTTGCCCATAAAAAAGGCAGATTAAACTGGCGACTAATCAGAAAAACACCTGTTGACAATTCAATCAACAAGAACTGGAGCGAACAACAATCATTGCTGAAACAAGATGAATACACACCAACGGTCCAAACAATGACCTATACAATCATTGGACATTACTTGGCTACAGGAGAAAGATTGTTTGAGCGTATTTACGTACGCTGTAATGACGTCTCTTCTGACGGCGGCCGTGCCTATGTTGGCAACTTTTTTTCGGATGGTTTGAACGTCCGCAACTTCTGGGGCGGCTTTCGCAACGATAGCTTGGCAGTCGCCTCGGCTCGGAAGTCCTGATATTTGAAATCTTGATTACTTAATGCTCTTGAATCCTTGAGTCTCTGCCACATCCACTAAAAAAGTGGTTTTGCAGCAGAGACTCTTTTCTTTTATTAAAAATAATGTATAATAATGATGTTTGACCAATAAAGATTAGGTTAAGGTTTAATCTTGTCAAACGTCTCTTCTTTGATACTTCACCGGAATATCATATGTCTATGGACTGCGATAGTGTGTGAATAAAGACAGAGATAGAACTTCTTGTCTGTTTTTGGTAGAGATTTTACTCAAAATGCTCTCAAATAAAATACAAGGAAAAGAAGATATGGTCTGTTCTGCCTGATAATGGGCAGAATTTATTAGAGAAAATCTTCAATTCCCGGTGGTTTAGATGAAAATGGACAAATATTCACTTCTGACGGCAACCGTGCCTATATTGGCAACTTTGATTCGGATGGTTTGAACGTCAACAACAACTGGGACGACAATCGCAACGATAGCTTGGCAGTCGCCTCGGCTCGGAAGTCATTATCTGTCAAATTAAAATACTCTGGCTTAAATCAGAGTATTTTAATTAAATTTCTTTACAAGATTTTAACCAACCACCAAGCATACGACCAATTTCGTCAATCTCCTTTTGTAATACAACATACTTTCTTGGATCAATGGTCTTGACATCCTTCATTAAGCGAATAAAAACCCTTAAAAGATTGAGTTTTGTGCTGGCTTTTTCCAGAGTTGAGACCTTTCTAATTTTGCTCTGCTGACTGGCTAAAAGAGTTAATTCCAAAATTTCCAAAATCACATTTTCTGATTTTTGCCAAATCGTATAACGATCCTGCCTATTAATATGATTTCTAAAACTATAAAAGGTTTTATAAAAATCATAAATGTTTTTTAAAATTGGTGCGTCAAATTTGTTCAACATATGAAAATTTTTAAAAATATATTTAATAAAATTATATCCTTGGAAAATTTATTTTCAGCATGGGAAAAATTTAAAAAAAATAAAAATAAAAAATTAGATGTTTTAAGATTTGAAATTAATTTAGAACAAAATATTTTTCAATTACATTATAATTTAAAAAATCAAACTTATCAACACGGAGAATATCAGTCTTTTTACATTAATGACCCCGTACAACGACATATCCATAAAGCCGTGGTTCGCGACCGCGTTTTACACCATGCAATTTATAAAATCATCATGCCCATATTTGAACCAACATTCATTTCAAATTCATTTTCATGTCGTCCAGGAAAAGGAACACATAAGGGTGTATCAACAGTTGAATCTATGCTCTGTAAAGAAAGTTGTAATTACACAATTACATGTTTTGCTCTTAAGGGCGATATTAAAAAATTCTTTGCTTCTGTAAATCACAAAATACTACTCAAAATCATTAATAAAAAAATAAAAGATGAAAAAACAATGTGGCTAATTAAAGAAGTTATTGGTAGTTTTTCAACTAAAAATATTGACTTGCTTAATCTTTATGGTCTGCCAATTGGAAATTTAACCTCCCAGTTATTCGCAAATATTTATATGAATGAATTTGATCAGTTTATAAAGCATAAACTTATAGTAAAACAATACGTTAGATATACTGATGATTTTATCATAATCTCAAAAAACAAAGATTACTTAACAAACCTAATCAAATTAATCCAAGAATTCCTTAAAACAAATCTCGCCCTTAAATTGCATCCTAAAAAAATTTCAATTAAAAAAATAAGTCAAGGAGTAGATTTTCTTGGTTATATATTGTTTCCATATCATCGCTTATTGCGAACAAAGACTAAAAAAAGAATTTTTAAAAAAATGAAGCAACAAATATTTTACTACCATCAAGGACATATCAGTGAAAAAACCTTAAACCAATCTTTGCAATCTTACTTGGGAACACTTTCACATGCCAATACATATCAGTTAAGTAAAAATTTAAAAAATTATTTTTGGTTCTGGATAACCGACTGAATAAACGTTGATTTATTAAATAAAACACTGTTTAATTTTTAGTATAACTTATATTGTCTAACTATATTCAAATTTAAGACAAAAAACAAGATAAATCTATTCTTGACAAAACCCCATAAAACTGTTAAATTCATAACAGATATTCAATCACAACTAAAGGAGGGTCTATGTCAAAGAAAAAACGTCCTTTAAGACTCTTGTTCCTTGATGAAGTAAAAATCTGGCGACAAGAAAAAGGCAATAAAATAACCGATAAACTTTTGGCTAAATTAGTAAATTACCGCCATGCTCACTTTGGAGAAAATGAAACAACGGTTTGGGAAGTTATTCAAGACCAGATATTGTTACGCGTCAAACAAGAAAAAACATCACCCGCAGAATTCATTGTCATGCTTTTTAGTAAAGAAAATGCATCTGAATTTATGCAAGCCTTTGAAGGAATAAATTCTAAATAAATGGTTTGTTAAAGCGCCCCTGAATAACGGGGCGCTTCACATTTACAAACTTAAACTTATTTGTTAAATTAACAACATATCTTACAAACTATTTAAAAAATATGTCAGAATGTATTTTTTGCAAAATTATTGCCAATGAAATCCCTTCGGCCAAAATCTGGGAAAATGAGGACTTCTTAGCCATCTTAGACCTCTGTCCCAACACCAAGGGAATGACCCTGGTTATGCCCAAGGCTCATTATGATTCTTATGCTTTTAACATGCCTGATGATGTTTATGAAAAACTTCTTTTAGCTGGAAAAGAAGTAGCCAAGTTATTAGACAGAAAACTAAAGACTAAAAGAACAGCCATGGTTATGGAAGGAATGGGTATTAATCACGCTCATCTTAAACTTTATCCTTTACATGGTTTAGAAGAGGAATTCAAAGACATGGAAGTAAAAAAAGATATCTTTTTTAAAAAATACCCGGGCTACACCACTACTCAACTAGGCCCCCAGGCTGATTCAGAAGAATTAAAAAAACTGGCTGAACAAATCAGGGAATAAAACAAAAAATGCTCTTTTTAAAAGCATTCTTGTTATTAAATTATTATTACCAAATAATATAATATATTATTACCAAATAATAATTTTTTTTATTAATTGCCAATACGCTCCTAAAACAGGATTAACCACATATTTTAACAAAGGATGAGTAAGCCCAGCAAATTTAAATCTTGGTTCTAAGTATTTAACTAACTCTTTATCAGTAATCTTTCTTGTCTTTTGAATTCTTCTTCTTTTAATCAAGGTTTTAGGAATCTGCAATAAAACAGTAAAATAGGATTTGATTTTTAACAAAAACCAGCCCGAAACTAAACTATAAGCCAAGACCCCCAGTTCCATAAATAACCAGGCAGGAAAAATCAAAATCAACGTAGGAATTTTATAAAACTTTAACAGGGTTAATAATCTGTTTCTCTCAGACCAATACCAGCAATTTTTAGAAATACCTTCAGTGTATTTATGATAAATCCTCGCCTCCGGCACTAATTTAATATCATAATTTAAAAACCGCGCTCTTAAGCAAAGGTCTAAATCTTCATGATATAGAAACAAATCCTTGTCTAAAAACCCAACTTTTTTCAAGGCCGGCACATTTATAAAAAGACCAGCCCCTGAACCATAGGTCAGGTTTGTTTCTAGTTTATCAATAACATCTTTCTTAGCTGGCTTTTTATACCCATCACAATAACCAAAACCTAAATAATGTATTTTGTCTCCAGCGGTTTGAATCTTATCTTTTCCAGGCCAGCAAAGAATCAAGGGCTGAACTGCAAAAACGTTTTTTTGTTTCTCAATCCCCTTTGTCAAATTCTCCAAGCAGTCTGGCTGACAAACAGTGTCTTGGTTTAAAAGAAAAATATAATCTGCTTTATTTTGCAAAGCTATTTCTATCCCCTGATTATTACCCTGGGCAAAGCCCAGATTTTTTTCATTGGCAATTAAATCAACTTGAGGATATTTTTCTTTAATATATTTAACTGAATCGTCTTGCGAACCATTATCAACGACAATAATTTCTTGAGGCGATAAAGTCTGCCTGGCTAAACTATTAAAACAATCGGGAAGATATTCCCGACCATTATAGGTAACAATAACAATGGCAATTTTAGGTTCTTTCATAAAACTACAATAATGCTTTCATGGCCAGAGCGGCTTTTTTTAAATCATTGTAATTAGGCACCCGAGCATTTTCCAATAAATCAATCGCTGTTTGAGAAAACCGACCGCCCATGTAAACACAGACAATGGGTTTTTGAGGATATTTTCTTCTGGCCCTAATCACAACTTTGGCGTCTTCTTCTGACTCAGTGTTTGACTGCAAAGTCTGAATAACAATCAACCCACCAATATATTTTTCTGAAAGTAAAATATCAATAGCCGCTTCATACCTTTCCGCCAAAGCATCACCGACAATATCCAAGGGATTTCTCCTTGAATAAGCCGGATGCATTTTTCCTGACTGGTCTAGCTTTTTTAAAGTGGATTCTTTTAAATCAACCAAGGGAACATTTAACTCTGAACAATGATCAGCACATAAAACACCACAACCCCCGCCATTAGTAACAATACCAACATCGCCTTTTAACTTGGGTAAATTTGCCAGAGCCTTGGCATTGTCAAATAATTCTTCAACCGTATCGGCAATTAAAACATTGCTTTGCTTAAAAGCGGCTTTGTAAATATCATAGCTCCCAGCCAAACTTCCTGTATGAGAACTAATGGCTTTAATCCCCTGCTTGCTTCGGCCGGCTTTTAAAACAATCATTGGCTTTTTTATTGTCTTAGCTACTCTCATAAATTTTCGGCCATCATTTAATCCTTCAATGTATAGGGCGATTACCTTGGTGTTTTTGTCTTTATCAAAATATTCTAAAAAGTCAGCCACATCCAGCATTAATTTATTGCCATAACTGACAATAGCGCTAAACCCATATCTGTTTTCAATAGACCAGTCAATAATTGAGTCAGCCAAAGCTCCTGACTGGGATATAAAAGCAATCTCCCCCTTGGGAGGCATGGCCGGAGCAAAAGTAGCATTCATATTATTAACCGTCCTGATAATGCCTAAACAATTAGGGCCCAAAGTAGGAATATTAGCCTTTTTTAAAACCTGAGCTATTTGGTTCTGTAATCTTCTCCCCTGAGCATTAAATTCAGCAAAGCCAGCCGAGATGATAATAACGGATTTAACTCCTTTTTTAACACATTGATTAACCACCTTTAAAACAAGATTGGCCCGAACAACAATAATAGCCAAATCAATACTTTGTTTAATATCTAAAATACTCTGGTAACATTTTAAATTAAGGATCTTGTCTGCCTTTGGATTAACTGGAAAAATTTTTCCTGAAAAAGGCTGACAATATTCAGAAGGGTAAACACAACCCGTAACTAAATTCTTTAAAATACCATGACCAACAGCCTTCTCATTCCGAGAAGCACCAATGACAGCAATATTTTTTGGATTAAATAGTTTTTCTAAATTCATTGCATTATCCTCACATCAACAACAAGGGCCCCTCTGCTGCTAACCATTACCGGATTTAAATCAATCTCTTCTGCTTTCTCTTTTAATGAAAGCCTTGATAGCTTAACAATAATATCAGCCAAAGCATTAATATTAACCGCTTGCTTTCCCCTCAAACCAGTTAACACTTTATAGGATTTAATTTCTTTAATCATTTCCAAGGCATCTTTTTTACTAACTGGACAAACCCTAAAACTAATATCTTTAATCACTTCAACAAAAATACCCCCAAGGCCAAACATAATTACGGGGCCAAATTGAGGGTCTTTTTTCATGCCAATAATAACTTCTTGTTTTTGACTGACCATCGGCTGCATCAGCACCTTCTGACTTATCTTTTTTAACTTTTTAAAAGCCTTAATTGCCTCTTCTTTGTTTTTTAAATCTAAAATAACACCGCCCTTATCAGTTTTATGAACAATCTTTTTAGAAAATACTTTTAAAACAATGGGGTATTTTACCCCATCTAAATCCTTTTCTGTTTTAATAATCTTGGATTCAACAAACTTAATCTTATATTTCTTTAATAAAGCTAAACTTTTCTCAAAATTTAATTGCCTCATAACCTTTTTATTTAGCTCTGGCCCTTATTTGACTCTTGGTTAAAAGTCCTTTTTGCGCCCCGATCTGATCAATAACTGAAGCACTATTATGCACCCCCCATTTTAAAGCTCTTTGAATATTTTTTGGCTGATAAAACAGACTAGCCACAAAGGCGGCGGAAAAAGAATCACCTGCTCCAGTGGTATTAATTACCTTGGACGGAGCCGGCCTTTGATAATAGACTTTTTCTCCATCATAAGCATAAGCACCTTTTTTCCCTACCGTAATAGCCACAACTTCCGGTCCCATTGTCCCAATTTCTTCTAATAAGTATTTAATGCCCAAATTTCTTGTTTTTTTCCTTGATAAAACCAATTCTCTGGCCTCATCTTCATTAATAATTAAAACCTTGGTTTGTTTTAAATGTTTGCTTAATTTTCTAAAACCCGCTTTTAATTGAACATTGGAAGGATTCCAGGCAATTTTAACTCCTTTTTTAGCAAAAGAAAAAGCCTTGTCTAAAACATTTTGCCAATTAGGCGAACTGACTGAAGAAATATAAAACCATTTAATATTTTTTAAATCAGAGGTCTTGGCTTTAAAAATTAAAGAGTCATTGGTGCCGCGATAAGCAAAAATAGAATGGGCTCTTTTTATTTGTTTTAACCCAATAATAAAAGAAAAACCAGTACTTATCTTTTTATCAACCTGGATTAAGTGAGTATTAATTTTATTCATTTTTAATGCTTTGATTAATTGATCCCCTTCTCTGTCCTGACCCACCCGGCCCATAATCGCCGCTTTTAATCCTAATTTGGAAAATCCTACGGCAGTGTTGCTGGCTCCCCCGCCTGGTTCAAAATAGACTTTTTTTACATAAATCTTAGCTCCTAATTCAAAGCCGATTAATCTTTGGCGCAAAACATCTTTGGGGTTTTCCACCACTAATCCCTCAGTGGTTAAAAAAATAATATCTCGCATTACTCCGCCAATTGTTAAAATGTCATATTTCATAAAATTAATTTAAAAATCTCTTAAAAGGGCATCAAATTTTTCCTTCATCATTTTAATAACCTTTTCTTCAATTTCTTTAACCTCTTTTGATTTCAAAGTTCTGTCCCCGGCCTGATAAGTAATATGAAAAGCCCGGTTGTATTTGTTGCCAAACCTTTTGTTTTCAAAAGTATCTTCAAAGGCAACCTCTTTAATCAATGAGTCAATTTGATGAATCTGATGGCATATCTCAAACCAATTAGCTTTTTTACCAATTAAAAAAGCCAAGTCTCTTTTTACAGCTGGATAAGGAGAAGATCTGGAAAATTCCTTCACCCCAACAAGCTTGCTTAATTCTTCCAGGTCAAGTTCAAAATAACCAGTTTGAGAATCATGCTCTCCAACAAAACCAATTTCCTGTTGATTAAAGTAAACAAGTATTTTATTTAAAGATTTAGATTGATACTCTATATTCTCTCTTATTTGTCTTTCAATTTCATTGCCTCGTCCCCCCATGATTGTTTGTAAAATTTGCTCAACAATGCTTTTGGCGATAAAACATTTGTTCTGGCAACATTTTGCATAGACATCTCCCTGATCAATCTTCTTTTTTGTTTCTTTGCTAAAAACCAAACCAGCCACTTTGGCTTTTTCTTTTGGATTAAAAACCCGGCCAATTTCAAAAATCTTAAACTCAGAATAACTCTGAGAGTTTTTAATTGCATTTTTAACTAACCCAGGAATCAAACTCTGTCTTAAATACTGTTGGACTTCACTTAAAGGATTGGCTACTTCTCTGTAATTTTCTTTCTTACCAAAATACTTTATTGCTTTTTCATCAGCAAAAGCATAGTTATAGACTTCGTCAAAGCCAAGCCCAATTAAAATATTCTTTAACTGATTATTTAAATGATATTCTTTTATTTGTTCAACGGGTTGAAGCTCAGCTAAAATTGGTAAAGGGGTAATCTTCTCTGCTCCATAAATCCTAACCACTTCTTCAACTAAATCTTCAAAAATATTTAAATCTGGCCGATGACAAGGTAAAACAACAGAAAGTTTTTTACCCCTTGTTTTTACTTGAGCATCTAATCCTTTTAAAATCTTTATCATTTGCTGATCTTTAATATCCGCCCCAATAAACATTCTCGCCCTGACTGGATCAAAAACAATTTCTTTTTTTTGTTTTAAAGACTTATTAGCCTCATTGCTCTTTACATCATAAATCTTACTAACCACCTTTCCATTGGCCAAGTCTTGGATTAATTCAATGGTTCGGGCTAAACCTAATTCTGGAAAAACCATGGGCAGGCCTTTTTCAAAACGAACCACGGCTTCGGTTCTTAAGCCAAAACGCCAGGCTGTGCGCCGAATATTTGCTGGATCAAAACTAGCTGATTCAATAACAATTCTTTTAGTAGAATCAGTAATGCCTGATAATTCCCCGCCAATAATCCCGCCTAAAGCAACTGGTTTTTTAGCATCAGCAATAACCAGATTATCAGTTGATAATTTATACTCTTGCCCGTCTAAAGCCATTAGCTTTTCATTAGTTTTAGCTCTTCTAATAATAATTTTATTTTCTTTTATCTTGTCTGCATCAAAAGCGTGCACTGGCTTGCCCATCTCCACCATCACATAATTAGTTATATCAACCACATTATTAATTGGTTTCATGCCTAGGTTGCGCAATCTGGTTTGCAACCAATCAGGCGAAGGAGCAATTTTAATATCATCCATAACCACAGCCATATATCTTGGGCAAAACTTCTTATCTAAAACTTTAATTTGCAAAGGGCTCTTAGTTGATTTTTGAGGGTTAAGTTTAAAATCCTGAATCTTAGCTTTAATTCCCAAAATAGCTCCAATTTCTCTGGCAAAACCAACATGATTAAACAGATCTGGCCGATGAGTCAATGATTTGTTTTCCACATCTAAAATAGTATCATCTAATCCCAAGGCCTTAATAATCTGTATCCCTGTTTTAGTCTCCTTGGGGAAATACATCAGACCCAGGTCAGTTAATTCCAGTCCCAGCTCCTCATCGGAACAAATCATGCCCTCAGACATCAACCCCCTTATCTTGCCTCTTCTAATTTCAATTCCTGTTGGTAATTTAGCCGGCCCTAACAAAACTGGGATTTTGTTACCTACCTCTATTTTAAAAAGCTGCCCAAATATCATTTGAACCACCCTGGAACCTATATCAATCTTGCTAACAAAAAGCTTGTCTGCATTAGGGTGCTTTTTAATCTCTTTAACCTCACCAACCACCACCTTTTCCAATCCTCCTCCTAACTTCTCAACTTTTTCAACCTCGGCTATTTGCATGCTTAAAATCTCTCCTAACTGCTGAGGAGATTTTTTTAAACCAGGTAAAAGCTGTTTTAACCACTGATATGATAACTTCATATTAATTCAAGAAATATATATTATTCAAAGGCGAATCAAGGTTCTGCGAAGCAGGTTCTTAAAACTGTCTAATAAATCTTAAATCACCTGAATGAAGCAAGCGAATATCATCAATTTTATGCTTCATCATTATTAATCTATCCAAGCCCACGCCAAAAGCAAAACCAGTATATTTTCCATGAGCATAACCAGCGTGTTTAAAAACCTCGGGATGAATCATGCCTGAGCCAAGAATCTCTACCCAGCCGGTCTGGGAACAGACTGGACAGCCCTTTCCTCCACAATTTAAACAAGCGAAATCAATCTCAAAACTAGGCTCGGTAAAGGGAAAATAGCTTGGCCGTAATCTAATCTTCACCTTTGTTTTAAATAAGGCGTTTAAAAAGGTTTTTAAAGTATAAATTAAATTAGCAACACTGATTTCCTTGTCCACGGCAAAACCTTCTACTTGATAAATGGTATGTTCATGAGAAGCATCAGTTGCCTCATGGCGGAAACATTTACCAATGACACAAACCTTTAAAGGTGGTTTTCTTTTCTCCATTACCCTCACCTGCATCGGTGAAGTATGGGTTCTTAATAATTCACCTTTTTTCGATTTGATATAAAAGGTGTCCCACATATCCCGGGCCGGATGACCCTCAGGAATATTTAAAGCTTCAAAATTATAATAATCTGTTTCAAGTTCTGGTCCTTCTAAAACTTCAAAACCCATAGAAGAAAAAATATCAGCCACCATTTGTTTTCCCTGAGTTAAGGGATGTAAATGTCCAAACTCTATTTTCTTTCCCGGCAAAGTAAAATCCAAAGCCGCACCTTTGGCTTTGGAACCAGAACTAGATAACTCTCTTTTCTTATTATCAATGGCCTGCTCAATTTCTTGTTTAACCTGATTAGCCGAACTACCAACTCTTGGCTTCTCATTATCGGGCAGGTCTTTTAAGCCGCGTAAAACCTTTGTTAATTCTCCGTTTTGCCGACCCAAATATTGGCGCCAGACCTTGTCCAAGTCTGCCCCATTTTTAACCTGATTAATTTGTTCTAAGGCCTTGCTTTTTAATTGTTTAATTTGCTCAATCATGCCTTGTACTTTTTACGCGAAGAAAGAAAGAAAAATTCTAAAAACATTAAAAATAAGAGTAAAAACACACCATTCCACCATCTTAAAATACCTAGATTCTGCAACAAAAATAAACCGACAACTAAAAAACTTAACCAGATTCCCTGGCGGAAAGACGCTTCTACTTGTTTAAAAACCGGCCCCTTGTTTAAGCGAGTTCGGACAAGAAAGCCAATGATTGCTGCCGTTCCCACAATAGCCAAGAACAAACTAAAATAAAACAAGACAAAACCAATTAACCCTGTTTCTTTTGGATTAACAAAAAAAATAACAAAAACCCAGGCTAACCAACAAATAATGGTTAAAATGCTCATTAAATTAAGGTATTTTTTCAAAGTCATAAACAAAAGATAAATAATAAAGTAATTTAATTATAACATGTTTTAAAACTCTGGCAATTTATTCCTGCCGATACTGACAAATATTGTAAAAATCGCAAAACTTGCACATCCGACTAGGCTGAGCAGGAAAATCACCCTTTTTTATCTTCTCAATAGTCTTAATAGCGTTTTCTTCTACTTTTTTCAAATCATCATCTTTGCCTAAAAAAGAAATCCTCTCCCCTGATTCTAAATAATAAAAAGTTAATTGGTGAACCGGCTTGTCAAAAGCCTCATGTAAATGCTGGGCGGCTAATTGATAAAGATACAATTGTTGCTTTTTTTCAAAACCAAGACTTGCTTTGTTCTGGCCGGTTTTGTAATCAATAATTTCATATCCCTGATCTGTTTCATCAACCCGGTCAATCACCCCTCTAATTATGTATTTATCTAATTTAAAATTAAACTGCTTTTCCAAATATTTCATATTTGGTTTATTCTGAACAAAATCATGATAAAACATTTTCAAAGCTTGTTTGCCTTTTCCCTTATACTTCTCCTGATGATCTTTACTGTCATACCAGTCCTCAATCCATGACTGCTCATAAATCTTTATCAAGTCATCAAAAGAAAGCTGGTTTTTTGATTGAGGTTTTTTCTCGCCAAATAAATCCCTTTGAACCACATCTTTCTGCCCTCGCCACATCTGACAAAAACGATAAAGCGTATTATGCAGGCTTCTGCCAAAACTAAAAACATAACGGCCTTGACGAGGAATTCTTAAAATAAAACCAAACTTGTATTGTAAGGGACAGGTGTTAAAAGCCATAAACTGGGAAAAACTAAACCTTAAGGGCAGAGCTATGTCTGTCTTTTGTTTTTCTTCTTGTTTTACTAAGGGCTTGGTTAAAACATCTGTTTTTTCCTCAACTTTAATTGGCTTATCTTTTTTTACCAAACCTAATTCATATAAGAAACGAGATGATTTTTTAAGAGTTTTTCCTCCATAATCTTCAGCCGAGGTCAGATAAAGACTGTGTTTGGCCCGGGTTAAAGCAACATAGAAAAGCCGTCTTTCTTCTTGCAAATGCACATCTCCCTGGGGAATAATTTCTTTAATCAAATCCACAGGTAATTCAATTGGCTCTTTGCGGTCAATACTGGGAAATCTCTTGTCTACTAAATTAACAATAAAAACATATTTAAATTCCAAGCCCTTGGCACTGTGAATGGTGCTGACTTTAACTGACTCAGGTCCCTGTTCTAATTCTGCATCAATACTGCCTGTATCTCCGGTACTAATCATTAAATCAATCAAACGAATAAATGCGCCAACTGATTTATCAAAATTAATTGCTTCAAAGTTCTCTATTTTTTTAAAAAACTGATTTAACCAAAAAACACTTTCGCTGTCCTCTTGATTAGATAAAATTTTTAAATAACCAGTGTCTTGTAAAAAAGCATAAACAACCTTGCTCACATTTTCTGTTTTAGCCAGTTCAGTATGCTTATCAATCCAGGATAAAAATAGGTTTAATTGAGTGATTGTTTGCTTGGAAAGCTGAAAAATACTGGTCGCTTTTTGCATGGCTTCATAAACAGACCATGACTTTTTATTGGCAAAATTAATTAAATGAGACACTTCATTGCTGCTAATCTTTTTATTAAAAATTGGGGAGGTTAAAACCCGATAAATCGCTGTGCTTTCATGGTAATTATCAAGAAGTTTAAGATAAGCCAAAATATCTAAAATCACTGGTTTGGAAAACAAGCCAGACCGGACTAAAAACTGATGAGAAACATTGGCTAGACGCAAAGCCTGAACAAAAAGTTCGGCCTGGTGATTGGCCCTGACTAAAATGGCAAAATCATTCCAACTCGCTTCTTCGTCTTTTTGCTTAAGCTCAATAATCTTTTTAATCACCGCCCTAGCTTCATCTTCCTGAGTTTTTAAGTGTAAATGCCTAATCTCCCCTTTGTCTTTTTTCTCTGCCTTTAATTTTTTAATAATATCTTTATCCTGAGCTTCTAGTCTTTCTGGATTGTTTAATTGAATAAAATTATAGGCTAAGTCTAAAATCTTTTGCTGGGAACGGTAATTCTTAATCAAGACCACCTGCTCTGTTTTGGGATAATCTTTTTTAAACTGCAAGACATTGTTATAAGAAGCGCCGCGAAATTTATAAATAGAATTGTGAACAACTATTCCATTAGCCACAAAGTTATGACTTCGTTCTATTTCTAGATCATAAACTGTCAAATTTTTAATTTCTTCTTTAACTTCAATAACTTGGTCGTAAATCACCCCGTTCCTTTTAGTCGCCACTGGTAGATATAATCCTTGTAAAACATTGCTTGCCGGCATAATCAATGCTTTTTGAAAAACAATATTTGTTTTTCCAACAGTAAAACCGTTTTCTAAAATTCCTCCAGTCACCTTTTGCAATTTTTCAGCTATCTTGCCTATTTTTTTTATATCTTTACTTTCTGCTTTAAAACGATAACCCTTTCTGGCTTTTGTTAAATTAAAACCGGCTTTTCTTAATTTATTAATTGTTCTCTTATCCGAAGTTTCAACAGAGGCTTGATGACGAATCAATGGATTTGTTAAAAATCCGTCTTTATCATATTTACTTCTATATCGCCTCTTGCACATATCAAAATTAATCTTGATTCTCAATTTACTACCTCTGTTTACTGCATCTAAAGAGTAATGGTGGGCACTTAAATCTATTTTTAAATCTCTAGCTAGTCTTCTTGCGCCATCTTCTACATTAATCTTTTTATATAATTTAATCATCCAATCACCTTTTATCATTACTCTGTCTCTCTCCTTAAAACAAGTCGTTTGTATGCCATACTTCAAAGAGTATAAGGTTTCATAAAAACGAGCCTCTTCCTCACTTTGACAAGCTTTAATAGCTAGAATTTTATCTGCTGATCGTTCTAATTTTAACCTTACAGCTAAATTATTTGTTGTCCCTATTCGCCAACCTACATCATCTCGTCTCATTAAATAAACATAATAGTATTTTTTCTCTCTTGAAACACGGGGCGTAAAGCAAAACATTTTATGATTATCAGTAACTTGAACCCTGTATCCTTTCTTTGTTTTAAAAGTAAGCATTTTTGCTTTCTTTTTTCTTTTAAAGACTTTATTTACTTTTGAATAACTTAAATAACCCTTGCCTACTGCTGTAGCAACTAAAGCGCCCTTTTTTATCTGATCTATCCTCTGAGTACCCCTTTTTGTTTGAACTAAAGTGTTACCAGGCAAACATTGGTCATCGTCAGAAACAGCGGTCATGTTATTCTTGGGCTGAGCCAGCATCTGCAGTAATTTATACTGGGCCCAGTTAGTGTCTTGAAACTCATCAACTAAGATATATTTAAACTGCTCTTGGTATTTTTTCAAAATCTGCGGTCTTTTTTCAAAAAGCTTTAAAGTGTAATTTATTAAATCACCAAAGTCCAAGGCATTGTTTTCTAAAAGCAATTGCTGATAAGTATGATAAGCATTGGCAATTTCTTTTAAACGGCTGGTTTCCTGGTCAAGCAATTCATCTGACATGCTCGTGTCTTTGTCTAGTTTTAAATTCTCCACATAATCTAAATATTCTTCCGGACTAATTAACTCATCTTTGGCCCGAGAAAAATGTTTAACCAGACTTTGGATAAACTTAGTCGGATTGCCCAAGGGCCGGTAATAATCCAAGTCAAACTTGTCAAAATTGTCCTGAACTAAAAAGCTTTGTTGGGCCTGATTTAATAATTTAAAATTCAGAGGCAGGCCAATATCTAAGGCATGCTGTTGCAAGATTCTTTCACAAAAGGAATGAAAAGTGGAAATCCATAAATCAACATAGCCATAAGGAAGCAACTTATCTATTCTCTCTTCCATTTCCTGAGCCGCTTTATCAGTAAAAGTTAAAGCTAAAACCTGGTCTGTCTTGACCAGATTACTCAAAATCAACCAAGCCACCCGCCTGGTAATAACAGTTGTTTTGCCTGTACCGGCTCCGGCAATAATTAATAAAGGGCCTTGTCCATGAGTTACTGCTTTTTTTTGCTCAGAATTAAGCCCTTTTAAAATTTTATTACCTAATTCTTTTTCTGACATATGCATATTTTAACATAAAAAAAAGAGCCTGACAAAGGGATAATTTTAAGAAAAATTATTATAATTAAATTACTTTATTATCTATATAATAAATATTTAATTTCAAGGTTCTGCGTAGCAGGTTCTTATAATTTAAATAATTTTTTTGCATTTTTAGTGGTTTGATCAACCACTTGATCAAAGGTAAGATTTTTAATCTCAGAAATTCTCTGAGCTATAAAACGGACATAAACAGGCTCGTTTCTCTGTCCGCGATAAGGCTCGGGAGCTAAAAAAGGACAATCAGTTTCTAATAAAATCCTGTCTAAAGGACTTTTTTCCACCACTTGTAAAAGCCCTGGAGTAGCATTTTTAAACGTAATCGGACCGGTAAAACCGATGTAAAGACCAAGATTTAAAAACTCTTGTCCAATAGACCAATCAGCAGAAAAACAATGAATCACTCCTTTGGGAATTTGTTTTAAATCTTTAATTATCTCTAATAATTCCAAATAAGCATTATTGGGATTATCCTTGTTCCCCCGGCAATGAAGAATAACTGGCAAATCATGTTCCTGAGCTAATTTAATATGTTGCAAAAATACTTTTTTTTGCAAATCTCGACTATCTTGATGATGATAAAAATCCAAACCTGTTTCCCCTATGGCCTTAATCTGGTCTTTGTTTTCTTTGATTAATAAATCAAGTTTTTCTTTGTCAAAATCCTCATCTTTAACATGAATGGGATGAAGTCCAATGGCAGAAAAACAATTTTCAAATTCCTGACTTATTTTAACCGCCTTCTTGCTGGTTTCCAGGTTTGACCCAACACTAATTACGGCTTTTAGTCCTTGGTTAAAATTATGCTCAATTACCTGAGCATAATCATTTTTAAATATTTTAAAATTTAAATGGGCATGGGTGTCAATCATTTTATTTGTTCATTATTCAAATCAAAAGCTAAGGGTAATAATTCTGAAAGTTTGGCAATAATGACTTTATCCTTGTCTGTATTAGACATAATTATATCTAAATCAGTGCCAGAAACCTTGGAAAACTCAAAAAGTATTTGCCGACAACTACCACAGGGGGTAATTGGTTCGTTTTCGAAATTTGAGATCACAGCAATTGCTTTAAAATAACGCTCGCCCATGGCATTGGCCCTATAAACAGCCACTCTTTCAGCACAAATACCAGAAACAACATCTTTAACATTTGACCCAGTAATAACTTTATTGTCTTTGGTTAAAAGAGCGGCTCCAACAAATAATTTAGAATAAGGATCATAAGCAGTTTTAACTGCTTTTTCTGCCTCTAATAATAAATCTTGATATTGTTTGTTTAAATCCTTAAAATTAGTATTTTTCATCTTATTTTTATTAATATATTATCTCTAATGCTAATTATACTAAATTTTCCCTTATTTTACAACCTTAATAAACCCCTTGACTTTTTTAATGATATTGTTAATATAAGAATAATATTTAAGGAGGTTTCTTTAAAAAACTTGGCGGAGAAATGCGACGCATACTCGCATTGCTGACCAAAAGGTGCTGGGTGTTTGGCATCGGCTCGGGATAATTACCCAAACTAAACGAGGCGTTCGCAAGTCATAATAAGGTGAAGTGCTTTTCTATCCTCTTTCCCATCCCTGGATTACAACGAAGCGTGGGTATGATCTATACCTCCCTTACCTTATTCAGCGTCCAGCACCTGAATTTGAAAAAGGCCCCTGAACCAGGGGCCTGTTTCTTTATAAATTTTTAATTTCTAATCTTTAATTAAACGGACTTTTTTAACCATCTGTTTTGTGGCCTTATCAACTATGAGCATGGCTCTTTTTATTTTTATCTTATCTCCTTTTTTAGGAATTTTATCAAGCCTGTTTTCAACAAATCCAGCAATTGTATTAAAACGTTCTTTAGGCAGATTTAAATGAAGAACACTATTGACTTCGTCAATCAAAGCCCGACCATCAATGCTGACTGACTTATCACTTATCTTTTTAATATAAACACTGGCTTTTTTCTTTTTATCAAAAATCTCTCCCACAATTTCTTCTAAAATATCTTGAACTGTGGCCAAGCCAACCACCCGGCCATATTCATTAACAACAATGGCCATGGGCGCATCTTTTCCTTCAAATTCAGTTAAGAGATCGTCTATTTCTTTGGAAATGGGAACAAATAAGACAGGCCTAAGAACATTTTTAACTTTAACGTCTAATTTCTGATTCTTGGCATATTTTAAAACATCATCAACGTCTAATATGCCAATAATCTTATCCTTGTTTTCATCTTCATAAACTGGATAAACAGAATACGGTGTTTTAACCACCTGCTCAAGCACGTCTTTTAATTTTTTATCACCACTAAACATTTCCATATCCATCTTCGGGGTCATGATTTCTGTTACTTTTGTCCCTCTAAATTCTAAAACATTATGCATCATCTTAGCCGATTCTTTGGTTAATATCCCCTGTTCTTTACCCATCATCACAATGGTTTTCAATTCTTCTTCAGAAAGGTCTGCTTCTTGTTTTGAACCCAACAGCTTTGACATAATCCGGGAAATAAAACTGAATATTTTAACAAAGGGTGTTAAAATATAGGCCAAAACCTCAATTAAACGAGCCACGGTCAAAGAAACTCTTTCGGCGTTTTGAGAAGAAAAAGTTTTCGGCGTTATTTCACCAAAAACCAATATCAAAAACGTCATTACTCCGGTAGCCACGCCCACCCCGCTAGAACCAAACAGATTTGTAAAAACCACTGTGGCCAATGCCGCGGCCCCAATATTAACAATATTATTACCAATTAAAATAGTAATGATTAATTTATTAGGATGTTGTTTTATTCGATACAAAGCGGCTGACCCTTTTTTCTTTTGCTTATACAAGGAATTAACCTTAATCATATTTAAAGACATCAAGGCTGTTTCCACGGCTGAAAAAAAGGCGGATAAGAAGATAAGAACGACTAAAATTGCAATTTGATTTCCCATATTAAATTATTACCCTATTATTTAATAAACTTATTAGTATAAACCTGTTAATCAGCGGTTTCATCAACCTCAACACCTGTCTCTGTCTCTGGTGTTTGTATTTGTATTCCTCCTGGTTCCCCTAACGACGGTGTTTTCCGTATTAAACAACCACTAAGTATTAATAAAAAACATAAAACCATTAATGACATGAAAATTGTTTTTTGTTTCATATATTTATTATATCATTACCCTGTATTTATACAAGCAAAAATAATTTAATTAAAAAATACCTAAACCATGTTTAGGTAAAAATAACTAAAACTTATTTATTTCACTATCTTAATCGCTTTTCCTTCCACCAATGCTTTGGTGATTTTTTTATAGGCTGAAGATAAAATTCTTTGAAAAGTGCTGCGAGAGGTTTTCATTAGTTTAGCGCCCTCAGACTGATCCAGATCTTTTGCGTTCTTTAGCCTTAAGGCTTCTAGCTCTTCAGCTGTTAATTCAACCTCATCAAGCATTCTCATGGGCACCCCCTGAGGTTTAAAATAAACTATATTGGGATTAAACCCTATTCTTCGACAAAGTCTTGGTCTAGGCATAAAAATTGACTTAATTTTAAATTAATGCTAAAATTCTAACCAAAGAAGGTCCCTCTCTACCTCTTTTTCAAGAGGTAGAGATTCCAAGGCCTTCTTTTATTCTTTGGCCTCTAGCTTTTCTAAATATTCTTCTGCTCCCTTTAATTCTTCTTTTAAGTTATCAACATATCCTTTTGTGCCTGATAAATCATCTGATTTACTATATGGACGATTACTAAAACCAAACCATCCGCACATACTTCTAAATCCTCTTTTTCCAAACATTCGACCACGGGCCATTCCACCACCGCAGGGACCTCTGCCCCAGCCAGTGCCAGTGCCAAAACCCTGAGGCCCAGTTCCATCATATTTTGGCATATATTTTAAATTAAATTGTTTAATTAACTATGATAGCCCAACCTTTATATTAACTATCTATTATAAGCATATACCCATAACTATCTTTTGTCAAACTAGTACCTGTGGATAAGTCTATCATTCAAAACTACATTAAATTTTAATTATAAATAAAAAAACGCGTTGCAATTTTACAACAACGCTAAATCATAAATAGCTTTCCACTATTTAAAGTAATAATTTCCAATAAACTATTTTATTTATTCTCTATACTTCCAGTTCAAAATACAAAGTGCTCCGGCAGCTAAAAACCCAAGAACGCTTACCCATAAACCAAGACTGACATCACCTATTAATACTGGTAAAGCATAAATCACCCGTAAAAGGTGAAGTAAAGAGACAACCCCAAATACAATAGAGGAAATTGTCATTACTTTTTTTCTCATAAGCTATATTTAATATTAATTAGTATTAAAATAACAAACCTAATAAAAATACAAGTTATACTACTAATCTTTTTATCTTTCCTTTTTTTGTTCCCATTCAGCCGCAGCAGCGTTTATTTCATCTCGAGAAAATCCTAGATCAAGACATTTTTGTGTCAATTCTAGGACCCTTTCTCTTGCACTTGCCTTTAAAGCTTCTTTTGCTTGTTGTATGTCTTCTTGTGGAGTATCGGCTGGTATGCGGTCATCTCTTATATTACCTAAGACCTTTTCCTCAAATTGTAATGCCATATCTAGATCGCCAGCTACTAATAGCTCTTTTAAAACAGCTTGTTTTTGCTCTTCAATTGATTCTGGTTGTTCTATAGTCATAATATTTATTATTAATTATTATATTAAGATATAAGTCATAAATTCTGAGTTCACAAAGCCATTGCTATCTTCTTGTTAGTAACTTCATAATTTATTATGCTCAAAAAATCAATTCTATCTTTTGGAATAATTTTATAGATCTTTGATAAATCTTTTTCATCAAAACCTATTAAAGTTAAATAGAAGTTTTTGGCAGATAAATAATTATCTAATTCTTTCAACGATTCTTGAAATAAATCAGATCCAGTATTTTTGATAAAATTCTCTTTACTCGTTCCCTTTAAACACCCAGTTAAGATAAAGTGGTGTAAATTAAGAAATTCCCAGGGTTTGTTTTTTAAAAAACGATTTTCAACCAAGATAACATCTGAAAATAAAACAGTATCTTTTAGTCCTTTCTTATCTAAGGAATCTCTTAATTCTTTCCAGAATTCGCAATGAATTGCAGGGGCTCCGCCCATAAAATGAAATACTTTAAGTTTTATGTTGAATTTGGGTTCAACTTTTTTCTTAAATTCAATAAATTTATCAACCAACTCATCTGCATTCATAGATAAATCTGCTTTCAAATTATCAACATAACAATAAGGACAATTTAAGGGGCAACCCGCCACTTGAACAATAAAGTGATTATCATAATCCTGCCAGTCACCGCCAAAAATTTCCGCCATTCTATAAGGAGATTTATCACCTCTATCATCATGAGCCTCCTTATCTTTTACTACAGTACAAATCCTAGCAATATTATCATGAAAAACAATACCTGATGATTTCTCTACATCAATTTTCTGAGTTTTTCCTATTTTAGCTATTGGAACTTTCATTACAAAAAATAGTTTTCCTTGCTTAAAACAAAACAACGATCTTTTATTGATGTGCCGTTGTGGTGTTTAATAAGACCTGAAGTTTTATTCAAACCTAGCTTTACTAAAATGATCAACTGCGTCTTGACTACTCCGTCTTGCTTCTCTAACTATTCTCTTAAATTCAGCCTCACTAATTCCTAAGTCATTGTAGGTAACAGTCCCTGATTCAATCTGTTGCTCAATCTTTTCAGCAATTTGATTTGCTTCATCAGTTGACATAATAGTTGACCTGAGTTTTTCAAGTAATGCTGTTGGATCTTCTTCTTGACCCAGGCTTTCAAAGGAATTTCTTTCTGCCATAATATATAATTTAAAACTTAGATTAACACTTAAAGATTATCATTTTTAGATATTCTGTCAAAATTTCTAAGCTCAGGCAATGGAACAACGTGGGAACCTGGATAGTCAGACAATCCTCATGTATTGTTGGTCGCCGACTTAATAACACTGAATATTGAATCATAATCAATGCTTTCAAAGTCTGTAGTGTCAATGTTAAAAACTTTGCCACCTATATTTAGGGCCAGATCCTCTCCTTTCAATAAAACTTCCTTGAATTCATCATAATTCTGATCATCGACGTGGCCTGGATGTCGTTTGCCTGACTCAGAACGCTTTTTAAAACGTTTAAAGAGAATTTCACCGTCGGTTTTACACATTATTTGTAGTGGCTTAAAGTTATACTTTTTCTTTAAATCAAGGAATCTCTCGTCATCGAACTTTGGCTTAAAATTGCTTTCAATAATAATTGTCTGGCCTGCTTCAAGGAGTGATTCAATCAGTTGATACAAAATTTTGTAGCTTGTTATCCCGAGCTTTTTTGACCATTCACGATCTTTTATACCAAGCGAATCAAAGAGAGATTCCTTGATATCATCTCGGCTGAATAGAGGTAAACGAAATTCTCTAGCAATCCTTTTGCCGAGCATTGTTTTCCCAGTACAAGAAGGGCCTGAAATGAGAATAAGCAAAGTTTTTGACATATTTTTATTTTAACTAAGGCAACCAACTTCACATAACTCGTTGTTACACAAAATATTTTTGTATAATTGCATACAAATTGCAAAATCTCTAAGCTCCGTGTCTTGGACCAAATCCGAACTTTTTTTCGGGAAAATCCGCATACGGATTTTTAATTTCACCAAGCATTTCCGCCTGCCACCGCTTCGTTTCGGCCAGCAAAACAGAAAAATTTTCTAAACATTTTTAATAGCCCTCACGCAAAAATTTTTTAATTAAAGAAACGAAAATTTTTCTGTTTTACCTTTCCTCTAACAAGGAAAGGCGGAAATACTTCCCACCGCAGTCCCGCTTTGCGGGACATCAGGCGGGCAAAAATTACTTCCCCCAAACCCCCTTCCTTTTTGCCCGCTTGCTTAGTATTGAGCCAAAAAATTTTGAAATAAAATGCCGTCGGGGTGGCGGGTGGGAATTAAAACTTTAACCCTTATTATTATCTTATCAAATCAGCTACATATTGAAAAAAGTCCTCTTATAACTACTATTTTAAACCTCACTGCCTTCTCCGCTAATTAACTTTCTGTAAACACAGTATTCACATTCTTCTCCAGGAGAAGGAATTTTGTTTGAATCTAAACAACTTTTAATTTCAAAAATAGTCTGCTCGACCCAAGAGTCATCGCCCTGATGAGAAATAATCGAGAGTTCAAATTCTAATCTGCCATCAAATTTTGGTCGATTTCTGCCAGCATTAGCATAAACAAAATATCCTGTGTCACTAACTCTAAATCCATTCTGCCTAAAAATCCATTGATAAACTTCTATCTGTTTCTTGAATGTCTGTTTATATTCATCTTCTAAAGAAATTACTTTATTGGTACTGGTAGATTTATAATCAACAATTAAAAGTTCTTCTTTTTTATTTATCCAAATATCATCAATGATCCCACATATTTCAAGGTTTGTCTTTTTGTGTATGGTGGAAGCACCAACGAATTTATATACGTCGTCTCGCCAAATATGCAGATCGGGGTGACTAAAAGGGATCGCATCAATTTTATATTTTCTCATCAACTCATGAGTTTGATTACCTTCCCTTAATAGATCAAATTCATTCTTTAATAACTGGTCTACTGCACTATTTAACGACCAGCCGGGCATGCTAGGACGGCCTAATCCAAGTTTTCTGTCTAAATAAAAACATCTCTGACATTCTAAAAACAAACCAATCTTCGTCCGACTAATTCGAAAAGGTTCTTTGGAATTAGAATTGTATAAATTCTTTTGTCGTTTTCTATACTTATTCATCTTATTTTCTCGATTTTTTAATTAAATTTTCGGGGACAGTCCTTTTAATTTAGGTTTGGCTAAACCATTCAAGTTATAAATAGTTTTTTTAATTAAACCAAGGCATTGCTGAATACTATGGTAAATCTCTTTTCCAGAAAATCTTAAAACACGCCAGCCATAACTGGTTAATTGATTGTTTCGTTTTCTGTCCCTGGCCAAAGCGTCAGGTAAAATGTGATATTTTTCACCATCACATTCAACATCAATGTTTCCTTTGTTACAAAATATTCCAAAATCTAAACAATAAAATTGATTATTAACTTTAACATACACCTGCCTTTCAGTATCTATTTTATGTATTTTCATCATCTGATACATTTTTTCTTCTAATGGACTAGTATCGTATAAATCATTGATTTCTTTTGCTGTAAATAGTTTTTGTCGGCTGGTCGGAATATGAACAATCATTCTCCACTTTTTGCTCGGAATTGCTTGTGGCAACCTTCTAATCTGTCCTAAATGAAATTGATAGTAATTCTCTTGAGCGTTTCTGTGTTCCAACTCTTTTGGAAAAAGCTGGATTCTTTTAATAGTGTCTATATTTGAAACCTTGGCATAATAAACTACTTTATACTGATATTCTTCGCCAAAAGCCTTTGGGAAATAAAAAGCTATATACTCTGTCGCCGGAGTATTTTTAGGAGCTGATTTAACCGGGATGTGATACCATTTCTTTTTCTGAATTATTGGCCAGAGACTCTTTCTAGGCACAATCCCGACTAAGGCTGGTTGTTTTCGCATAATTTTATTTATGAATTAAATTTTTAGGTTTTTGTTGTCAAATTTCCGCCAGAGGCGGATCCACTTTCAGCGGAAGCTTTATTTTAAGAACCGTCCCCTATTCTCTAGGAAAATTTTTTATAAAAGTTTGTATTGTGTTTATTATTTCTGTTTGATTTTTGTCGATCAAATCAATTTTTAAATTCAATATCTTTGCCTCACTAGCAATATTTTCAAATTCTCTAAATTGCTGTTCCTGAATTGATATCGGATGTCTTAACTGTATCAGGGCGGTTACAATTACTACCGTTAAAGAAAAAATAATAGCTATAATACCAAAAATTTTGGCTTGCCTGAGCTGTTGATATTCTAGTAATCTAAACCTACCCTCGATAGATATCGTCCATATCGTTTCTCCTCCTGTTTTTGTAATTTCTGTTTTGCGAGTATTATAAACAAGCAATTTACCATATATAAGTTCCCCGACCCATAAATCTTTTTCATTTTGATTAAAGTTTAAGTCCTTCATGATCTGTCCCGAGGTAAACTCTCTATGCTTTTGCGCATATTTTAGAATTTGGATATGTATATTTTTTCTTATTTTAGTACTCATATTTCATATCTTTTTCTCAATTAAATTTTCGGGTTATTTTTATTCTCTGACCAGGTCGGACCTGTAAGGAAGTTTCATTCTTGGTTTTTGCTATTACCCAGCCATTTATTTCTTAACTCGTAATATTTAGCCCTCATTTAAAATTTCTTTCAATTTCCAAAAGATACTGCCCCCTTCACGAATAAGATCATCTATAAGCTTCTCTGAATTGCTTTGTTTATATTGTTAGAAATTTTAGAAAAATGTTTAGAAATCTTATTATATAATAATTGAATCCTACATGTGTCATCTACCATATCAATAGTATGATAAAAAAGTTTAAATAAAATTATAAAAGTTGAGAATAAGAAAATAAATGTAATACTATACTCTATAAAAATCCAATTACTCCTGTATGGTAAAAATGAAAATGAAAATATTATTATAGAAAATGCCGCTAACGTCCAGAATGAACCGATATAAATAGGATCGCGACGAAACTCAGATAAAACTTTCGTAGTACCTCTATCAGCTGCGTGCTGTATGCTAAAAACCGCTAACGAAAACGCGATTGTTATTACCCCTACGATTGATGCCGCTACAGTAAAAAATAATTGGCCACCACTATTCGTCGACGCTTTTAATAAATAAAAATTGATTTTATCCCAATGTAAAATGATAAAAAAAATACAAATAGAAAAAAATAATATCAATAAAATACTAAAGAAACTTATAATAAGTATCCTGTAAAAATAATTTTTCACTAAATATAAGCTTAATTTTTTGATAATTATATCTATTTTTTTATAAAATTTTGAAGTCATGTTAGTTAAAAAATTAATAAATTTTTTCACTTTGTTCTTGATTAATCAAATTAGAAAGCTGAATGTCAAACAATTCTTCTAGTTCTCGTTTTTCGATAATTCTTTTCCTATTAACATTTGGATTCGTATTTTCTCTATATAAACACTCATTCTTTCCTAAAAATAGAATCACACCAACCTCTTTTGTGCTGTTGTCATGGCCGCTAAAAAATGTACTTGGCCGACCGGCAAGGATCCACTTCCCATTAATCTTCCTATAAGTTTTTGAACCTCTAAGAGTATATTCGATAATATCTCTGGGAATATCTGCCATTCTTGTCCTTAAAAGGAGTATGCTTTTATAATTAGGATAATTGACAAATTTCTTATTAGCATCTTTTAGGTCTCCTTTAAACTGTCTGCCTTTTTGATTAGATTTTACCTCTATTATAGAGGGATAACAAGTCTTACTTAGCGAATCCATTTTAAATACTGTATCGTCTTTAATTTCTATAACAATTTTGATATCGTCATTGACGATATCTGCCTTTTTGCCAACAAATTTATCAATATCACCATCTCTCCAACCAGGGTTTAAGACATTTAATTTTTTTATTAATTTTTCTTTGAATTCTTGTTCTGTAATCATTTTTAATCTAAACTTTTATTCTTTAAATTTAACTTTCCCTTATTTTCCTCTTTTAAAAACACATAAAAATAAGGTTTGCTATTATTATCCAAAATAATTCTTGCCTTTAGTTCCCCCAATCTGATCATCTTTTTGACCGTCTGATAATGGAAACCAAATTTATCCTTTAATTGCCACATTGCATACCAAATATCACTATCGTGACAAACTTTAGAGGAAATAATACCTTGATCTAATGCTTTTTGACATAAAAGACATTTGATTCCGTTTTTATCATACCAACTAGTTTTACCCTGAACAGAATTTCCACAAATACAACAATTATAAATTTCTGATTCTGGTAAATGAAAACCTTTGGGATGTTGTTTTAATTTCTTTTTTCTAATTTTATCTCTAACGTTAATTTTGTGTAAAATTTCAAAAGAATTAACAAGCCTTGTTCCTTGTTCTAAAGCTTCTTCGTCAGAAATTTCCTTACCAAATTCCTTTTTATAAATCCTTTTATATTCTTCTATAGATTTTTTTGAAAGCATATTTCTTGTTTAATTAGATTAATTAAATCTCCTTCTCCCTTCAATCCCTTTAATCTACCTGACAAAATCCCTAATCTATGGTTTACATCTTCGACTAACTTTTTACAAATAAAATTATATTATGTCTAACGATAATCCGTGGCATTTCTTATATTTCTTCCCTGAACCACAAGGACATTTATCATTTCTGCCAACTTTAGGAATTTGCTTTTCAATTACATCGGGAAATTCTTTATCATGAATTTTATAAAAAGTTGGGTCCGTAAGTATTCCTAATTCTATCTTCAATTCATCTGCTCCTTTTTGCATCTTTTCATTCCAATGCCTCCCATCAAGATAAATCGCATCTTCTGACCTTCCTCTCAACTCTTTTCCTGACTCTGTCGCAAATCCAATAATATCTTTAGCTTGTTGATAAACTCCGCGGAGTACCATACAACAAGCTTCTAAATATTCTCCTCTAAATAACCGATATTCTTCTTCTGTTTGTCCTTCTTTTTTGGGAAAAGCAACGAAGACATAATAGGGATCATCTTTGTTTAAAGGTATACTAAATCTTCTTCCGCAGATATTTCCTGAAGTTTTTTCAACTAATCCTAAAATAGCTTTGGATAGGATTCTTCTCTTAAATCGAGATTCACTTGCAAAAAATCGCATCACTTTTTCTGAATCCTTTATGCCCCCAGCAGATACCGTATATTGAGTACCAGCTAAAGCGTTAATATTGAATTCTTCTATCAGCGCATCCCAAAAATAACTTATTTTATCTTCTTTTAATTGGGCTTTTCTTTGAGGATTATTGCAAAAATTATCCCAAACTCCTTCGACGATCGCTATTCTGTCTGAATCTGTTGGAAAATCAAAATCATGCACCCCATCTTTTATTTTAGTTAAGTAGGATGGTAATAAATTTTCCTCTCCCGTTACTAATATAACCTTATCAGAACGTAAAAGAATTTCCTTTTTAGAGAAATAGGAAACTAAATCAGATATTGTATCGAGCGTGCTCATTACAATATCTAGTGTTGTGTCATCTAATACGTGAATAAATGTCTTCGAAGGATTAATATCTCCAATAAAAAATGGTATTGTATGTGAAGTAATACCTTTTATGTCGTTTTCTATTATTAAGCTTCCACTGCCGCCACCAAAACATTTCTTGCAAGCACCAGATACACCATGTGCAACTAGTATTAAATGGATTTTTACTTTATGAGCATTAATGTCAAAGGGGAAAGACTCTTTGCATTTTTTATCTAAAAAAACACTTTCTGGATGTTGCTTTATCCACTGTTCGGCTCTCCATAGTTGTTTGGCAGATTTTTCAACAGTTCTTCTAAACCATCTACTCCAGTTAAGTTCGTCGTTAGTAGTTTCTGGATATTTGCATGCTTTATCAGAAAAAATCAATATATGATTCCCAAAAACAACGAATAGGTCAGATAATTCTTTCCCTTTTGCTCGATATAGGTTTGGATAACTCCACAATGAAAGAAAAGTCTTATTACAAAGTTTAGCTAAATACTCTTCCGATTTATTCAGACCAGTATTTTTTGTGATTGCCTCGTGTTTTCGCATAAATGTTTTTTTGTATCTTGTGGATAACTCTTATTGTCTCTTCGGTCAATCTTCGGTATAATCATATTATAAAATAATATCTAAATAAGTCAAGACTTATGGCAACACTAACAAAGCGACAAAAACAAATTTACGACTATATTAAAAATTACATAGAAACAAAAAGTATCTCCCCCACTTTTGACGAAATAAGAAAACGTTTTAAACTTTCTGCGCTTTCAACTGTTCATCAACATATTGAAGCACTAATCACTAAAGGATTTTTAATAAAAAATAATAAACTTACTCGCGGGATAGAATTAATAAAAAAAGACGAATTGATTAAAGTTCCCTTTGTTGGGGCCATCACTGCCGGTCAACCAATCGAAGCTATTGAAAACAGAGAAGAATCAATTGCCATTTCAAAAAATAAACTTCCGCGTTCGGGAGAATTTTTTGCACTCAAAGTCATGGGAGATAGTATGATTGACGAAAATATTAACGACGGGGATGTCGTCTTAATAAAAAAACAATGCGTTGCTAGTAATGGAGAAAAAATTGTAGCACTAATTGATAATCGTGAAGCAACACTCAAATCTTTCTATAAAGAAAGGGATCAAATTCGTTTACAGCCAGCAAACAAAAAACTTAAACCAATTATAATTAAAGATGGTGAAAAAGAAATAATAATACAAGGGATAGTAATAGATATAATTAAGAATATAAATCCCGAAAAGAAGATAGAAAAAGAAAAAGAAAAAAAAATTAAAGCTAAAAGAAAAAACAAATTACCTCTAAATAAAATTATATTAGGAGACACTGTAAAAGAATTAAAAAAACTACCAAGTGAGAGTTGCGACATTATAATAGCTGATCCCCCTTATAATATCGGTAAAAATTTTGGAAATAATATTGATAAAAGAGAATTAAGTGAATATATAGAATGGTCTAAAGAATGGATTAATGAATGTATAAGATTAATGAAACCAACAGCTACAATGTTTCTTTATGGATTTAGCGAAATTTTAGCTCATATTTCAGTAGAAATACCAATAAATAAAAGATGGGTTATCTGGCATTATACTAACAAAAATGTAGCTTCGCTGAACTTCTGGCAAAGAAGTCATGAGTCAATTATCTGTGCATGGAAAGATAAAAGAATATTTAATAGAGATGAAATAAGGGAACCATATACCATTGGATTTTTAAATGGAGCAGCTGGAAAAATCAGAAAAGGGACAAAAGGAAGATTTAGTAATTCTGGGAAAACTACAATTTATAAGGCTCATGAAAAGGGGGCTTTGCCAAGAGATGTAATAAAAATTCCCGCTCTGGCCGGAGGAGCTGGTATGAATGAAAGATGGTTCTTATGTAAAACATGTGATGAAGTTTTTGGACCAAGAAAATTGAAAGAGCACAAAGATCATAAAATAATTAAACACCCTACCCAAAAACCCCTTGAACTATCAAAAAAAATAATAAAGTCTTGTATGCCTAAAAAATATGGGGTAGTATTGGTTCCATTTGTTGGTAGCGGTTCTGAATGTGTAGCTGCCAAAGAACTCGGACAAAATTATGTTGGTTTTGAAATTAATCCAGAATATATAAAAATTGCTCAAAAATTTTTGAGCAACACAAAATTCAAACAAAAATTATTTTAATAATTTATCAATTTCTTCTTTCTTTTTTTCAAAAATAAAAGGAGTAAAAACTACAAATCCATTTGGCAATCTTTTCAATTCTTTGTTTTGAATGAATCTTAAATAGGGTAATTTATATTCTCCATTCAATTTTTTGGGGTTTGTAAAATAATCTTCGCTCGGAACCTCATATTTAATATCAATAAATTCGCCTTCAATTTTATTTTTTGTCTCCTTAGCTTTCCTAACTTCCCTGCTAAACGACTTTTTCTTTACCTGATAATTTAATATTTTATTTTTATAATTTACTTGAAAATCAGCTCCTCGATGATCTAGTTCTGCTGACATCTTTACTGTATTTTCTCCAAAAATAAACTCTGCAACATAACCAGCGTGTATCTGTGTAATAATACTAGCCCAAGTTCTGTATATCCTGGCTGGAAGACCTTTATAAAAACATGTTTCACACATTGTAATTTTCTCTCTAAATTTTTCAATCTTCTCTTTATAATTATTTAAATATCTTTTACAAAATCTATCAAAATCTAAAAATTCTTTTTCATCCCAATATACTTTATAAAGCAATTCAATGGCTTGTATTTCTTTTGGCATATCCATTTCAACAATTTTAATAGGTTTATATTTTTTGCGATAATTATTAAGATTGATTGATTCTAAAAATTCCTCAAAATTTTTTACTAAATACATATAAAATAAATTATTTTTATAAATCGCGGTTATCTTAACATGTCGTTAAAATCTATAATTAAAAATATAATTACTCTTCATATAAATTCTAGAACAAAAATTTAATAAGTCAAGTTTTAAAAAACAAAAAGTTTTTTTAGTATTAATGTCTAAGTATGAAAAAGAAAAAATCAACCATAGATCCAAGTAGAAAAAGATTGTTGAAAATTCTGGATGCAGAACAAAAAAGATATTCTGAAATTTTTAATAGTGCTTCCTTTAAGCTTTTTACTAAACAATCAAATAAGATAAAAAAAAACGTTCAAAAAGTTTTATCTTCTTTTGAACCAGCTTCCACGCTGGTAAAAAATAACCAAAAAATAATGGAATCAATGGTTAATTCTTTTAAGAATTTACCCTCTGCACCAAGTAATATAAATATAAAAATACCCATATCCGTACATCAAAAAAAAGTTTACTCCGAATCGGAATTAGATTCAATTATCGAAAAAGTAATAAGAGAGACCATTAAAAAAACTATGCCTCCAAAAAATAGATTTCCCTACGAACTACCCCAAGACTTTCCTTGGGCTAGAATTACCATTAAATTCATAGATGGTCATAATATAAAAATTGTTGCTGAAGATTATATATATAATGCCGATTTCAAAGAATTAAATTTTCAAAACTCAAAAAACAAAAAACCAAACGCTCAGTGGGAATTACTCAAATCTTTATCAGAGAATAATGGAAAAATTTCTTGGGATATCAGCTTTGCTAGCTCAAAAATAAAAAAGAGAAAACAATTATTAAGCCAAGGATTAAAAAAATATTTTCAAATTAAATCCGATCCCTTCTTCTCTTATAGGAAAGAAAAAGGATATAAAATAAAAATAAATTTAGCGCCTGAATCTACATCAATAAACGATGTTCTTCCACAAGATGAATTAGGGATAGAAGAAGCTTATAATGAACAAACTTATACATAAATAATGTGGTGAATTCACCGAAACAATATATTTAATAAAATTGCCTAAAATTAGGCAATTTTTTATTTTTAACGAATTTTCACCATAAAGGGTAGAGAATCAGTTTTAATAATTAACCATAAAAATCATGAAAAAAGAAAAATCAAAAATTATTCAAACCACTCCGTCTCACTCCGATTATCAATTTGTAATCAAGGGGATAAAGCACGTCCCCGAATTTCTTAGCTTTGTTAATTGGTTTGCTACTCCAGGACAATTTAAAAAGCTAAAAAATCAGAAAGATTTCGCGAAATCAATCGGAGTATGCCAGGATACCCTTACGGACTGGAAAAAGCATTCCCAATTTTGGCCATTAGTATTCGCATCTATTTCAGAATGGATAAAAGAAAAAATCCCCGACGCAATAGGAGGACTCTATGAAAGAATACTCAAAGACGGAAACCCAAAGGTGTTTGAAACATTTTTACGCCTTGGAGGAATTAATAATCAAGGCATTAAAAAAACAAAATAAAAAATAAATAAGTAATTCATTAACTAAATGAGGTAATTATGCAAAAAGAAAACTTTAAAATCATTCAAGTTCCTATTAAGGACTTGTCTCCTGCTCTATATAATCCAAGAAAATGGAGTAAGGAAGCAATTAGTCAACTTAAAGAAAGTATCACAAAATTTGGACTAGTCGATCCAATAATAGTGAACAAACATAAAGGTCGGGAAAACATAATTATTGGTGGACATTTCAGAGTGAAAATAGCAAAAGATTTGGGTATTAAAGATGTCCCCGTCTACTATATTGATTTAAACGAAAAGCGAGAAAAAGAACTAAACCTAAGATTAAATAAAGCAACTGGTGAATGGGACTGGAATCTTCTTGCTGATTTTGATGAAAACTTTTTATCAGATGCTGGTTTTTCAAGTGAAGAATTAGACGAAATATTTGACATTGAAGACAATCCCGAATTATTCGACTTAGAGAAAGAATTAAGAAAACTTGATATTAAAAATATAAAAATCAAAAAGGGCGATGTTTATGAATTGGACGGCAATAGATTAATGTGCGGCGATTCCACAATAGAAAAAGATATAAAAAAACTAATGAATGAACAAAAAGCAGATATGTGTTTTACAGACCCTCCTTATTTATTAAATTATTTAAAGGGAAAAAAGAAAAACGGCAAAGCAACCGAAGGATTTGGATATAAAAGAAACAGAAAATATTTAGAAACAGATGTTATTCCTCCCGACTTCACTGAAAAGTGGATGGCTAATATCCATAAAATACAAAAAGACGATTTTGCTATTATCGTCTACGAAAACTGGAAAAATATAAGAACTATTTGGAATGAAATGGAAAAATATTGGAAGGTAAAGAATATGCTTGTCTGGCATTTGAGTAATAGAACCCAAGGCTTTGCTGCAAAATACAAATTCTTTTCTAAGTATGATATAGCCATGCTCGGATATTCAGGTGGCGTAAATCTTAATACAAAAGAAGAGCCAGAAAAAATTCAAAATGAATATGAGGCTGCTCTGTTCGCCATATCTGGAAAGCCACATTGGGAAAACTACAAAAAAGGTAAAAAATATTGTCCAACTGATTTTGTTGAATACCGAGCATCTGATGAAAAAAGTTCTGGGCAGGGAATAATTTTTGGCACCAAGCCAGTGGAAATATTAATTCCATATATAAAGGTCTTGACCAAAAGGAATGATTTGATTGTTGAGCCATTCGGGGGCAGTGGAAGTACTTTGATGGCTGCCATCAAAATGAAAAGAAGATGCTACTTGATAGAAAAATCACCTGTTTATACAGAGGTGATTAAAAAGAGATGGGAAAATTTTACTGGCAAAAAAGCCAAAAAAATCGATTAAATATTTAATTTATTTAAATTCAAATTTATGAAGAATGATGCAGAAATAAAAAAGAAATTAATTGAAGAATTAAAAAAAACGCCAATAGTGCAGATAGCTTGTTTAAAAGTGAATATTAGCAGAGCTACCTATTATCGCTGGCGTAAAGACGATAAAAAATTCAGCCGAATGACCGATAAAGCAATTTTAGATGGTTCACTATTAATCAACGATTTAGCAGAAAGTCAATTAATTAGTGCAATTAAAGACAAAAATATAACATCACTAATCTTTTGGCTCAAGAATCATCATCCTACTTATGCGACAAGGATCGAAGTAATGGCGCATTTAAAATCCTCCTCTGATGAGTCGTTAACGCCAGAACAACAGACTCTTGTTAAAAAAGCGCTTAAGCTGGCAAATTTACCTAATAAACTTAATAAAAATAACGAATAATTATATGAACATTAATACAAATATAATGGATCAAACTTTGATCAAAAAAATTATTAACGACCGCAAAGTTCGTGTTGCTATTGCGCGTCAAAGTCACCTTTGGTTCTTTAATATCTATTTTTCTAATTACGTCATAAACGAAACTGCTCCTTTTCAGAAAGAAATGTTTAATTTAACCGAAAATGAGTTAAATAAACTCGCAGTTATTGTTGCATTTAGAGGTTCAGCCAAGTCAACAATTATGACTATGTCATATCCAATATGGTCAATTCTTGGCAACCAGCAGAAAAAATTTGTACTGATTATCAGCCAAACACAAGAACAGGCTAGACTACATCTTAAAAATCTAAAAAACGAACTTGAAAGAAATAAGCTCTTGAAAACTGATCTCGGACCATTTGAAGAAAACGATGACTGGAGAAGCTACTCACTTGTTATACCAAAGTACAACGCTAGAATTACAGCGGCTTCAATTGAGCAAAGTATACGCGGCATCAGACACGGCGAACACAGGCCCGATCTCATAATTTGTGATGATATAGAAGATCTTAATTCAGTTAAAACACGTGAAAGTAGAGACAAAACTCATCAATGGCTTAGGGGAGATGTAATTCCTGCCGGAGATAAAAACACAAAAATTGTCTTAGTGGGAAATCTCCTTCATGAGGATTCTGTATTAATGAGACTAAAACAAGATATTGATGAAGGAAGGCTTGCCGGAATATACAAACGATATCCATTACTTGACGAAAATAATCAAAGTTTATGGCCCGGAAAATATAATACAGTAAAAGATATAGAAATATTGAAACATACCATTGGCGATGAAATTGCTTGGCAAAGAGAATTTCTTTTACGCATCGTTCCTAATACAAATCGTGTTGTTCAGTCAGATTGGATCAATTATTATGAACATTTATCTGAAAATAAAAATGAACTACTTTGCGTCCTTACTGGCATTGATCTCGCTATAGCCGAGAAAGATAGCTCTGATTATACCTCAATGGTCTCCGCTAGAGTCTATATTCATAATAATAAACTGTGTATATATATCCTTCCCAATCCAGTAAACGAACGCATGGACTTTGCCAAGCAATTAGAAAAAGCGAAATTTCTTTCTAAAAGCCTTGGTGATGGATATCCAACTCGACTTTTAGTTGAAGACGTAGGCTATCAAAAAGTATTTATCCAGCAATTACAAAAAGATGGATTCCCCGCTGAATCATTTCACTTAGAAGGTCGAGATAAACGATCACGACTTATGTCAACTACTCATCTTATTCAATTAGGGAATGTTCTTTTCCCTAAACATGGAGCAGAAAAATTAATTGAGCAACTTGTAGGTTTTGGAGTTGAAAAACATGATGATTTAGTTGATGCTTTTACCATGATTATCCTCCAGATTTTGAAGGAACGCCCCTACGAAATTGACGTAAAAACTTTAGTTTTTTCTGTATAAATTTTGGAAAAATCTAAGGGTTTTTGGGATAAAAAGTTATCAACAGTTTGGGCTGGATATATGTTGTTTTTGCGGTATCCTTGGTCTCACTAAATGAATAATTATAAAACTATGGATTACCAAAAAACAACATTAAATCAAGGTTTAAGTGCGACCAGTCCCCTATCAACAGAAGAAGCGCCTGTTAAATATTGTCTTTACGCGAGAAAATCAACTGAAGACGATGAAAAACAGGCGCTTTCCATTGATTCCCAAATAAAAGAAATGGAAGAATTAGCAGAAAAAATAGGATTAGAAGTAGTGGAAACCAAAAAAGAATCTCATTCTGCTAAAAAATCGGGTGACCGTCCTATTTTTAATAAACTTATTGATGGAATCAAACAGGGATTGTATCAAGGAATCCTCACTTGGGCCCCGGATAGATTGAGTAGGAATGCTGGAGACTTAGGAATATTGGTAGATTTAATAGATTATGGACATTTGAGAGAAATAAGAACATACGGACAGAATTTTTCTAATAAACCAAATGATAAATTCCTTCTTATGATCCTATGTAGTCAGGCAAAACTAGAAAATGACTGCAAAAGCGAAAACGTTAAAAGGGGCCTCAGGGCTAAATGCGCCATGGGATGGCGACCCGGACTTCCCCCCTTGGGATATCTTCATGATAAATATGCAGACAAGGGAAAAAGAAAAGTACTTCTTGATCCGAAAAGAGCTCCGATAATAAAACAAATGTTTGAAAAGGTGGCTTATGAAAGCATGAGAGGAAGACAATTATTCCACTGGTTGAACTATAAGATAAAATTCAGAAGTCGGGCCGGTAAAAGAATTACCCTTAGCACTATTTACCAAATACTTAGTGAACATTTCTATTATGGAAAATTTGAATATCCTAAAGGTAGTAGTAATTGGTATAAAGGTGGATATGAACCAATAATTACAGAAGAGCTATTTAATCAAGTCAGGGCTAAATTATTAGTCTCGCCAAGAAGACATCCGGGGACCAATGAATATGACTTTACTAAATTATTTACTTGCGGAAACTGTGGATCGGGAATCACTGCTGAAGAAAAATTTAAAAAGATAAGCGACGGCACTCGCCGTCGCTATGTTTATTATCACTGTAGTAGATTTAAAAATGAAAAATGTAATGAAAAATATATTAGAGAAGAAGAATTACTAAAACAATTATTGGAAATCATAGATAAAATTGATGTAGATGAAATAAAATTAGAAACTAAAATGGAAAGAGAAATTATGAGATACCGCAAATTTTATTACGGAGTACTTAATCAAGATGGAAAAATCGAAAAAAGGCCCATTGATGTAGATATAAGAAATTATGCTAAATATGTTCTCATAGAAGGATCTAGAGATGAAAAAAGAGAAATATTAAATTGTCTAAGAAGCAAATTAGAGCTAAAAGATAAAACGCTTTATTTAAAAATTACAGGAAAAATAATATAGATATTGATTTTTATAAAAAAGCTCTTTATAATTAAAATACAAGTTAATATTGCTGTACGACCTTATAATGCCCTCATCAGGGGCTGGTCGTACAGCATCCATACTTCGGTATGGTAAACCTTGGTGGGGGCTTTGTAGTTAGGTCAATTACCAAGGATAAATAAAGGTCATCTTTAATCAAATCTAATAAAAATAACTATGAATATAAATGAAGAAAAAGAAAAAAATGAAAATTCACCAAATCGGGAACAGATTGAACAAGAGGAAAAAATACGAGCAGAAGCACGAGCTAAGGCAGAAAAGGAGATTAAAGAAAAAGAAAAAATAAAAGAAGCAAACAAACAAGCCATTGGATGTCTAACTGCTTTAGTTATTATCGTTTTAGTCGTTATCTTGTTTGTTCTCCCTGATAATGGAGAAGAAAAAAATCAGAAAATAGTTGGGTCTCCACCAATAAAAATTTCAGCTGTCCAATTAAATAAAGAATATGATGCAAACAAAGTTGCAGCTGACCAGAAATATAAAGACAAGATAGTAGAAATGTCTGGAATTATAGACGACATCGGGAAAACCATTTTAGATAAACCCTACGTTATCATCAAAGGAAAAGAATATTCCCCATTTGTTATCCAATGTATGTTCGATAATGAATATAAAAATAAATTAGCTAACCTATCCAAAGAGCAATCTATTACTGTTAAATGTCAAGTATCTAGTGAATTGATTGGTTATATTATATTAAGAGATTGTGTAATTGTTAAATAAAAAATTATATTTTTTTAATTATATGCAAAACAAAGAGAAGAAAATCAAATTTTATTTAACTTTTTAACTAATAAAAATAAAACTATGAAAAAATTAAAATTCTGGGTAATTTCATTGATAATAATCGTTATCTTGGGTTGTCTATATATATGGGCAAAAAATGTAAAGAATGAAACAATAGAAAATATAGATAAAGATGTGGCTAAAATACAAGAGATGGAAAAAGATCAACAAGAACTGAAAGAAATGTGGGAAGATAATAAAAAGGAAATAAACGAACAGTTTATTGAACAATCAATATTAGAGCCGAAAATGAAAGAATTAGAACAGAAGCCACAACAGGAGGAAGAAAAACCCCAATCCAATCAACCAATAATCGAACAAACATCGTCAGATCCTGAACCTGAACCAGAAACAAAGACCGATAGAAACAAGATGATAGAAATTTTTAAAGCAGACGCCCTAGCAAAATGGGGTGACGATTACCAAATGGTAAATTATGAAGTAGGAGAACAAACTGAAGCATACGACTGGATTGTTATACAAACTAAATACCCAGAAATCATGACAAGAGCAAAACAAAAATGGGGCAATGATTATGGAATGGTGAAATATGAATATGAAGAACAGGTTGAGGCTTACGAATCTTTATAAAAAATATTCTTATAGAAGACATTCATAGTTACAGTGGTAATAGGAAGTAAATAAAAATCTTGCCAATGACAGAAAAACATAAAGGGTTGCCTTTATGTTTTTTTATACTTAACCGATGGAGCTCGGTCGGTTTCACAAGAATTGTTGGCTCGGGGGTAGGGATTCGAACCCCAATTTACTGGACCAAAACCAGCAGTCCTGCCATTAGACGACCCCCGAACATTAATAAAAGTTTATCAGATTTTAACGCTTTTGTCGAATAAAACTATTTCTTTCTCCACTTAATAAAAAACTTCAAAGCGCTACTAATATGCACCCAGGTAATCTTGGAAAACAAAGCGACCAAAGCTGACCGATCAGCCGAAAGCCGACGATGAAAATGAATCATCTGAGCCTTGGGAAGATAAACGACCTGGTAACCAGCCTGCCAAACCTTTTTAGCCAGATCAACATCTTCAAAATAAAGAAAATAGCGTTCATCAAAATAGCCAACCTTTTCTAAAACCTCTTTTTTAATCATTAAACAAGCCCCAATCAACCAATCCACTTCTCTGATTTGCTGATGATCAAACCCAAGCATTAAATAACGCTCTAGTTCTTTTTTAAAACCAGGTAGCCTTCCCAAAGGAGTTCTCCTCACCGCCGGAGTAATCAGCTTGGGAAAACGATAACAAGAATACTGAATTGTCTTATTAGGATTTAACAATTGCGGCCCAACCATGCCTACCTTTTTATTCTTTTTCAAATACTTAACTAATCGCTCAACCGCTTTAGGCATAACAACAACATCTGGATTTAAAATCAAAATATATTCGCCCTCGGCCATTTTAATCGCCTGATTATTAGCCTGAGCATAACCTAGATTTTTATTATTTAAAATAATTTTTAAGTCTTGATTTTTAATCTTTATTTGAGACAAAAATTCTTGACTGCCATCATTTGAATTATTATCCGTGATTATAGTCTCATAATCTAATTTAATGTCAGCCTCTTTTAAACTCTTTAAGCAGTTTTTTAAAAGGTTTTTATGGTTGTAATTAAGAATAATGATCGATAAGGTCATATATTTAATGATATAAACCAGACTTTTCCATCCAGGCTCTCATTTGTTTGGCGTCAACCCTGGCGTTTTTCATAATTATCTTTCTTTTCTTATACATCTTGGCAAAGTTTCTCCAAAAAGATGAACTGACTTTTAATAAAACCCTTGGCTTGGTGAAAAGCAAATAAGTTCTTTTACCTAATTGATAAAAGAAGATTATAAAAAAGTGGTAGAAAATATTTCTCAGATAACTATTTTTTAATAAAAGCCAGAGATGATTACGATAAGAAAGATACTCAATTGTTTTTGACCTCTGCCAATGAAGTTTGGCCAACTCAAACAAGCCAATTTTTTCCTTAGCCCCTACTCCCCGATAATGATAAGCCTTGGCCTGAGGAACGTATAAGCAGGGCCAGGCTTTTAATTGCAAACGCCAGGCCATGTCCATGTCTTCTTGATAAGCAAAAAAATCTTCATCAAAATATTCAAACCGCCCGTTTTTTAAAGGCATTTTAATGTCTTCTAATGCCTGACGGCGATACAGAGCACAGGCGCCAGAAACCCCAAAAATATTTGTTTCTTTGTCATATTGTCTTTTGTCTTTTTGTCTCTGACCCCGGTCAATAATATGACGGTTTTTAAATATTTTAAAACCAGTGCTATCAATAATATCTGTTTTAATTTTTTCTCCAAGCTCAATATCACCGGATTTAATCTTTAATAATTTACAAGCAAAACTGCCAATCTTTTTTTCCTTATTAGCCACTCTCATTAGCTTGGCTAAAAAATCTGGTTCTAATATAACATCTGGGTTCAAAGCCAAAACAAATTCAGATTGAGCCAAAGCCAAGCCCTGATTATGAGCCTTGGAAAAACCAAGGTTCTTGTTATTCTGAAATATAAAAATCTTGGATGTCTTTTCAAATGTTTCCTCAACCTTCTCTTTTGAATAATTCTCTTTAATAAACCCGACTGTTTTATCAGTCGAACCATTATCAATAATCAAAACAGAAAAACTTTTAAAAGTCTGATTAAAAACTGAATCAAGACATTCTTTTAAAAACTTGAAACTATTCCAAGTAACAATCTGTATTATCAACTTTGAAGTCATTTTCTTTAATAGATATAATTATCACTGCTGTTAAAACTAAGTAAAAAATACCAATGGGATGGAATAAAAACGGACCAGTCAAGCTAGCCACAGCTAAACTGGCTAAACCAGCTAAAAGACCAATAACTAATCTTCTGGCAAAAACATGTCTTTTTAATTTCTTAATTGCCTGTCCGCCTTGGTAAAAAATAGAAAGCAAGACCAGAGCATAAGCAATCAAGCCAAACAAGCCCAGTTCCACCCAGATTTCCAAATACCCCCAATCTAAATGAAAAGTAGTCTTATCCTGCCCAGTTAACAAATCAGTATACTCCACTGTTGCTCCCAAGCCCTGGCCAAAAATTGGTTGTTGCTTAATCATATTAATCAAAACCGGCAAAATAGTCATCCGGGTCAAAGAACTTGTTTCTTGGTCTGGAGAAAGAATTGTGCCAATTCTGTCTTTGAAAAACCCTAAGCCCTGCAAGGCGGCTCCCCCACTAACCAGGCCAAAAAGCAGACCAAACTCAGCCACTAAGATAAAAACAACTAAACAAGAGAAGATTAACCAGCGCCGCCAACCAATTCCCTTTAATAGAAAAATTAAACCAATTAATATTCCTAAAAAATAAGCACGGGAAAAATTAATCAAAAGAATCAAACTAGCCCCAATGCTTAAGTATATTAAGTATTTCCTGTATTTATCTTTAAACCTTTTTTTATTCTCAATTAAAAAACTAAGTAAAATCAAAAACAAGGGTAAAATTAGTAAATGAGCTGAACTAACAATACGGAAAAACCCATTACCCGTATCTGTGACCTTGCCGACAACAACACTGCGCCACCACCAATAAAACTGGTCATGAACCTGGGACAGGTTGGTGACAAATAAGATAAAAACAACAATGGTTAAAATACTTAAACCAATCACCGCCACCTGACTCATTTTAAAAACATTTTTAACAAAATCTTGTTTTTTAAAAACATCAATTAAAGGAAATATCAAAAACAAATAAGAATAATTAATAAAATCCTTAATCGCCAAAATCGGGTCATGAGCAATCATTCCCTGAAGCAAACCCAAGATAATAACAAAGAAGAAAATCAAAAACATGGCCAAATCCGGTGATTTAACAAACTGAGCAAAAAACCTTCTTTGCTTTTTATCAACCATCTTTTGAATAAACCAAACCAACATGACCACCAAAAACAAAGACAGTCTTAAGGAAAGACCGGCTAATTCAAACAAGTGTCCTTCATGGCCGATTAAAAACTCAAAGATTAAAAATAAAAATCCATATTCTATTTTAATCAAACTAAAATAAATAGCCGCCCCAATAATCAAACAAAAAACAAGATTAGAAATAATCGGCCAAACATAGCCTAAAATAGAAAGCAGGGTAAAAACAAAAAAAGCATAAACCATTAACCTAATGCCTTGAATAAACTCTTTTGATTTTTTTCTCTTAATCCACATTTAATTTCTTTTTTATCTTCTTTTTTAACTCCGCCGGATAAACCTCGCTTAAAAGGGCTAAAAATAGACTAATGGGCTGAACCAAGATTAAGGGCCAATAACGCCAGAAATAAGAATGTTTTTTAAAATAGGTAAGCAGACTCTTATTGTAAATCCTTTGCCGGTCAATAGACATCAGCTGCCAAAAACTTTTTCCTCCATGATGAAGAATCTTTACTTCTGGGTAATAAATAATCTGATAACCCGCTTTTTTTACTCGGTAGCAGAGATCAGCGTCTTCAAACCATAGATGAAAGCTTTTATCAAAACCCCCGACTTGGTCAAGTATTTTTCTGCGGGTTAAAATAAAACTGCCGGACACCTGGTCAACCATTTTTCTTTTTTGATAATTAAAATCTGTTTGAAAATATTTTTTTAAAACCCTACTCCGAGGAAACAGATACTGCAATTTTAAGAGAATTATTAATTGAGAAAAAATTGTGGGAAAGCTTCTAACCGAAGGCTGGGTTTCTTTATCTGGGCCAATTAATTGACAACCAACAATCCCCCACTTTTTATTCTGTTTCATTAACTCAATCATCTTTCCCACTCCGTTTTCTTTAACAAACTCTGTGTCCGGGTTAAGAAACAAAACAAATTCTCCTTTGGTTTTTTTCAAAGCCTGGTTATTAGCTTTACTAAAACCAAGGTTTTTTTCATTGAAAACGGCCCGGATGTGGTTTCTTTTTCTGCTTATTTTCTTTAAATATTCTTGGCTCCCATCTTGGGAACAATTATCAACCACGATTACTTCATAATCTACATCTTTAACATAATTAAGAATAGACTCTAAACACCTTTGGCATAAGGCTTTAACATTCCAATTAACAACAATAATTGATAAGGTCATGCTAATTTATCTTTAATTAAATTAATCATCCTTTTAATTCTTAAGCCCCAGTCTTGTTCCTTCATTTTCTCCATTCTTTTTTCTCTTAACTCAGGCCTATCATCTTTAATGGCTTGATCAAGTTTTTTATTAAAATCCTGATAATCTTGAGCAATATAGACTAGGTGAGAAAATCTTTCCACTCCAGAGGGCGGTGTGGTCACCACGGGCCGGCCACAGGCCAGGTATTCTAAAACCTTTAAAGAATTAGTGTATTTGATAAAAGTATCCAGGCGGTGAGGACAAATGGCCACATCAAAGCTTTTAATATAAGCCGGGGAAATCTGATATGGTTTGCGCCCAAGTAAATAAATGTTCTTGTATTTTTTCAATTTTTTAATCTCAATAGCCGGTTGTCTTAATTTTCTAAAGTAAACCGGCCAAAGCGGACCAATTAAAACAAAAGATTTGTCTGGATTTTTTTCAGCCAAATATTCTAATAAATCCAAATCCGCCCTTTGCTGAATAACGCCAACATAACCAATAATGGGATGGGGAATCTTTTTTAAATCTTTTGGCGTCTGAAGCTTTGATTTGGAAAAATGCTTAACATCCACGCCATTGGGAATCCAAAAAACATCTTCGTCTCTGCCCAACTCATGGAAAAAGTCTATTAAGTTTTTAGAAACAGTAAAAATCAAATCACTTTTTTGAGCAATAATCTGATAATTGTTTTTTAATCTCTCTTTATGTTTAATAAAAGAAGGATGGGCAATCCAATTATCAACCGTATCAAAAACCTTTAAATCAGCCTTGATTTTATTAAAATAATCAACAAACATGGGGAAATAAGACCAGAGGACCCTGGTCTTTTCTGGGACATTAACCTTTTCCAAGACTTGATTAAGTTTATCAACTACTTTTTGATGAGAAAAAAACGAATCAATAGTTGAAAAAACAAATAAGTCAGTTGTCCCTGTTTCTGGAATCTTAACACAGCGAGTGGTTAAATCCCGATAAATTACTTTTCCCTTTGGCCCATTAATAATATTTTGGTAATAATTTCTTAAAACTCGCTTAAAACTAAAGGGTAAAAAGTCAACGGCTACTATTCTCCCTACGGCTGGATTTTTTAATAATTTATAAAAAACATTGGAATTGCGGTTAGGAATTCCTTTTTGCCACTCAACATAGCTGGACATGTTAAACATTACTATTTCTAATTCTTTCATAAGTTTGTGCTTATTCTCTCTCTAATGTCTGGTCTTTAGACTGAGCCAACAAAGAAGAGGGTTGTTTAAAGCGAAGCATACTTTTTAAAAACAAAATTTCTTTTTTCTGCACCAAACCAAAAACATAAGAAAAACCAAAATAAGCTAGGATGCCAAAAACAACGGAAAAAAGAATATGAACCCTGTCTTTGATTAAAAAGAGAATTGCTCCCATAATCAAGCTATTTAAAATAATTAAACTCATTCGATTAAGTAAATATTTTTTATCTAACTTGACTAATTTTTTAGCTAAATAAATTTCTAAAATAAACAGAATTGAAAACCCTCCCAAAACAGCCCCAGCCGCACCTAAATGAGCAAACATAGGAATTAAGATTAAGTTTAAACCAATAAAGACAAAAACGCCAATGCCATGAATTAAGGTGTTTATCTTTTGTTTTTCACAGGCATTTAAAAGAGCGGAGATTATAAAGTCTAAAAACATAAAAGGAATGGAAAATGTTAAAAGTGTTAAAATCATGACCGCAGATAAATATTCTGCACCATAAATAAAAAGAATAATTGGTTTAGCCAAGATTAAAAATCCAGTCATTAAAGGAATAGTCACTAACATTAAATAAAAAACAGATTTAGTAAAAAGACTGCTTAATTCTTGTTTAGACCTGATAAAATAATAGCTTAGAGAAGGATAGAGAGCTGAACTTAAAGAGCCAGCAATTAATAATAAAAAAGCGTTAACTAATTTCATGGCCGCATTATACCAACCAACAGATTTATCCCCGGCCATATAAGAAAGAAGAATAGTGTCACTAGTGGCATAAAGTTTGGCAAAAACCGCGGCAATAAAAAAGGGCCAGGAAATTTTTAATAATGATTTTAAAGTCTTTTTATTAAAACGAGGAATAGGCCAAAGCCCTAATTTTCTTTTTAAGAAAAAAATAGCATTGGACAAATAGAAACAACTGGCAATTAAAAGAGGTAAAAGCATTAAAACCACCTGGGCTTTTAAATAAATTAAAACAATCCCAGCTAAAAGAAGGATTGTTTTATGAAGGATAATGCCTAAACTTTCATACTTCATGTTTAAGTGTCCGCGAAAAGTATAGTAGAAAGATAAGGCTATTGTGTCTAAGAGAATAATTATTGCTGAAAAATAAACCAGGCCCTTGGTCACCCCTGGATAACCCAGGGCATTAATGACAATATAGATTAAAACTAAAACAGAGCATCCAGCAACAATGTTAAAACCTAAAATATTACTAAAATATTCTTTAGTTTTTGATCTATCCCGGGCAATTTCTCTGGTCAAAACTAAAAATAGGCCAAGGTCTATCAGCACAGAAAAAAGGGCGGCAAAAGAAAGGGCAAAAGTATATTTGCCAAAATTGTCCGCCCCTAAATAACGGGCTAAAAGAATAAAATAAAAAAGAGATATCAGTTTCTGATAAATATAAGCACTTAATAGATAAAAGGTGTTTTTAGCTGTTGAAGCCATGGAAGCAAATAACTATCTCTTTGCCCACTGTGGTGCTCGACGGGCTCTTTTTAAACCAGGTTTTTTTCTTTCTTTTTTTCTAGCATCGCGCCGTAAAAACCCAGCTGATTTTAATTCTTTCCGCCATTCAGGATTAAATGCAACAAGGGCGCGAGTAATTCCCAAGCGGGCGGCTTCTGCTTGGCTTTTCATGCCTCCACCGTGAACTTTAATACGAAAATCAAAAACTTTTTCTTGGTTAAGTAATTTTAAAGGAGATAAAACTGCTTGAACTAAATCAAAAACAGAAAAATACTCCTTAACTGTTTTTTTGTTAATAGATATTTTTCCTTTTCCTTTGGGAAAAAACTGCACTTGGGCAATAGCTGTTTTTCTTTTTCCGGTCGCCCAATTTTGATCTATTTTTAGTTTTTTAACCTCTTCTTTAACTACTTTTTTAACCGGTTTTTTAACCGCCTTCTTGGCTGTCTTTTTAACCGGTTTTTTAACTGTTTTCTTAACTGTTTTCTTAACAGGCTTTTTAACAGCTGGTTTCTTTGTCTTTGTAGTTTTCTTTTTTTCTTTTTTAACAGGCATATTAATGCATTAACTGCTTAGTGGCCTTTATTTTAACAAATTAAAATTTTTTAGCAAGAGAAGAAATAAGGCTGAAATTGTTTCCCAGCCTTTGTTAAATATTAATTTAAATAATTTAAAATTTAATTACCTCACCCGGCTTCATTTCCTCTTCTATTCTTAGCACCCGACAAACACGAAGAATGGCAAAAACAATCTGAGCAATCATTATCGCCAATATGGCAAAAAGTTTGCCGACTAATTGCAAAACAAAAAATAAAGCGACAGCGATACCAAAAGAAATCTCCCGGGCATGCGGTCCGACAAATTCATCTAACTTAGAATTAACCAAATTAGCTAAAATGATTTCCATGGTTTCATCTCCTTTTAATTCAACACCTAAGGTTTCTGATAATTGTTTTCTTTGTTCGGCTAACAAGGCTTGATCAATTCCTCCTTCCTTTACTTGTTCTTTTAAAAAACTTTTTATCTCTGGATCATTTAATAATTCATTAATATCTATATTTTCTAAATTTTCAAAATCAATTTTATCAATTAAATTTAAAGGAATTTCTTGAGGAGCCGGGCCCTGTCCCTGCAAAACCATATTGCTGGCCAAGGTTTCATCAATAGTCATTTCTGGGTCATAAAAAGGAATCATTTTGCCAACAATTCCTGAAGCCGGCTTTAAAATAAAACTAAAAACTTCTGCAGGAATCTCTATTTTCTCCTGATTAATATTAATTAAAGGATTAAAATAATAAACCAAGGCAATCATCAAAGCAATTCCAGCAATTGCCCAGGGCAATCCCCTTTTCCAAATCTTTCTTAAACATAATATTAAGCGTTGTTCTTTTTCTAAAAGCATTAATTCAGTACCAATGACTAAACACAAGAGAAAAAACAAAAGACCAACAAGATAAGAACCAACAACCAACTCTTGAGAAAAAGGAAAAAATAAGAAAAAACAACCAAGAGAAATAATAAAACAGGCATAAATAATATTTCGACTCTTAATTAAGACACTTAATAATAAGAAAATAATTAAAAAAATTAGCCAACTAAGTGCTAAATAACCTAAATGAGCCCCGGAAACTGATTTAAAAAACAAGGACAAATACCCCCAAAATAAAACAGTGGCCAAAAACATAAAAAGGGCTAAGATTAAATGTTTTATTTTTAAACTCATAAACCTATAATTTAATTATTATCACCCTATAATTTTACCATAAATATCTAAAAAGCCAAGAACAGGTTGTTCTTGACAAAAGGCCTAAAATATGTTAAAGTACATATAACAATTAAATAGACAGGGAGGATTCAAAATGAAGACAGCTCTTTTTACTGCTCTTTTCCTTTTCACTAATCTTGCGGCTCAAACAACTGAGGTGAGTTTCACCTTATTAAATGTCTGTTGGGACAGGCCTGTGATCTACCGATCAAATGAACCCGTGGATATCCGAGATGAGAGTTTCTCAGAACAAATTCTCTCCATAAATGCGATCGTTCGTTCACCCCTTGGAATATATTGGGGATTTGGCGTAATGAATTCCAATGTTCCCAAAAACATGGGAAACAGTCCAATATCAGCCACGGAAGTATTCTATCGTGAAAGCTATCTTGGTGGCAGAGTAATTGCCGGTTTCAGCCAGTTCATTTTTGAAGCAGACGCTTCTATTGGATATTTATCAGGAAATCAGAAATGGTTCAGAGGCGCCTATGCTGGATTAACGATTCCGATTTATAAAGATATAAGAATTAATGCCGGAATAGAAACCATGTTTTCTGAAAAAATGAACAATCCCTATGGAATGCGCGTTGGAGTAACCGCTCCCATCAGTTAGTTCAAAGATCAAACGCTCGATAAAAGCCCGTTATCAACGGGCTTTTCCTTTACAAAAATAGAGCTCTGTAATAGAGCCCTATTTTTATATCTCTAATCTAACTTATTTCTTTTCTTTTTTGTTTCCTTCCTCAAATTCCCCTTCTATTGGTTCATTATCTTTCTTTTCTTTTCCCTCTTCTGGTTTATCTTTTTGTTCTGCCTGCTTGGCTTGTTCATACATGGCCGTACCAATCTTTTGAACCACATCACTTAATTCTTGCATGGCTTTTTTAATTTCTTCCACATCATCCTTGTCTTTAACTTTTTTCAATTGGTCAACTTTTTCCTCAATTGCTTTTTTGTCTTCTTTACTAACCTTATCATCTGCTTCTTTTATAGTTTTCTCTGAAGTATGAACTAAGGTGTCTGCTTGATTTCTTAAATCAACCAATTCTTTAGTTTTTCTGTCCTCAGCCGCAAACTTTTCCGCTTGCTTTTTCATTTTATCAATTTCCTCTTTAGACAAGGCTGAAGAATCTTTAATAGTAATGTGTTGCTCCTTGTTTGTGGCTTTATCTTTTGCTTTAACCGTCAATATTCCATTAGCATCAATTTCAAAGCTTACTTCAATTTGAGGAATTCCCCGAGGAGCTGGAGGCAAGCCATCTAGCATAAACTTTCCTAAGGCGCGATTATCCCTGGCCATTGGCCTTTCCCCTTGTAAGACGTGAATTTCTACTGAGGGCTGATTGTCCGCCGCTGTAGAAAAAACCTGTGATTTAGAAGTGGGCACGGTTGCGTTTCTCTCAATTAAAGGAGTCATCACATTGCCTAAGGTTTCAATCCCTAAGGTCAAAGGAGTGACATCTAAAAGTAGGATGTCTTTGACTTCTGAGTCACCAGCTAAGATGGCGGCTTGGATTCCTGCACCCATGGCCACACATTCCATTGGATCAACTCCTCTTTCAATTTTTTGTCCAAAAATATTTTCAATAAATTTCTGAACAATAGGCATTCTAGTTGGACCACCAACTAAAATAACTTTTTCAATGTCTTGGGGTTTTAACTTAGAATCATTCATGGCTTGATCAATAGAAGATTGGCATTTCTCAACAATAGGATTAACTAATTCTTCTAATTTAGCCCGGGTGACTTTCATTAACATATGTTTTGGCCCCTGGGCATCAGCCGTAACAAAGGGCAGATTAATTTCTGTTTCTAAAACAGAAGAAAGCTCAATCTTAGCCTTTTCCACTGCTTCTTTAATCCTTTGCATGGCCATTTTATCATTTTTTAAATCAATGCCTTCTTTTGATTTAAATTCATTAATAATGTAGTCAACTAAGGCCTCGTCCATGTCTTTTCCGCCTAAATGAGTGTCGCCTGATGTAGAGCGGACCTCAAAAACTCCTTGACCAAAATTCATAATGGTCACATCAAGGGTTCCGGCTCCAATGTCAAAGACCAAAACCTGCTGGTCTTTTTGTTTAATCTTGTCTAAACCATAAGCTAAACAAGCCGCCGTTGGTTCATTAACCAATCTGACTACTTCTAAACCAGCAATTGAACCGGCATCTTTAGTTGCCTGACGTTGAGCGTCATTAAAATAAGCGGGTACAGTAATAACTGCTTTTTCTACTTTATCTCCTAAATACATTTCGGCATCTTTTTTAATCTTCTGAAGAATAAAAGAAGATATTTGCTGCGGCGTATATTCTTTGTTAAACACCTGATATTTATAATCAGTGCCCATTTTTCTTTTTGCCGCCACAATAGTACCTTCTGGATTAGCCACGGCTTGACGACGAGCTGGTTCGCCGACTAAAAGCTGTTCATCTTTTGTTAGAGCAACATAAGATGGAAAAGCTTTTCCCCCAACTGAAGTTGTCCCCTCAGCCGAAGGAATCATTTTAGGCTTACCTGCTTCCATATAAGCAGCGGCTGAATTAGACGTACCTAAATCAATACCAATTATTTTTCCCATAATTTACCTCTTATTTATTAATTAACCAACAATCTGTTCCAAGGCAAGATTATCTGCCAACTAATATATTAATTATTTTTTAGATTTTTTAACTTTAATTTTTAATTTTTTAGGCTTAACCTTTTCTGCTTTAGGAATTTCAATTTTTAAAACTCCTTGTTTATAACTTGCTTGAGCCTCCTCACCCTTAACTTTACAAGGTAGGGTCATGGCTCGATAAAAACTTCCTGATTTAACTTCATGACGGTAATAATTTTTTTCTTCTACTTCTGATTTTTTCTCACTTTTTCCTTTTAAAATCAATGTGTTATTTTCTACAGAAATATCAATCTTCTCTGGGTCAATATCAGCAATAGCTGCTTCAACCACTAGTTTCTTCCCTTTTTCATAAATATTAATTGCCGGAATAAAATCAGCTGTTTTCATTTTTGGCCATTCTTTAAAAAACTGATTAAAATCGTCATCTGGCTGCCAAGGCCAATTAGGAGGAAATGGAATTAATGCCATAATAATTTGTTAATTAATTAATTATATAAATGCGACTATTTAATAACTACTTTAGCGGTTCTAATAACTTTATCATTTAATAAGTAACCGGCTTGAATTTCTTTAATAATCTGATTTTTCTCTCCTTGCTTTTCAACTGCCTCATGTAAATCAGGATTAAATTTCTGCCCATTTGTTTTTATCTTTTCTATGCTCTGAGCTTTTAAAAAACTATCTAATTGTTTTTTTATTTGTTCTGTTCCCTTAACCCATTGATTATTTTTTAATTCTTTGGGAATATGTTTTAATGAATAATCAAAGGCGTCTAAGGTGGGTAAAAGTTTTAAAATCAAATCTAAATTAGTAAATTTGACCCAATCAACCTTTTCTCTTTCAATTTCTTTTTCTCGATTAAGATAATCTGCCTTGGCTCTTTGCCAGCCAGCTAAATATTCCTGGACTTGTTTTTCTTGCTCTTTTAGTTGTTTTTTTAATTTTTCAATTTCTTTTGACATATGTTATTAATTAAGTAGTTTACGAACATAATCTATTAAAGCGATATTTTTATTATATTGCATTCTCGTCGGCCCGATAATTCCGATTAAACCATATTTGGGGCAGTGGGCCAGTATGGCACTGCAATAATTACCAAAGGGATTTTTCTTGCCAATTAAAACATGGGTTTGTTTTTTAGGTAGGTTAAAAATCTCTGCCATTGTTTTGTCCAGATGATCAACTATTTGTGAAATGCTGTAAACAGCTGAATGCTCTTGAAACTCTGGCTGATTAAATAAATTTGTTAAACCAGTGTAATAAAAGTCATTATTGGTAAAGGCTAATATGCTCAGCTCTCCGGTTAAGTCAGATATCTTTTTAGCTAAGGCTTTCATTAACTCTCTTTTCTGTTTTTCTTGTTTTTTTATCTTAGCTAGAATTTTTTTCTGATATTCTGCTAAATCTTTTTTTTCTAAAAGATGACTAACATAATACTCAAACCCTTTTAAGCTTGGCAGGCGACCAGCTGAAAGATGGGGCTGGAAAAGATAGCCCTGCCCTATTAATTCAGTCATTTCATTTCTAATCGTGGCTGAACTAACACAGGGTTTTATCTTTTCACATAAAAGTTCTGAGCCAACTGGCTGGGCCTTTTTAATATATTGATTAACAATATTTTTTAATAATTGTTTTTGTCTTTCAGTCATATTAATATTTTAACATAAGCAGTTAGCACTCGTCAAGCCCGAGTGCTAATAATCTGTGGATAATTTATTTGCCTTTTTTCCGTATTTATGTATAATAGAAACCTTGAGATGGAGGGTAAAATGAGCTTAATTCAAAAGTTCAGATGCAATCCTCCCTCGTCATCCTGGTTGGTGATTGTTGAGCCGCCATGTGCTGTTCAAAGTTGTCCACCGACCAGATGTGGTAAAATGATCAAACGGCTGTTAATCATGGGTAAAATACCTTTCCAGTGACCATGCTGTAAAATGGTTTTCGTCCGCGGTATACATCCGTTTAAATGTGAAAAATCACATTCTTTGTTGACAAGGGCAAAGGAGTGCAAAGGGGCCGCAAACGAGCGGCCCTTTTGTCTTATAGTAAATTTAGTTTAAAATAATTTTTGCTATTTTCTCTCCAGCTTGAGGGTGAGCCAACTGAGCAATATTATTACTTAAATCTTTTAATTGCTTTTCTGAATTAATTATTTGTTTGATTTTTTCTAATAATTTTCCTGGCTTTAAGGTTTTTTGATTTATTAAAATTAAAGCTTTTTGGTCAACAAAATATTGAGCATTAAATTCTTGATGAGAGTCAGGAATAGGAATACAAATCATTGGCTTTTTTAAAATGCTTAGCTCAGTTAAAACACCCAGGCCGGCTCGGGAAATAATTAAATCAGCCACCTGGTAAAGATCTGGTATTTCCTGATTTAGAAATTCATACTGGTGATAATTTTCAAAATCTAGTTTTCTATCTTTAATCTTTTTTCCCTTGCCAGTTAAATGAATGACCTGACAAAATTTAACTAATTCTGGAACAATCTGAATAATTATTTCATTTATCTTTTGAGCCCCTGTTCCTCCACCAATGATTAACAAAACCGGTAAATCGTTTTTTAAATTAAATTGTTTAATTGCTTTTTCTTTATTTCCTTGTAATATTTCTTTTCTCACTGGATTACCAGTTAAAATTGTTTTTCTTTTTTTAAAATTTTTAAAAGATTTATCAAAACTAATAGTAATATTTTTTGCTAAGGGAGCAATTAATTTATTGGCCAAACCAGGAATAATATCTTGCTGATGAATAAAAATTGGTTTTCTTAAAAGCCAAGCCGCCCAAGCCAAGGGAACAGAAACAAAACCCCCAGCCGAAAATATTGCTTTTGGCTTGAATTTCAAGATAATAAAAAAGGATTGGAAAAATCCAATCAAAATTAAAAACGGATCAATAATATTTTTTAAAGAAATATAGCGTCTAAATTTTCCAGAAAAAATTGCTTGATAAGGGATATTCTTGCTTTTAACTAATTCTTTTTCTGGGATTCCTTTTCTAGTGCCAATAAATAAAAATTCTGTTTCTGGTTTCTTGTTTTTAATTTCATCAGCCACAGCTAACAAGGGCACTACTGAGCCACCTGTTCCTCCTCCGGTTAAAATGATTCTTGTCATATAAGGCATTTTAACTTTTCCTTTCCTCCTTGTCAAATTTTAATATATCTGCTATAACCTCTCATATGCAAACCATTAATATTAAAGACAAAAATTATCCTGAATTATTAAAGGAAATTTATGATCCTCCCCAAACTCTTTATGTTAATGGTCAATTAAAAGCTAAAGAAAAATATCCCTTGGCTGTGGTGGGAACAAGAAAAGTTTCTTTATATGGTCAAAAAACAACTCGCTCCTTGGTTAAGACTTTGGCCCAAGCCGGCTTTACTATTATTAGCGGCTTGGCTCTGGGGGTTGACGGCATTGCTCATCAAACTACTTTAGATGTAGGTGGCCGAACAATTGCCGTACTTGGTTCTAGCTTAGATATCATTTATCCCTCCTCTCATCAACAATTAGCTCAAAAAATTATTGAATCTAACGGAGTAATTGTTAGTGAATATGAACCAAAAACCAGGCCTTCGAAATGGACTTTTCCGGCTCGCAATCGGATTGTAGCGGGCCTGTCTTTAGGGACATTAGTTATTGAGGCCCCAAAAAAATCTGGTGCTTTAATTACGGCTCGTTTCGCCCTTGAACAAGGAAGAGAAGTCTTTGCCGTTCCTGGCAGTGTTTATAATAAAAATTCAGACGGCTGTAATCTTTTAATTAAAATGGGAGCTAAACCAGTAACCAAACCAGAAGACATTTTAGAATCATTTAATTTAAAATTAAAAACTTGACAATATAATTAGTCAGTGGCAAAGTAAAAAACCATAAACAAATTAAACAAATGGATTTAATTATTGTTGAATCACCAACCAAGGCAAAAACTATTACTCGCTTTTTGAGCGATGATTTTTTAGTTGAATCATGTAATGGTCATATCCGAGACCTGCCTAGAGGAAAATTAGGAGTAGATCCTGAAAAAAACTTTGAGACCCAATATGTTATTCCTACCACTAAAAGAAAAATAGTAAATAAATTAAAAAAATTAGGCGAGAAAGCAGATAAAATATATCTGGCTAGTGATGAAGATCGCGAAGGAGAAGCCATTGCTTGGCATTTAGACCATATTTTAGAATCTAAAAACACTAAACGCATTAGCTTTCATGAAATTACTCAAGAAGCAATTAAACAGGCTTTAAAAACTCCGCGACAGATTGATATAAACTTAGTTAATTCTCAACAATCTCGTCGCATTCTTGACCGCTTAGTTGGATATAAACTATCTCCCTTATTATGGAAAAAGCTAGTTAAAGGGCTTTCGGCCGGACGAGTCCAATCACCAGCTGTTAGGTTGATTGTGGAAAGAGAAAGAGAAATTGAAAAATTCAAACCTCAAGAATACTGGTCTATTGAAGCAGAATTAAAAGACAAAAAAGAAACTTTTTGGGCAAAATTAGTTAAAAAAGGGGGTAAAACACTTGATAAATTAGAAATTAAGACAGAAAAACAAGTCCAAGAAATTATTAAAGATTTAGAAAAGGCGGAATACAAAATAATTGATATTAGAAAAAAAGAAATTAATAAATCCCCTCGCCCACCCTTTATCACCAGTACTCTTCAACAACAAGCCAGTAGAAATCTTAGCTTTTCTGTAAAACAGACAATGGTGATTGCTCAACAACTTTATGAAGGTGTTTCTTTAAATAAAAAAGGTGCAGCTGGTTTAATCACTTATATGCGCACAGATTCTTTAAATCTTTCAGAGAAATTTTTAAAAGAAAGTCAATCCTTTATTAAAAAAGTATACGGTGATAAATATTTAGAAAAACGTGTTTACAAGACAAAATCAAAAACGGCTCAAGAGGCTCATGAGGCCATTCGTCCTACTGATTGTCAAAATACTCCAGAAAAAATGGCCAAATATTTAAACAAAAACCAATTAAAACTATATGATTTAATTTGGCGTCGAGCAATGGCCTCACAGATGAGTAAGCAGATTCTTGACTCAACCGCTGTTGATATTGAAGCAAAACAATATCTTTTCCGAGCCAATGGTTTAAACATAAAATTTGATGGGTGGTTAAAAATTTATCCTGAAAAACAAAAAGAAAACTATTTACCAGATTTAAAAATTAATCAGATTTTAGAATTAAAACAGTTAAAGCCTGATCAACATTTTACAGAACCACCTCCCCGCTACAGTGAGGCTAGTTTGGTTAAAATTTTAGAAGAATATGGAATTGGCCGGCCATCAACCTATGCTCCAATTATTACCACGATTCAAACTAGAAATTACGTACTAAAAGAACAAAAACGATTTAAGCCAACTGAGATAGGTATTTTAGTTAATGACCTTTTAGTAAAACATTTTTTTGATATTGTCGATTATAAGTTTACTGCTCAGCTAGAAGATAATTTAGATGAAATTGCTCAAGGAAAAGAAGATTATCTAAAAATGCTTAATAATTTTTATCAACCTTTTATAAAAAATTTACAAATGAAAGAAGAAGAAATTGAGAAAAAATTTACTGATGAACAAACAGATGAAAAATGTCCTAAATGTAATGAACCATTAGTTATAAAAATGGGGCGTTTTGGAAAATTCTTAGCCTGCACTGGATTTCCTAAATGTAGACACACAAAGTCTTTAACAGACTCATCAGGTAATAATCATGAAAAAATTGATATTCCTTGTCCTAAGTGTGACGGAGAAATCGTGAAAAAAAGAACTAGAAAGGGAAAATTCTTTTATGGCTGTTCAAACTGGCCCAAATGTGACTTTGCCGTATGGGATGAACCAACCGATGAAAAGTGCCCTAAGTGTAAAAGCATCATGGTTAAAAAAGGAGACCAAATAAAATGCAGTAATAAAGAGTGTAAATAAGGCAAATTTCTGTTAAAATATAAGAACCTGCTCACTGCGTTTGCAGAACCTTGAAATTAAATTCTTTATTATATAAATAATAATGTAATTTAATTATAAATATGCCTGGGTGGCGGAATTGGTTTACGCGCACGACTCAAAATCGTGTGGAGTTTTCTCCATGAGGGTTCGAGTCCCTCCCCAGGCATTTTTTATTTCTGGGGAAAACTTTATCAAATTTATCCTATTTTATGATATAATAAGGGTATATATTTTTTCTTTTCATATAGTAAGGAGGTATAATAATTGGTCTATGGTGATCAGCTAGTCAGAAAAACAACACACAAAAAGAAGGAGATCTTCTATGAAGAAATGTATTCATGCTCCCCCAATGCAGTCAAGTGTCAGCGAAGAGTCGCAAAGCATCACTAATATCGCAGGTGATCCCGGTTTTCGCAGTCGGTGCGAGATTAACCGTTTCTGATCAATTCCCATGGATAAAGGGGCCCCAAGGAGGGGCCCTATTTCTTTTAAAACCTAATTTTGCTCTTTTCAAAACCTGTAAAAATACTTGTATTTTTCTTTTTTTCCTGTTATTATTAATAACAAGGAGGTCCGGTTAAATGTACGGAACTCATTTCCATGTGAACAAAAAACACAAGGAAGACGTAATGAAAAATACCAAACTACTGGTTACCACGATCCCCCGTGGCAGCCCCATGACCAATAACACTGAATTCCCATCGACCGGTTCAATTCTTACCACCACTAACAATAAGTGATGACGAAGCTATATTGATTAAGTGATGGTCGGATAATAGTAAAGGGGCCCCTGAAAGGAGGGGCCCCGCTTTTTTAAAAAACCTGTAAAAATACTTGTATTTTTCTTTTTTTCCTGTTATTATTAATAACAAGGAGGTCCGGTTAATTGTACGGAACTCGTTTCAATGTGAATAAAATACACAAAGGAACATATAATGAAAAAGATGAGACTACTGGCAGCCACGATCCCTCGCGGCAGCCCCATGAACAATAACGATTCGTCTTATAATGAGAAGCCCGTCACCGGTTCGGTCTTGGTCAACAGTAAACAATAACTCGGTGTGAAGCTCTATTGATTACGTGATGATCAAGGTTGTATTAAACAGGGGCCCCAAAAGGAGGGGCCCCACATCTTTTCTCTTGTATTTTTTCTAATTTTATTGTATAATAAAAAAAATCGCGGGGTAGAGCAATGGCAGCTCGCCAGGCCCATAACCTGGAGGTTGTAGGTTCGAATCCTACCCCCGCAACCATGGCAGGATAGCTCAGTGGTAGAGCAGTGGACTCATAAGCCACGTGTCGCGGGTTCAATTCCCGCTCCTGCTATTTATAAGACAAAAACTAGATGATAACCATCTAGTTTTGTTGTTATATATATTTATTATTTTAACTTCTCTCTTCTCTTTTTACCAAATCATTCCAACGTCTATCAACTTCTGATTGCAAACTATCTAGAATATTTTTATTTTTTGTTTTTAATAAATGCCTAAACCTACCTTGGCTCTTTATAAATTCCTTGATTGGCAATTTCTTTGAAGGTTTATAATTCAATTTGTATTTTCCGTCTTCTATTTCATACAAAGGCCAAAAACAGGTTTCTGTTGCTAATTCAGCTATTTCAATAGTTAAAGAGGAATCATATTTCCAACCAACTACACAAGGAGATAAAACGTTTAAAAAGGTTGGTCCATTGGTCTCTATGGCCTTTTTTGTTTTTTGGTGTAAATCTACCCAATTGTGAACCCCGGCTTGGGCTAAATAAGGTAATTCGTGAGCTTCGGCAATTTTCATAATATTCTTTCTTGATTTTAGTTTCCCTTTATAAACCTTTCCCAAAGGCGTAGTGGTTGTTAAGGCCCCCAAGGGAGTAGCTGAAGAACGTTGATTTCCAGTGTTTTGATAGGCCTCATTGTCATAACAGACATATAAAAAATTATCTCTTCTTTCCCATGAGCCTGACAGAGACTGCAAACCAATGTCATAGGTTGAACCATCTCCTCCAAAAACAATAAATTTAATATCCTCTTTAATCTTCTTTTTCCTTTTTAATTGTTCATAAACAGCAATAACCCCACTCATGGTTGGCGGAGCATTTTCAAAGAGACTATGAATCCAAGGTACCTTCCATGAACTTTGAGGATAAAGCGTAGTTGTTACCTCTAAACAACTAGTGGCATTGGCAATAACAACCGGTTTGTCTGTAGCCCTTAAGACAGAACGAACAATGATGGGCATGGCACACCCCTGACAACTGCGATGACCCGGAGCTAAACGTTCTGGTTTTTTTAATAATTGTCTAAGTGTTTCCATATTTAAAATATTTTAAAATAAAATTAATTAAAACAATACTAATCAGGGCTGTTAAAATTCCCCCTAAAATGTCTGTTGGATAATGAACACCAGCAAAAACTCGAGCAAGTCCAACAATCAAAGCTGGGAATAATAAAATTATACCAAATTTTTTCCAATCAAGCAAAACCATAAAAGCAAAAACAAAAACTGTGGCTGTATGATAAGACGGAAAAGAAAAATCGGTTGGTTTAGCAAATAGCTTAGCTAACTGATAAATTTCATTATTATTAACAAAAGGCCTGGGCCGAGCAATAATTAAACTAATTAAATAGTTTAAGGCATAAACCAAGGCTAGGGCTAAAATAATTTTTAAAATAATTGATAATATTTTTTTTCTGTCTTTAGAAAAAAAGTAAACAAGGATAATAATTAAGGGAATAGCAAAAATTAAATATTCAGCACAAATAAGACCTAAAATGTCTAGCCATTCCCATTGTCCAGCAAAACCATTAAACCATTTAATAAATACCTGATCCATTATTCTCCTATTATTTTAATTGTTATTTTCCTTTGCCGGGGCCGATTATCAAAATCACAAACCACAATTTGTTGCCAGGTGCCCAAAACCAATTTATTACTATCAATGGATAAAGAAATTGAGGGGCCAATTAAACTAGCCCTAATATGAGAAAATCCATTGTCATCTCCCCAAGTAGCATCATGGTGATATTTTTTATCTTGAGGAATTAGTTTTTCAATAAATTCTTGCCAATCTTTAATTAAATTTGGCTCATATTCAATGGCCGTAATTCCCGCCGTTGAACCCTGAACAAAAACCAAACAAATTCCCTGTTTTATCTTTGCCTTATTCAGAGCCTTCTCTATCTGATCAGTAATATTAATGACATCATTAAATCCCTTGGTTGATAAATTGAACTCGCTTTGATAAATCATTGTTATTTTTTAATTTATTCTTTTCCTATACTCTCCTCCTTAGAAAAAAATTGATCCCACCAAGCTTTAAAATTAGAAATCTTTTTACCAAAATACTTTAAATCTGATTCTTTTTCTTGCTCCAGATTATCAGAAGGAACAATAACAATCATTCTTTCGCCTGGTTTACGCAAACCCATTTTTTCCCGGGCTGCCTTTTCTTTGAAAAAATCTGTTTGTATTTTTTCTAATTCATTTAAAAGTCTTTGGTTTTCTGTTTCTAGAGTAATAGCTTGATTTTGTAGGTGGGCTAATTCCCCCCTTAAATGAATTTGACGATTAATTTCCCGGCCCAAAGACACAAGAGTAAAAAGTAAAAGTAGGGCCAATAAATATGATAAAGGCTTGGATGAAAGAATTTTTTTAAAAATTGAATTTTTTTTAATCATTTTATCTTTTCATAATAGCTAAATAAGCTTCGGACGGAATATTAACCTTGCCCAACTTCATCATTTTTTTCTTTCCCTTTTTTTGTTTTTCTAAAAGTTTTCTTTTTCTTGTCACATCACCTCCATATAACTTTGCCGTCACGTCTTTTCTCATCGGAGCGACTCTTTCTGCGGCAATAATTTTTCCACCAATAGCTGCCTGAACTTTTACTTCAAACATCTGACGTGGTAAAATATGTTTTAAGGCTTGAACAATCTTTCTTCCTGACGGATAAGACCAATCTTTGTAAACCAAAGTGGCTAATTGTTCAACTTTCTCGCCAGCAACTAAAATATCTAATTTAACTATCTCTGCTGGATAATATTTCAAAAATTGATAGCTATATGAGGCATATCCTCGACTAACGCTTTTTAGTTTATCATAAAAATCAACCAAAAGCAAAGCAAGTGGTATTTCACAATGAATAATTACTCTAGTTTGTGAATTTGAAGTTTCTTCTCCCATATATTCTAAAGAAACAAAATTAGTCCTTGGTTTAGCCCCTTGTGGAGCAGCATTTAACAAGTCCATCACTGCTCCTAAGTATTCTTGAGGAGTAATAATGTCTAATTTCATTAAAGGTTCTTCAACTCTAGTTATTTGGCTAGGGTCTGGAAATTCGCTTGGTGAGTGAATAATTTTTACTTCTTTCTCCCCCTTTGTCCAGATCTGGTGAGCGACACTAGGTGAAGTAATAACCAAATCTAAATCATATTCTCTTTTTAATCTTTCTTGAACAATATCTAAATGTAAAAGGCCTAAAAACCCAGCGCGAAAACCAAAGCCTAAAGCCATAGAATGTTCTGGCTCAAAAACTAAACTGGCGTCATTTAGCTTTAACTTGATCAAAGCTTGGCGTAATTTTTGTGGCTGTCCTCCTTGTTTTAAATAAAGATCAGCAAAAACCATTGACTGTGGTTCTTGATAACCAGGTAAATGTTTAACCTCTTGACCAACTAATGCAATAGTGTCACCGACTCGACATTTTTCAATATCTTTTAAACCAGTAATGATATAGCCTATTTGTCCAACGTTTAAATTTTTTTGTTCTTTAAAATCTGGATTAAAAATGCCTACCTCTAAAACTGATGTTTCTATATTGGTGGCCAAGAAATTAATTTTCTGACCCGCTTTTAATGAACCATTAAAAATGCGAACAAAAGCAATCACTCCTTTGTAGTCATCAAAACATGAATCAAAAACCAATGCTTGTAATGGTTGGTTAGAATCGTTCTTGGGAGCAGGAATTTTCTCAATAATGGCTGGTAAAATTGTTTCTACATTAGTTCCTCTTTTTGCTGAAACACAAATAATTTCCTCTGATTTAACTTTTAATAAATTAATCATTTCTTTTTTAACGTTTTCTAAATCAATGCCTGACAAATCAATCTTATTAATCACGGGAATAATCTCTAGTCCTTGTTCTTGTGCTAAATAAAGGTTGGCCAATGTTTGGGCTTGAATGCCTTGACTGGCATCAACTAAAAGAAGAGCTCCTTCTACGGCGGCTAAAGAGCGGGAAACTTCATAGGAAAAATCAACATGACCTGGAGTGTCAATTAAATTTAAAATATATTTCTGATCATTTAAAGTATAGTGCATGGTCACTGATTGGAGTTTAATGGTAATCCCCCTCTCTCTTTCTAATGGTAAACGATCAAGGTATTGTGGCTGCATTTTTTCTTTAGTAATAGTCTTGGTCAATTCTAAAAAACGATCAGCTAGGGTTGATTTCCCGTGATCAATGTGAGAAATAATGCAAAAATTTCTAATATTTGAATTTGACATATTTGTTTAAATGTTATGCTATTTTAATACTAATGTCAATTTTAAAAAGAACAGTCTTCTACGCTGTCCCCTGGTGTTGTTCGAATAAAAAATTTTAGACTAATCTTTTTTAATTTATCACTTTTTTAATAAATCGCAATACCTTTTTGTTTTTAACCCTTTTTATAACATATTGTGTAATAACCTCTACCTCGTCAAATTTAAAAGCTAAAGTAGTAACAACATAGAAGAGTAGGCCACCTAAAACTGCGGTAAATGTTTGAATAAACACCCCGATAAAAGTTTGCATATTAACTAAGGGTCCGATTAAATATTTAATTCCCTGTATAATTACGGCCATAGCTATGGACAAACTAACAATCCTTAGAATAGAAAAAATGATTTCTTTACTCGGTAAAGGATATATTTTTTTATCAAAATAAATATAGAGCAGGCCAAAATTAACTATAGAAGCCAAAGAAAAAGCCAAAGCTAAGCCACTCACACCAATTAAATTTCCTAGAATTAAACAACCAATAATATTAATTATAAAAGCAAAAACAGCGATTTTTACTGGTGTCTTTGTATTTTGAACAGCATAAAAAGCTCTGGCAAAAACTGGAATTAAACTTTGAGCAAAAAGAGAGATAGAAAACCAACCCAATGTCTGAGCAGTCAAAACAGTATCACGCCAGGAAAAAACCCCGGCTCCTAAAACTAAACGAACAATCTGAGCCCTAAGAGCAAGCAATAAAACAGTAGTGGGAACAATAAAATAAAGGATGCGGCGAACTGTCTTAGAAAAATATTGAACAAAAGATTTTTTATCCCCTTCGGCAAAATTTTGACTAAGTAAAGGAAAAATAGAGATGGCCAATGAAATACCAAAAATACTTACTGGAAAATTAACCAAATTAAAAGCCAAATTATAGATGGCCACCGCCCCAATTGTAATTCCAGAGGCAATTAAAGTGGTGACGATGAAATTAAATTGAGAAATAGCCAATCCAAAACAACGAGGTAACATTAAAACACTGATTTTTTTAATTGCCGGATGTTTAAAATTGAAAATTGGCTGCCAACGGTAACCAGTTCTTTTTAAGGCAGGTAGCTGAATTAAAAAATGAAGTAAGGCCCCTAAGGCTACGCCCCATCCTAATCCAGCATAACTCAAACTGGTTTTCGGAACTAAAACTAAAATGCCAAAAATAATACCCAAGTTATACATAATCGGAGCCAGGCTATAAGCTAAAAATCTTCTAAAAGAATTTAAAACACTACCGGCCACATTACTTAAAGTAAAAAACAATGTACCTAAAAGCATAATCCTGGTCAAAGTGACAGTAAGTGCCTTTGTCTCCATATTAAATCCCGGGACCATGTAATTAACAATTATTGGTGCTAAACAAAAAAACAAAACTGAAAAACCAAGAACAATTAAGAACAGCACATTCATGACTCCATTGGTAATTCGCCATGCCTCTTCTTTGTCCTGACGCCAGTATTTGATAAAAACTGGAATAAAAGCAGAAGAAAGTGCCCCTAAAACCAAGGTGTTAAAAACTAAGTCTGGTAAACGAAAGGCTGCGTAATAAGCGTCTAAAACTTGACCAGCCCCAAAACTACTACTTAAAAAACGATCTCTTAAAAGCCCGAGAATACGACTAAAAATAGAAAAAAGAGCAATAATCATTGCCCCACCCATTACTGTTTTTTGTAATTTATCCACCTTTTTGAACATAGGAATTCACAAAGTCTAAAATTTCTTTTTTAAATCTCTTTTTACTAAAACTTAAAGCATGCTTTCTAATTTGTTCTGAATCAAACTCTTTTGCATTAAATTTAATTACTTTTTCTGCTAAACTCTCCCAAGTTTGCTCTTTAAATAACATGCCTGTTTGATTATCAATAACTGTCTCAGAAGCTCCACCAGCCTGATGGGCAATAACTGGACGACCAGCCGCCATCGCTTCAACCGCAGTAATACCAAAATCTTCTTCTTGAGGATGAATTAAGGCCTGGCAATGAGATAAATATTCAGCCTTTTCTTTATCAGAAACAAAACCTAAAAATTCAATATTTGATCCAGCCATTTTTTCCAACCCTTGCCTGTCTCCCCCACCAATAATTTTTAATGGCATTTTTAGATTGTTAAAAGCCTGAATAGCTAAATCCACTCTTTTATAGGGCCTTAAGCGAGAAACAATTAAAAAATAATTATCAATTTTTTTACTTATTGTAAAATTATCTGTTTCTACAGGTGGATAAATAACAGTACTTTTCTTTTCATAATAATGCTTAATTCTTTTAGCAACAAATTTAGAATTAGCAATCAAAGCATCTGGTCTTTGAGCCGCCAATTTATCCCAAACTCTTAATTGGGTCAAAAAGGGAGCGGCAAACTTGCTCATTAATTTTTCTCCACCCTTTAAAGAATCTATATAGTCATGGGCGTCAGACCATAAATAGCGTGTCGGCGTATGAATATAGGAAATATGATGAGTGTGGGGATGAGTAATAACCCCTTTGGCATAAGCAGAACAATCCGAAATCACTAAATCATATTCTTTTAAATTAAATCTCTCAATGGCACTGGGCATTAAAGGTAAATACCAACGATACTTTTTTGCTCCAAAAGGTAAATTCTGAATTGGCGAAACTCTAATATCACAATCAGCAAATTTATCTCCCATTGCTTTTTTGTTATAAAATAAAGTAAAAATTGGCGCTTTAGGCCAAATTTCATGAAAAGATTCCAAAACTTTTTCCGCTCCTCCATACTGAGTTAAAAAATCATGGATTAAAGCAACTTTCATATTTTTTAAAACTAATTATTTTTTTCTTTTAAAAAGTAAGAATTGACTGGAAACAGCAATAGAAGACCATGTCCCAATACCAATACCAACCATCATTGCTAAAATAAAATATTTAATTGATATTCCGCCAAATAAATAAATGGCTAATAAGGCAAAAAGTGTGGTAAAGGATGTGTTTAAAGACCGGACAATGGTTTCGTTTAAACTCAGATTAATTGTTTTGGCCATATCTTTAAAACGATAAATTAACAAGTTCTCTCTAATCCGGTCATAGATAACAATAGTATCATTAACTGAATAACCTAAAACAATTAAAATAGCGGTTATAAAATTCGTGTTAATTTCTACCCCCCTAAGAGCGCCTAAAATAGAGAAGAAACCCAAAAGAATAATCACATCATGGAAGAGAGCTAATAACGCCCCTAACCCGTAGCGCCAAGACTCACCTTTACCAGCGACTTTGGACAATTTACGAAACGCCCAAGCTATATAAAAAATAATCGCGATTAAAGATAGTCCCACGGCCCACTTAGCCTTTTGAGTTAATTCTTGACCAATAACCGGGCCAATTGATTCAAATCTTTTTTCTTCTGGATCTTCTAACAGTTTTAATATTTGTTGATGAGTTGTTTCGTCTATTTCTTTAAATCGAAGAATATAACCCTTTTCTCCAGTTGACTGAACCTTAACCTCTCCTAGGTCAAAACCTTTTAACACCTCCTTAATTTCATTATTAATCAAACTAACTTCTTCATATTCTATTTCCATCATTGTCCCCCCAGTAAAATCAATACCCGGCTTTAAACCAAAAATAACCAAAGATAAAACTGAAATTAACAAAAGAATACCGGAAATAGTGAAAAACTTCTTTTTATGAGAAACAAAATCAAACATATTTTAATCTTTAACAACTAATTCTAAAAATGTTTTAGTAACGACAATAGCTGTAAACATACTTACTAAAATTCCAAGGCCTAATGTTAGACCAAAACCACGCACCAAACCAGTACCAAAATAATAAAGGATAAAACAAACAATTAAAGTAGTTATATTGCTATCACGAATAGCTGTCCAAGCATGCTTAAACCCATCGTGGATAGCCGCGATGGTTGGCTTGCCTAGTTTTTCTTCATCTTTAATGCGTTCAAAAATCAAGATATTAGCATCAACAGCCATACCTAAAGATAAAATAAAACCAGCCATACCAGCCAAAGTTAAAGTGACTGGAATTAATTTAAATAAAGCTAAAACAATTAAAGCATATATACACAGAGCCATGGCGGCAATTATTCCCCTTTTTCTGTAATATCCAATCATAAAAAAGATAATAATTAAAAAGCCTAAAACTCCGGCAATAAAACTCTTTTGGACTGAAATTCGCCCCAGACTTGGACCAATATTTTGTTGACTAATTAATTTAATGGGGACGGGCAAAGCTCCAGCTGCCAAACGTTGAGCTAATTCTTTGGCCTCTATTAAATTAAAAGTTCCAGTAATAACTGCTTTCCCACTTGGGATTGCTTCATTAACTGTGGGAATGCTTAAGGGGGTGTTGTCTAAAAATATGGCTACTGGTTTACCTACGTTGCGCTCGGTAATTTCCCCAAACAATTTAGCCCCCTCTGTATTAAATTCTAAAGAGACCTCTGGTTCATTGGTTTGAGAATTAAATGAAACAAAAGCAGTTTTTAATTGCTTGCCGGTCAAACCAGTGTATTGCCAATTAACTTGTTGTTGAAGCAATTCTTCAGACTGAGTGATGATCAAAATATGACTTGCCCTAACTTCTTTAACTGGTTCAGTCTGTATCTCTGCTCCTTCTACCTGCTCTACCTCTATTCCTATATCTACATTCTCTTTAATCCTTTCGTCAACTTTTTTAATAATATGATAACCAAATATACTTTTAACTAATTCTGGTGTTGTCTCCCCAATTGCTAAATCTTCAAAAACAGCTGCCTCAAATTCTGGCACCAGCATTCCTTTGGAAAACCAACCCACGTCACCCTCATTATCCTTGGTTCCTGGATCTTCTGAATATTCTTTTGCCAAAGCAACAAAATCAGCTCCAGGTTTTAAGGCTTGTTCTAAAATATTTTCTGCTTTAATTAAAGCCTCTTGATTATATGCTTTAATTTGTTCTCTTTCACTTGCTGTTATCTTTCTAGGCTGACCTTGTTCTTTAAATTCTAAAATAGGAGTTTCTCCTATCATATTAATAGCCGCATTAACATCTTTAACTCCGGGTAATTCAACTAACAAACGCCATTCTTTTCCTGCTTTTGTTGTCTGAATAATAGGTTCGGCTACACCAAAAACATTTACTCGACGTTCAATAACATCACGGGCTCCTTCAATTGCTATTGCCCTTTGATCAGCCGGCATTTCCGTAGTATTGGTTTGATAAATCAATTGAGTCCCTCCTTGTAAATCTAAACCAAGATGAATATTTTGTTTAGAAAACCATTGATGACCTGGAACCCATCTTGGTAAAATTGGTGAATCAATTAAAAAACACAATAAAGTGAGTAAAATAATTGCTGTAAAAATTGTCCAAAGCCTGTTTCTTTCCATAAAAAAATAAGGTTTTACTTAAGTGTCTTAATATTTTAACAAAGATATAAAAAAAGACAAGCAATTTCAGGTTAAAAAATCACTTATCTTTATCCGTATTTTGGATAACAACACTTTTTATATTTTTTTTCTGAACCACAAGGGCAAGGATCATTCCGTCCTGGTTTTTTTACACCCTTTGGCCTGTTTATAATTCTATTCTCTTGACTTGTTTTACTCGCCCCGCTTAATTCTATGTTTCTTTTCGGTTGACGAGGAATTTTTCTAATCAAACCAATTTTATAAATAGAATAAACAACCTGCTGATTAATTGCTTGCATTAATTCGTTAAATTTCTCAAAAGATTCTTTTTTATAAGCAACCAAAGGATCTTGCTGAGCATAAGCTCTTAAACCAATTCCTCCTTTAAGGTTATTAATTACTTCTAAATGATAAACCCAATACCGATCAATGCTTTGTAGTAAAATAGATTTAGCCAGTTTTTCTATTAAAGAACCTTTGTTTAATTCTGGGTCATCCCAATCTCTTTTGGTCTCTTCAACCTTTTCTTGAACTTGATTATAGGCTTCAATGGCTAATTCTGTTAAATGTTTTATTATTTCTTCTTTTAAAGCTTTCCCTTGAGATGATTTACATATATCTTTTAATTCTTGTTCTAAGTCTTGGGCAACAGGAAAAATGTTTTTAATTGTTTTAACAATTTCTTTAATCTCCCAATTATGTTTATCTTCATTAGCCGTATGAAAACTAACTATCTTTTTTATTTCCTCTTCAATCATTTTAAGAATTTCCTGATTTAATTCTTTTAATCCCATCCCTGAAACTTTTCTTCTTCTTTGATAAATTGTTTCCCTGTGTTTGTTCAAAACATCGTCATATTCCAGGAGATGTTTTCTGGTGTCAAAATTAAATCCTTCTATTTTTCTTTGCGCCGCTTCAATTGAACGGGAAACTACTTGGCTTTCAATGGGCATATCTTCAGGAACCTTTAAACCTTTCATTATTGGCGCTAAACGTGAACCACCAAAAATACGCATTAAATCATCTTCTAAAGAAATAAAAAAATGGGAAGAACCAGGGTCCCCCTGTCTTCCACTTCGCCCTCTTAATTGATTATCAATTCTTCTTGCTTCATGTCTTTCTGTGCCAATAATATGTAAGCCACCTAACTCTAAAATCTTTTTTTGTTCTTCTTTATTAGTTGGATTACCGCCTAAAACAATATCGACTCCACGACCAGCCATGTTAGTGGCTACGGTCACCGCGCCTAGTTTCCCAGCTTGAGCAATAATTTGTCCCTCTTTCTCATGATTGGTTGCATCCAAAACCTGACAACTTATGCCTTCTTTTTCTAAAAGATTTTTAATAATTCTGTTTTTTTCAATGGCACCAATGGTTTGCTCGCCAATACTAAACCCTCCTGTTCCGACTAAAATTGGCTGTCCTTTTTCATTACGTTCTTTGATTTCTTTGACAATGGCCTTAAACTTTCCCTCTTTGGTTTGATAAATCTTATCGTTCGTATCCTGTCTAATCATAGGCTTATTTGTTAGAACAACGACTACTTCTAAATTATATATTTTGTGAAATTCTTCAGCCTCGGTTAAGGCCGTTCCAGTCATCCCCGCAAGTTTTTTATAAAAACGAAAATAGTTTTGAAATGTAATTGTGGCCAATGTTTTTGATTCTTGTTTGACTTCTACATTTTCTTTAGCTTCAATGGCCTGATGAAGGCCTTCAGAATACCTCCTTCCTATCATTAATCGACCAGTAAATTCATCAATAATAATTATTTCTCCATTTTTAATTACATAATCCCTGTCCTTTAAAAAAAGTGTTTTTGCTTTTAAAGCGGCATCAATATGATGAATTAAGGTCAAATTATTATTTGCCCAAGGGTCTTCTCCTAAAGCTTCAATTATTTTCTCCGGCCCTTTTAAGTCTGTCATTGTTCCTTTAAAACCTTCTTTGCCTGTTTGACTAAAACTAACTGATCTTGTTTTTTCATCAACAATATAATCTTCTCCTGATTTTAAATTCTTAACTACCTGAGCCAGCTTATAATATAAATCAGCTGATTCTTCAGCGGGTACGGATATAATTAAAGGAGTTCTGGCTTCATCAATTAAAATACTATCTACTTCATCAACAATAACATAATTAAGCTCTCTTTGAACAACATCATTTAAATTATGAACTAAATTATCTCTTAAATAATCAAAACCAAATTCATTATTAGTTCCATAAGTAATGTCTGCTTGATAAGCTTGTTTTCGGCTAATCGGTTTTAAATATGTTTCTTCTATTCTAAAAGTTCCTGTTTCATCTCTTTTCTTATCTCTTTCCTCTTCATTAATATCTGGTTGGTATTCTGGGTCATAAATAAAAGCTGCATCATGAACAATACAGCTTACGCTTAATCCTAAAATATAATAAATTTGGCCCATCCAAACACAATCTCTTTTAGATAAATAATCATTAACCGTAATCACATGAACTCCTTTTCCATCAAGAGCATTTAAATAAACAGGAGAAGTAGCCGCTAATGTCTTGCCCTCCCCTGTTCTCATTTCCGCAATCTTGCCCTGATGTAAAACCATTCCTCCGATTAATTGAACATCAAAATGCCGCTGATTCAATGTTATTTGAGCCGCTCTTCTAACTAAAGCAAACGCTTGAGGTAAAATATCTTCTTTACTCTGACCTTGGGTCAAGGCTTTTTTTAATTCCTCGGTTTTAGCTTTTAATTCCTTACTATTTAATTTTTCAAATTCTGGTTCTAAGGAATTAATTTTATCAACCAAAAGCTGAAATTTTTTCAACTCCTTTTTATTAGAATCACCAAGAATTTTAGATAAGAAAGACATAACCTTAATTTAACAAATTCTAATGAAAAAACAAGGGATTGACTTTTTATAAAAATCTGACATAATAGAAATTGTTCTTAAAATCAAGGGTAAAATAATTCTGTCTAAACCCGAGGCAGTGCAGGCCATGAACTAACCAGCATGGAACAAGTAATATGGTTAAAGAAGGAGATGTTAAAATGAATGTAAGTATTGATCCCAAAAACAGGGTTTCTATTAATAATACTTGTATTGGCAAAATGGACTCTTTGCCTTTTACCGAACTAGAAGTCAAAAAGGACAGAGTTAGGTGTTTTATTCAAATTATGGACTGGGTTATTGAAAAACACTTACAGGAAACCACGACTGTATATTTGCTTAAAAGAATTGGCAGTCGACGCACTCCTGAATTTTTCAGTTTCTGGATTGATGGAGAAAAAATCTTTGACAATGGAAAACTGTTTGATTGCTCCACACCGGTCGTTCAGCTTTTATTAGTTGCCATGGACTTTGCTACTGAGTTTATAAATCAACAAGATCGCATGTGGTTGATTTTATCCAACATTGAGACAGCAGATTTTGGAGTAGAACGAAAAATAGAAGTTCTTAATTCTCAATTGAAAAAATTCGTGCTAGAGCACAGAGACAAAAATGGATTTTCTTCAACTGATTTTCACACCGTGATTTTGCCTTGTTTTAAGGCAATAATCCGAGACCTAATGGGTGCTGAAAAAAGATAAAGGAAACCTTTTAAAAGAAAGGGGTGGTTTATAACCACCCCCTTTTTCTTTTTTAAATACTCTATCTTCTTTTTATCTTTATTATCACTTTTTGGGTTAAACGTTTTTTTGCCTGACCAAAACCCTTGTATTTTCTTAATTGTTTTTTTAATTTCTGTTCCACCTGATCAATTGCTGTTTGTAAATTTGCCGCCCGAACTACTCCCCTTAAAATTTTGTTTGGCATTTTTAAATTAATTTCTAATCTAAAAATCTCCTCTTTTATCCGATCTGGATGATAACTTACATCTACTTTGGCTTCCCAAATCTTATTTGAAAAATGTTCTAATTTTTTAATCTTCTCCTCTAAAAACTTTTTACTCTTGTTATCTAAGATAAAATTTTGAACAAAATACTTTATTTCCATAAACTTATTATTCTATAATTAAATTACTTTAACTTATATATAATAAATATTTAATTTCAAGGTTCTAACGAAGTCAGGTTCTTATTTTAAATTAAAGAAGCCCCTGTCATTTCTGATGGCTTGTTTAATCCCATAATTTTTAAAATAGTCGGGGTCACATCAGCTAAAACACCTAATGGAGTCATTGAAACTAAATCCGGCGGTTCTGATAATGGACTTTTATTCTCTTTGTTTTTATCAACAATAATAAAAGGTACTGGATTAGTAGTGTGTTCTTTATCTATTTCTCCACTTCTTAAATTAATCATTTCCTCAGCATTACCATGATCAGCCGTAATTAAAGCAACCCAATTTTCTTTTAAGGTCAAATCAATGATTTGCCCAAGTAGTTCGTCTAAAGTCTCTATTCCTTTAATAGCTGCTTGTGGATCTCCTGTATGACCAAGCATATCAGGATTGGCAAAGTTAACTATAATAAATTGATATTGCCGACTGCCTATTCCCCAAAGAACTTGATGAGTTACTTCAGGGGCAGACATTTCTGGTTTTTGAACATAAGAAGCAATACGTGGAGAAGGAATTAAAATTCTTTTTTCTCCAGGATAAACAGTCTCTTGTCCGCCATTAAAGAAAAAAGTAACGTGGGCATATTTTTCCGTTTCGGCAACGTGCATTTGTTTTAAAGAATGTTCACTCAATACTTTGGCTAAACAAGTAGTAATAATTTCTGGAGAAAAAGCTATTTCCACGGGTAAATCTTTTTCATATTCTGTCATCGCAACAAAAAACAAATTCTTTATTTTTTCTCTATTAAATCCTTTAAAATCCTCTGAAACAAAGGCTTTTGTTATTTCCCTGGCTCTATCTGAACGGAAATTAAAAAAGATAACTGCATCATTATCTTTAAT
>CAZQVF010000004.1:0-95364 GCA_964596735.1 uncultured Gammaproteobacteria bacterium
AGATAAATTGGAAAAGATAAAGCAAGTAAAAAAAGATGTTTTAATTATTCAAGATTGTGCTCATTGTTTTGATGCTGAATTTCAGGGAAAATCAATCTGTAATCAGAGAGATATAGCTATATTTGGTTTAAATATCTCCAAGCAGATTTCTTCTGTTTTTGGCGGCATGTTAACCACTAATAATAAAGAACTATATCAGAAAATAAAAGAATACCGAGACAAACGTTTTAAAAAACCATCATTTTTAAGAAGTTTTAAAAAATTAATTTATCTTTTAGTCACCTATCCTGCTTTTACTAAACCTTTTTACAACTTTGTTTCTCTTTTTGATTACGTAGAAGAGAAAAAAATATTGAAAAAATTTACCCAATATTACCACGAAGAAAAAATTGATTTACCAAAAGACGCTTTTGAAATGATTTCTCCTTTAGAGGCTCGGGTCGGTCTGGTTCAGCTTAAAAAATATTCTGAAATTAAAGAAAAAAGAAAAAAAATCGCTCAATTCTATAATGACAACTTAAAAGATATTCCTGAATTAACTCTGCCGCCCATTGTCAAGGGAGCTACTTATTCTCATTATGTCCCCCGGGTACAAAATCGAGAAAAAATAGTAAAAGAAATGAAAAAACAAGGGATTCAATTAGGAACATTGATTGAATATTCTATTCCCTACATGAAAGCCTATCAAAAATACAAAGATGAAGAGTTTAAAAATTCATTAAACTTTTCACAAACAGTTATTAATTTGCCAATTTACCCTAGCTTAAGAAAGAAAAATTTAAGACAAATAACAAATAAAATTAAACAAATATATGAAAATCAAACAAACAATTAAAAAGATTGTTAAACGAAATAAATACCTCAAAGCTCTAGCTTTGACCTTAATTAGAACCTATACTCTTTTTCTAAAATATGAATCAAAGGGTTTGTCTTTAAAAACCAAGCTTCATATTATGAAAAAATATTTTATCCAAGAAATTAAAGGATTGCCTAGGATTATTGCTTTTGAACCAATTTCTACCTGTCCATTAAATTGTGAATTTTGCATGTTAAGAGATCTAAGGACGTTTGAAAAAAGGAGAAAAGTTAGAATGTCATTTAAAGAATTTAAAAGAATTATTGATGACACTGCTTCTTTTTGCACAAATATTGAATTCAGCGGAGGAGAACCCATCCTTAATAATGATATCTTTAAAATGTTAAAATATTGCCATGAAAAAAATATTACTACTGTCTTGGCCACTAATGCTCAATTATTAAATAAAGAAAAAATAAAACAACTTTTACAAAGTCCTCCTAATCATGTCCTTCTAGCCCTTGAATCACCTGATAGAAAAACATATGAAAAAATAAGACATTTAGGAAACTTTGAAAGACTAAATAAAAATATTCATGAATTAATCTCACAAAAAAAGAAAACCGGGCAATTTTATCCTCTAATTACCCTGCAAATGGTTTTGACAAAGGTAAATCAATATCAGGAAAAATATTATCATCAGATTGTCTCAGATTTAGGAGCAGACTTCTCTTCAGTTAAAGCTTTTGGTATTTGGCCCGAGGGCAGTCCTGAGTATTTTGAAAAAATGGAAAAAGAATATATAGTTGATAAAAAAGACAACCCAATCTCAAGGCATTATCTTGATAACAAAGGCAAGGTGGTTTACAAAAAATTAAAAAAGGGTGATTGTCCATTAACACAAACTGCCTATATAGGAAGTGGTGGAGAAGTTTATCCGTGTTGGTATATTCTCGCCCAAAAATTTTCGCCAGGTAACGCTGTTGATAATAATTTTATCGATATTTGGAACAGTAAAACTTATAAAAATTTTAGAAAAAAAATGGTTGAAGGTGCTGCTTATCCTGGTTTATGTGAAAAATGTATCGGACTAGAATCAAGGGCCGTTGTTAAAAGGGTAAAAAAATGAACATATGAAAATTTTAATTATTTGTGGTAATGACATTTTTTCTGGAATTCTCGCATATAAATTGATTAGTCAAAATCATAAATCAATTGTTGGCATACTTTTAACTAAAAAAATGATACACAAAAAGTCTCCTTTTGGTCTTTTTAAAAAAGTTGTAAAAACCTCGGGGTTAACCTATGCTTTTTATTTGGCGAATGAATTGATTATTTACAAAATAATTGCATTTCTTCATTATATTTTAAATTTTAACAAAAATGATAATGCGTCTTTATGTTCCATTTCTAGGCTAGCCAAAAAATATAATATAGAAATTTCTCAAACTAAGGACATAATGGCTGAACAGTCTTTGAAAAAAATTAAAACATTAAAACCAGATTTAATAATTAGTATTAGATTGGGACAAATTATTAAAAAAAGATTATTACAGATCCCAGCCCTAGGGGCAATTAACTTTCACGCTTCTCTACTTCCTAAATATGCTGGTCTCGGATCAGTGTTTCAGGCTGTGTTTTATAATGAAAAATATAACGGAGTTACTGTTCATTTTATGAATGAAAAAATTGATCAGGGGAAAATCATAGTTCAAGAAAAAATAAAAATTATTCCAAACGAATCAATTAGCCGTTTGTATCTAAGGTGTCATATTAAAGGAGCTGATTTAATAAATAAAGCCGTGAAATTAGTTGAATCAGACAACAAAGGGTTTATCCCTGACCTCAAAGAAAAAAGTTATTTTTCTTGGCCAGAAAAACAAAAAATTAAAAAATTTAAAAAATGTGGTGGAAAATTTTTAAAAATTTCAGATATCTTTTATTTATTGTTTAATTTCAAATATGAAAAATAATACTAATATTGAAGAAGAAGCGTTTATTAAAACAGACCAATATATTTATAAAAATCCAATTACTCGATTTATTACAAATCTGGGGCACAAGACTTGTACAAAGTTGAGAAAAAATAAAAATTGCCCTGTTTTAGATTTGGGGTGTGGCGCTGGAGATCATTTTCCTTATATTCAGAACCAACAAATCATTGGACTTGATATTTCACAAAAATTATTATCTCAAGCTCAAAAAAAATATCCCCATGCTCAACTGATTAATGGAAACATTTTTAATCCTCCATTCAAAAAAGAATCTATAAAATCAATTATTTCTTTTGCTGTTTTGGAACATCTTTCCCCCTTGGAAAAGGCCTTGGAACAAATTAACCATGTTTTGTCAAAAGACGGCGAATTTATTTTTGCTATTCCTACAGAGGGATTTTTGTATCGCTTGGGACGCAAACTCACAACCCAAAGATATATTGAAAAAACAACCGGGATTGATTATGAAAAACTGTTAAAAAAAGAACACGTTAATCAGTGTGTTGATGTTTTAAAATGTGTGAAAAGGTATTTTTATTTAAAACAATTAAGAGGTGTTCCTTTTTTTATTCCTAATATAAATTTAAATTTTGTAATAGTAGGACGATGTCTAAAAAAGAAATAAAGAAAGACGGAGAAAAATTTTGGGATTCAAATCCTTGTGGCGGATCCTGGATAACATTTAAAAAAAGGCTGGATTGGTATATAAAAACAGAGCCATACATTTTAGAATATATTAATAATGATCTGCTAAAAAATAAAAGGGTACTAGATGATGGATGCGGACAGGGATTAATTCTGTCCTTAATTGCTCAAAAATGTCGAAAGGTTGTTGGGGTAGATATTAGCAAAGAGTCCTTAATTAGAGCAAAACAAGGGATTAAAGAGCTGGGCTTACAAAATGTAGAGCTAATACAGGGTGATGCTGAAAATTTGCCTCTAAAAGACGAGACTTTTGATGTTGTTTATTCTATTGGAGTTCTTCATCACACTCCAGATACTCAAAAAGGAATTGACGAAATTTATCGCGTATTGAAAAATGACGGACAAGCAATTGTTATGCTTTATCATAAATTTAACCCAAAATGGCTAGCCGTTATTATTTTACGGAAAATATCAAAAATCACTGACATAATAAACAGACAAAATTATTTTATAAGCAATAAAATAAAAAAATCAGCCAATAAAAAAAATGAACAGGGAACTGCTTTATTAGAACTTTTTGGTTGCCCGGTTTTAAAAATGTATTCCTCCCGCCAAGCTAAAAAATTCTTTAATAAGTTCAATTATATCAAAATCAAATATCATCAATCAGGATTTGAAAGATTATCAGATTTTCTGCCCAAATCCTGTCAGAGGTTGTTCCGCCCTCTGTTGAAATTAATTGATAAAATTACAAAAAATATCTTTGGTTTTTATATGGTTATTGAAGCACATAAATAAAATTAAAATGTTTAAACAGAGAATAAAAAGATATTTTAACAATTTGTCATGGCAGGAAAAAATAAAAACTATTTTTTCTCAACCTTTTCTTATCTTAGCGTTGCCAAAAACTTATTACCGATTGTATAAAAATATCTTGAGACCAAAGAATAAACAACTTGAATTTACTACTGGATTTTCAAAAACTACCGCGCTTATTTTGACTTGGTATTTACGGGTGAATGAATGTATTGAAAAATACGGTAGAAATGGATATGTATATGAAGACGGACTTGGGTTTTCTTTAAAAGAAAGATTTTGGCTTAATCCCCTTGCTTTAAAAATTTACGGAAAATTAAAAATTCGCAATTTTATAATCATAACCACCGTTTTATTTATACTAAGTATTGCTATTATTGCCTATTTTCAGTCTACCTCCTTGATATTTGCTATTATATTGACAATTTCAATTATCGGAAGCTCTTTATTTCTAATTTCATTTTTCAGATTCTCAAAGCCTGAAATATTAAGCTGGGCATTATTTCCATTTGCTTTTTATGCCTTCTTTACTGAGTCATATATTATTGCTGGTATAATTGCCATTTTAATCTCTTTTTTAAATTTTACAGTTACTTTATTAATTTTAGAAACTATTATACTTTATTCTTTTTTGTCAAAAAATTTATTTAATGGTTTTTTAATTTCTATTATTCCAATATTAAAACTCTTGAACGACTTGTTGCCCCTTTTAAAAAGTTCACTAGTTAATAAATTATTTGAAGTCTTGGGCGGAAGAAAGGCAAAATCTAGAAAAGATAAACTTTTAAAACTGCGATTAGAAGATGTATATTTGGAATTCTTTTATATTATTTTTATCTCTATTTTTATAATCCAGAAAGCGCCATTAGTCTATACTGTTCTTTTAATTAATCCTTTAATATTGTTTATTATTAATCAAAAAATATTCAGATATGGAGATAATAATACATTTTTTCGATTTTTCTTTACCATCGCAACGATATGCATAATTTTACATCCAACTGTTTTATCTTTTATTTTTTACCTACTATTTATTTATCTATCCCCTCTTTCCTTGCTTGATGTTTCAGAAAAAAATCTCTCTAATTTTCCTTATTTAAAACCGTATTCTTTGGAAAAAATAAACAAATTGGTTGAAAAATTTTTTAATCAAATCCCAAACCAATCTAGAATTGCCTTTGAACGAAATGACACCGAAAAGTCAATGTCCGGATTTAGAACAATTCTTTATTACCTAGAATATATACTCTTTAAAAGAGGAATTGAATTTCTGCCAATGGAATGGTTACGCTTTACTCAGCTAGACTATTTTATGCAAGAATATATCAAAATCAACAATCAGAGTAATAAAAAAACAATTGAAGAAAAATTTCATGAATTGGGCGTTCAATATATTATAGCTCACTCCCCTTCTTTTATAGAAAATCTTAAAAACTGGGGCTATAAAGAGATTAATACTCTAAATTATAAAGATATTAAAAAATACTTTTGGGGCCTCAAGGGTCTCCCTGAAAAAAATCTAGTTTTATTTTTATTACCCTTTGATGTTTTTTTAACTCATCCTCATTCAATTTTAATAAGAAAGCCTAATCAAATGAAATTTGAAGCTCAGGCAAAAACAGAATACATTGTTAAATATACTTATCACCCAGATTGGCAAGCGTCTCAAAACGGTAAAAAAATACCCGTCTATGAATCTAAAGAAAAACTTTCATATCTTGCCTTAAAAACAGAAGACAAAGGAATGGTAGAGCTACAATTCAAAACCAATAAAGACCGTACACCTTATGTATGAAAAATTTAAACAATTAGGTAAAGACTCTACTTTATACGGATTAGGTAGCCTAGTTGGCAAAATAGTAGGTTTCTTGTTAATTCCTATTTATACCAGAATTTTTTCTCCATCTGATTATGGGATCATTGAAATGATTGGGGTTACCTGCTCAATTATCGGCATTATTCTTTCACTTGGATTAGATTCTGCAATGTTTATGTGTTATTATCGTACCGATGATCAAAAAGAACGTCGTCTAATAACTTCTGTTAATTTCTTTTACCAGCTCTCCGCTATTATTGTTACCTGTATTTTAATAATTTTATTCAGTTCACAAATTTCGTTATTTCTTTTTAAAAATATTGTTTATTCAAAATATATTACTGTTGCTTTCTTGGGAATTCCTTTTGTTACTCTGATATCATTTTGTACCAACATTCTTAGACTAAATTTTCAGCCAATAAAATTTATCTATATCACTCTGGGAAACTTAATTATTAGTACTTGCCTGAGTATATATTTCGTAGTGATCGCTCGTATCGGTATTATTGGTATTTACTATGCAATTTTAATCTCCGCAGTTATTCTTTCTATAATCTCTCTTTATTTAATACGTCAATATATTAGCCCTGTTTTTTCCTTTAAAAAGTTTAAAGAATTATTAAAAATAGGAATTCCTTTAGCTCCAGTCGCTGCTTTTATTTGGATTATGGACTTTTCAGATAGATACTTTTTGACCCATTTTACTAACCTTCATGAAATTGGTCTATATTCCATCGCTAATAAATTAGCCTTGGCCTTAGCCTTAGTCATTTTGGCTTTTCGTACTGCTAACGCTCCATTTCAATTTTCTGTTCAGAAAGACAAAGAAGCAAAAAAAATCTACGCTAAAACTTTAACCTACTATATTATTGTTACCTTTTTTGTTGCTACTGGTCTTTCTATTTTTGCTAAAGAAGCTCTTATCATTCTTGCTCCTCCAATCTATCTTGCCGCCTACAGAGTAACCGGCCTACTTGCTTTTAGTATTGTTATCTATGGTCTTTATCATTTAATAGGAATTGGTCTAATTTTAAGTGATAAAAGAAAATATTTTACTATTTCCATAGGGATTGCCTGTATTTTAAACCTCTTCTTTAATAATGCCTTTATCCCTCTTTGGGGAATTATGGGCGCAGCTCTAGCCACACTTTTGTCTTATTCCATTGGTGCCATTCTTACTTATTATTATTCTCAAAAATATTATTTTATAGGATTTGAAATAAAAAAAATACTAAAGGTTACCTTGGTAACCCTTATTCTAACTTTTGTTGGAACATTAATTATTTTCCCTTCATTACTTTTGAGTATAGTATTTAAAATTCTTCTCATGTTCTGTCTTTCAACTTTTCTCTATTCTCTTTTAGAACCAAAGGAAATACAAAAAATTAAATCAATTTTAAAAAACATTTTATATAAATATCTCCCTAATAATATGCGTTAATAACTAATTTCTGTGAGGTTAATAAAAAAATTCAAGAAATTTTATAACATGTTCTCTTTAGAGAATAAATTAGCCACTTTTTTTTCTATTCCTTTTTTAATTTTTATTCTTCCCAGAACTTATTGGAGGCTTTTTAAAAATGTGACTATACCAAGTAAAGAAGATCATTATATAACTGGTTTTTCCTCCCATATGGCCCTTATTCTTACTTGGTATCTCAGAATCGCTGATTGCGTTAAAAAATACGGCAGACACGGATATATTTATGAAGACGGCCTGGGTTCTTCTTTAAAAGAACGATTTTGGTCGAATTCATTTTCCTTAAAAATATATAATACTCTAAAGATTAAAAAATTCACTATTTTAACTGTTGTAATTCTCCTTTTTAATATTATTTTAATTGGTTTTCTACAAAATTCACCCTGGCCTTTAATAATCGTCCTTATTTTGCTGATTATTGGTAGTCCTCTCTTTTTAATTTCTTTTTTCAGACTATCAAAACCAGAAATTTTAAGCTGGGCTTTTTTCCCTTTAGTTATATATTTCTTTTTAAACGGCTATTATTTAGTTTCAGGATTATTTTTGATCTTTATTGCTTTTTTAAATTTTACGACCACCCTTTTAACTATTGAAACTATTTTACTATGCTCTTTGGTTTCTAATTCTTTCATTAACGGAATTCTTATTTCAATCATCCCGCTAGTAATACTGGCAATCGACTTTATTCCCTTTCTAAGGGGCTCTATTATAAATGGTGTGTTAGAAGCACTAGGAGGAAGAAGGGCAAAATCCCGCACTGACGAGTTTCTAAGAATCCGGCTTAATGACTTGTATTTGATTTTCTTTTATCTTATCTTTATTGTTACCTTTGTTATTAAAGATGCCTCTTTTATTCACGTGGTTCTTTTGATAAATCCTTTAATTTTATTTATCATTGACCGGAATATCTTTAGATTTGCTGATAATAACACGTTCTTTAGGTTCTTTTTTGCCCTGAGCACGGTTTTTGTTTTAATGAATCCACACTTTTTAGTATTTCTTGCTTATATTATCTTTTTATACATGTCCCCTTTAAGCATGCTTGAAGTTTTTGAAAGTATTCCCAAAGAATATCCTCATCTTAAACCCCATTCTATTAAAAAATCAAAAGAATTTTTGGAAAAAACCTTCTCTCCGATTTCCAATCAATCAAGGATTGTATTTGAAATTAAGGACACTGAAAAATCTTTATCAGGATTTTCCACCCTTCTTTATTATTTTGAATATATTTTTATTAAAAGAGGTATTGAACTTTTGCCAATGGAATGGTTAAGAATGAACCAAACTGACTATTTAATTAATGAATACGTAAAGATAAATAAAGAAAGCGATCAAGAAACAATTGAAGAAAAATTAAAAGAGCTTGGAGCACAATATTTAATTGCTCATTCTAGTGAATTTATTAATAAATTGAAACAATGGGGATATCAAAATGTTATTATTATTCGTTGGCAAGACATTAAAAAAACTTTATGGGATTTCAAGGGAGTACTGATCCCGGAAAAAGATTTATTTATTTTTAAAGTACCTTTTTCCACCAGTTTTATTGAGCCAGAAACCAATTTAACACGTAAACCCAATCAAATGGAATTTAACGCCCAAGCCAACAAAGAATATATTATCAAATATAATTACCATCCTTCTTGGCAAGTTTGGCAGAACAATAAAGAAATTCCTGTTTACAAAGCAAAAGGAAATCTTTCCTATCTGGCATTATCTCCTAAAGAAAGTGGTCAGATGGTCCTAAAATTTAATACTCATTGGTATAAATAATGTATCAAAAATTTAAACAATTAATTCAACACTCTTTTATTTACATGGTTGGGACAATCTTGACTGGAATAGTTAGCTTTGTTCTCATTCCTATTTATACTCGCGTATTCTCTACTACTGACTATGGCATTTTAGATGTTGTTTTAATTACAGCTAAGGTGGTTATTAGCTTAAGTGTGTTGGGCCTGTATGCTGGCCTAAGCATGTTTTATTTTCACGAAAAGAACGAAGAAGAAAAAAAGACCATGGTTTCTTCAAATTTTATCTTTCTTTTATCTGTTACTGTTATTCTTTGCCTGATTACTATTTTCTTTAGCAAGGAGATTGCTAACATTTTTCTTAAAAATAGTGCATATGGTATTTATTTAATTCTGGCCGTTGCCACTGTACCATTTACAACAATCATTTCCTTTTGTTCAACTCTTTATCGACTTTCTTTTCAGCCAGTCAAATATTTCTATATTATTTTAGGAAACTTACTTTTTGGAACAGTTTTAAGTATTTATTTGGTGGTATTTAAAGAAATGGGGCTCTTTGGTGTTTTATATGGATCTCTTATCTCAAGTATAATCTTTTCTTTCTGGGGTCTTTATTTAACTAAAAATCAATTTAATTGGAACTTCTCTTTACAAAAAATTAAAGATTTACTTAAATTTGGTTTACCTTTAGCCCCAACCGGATTAATGGTTTGGGTAATTGATTCGTCTAATCGTTATTTCTTATCTTATTTTAGAAACGTCAGTGATGTTGGGCTTTATTCTGTCGGATTTAAATTTGCGGCAATTCTTCTTCTTGTCACTAGTGCTTTCCGTTTAGCTAATGCACCTTTTCAATATTCTATTTCTAGAGAAAACCGGGTCAAAGAAATCTATGCCAAAACCCTAACCTATTATATGTTTGCTACTCTTTTTCTTGCAGTAGGTATTTCTATTTTTAGCAAAGAATTAGTTAGTCTCTTTACCCCTTTAGAATATTTAAACGGCTATCAAGTTATTGCTCCTTTGGCGTTTAGTTTTTTGGTTTTTGGAATTTACCAGATCGCCGGTATTGGTTTAATGCTCTGCAAAAAAACATATTATGTTACCTATAGCCTTGGGATTGCTTCTTTGGCTAGCGTTTTATTAAATTTCTTTTTAATCCCCTATTTTGGCATTGTCGGCGCTGCTTTTGCTAATCTTTTGGCTTATTTAATTGGACTTAGTTTAATTCATTTTTGGAATCAAAAATACTACCACATAGACTTTGAAATAAAAAGAATTGTTAAAATTTTACTTTTTTCTGTTGGTTTAATTTTGTTTGGCTTATTTTTAATACCTCCTTCAACCCTTTTTGGTCTCTTAATAAAATTTGTTTTAATTCTTTTCTTCGCCTTGGGTGTATATTTCAGCTTAGAATTATCAGAAAAAGACAGATTAAAACTATTAATCAATGACATATCACATAAATTATCTTTTAAAAAATCAAATGACTAAATCGAACAAAAAAATTTGCATGACTGTTTTAAACGACTTTACGCATGATTCGCGTGTCTTACGTGAAGCCAAGGCCCTGCAGCAAGCAGGATACCAGGTTTTTGTTTTTGCTCTTTTTGAACCAGGTTTAAAAGAAAAAGAAACTGTTGAAAATATTCAAGCAGTTCGCATACCCTTAAAAACGCGCAAAATATTAGAAAAAACAAACATTCGTTTTATCAGGTTTATCGAATTTATGATAAGAGTCTTAGCTCACATTAAAAAAATCAATCCCCTTGTCTGCCATTGCCATGATTTTAATACTCTACCCATTGGTTATTTAGCTAAAAAACTTTTTAAAACTAAATTAATTTATGATTCTCATGAACTAGAAAGTCATAAAGCCCCAGGAGAAAAAAAAGATCCTCACTGGTTTCTCTGGCTTCATCGTCGGGCTGAACACTTTTTTATGAGAAAAGCTGATGCTATCATTACTGTTGGTGATTGTATTGCTGATTATTTGGTTAAACAAGACCATATTAAACGTCCCATTGTTGTCCGTAATATTGAAGAAGAGGCTAAGGAAATTGACTATGAAGTGATGAGAAAAAAACATTTTAATCTTTCTCAGGATTATAAAATAGTTATTTACCAGGGGGGACTACAAAAATGGCGCGGAATAGAAAGCCTGATTCAGGCTTTAAAATATTTGGACAAAAAAATTATTCTAGCATTAGTTGGTGACGGCCCTTTAAAAAAGAACTTTGAAACAATGGTTGAAAAACTTAGCTTAAGTGATAGAGTAATATTTACCGGCTGGGTTAAACCAGAAGAATTACTTTCTTATACTTTACAGGCTGATTTAGGCACTGTCTCTTCTGAAAACCTTTGTTTAAGCTATTACTACACCTTGCCCAGTAAATTTTTTCAATACATTAGAGCTGGTATTCCTTTGGGAATAAGTGATTTTCCAGATATGAAAAAAATAGTTAATAAATATGATATTGGCGTATGTTTTAACCCTAGCGACCCTAAAGACGTAGCCAAAGCCATTAAAAAAGGGTTTAAGGAGGGTTATTATAAAAAATTAAAGGAAAATGTCATTAAAATACAAGAATTATTCACTTGGGATAAAGAAAAACAAAAACTTATTGAATTATATAATCAACTAAACAAATAAACCTATGTTAAATGATTTAAAAAAAATATTAGTTTTAGCTCCTCACACTGATGATGGAGAATTTGGTTGCGGAGGAGCCATTGCCAAATTTATTGAAGAAAAGAAAAAAGTTTTTTATGTTGCTTTTTCTTCAGCGGAAAAATCAGTACCAAAAGGAATGTCTAAGAATGTTCTTAAAAAGGAACTAAAAAAAGCAGCTAAGGTTTTGGGTATTCCAGAAAAAAATCTGATTTTACTTAATTATCCAGTACGGGATTTTCCAGCTCACCGCCAAGAAATCTTGGAAGATATGCTTAAGATAGGGGAAAAAATCAAACCAGATTTAGTGCTTCTCCCCTGTTCTCACGACACCCATCAAGATCACCAAGTAATTGCCCAAGAAGGGTTTAGGGCTTTTAAAACAACTTCTATGTTGGGATATGAAATTTCTTGGAATAATTTAAGCTTTAATACTGAAGCCTTTATTTTGCTTAAACCAAAACACTTACAAAAAAAACTTCGGGCTATAAGATGTTATAAATCTCAATCAAAAAGAGCCTATGCCTCAGAGGAGTTTATTAAAAGTCTGGCTACCACTCGCGGAAGACAAATCGGTGCAGATTCTTATGCCGAAGCATTTGAAATAACTAGATGGCTGATCAAATAAAAATTGGAATTCACCAACCAAATTATTTGCCCTGGTTAGGTTATTTTTACAAAATCGCTCAGGTTGATATTTTTATTCTTTTAGACAATGTCCAATATGAAAAAAATAGCTATACCAACCGATGTCAAATCAAAACCCCTCAAGCCCCATTTTGGCTAACCTTACCGATTAAAAGAAAATTTCCTCAGATGATTAATAAGGCTGAAATAACTAATTATAAACAAGAAATTCAACGACATCTTAAAACCATTAGTCAAAATTATCAAAAAGCAAAATATTTTAATGACTTATACCCGGAATTAGAAAAAATAATGAAAAAAGATTATTCTTATTTATCAGATTTGAATATTGCTTTAATTAAATTTTTGGTAAATAAGTTAAGAATCAAAACAAAAATAAAAACTGCTTCAGATTTTCAAGTTTCTGGGGCAAGTACTGAACGATTAATTAATCTTTGCAAAAATTTTAAAGGATCTATATATCTTTCTGGAAAAGGCGGGGCTAATTATCAAGACGAAGAAAAATTTAAAAAAGCAGGGATTAATTTAAAATATACTAATTTTCAACATCCCAATTACAACCAATTGTGGAAAGAATTTGTTCCTGGAATGTCAATTATTGATTTATTATTTAATTGCGGACCAGAAAGTTTAAAAATATTATTAAAAAAATAACTTTATGCCAGCCGTGCCACTACCATTATATATTGCTTATGCATTAATCGGGATTATTGTTTTGTTTATTATTGCTTTGAAACCAAAGCTATTTTGGCCGTTTTTAATCATAGCCACTGTTGCCTTTGGCGGATTAATGATTCAAGGACACGGTTTAGTAGAAGAATACTTAGTTGATCTTATTATTTTAGGCGCTTTACTTGCCCTTTCAATTGGTGCCATTCATTTAAAAAAACAAAAAGAGAATAAATGGGAAACCCTACATCGAGCTGTTTTTATTATTTTTATTATGTACATGCTGGTTCAAAGCGTGCGCGGACTCTTAATTTTACATGATCCTCGTATTATTCGCTGGGTATTTTTCTATGGTTTTCTTGGTCTGTTGACCTTTATTATTACCAAAAAAGGCTTCCCAACACCAAACGCTAGAAAAACCTCAATTATTATTTCTATTTCTACATTAATTTATTTAAGTGCCTATCTGTTAACTGGGGTTATTTATGAAGCAATAACTGGACTATCTAAATGGGATCTGCAGGGTTATGTTTGGTCCGGGGCTGCCGCAGCTGTTTTCCCCTTAGTTTTGGCTATGCCCGCCGCTCTTTTTCTAATTAGAAGTAAAATTCGTAATGATAAAATTATTGCTTGGCTGGTTATTATAATGGGTATGGTCATCACCCACTATTACTCTGCCCGAAGCGCCGCGGTAATGATGTTTGTTTTTCTAATTGTCGCGTTGTTCACTGTAAAATTTCGTAAAGTGCTTGTTCTAATAATTCTTTTTGCAGTTTTAACTATATTTTTAGGCACTGGTGATACAATTACTCAATATACGCAAAATATTGCCAAAAGTGCAGCATTGAAATCTAAATCTGAAGCAGGTCGACTCGATTTTGTTCATGCAGCCATGAACGCTATTGAAAAAAATGTAGGCACGTTCCTTTTTGGTTATGGAATGTACACTAATCGTTATGTAATTCCCCCATATTTATATGATATTGGTTATTTTGGTGGCGGACCCATGCCAAAAATCGCCCGCACCTCGGGTTTATCAGCCCAAATCATTGATATTGGCATAATCGGTCTTTTGTTGTTTTATTTAAATATATTTTTTGTTGCCCGAAAAACTCTTTTTCTAAAACATAACCCTAATCGTTTTAGCATTATTTTAGCCTTAGGTATAATCTGTTTTTGGCCACTTGTCTCAAATATTCATGATAATGTTTTACTTTACTTATTAATAATGCCAGCTGGTTTATTTATCCAATTAAGTAAAACAAGTCTTCAAGAATTAACTAAATAATATGAAATTGTGTTTTATTGCTGTAGCTAATTCAATTCATTCTGTTAAATGGATTAATTATTTTGCTGAAAAAGGCCATGAGGTCCACTGGATCACCTTAACTCCTAAAATTAATGCAGAATATAATCAGAAAATAATCTTCCATAATTTTAATAATTTGTCAAATTTTACTTTATTAAAACTCTGTTTTAAAGATGTTAAAAAATTAATAAGACAAATTAAGCCTGATATTGTTCACGCTCATTATGCGGGCATGAACGGCCTTTTGGGTGCTTTGTCTAACTTTCATCCTTTTGTTGTCACTGTTTGGGGTTCTGATGTTTTAATTTCTGGGAAATCAATAATTAAAAGGCCGTTTGTTAAATATATTCTTAAAAAAGCTGATTTAATTACCACTGACGCCGACCACATGAAAGAAGCGACTGTTAAGTTAGGAATTAATCCTGATAAAATTCAGCTTATATATTTTGGAATTGACACTAGAAAATTTCATCCTGATAAAAAAAGTGATGATTTTAAGTTAAAACTGGGAATTGAAAACCGGCCAGTAGTTATAAGTCTAAGAAATTTTGAGCCAATTTATGATCTTGAATCTTTATTGCAAGCCGTTCCTTTGGTAGTTAAACAATTTCCTCAAGCCATGTTCTTAATCGCCGGTCGCGGGCCAGAAGAAAAAAAATTAAAAAGTTTAACAAAAAAATTAAAAATTAATAACAACGTTCGCTTTATCGGCTTCGTTGCCAATGACGAGCTTCCTATTTATCTAGCCTCGGCAGACGTTTATGTTTCTACTTCTCTTTCTGACGCTGGCATTGCTGCAAGCACGGCTGAAGCCATGGCCTGTGGTACGTCTATTGTCATCACTGATTCTGGGGAAAATAAAAAATGGGTTACAAACAATGAAAGTGGGTTTATTATTCCTATAAAAAATCCTGAACAATTAGCCCAAAAAATAATTGAATTATTAAAAGATGAACAAAAGAGAAATTCCCTTGGTCTTGCCGGGCGCAAAATAATTGTTCAACGTAATGATTATTATGGAGAAATGAATAAAATGGAAAAATTTTATCAAGAAATAAAAAAATAAATATGAAATTTATTTATTCTTTAGCCCGATTACCAAAAAACAAAAAAGTAGTTAAAGAAGTTAACAAAGCGACAGAAAGACTATTTAACAAACTTAATAAATTAGATACTGATTCCTTATTAATTTCAGATTATACTAAAAAATATCTTGCTGGCTATTTACAAGATTTGCAAAACCGTTTAATGGATCTTTCATATATTCTTGCCTGGGCAGTCTCTTCAACTAATTTGCCTTTAAATAAAATTACTTTAATTGATCATGGCGGTGGATCAGGCGTGCTTTCTCTTTTGGCTAAAGAGTTGAAAATAGGAAAAGTAATTTATAATGACATTTACGACATCTCTTCCCAAGATGCCGAAACCCTTGGCCAACTGACAAACAATAAGGCTGATCACTACATTTCAGGTAATATTGAGGAATTAATTGAATTTCTAAAAACAAATTCTCTTTCCTGTGATGTTCTTGTTTCTAACGATGTTATTGAACATATTTACAATGTAGATGAATTTTTTCAAAAAGTTAAATTTGTTTCAACCGGTCCCCTATCTTTAATCATGGCCTCAGGGGCTAATTCAATTAATTCTAGAATTCGAAAAAAAATTATTAAAGATCAAATCGCTTTGGAAACCCAAGACAGAAAAAAAGAATGGGGACATAAGCCAACTGATTGTTTGCGGGCCTATTCAAAGGTTAGAAGACAAATTATTTCTCAACAAAATTATAAATTAGAACAAGAAGAGGTTGAAAAACTGGCCAAGGCTACTCGTGGCATGATCGAATCAGATATTAAAAAAAGCGTTGACAATTATTTAAAGGACAAGAAGCTCCCCCCAGAATTAAATCATCCCACCAACACTTGTGATCCCTACACTGGAAATTGGGCTGAACATTTAATGGATTTCAAACATTTAAAACAATCTTTATTAAAGCAAGGTTTTAATGTAAAAATTATGAGTGGTTATTATGGATATCGCCAGAATCTAATAAAAAAATATATTACTAAGATTTTAAATATATTTATTTCTATTTTTAAAAATCAAGGACTTAAATTAGCTCCCTTTTATATAATTTATGCCAGAAAAAAATAAAAAAGTATTAATTATTGGATTCTTTTGGCCATACCTTGATGGAAGTAAAAGAATTTTTAGTTTAGCTAATTATCTTTTAGAATTTGGGTGGGAACCAATTATACTTACTGCTCCTTTAAAGAAAAAACCTGACCAGAAATTCAGGGTAATTGAAACTGATTATCATTGTTTTTTAGGTTCATGGGTAAAATTATTTGGATTTAATCAAAAATCAGACATTAGTGACCAAATTCAAGCTCAAACTAAAAAATCATCTTCCTTAATTAAATCTATTTTAAAATTCTTTTATTATTTTATTAGAAAATTTTTAGCCTACCCTGACGAACATTGTCGCTGGGAAAAACCTGCCTTAAAAGCCGTTGACCAGCTTTTTAAAAAAGAAAAAATTCATGGTTTAATTAGTGTTTATCCTCATACTAGTCATTTAATTGCCAAAAAAATAAAAGAAAAATATGAAATTGGCTGGATTGCCGACTTCCCTGACCTTTGGTCAGATAATGAAGCCTATGCTTATGGAAAGATTAGAAAATTACTCGACCAACGATTAGAAAGAAAAACTGTTTGTGTGGCTAATGAACTAACCACTACTTCGCCTGTATATCGACAATGGTTAAAAAATTTTCATCAAAGAGAAGATGTTGAATTAATTACTTTGGGGTTTGATCCGAAGATATTAAATGCTCCGCCCGTTCCTTTGACTAAAAATTTTACCATTACTTATACTGGTATTTTTTATCCTCAGGTACGCGAACCTTCAAAATTTTTACAAGCTTTGGCAGAATTAATTAACGAAAAAAGGCTTGATGTTCGAGACATTGAAGTAAGACTTTATGCTCCGGCTAAAGAATATGTGGAGAAAAAAATTAAAAAATATAATCTTTCAAAGGTTGTAAAACAATTAGGCATCATTTCTTTTGAACAATGTCTTGAAAAACAAAGAGAATCACAAATTTTATTACAATTAAATTGGGAAGATAAAAAAATGGCTGGACGGGCTTTTTCTGGTAAATTATTTGATTATTTGGCAGCCCAAAGGCCTATTTTGGCCACAGGAGGAAAAAATGAAGATGTAGTTAATGGTTTAATTAATCAAACAAAAGCAGGAATATTTTGTCCTCAAATAAAAGACATTAAAAAAGCTTTACTTGATTATTATTTAGAATATAAACACAAAGGCTGTGTTTCCTATTCTGGGGACTTAAATGAAATTAAAAAACACAGTAGTAAAGAGGCAGCGAAAAATTTTGCCCAGATGTTAAATAAAATGAATAAATAAAATTATGGACAAACCCTTAGTTTCTATTATTGTTCCCTGTCGTAATGAAGAAAAATTTATTAAAAAATGTATAGATTCTATTATTCAACAAGATTATCCTCAAAATAAAATGGAAATTTTAGTAATTGATGGTATAAGCAAAGATAAAACTAGAGATATCATCAAAAAATATTCTGAAAAAAAACCCTTTATTCAATTAATAGACAATCCTAAAAAAATCACCCCCGTCGCTTTTAACATAGGAATTAAAACCGCCAAAGGTAAAATTATTATTATCATGGGATCTCACACAATTTATCAAAAAGATTATATTTCCAAGTGTGTTGAAACCTTAATTAAACATAAAGCCGACAATGTTGGCGGCGTTTTAAAAACAGTGCCAAGTAAAAATACTATCTCAGCCAAAGCTATTGCTGCTTGTCTTTCTAGTTTTTTTGGCGTAGGAGGCTCACATTTTAGAAAAGGATTAACTAAAGTTAGAGGGGTTGATACTGTTTTTGGTGGTTGTTATCGAAAAGAAGTCTTTAAAAAATTTGGCTTTTTTAATGAAAATCTAGTCCGCAGTCAAGATATGGCTTTTAATGCAAAATTAAAAAAAGCTGGCGGGAAAATTATTCTTAATCCAAAAATCGTTGGGCTTTATCACCCGAAAGCTACTTTAACAAGTTTTTTTATTCATAATATTAAAGATGGAATTTGGGCCATTTATCCTTTAAAATTTGTTAAAATTCCTCTTAAATTGAGGCACTATATTCCTCTATTTTTTATTCTATCTTTATTAATTAGTTTAACATTGGGCATCTTCTTCACATTATTTCTCTGGCTTTTTCTATTCATCCTTATTTTTTATTTAATAGTTAATCTTTATTTTTCTGCTAAAATTGCTTATAATAAAAAAGAGTTGGGTTATTTGTTTGTCACTCCCTTTGCTTTTATTTACCGCCATTTTGGTTATGGCATTGGTTCGTTAATTGGCTTAATTAAATTAATCTTGTAATAAAAGGTGTATGGAGAAAAGAAAAGAAAGAGAAATCTCTCATTATGATAAATTGGCTGAAAAATGGCAAAATCAACGTCTAAATAAAAATTTGCAGGCGGATATTGAAGATTATGACGTAAATATTTTCTCAAGCTATCGATTTTGTAAAAAATGGATAAAACATAATGTTAAATCAGGAATGAAATTTCTTGACTATGGTTGCGGTCATGGAATGCATACTATTTTACCGGCAAAACTCGGGGCAGAGGTTTATGGAATTGATCTCTCAAAAAAATCTTTGAAAATTGCTGAACAAAGAATAAAGAAAAAAAAATGTGGCAAAATAAAATTTATTAAAATGGATTGTGAATCATTAGACTTCTCTGATAATTATTTTGATTTTATCTGGAATAGCGGCACATTTTCTTCTCTCGACATTAAAAGGGCCTTCCCAGAATTAGCTCGCGTTTTAAAACCAAGTGGAAAATTAATTGGCGTTGAAACATTTGGTCATAATCCCCTAACAAATCTTAAGCGTTGGATTAATAAAAAACGCGGCGTAAGAACTTCATGGGCCACAGAACATATTATCAAGAATAAAGATTTAAAGTTTGCCAAAAAATATTTCAATATAGAAAAAATATATTATTTTCATTTATTGTCGATGTTGACTTTTCCTTTTCGTAATATTTCTGGAGGAAAAACTTTGTTTAAGTTTTTAGATCAGATTGACCATATATTATTGAAAATCCCCTGGCTGAAAAGATACGCCTTTAAAATTGTTTTTATTTTCTCAAAAAAATGATAAAAAAACTGTTTGATTTCTTTTGTTCCCTAATAGGGGTAATTATCCTTTCCCCTATTTTATTAATTATCAGCTTGGCTATAAAATTAGGTTCACCGGGGCCTGTATTCTATCGCGGATTAAGAGTTGGAAAAGATAAAAAACCATTTAAAATATTCAAATTTCGGACTTTAGTTATCAATGCTGATAAAATTGGTGGTCCTTCAACCTCTGATGATGACCCTCGATTAACTAAAATTGGCAAATTCTTGCGTAAATACAAACTTGACGAATTGCCTCAATTGTTTAATGTTATTAAAGGTGAAATAAGTTTAGTGGGACCAAGACCAGAAGTTCCAGAATACGCTAAATTATATAAAAACGAAGAACAAATTATTTTTAAAGTGAAGCCAGGGATAACTGACCTGGCTTCTCTTTGGAATGCTGATGAGGGAGCTATTTTAAAAGGTAGCTCTGACCCAGAAAAAACATATTTAGAAAAAATCAGGCCAGAGAAAGTAAGATTACAAATAAAATATGTTAAAGAAAGATCTTTTGTTGGAGATTTAAAAATAATCTTTAAAACATTAAAAAAAATACTTAATAGGTAATTATGCCCAACTCTAAATATTCTAAAAATTTTCTTTTAGGGCTTTATAAAAAAATGCTTCGTATTCGCCTGCTTGAAGAAAGCTTTGTTGAACCAATTATTAAGGGTGAAATTAAAACTCCTTGTCATCTTTATTCTGGAGAAGAAGCTATTGCCGTGGGCATTTGTGCTAATCTTAACAAAGCGGATGTATTATTTGGTAACCATCGCTCGCATGGTCATTATTTAGCCAAAGGCGGAGATATGAATAAATTGACCGCCGAAATTTTTGGTAAAATAACTGGTTGTTCAAAGGGCAGAGGAGGGTCTATGCATGTTACTGATCCTAAAAATGGTATACTTGGGTCAATTCCTATTGTTGCCGGAACTATTTCCTTAGCTGTCGGGGCAGCCATGGCTATAAAAAATAGAAATCAAAAAAGAGTGGCCATTAGTTTCTTTGGCGACGGAGCCACAACCGAGGGCCTACTTCATGAATCTTTAAACTTTGCCGCTCTGCAAAAATTACCTATTATTTTTGTTTGTGAAAATAATTTCTATGCCACTCATATGCCGATTAAAGAATGTTCTGCCAATACTAATCTTTATAAGTTGGGTCAACATTTTATGCCTTCTATTAGAATAGATGGTAATGATGTTTTAAAAGTACTTGAGGGAAGTAAAAAATTAATTAAAGACGCTAAAAACAACAAAGGCCCTGCTTTTATTGAATGTCTAACCTATAGACAAAGAGGTCATGTGGGCCCAGACGACAATATCCAGGGCGAGCACACTGATATTAGAGGAGAAAAAGAAGTTAGAGCTTGGTTTAAGAAAGATCCTATTAAAAGATTTGAAAAATATCTTTTAAATAAGAAGGTTTTAAATAAAGCGGAAAAACAAAAAATTTATCAAAAAATAAATAAAGAAATTGCCCAAGCCTACCAATTTATGAAGAAAAGTCCTTATCCAAAGAAAAGCGACCTGTTAAAACATATTTATGGCTGACAAAAAAGCAAAAAAAAGACTTCTCAGTTATAGCCTAGCTATTAATGAAGCGACTCACCAAATGATGAGTCAGAATAAATCTGTTTTTATTATTGGTCAAGGAGTTAAAAGCCCTTGGTATGTTGGTAATACTTGTCAAAATCTTTTAGAAAAATTTGGCCCTAAACGGGTTATTGATACGCCCATTGCTGAAAATGCTATCACTGGTGTTGGTGTCGGGGCTGGCATTGCCGGAGCTCGTGCCATTGTCGTTCATCCGCGTATTGATTTTATGCTCTACGGATTAGATCCGATTATTAATGAAGCGGCTAATTGGCGTTATATCTTTGGTGGTCAATCAACCGCTCCAGTAATTATTCGAGGAATAATCAATCGAGGAGGAGAGCAAGGAGCCCAACACTCCCAAACCTTACAAGGAATTTTTGCTCAGGTTCCAGGGCTAAAAGTAGTAATGCCAACTACAGCCTATGATGCCAAAGGTTTGTTAATTTCAGCTATTAAAGGCAATGACCCTGTGGTCTACATTGAAGATCGCTGGCTTTATGAACAAAAATGCCACGTGCCTAAAAAAATATATACTGTCCCAATTGGTAAAGCAAAAATTAGAAAAAAGAGCAAAGGTATCACTATAATTGGCATTTCTTATGCAATGCTGAATACGCTTGAGGCTGCCAAAGAATTAAAAAAACAGAAAATTGATGCTGAAGTGATTGATGTTCGTACTATAAAGCCATTAGATATAAATTTAATTATTAATTCAATTAAAAAAACAGGAAAAGTAGTTATTGTTGAAGCAGACTGGAAAACTGGCGGAGTTTCAGCCGAAATTGCTGCACAAATTTCAGATAAAGCATTCTCATATCTTAAAAAACCAATAAAAAGAATTTGTTTACCCGATTCCCCTGCCCCTACAAGTAAAACATTGGAAAAAGCATATTACGATCATATTTCAACTAATAATATTATTAAAACAGTTAAAAAATTAATAAAATAAATATGCACAAAGTACCTTTTGTAAACTATCCCCTACATTATCAATCAATGAAAAAAGAAATTGATGCGGCTATAAAAAGAGTTTTATCTAAAGGTGATTTAATACTCCGTGATGATGTAAAAAAATTTGAAAACAGTATCGCCTCGTTTCTAGGAGTCAAATATAGTGTAGGTGTAAATAGCTGTACAGATGCTTTAATTTTTTCATTACGAGCCGCTGGTATTAAAAGAGGTGATGAAGTTATAACCGTTTCTCATACTTTTCTTGCAACCATAGCCGCCATTGTCCACTGCGGGGCCAAACCCATCCTAATTGAAGTTGGAGATGATTACAATATGGACGCAGACGAGATAGAAGCGGCTATTACAAAGAAGACAAAAGCCATTCTTCTGGTTCATTTTAATGGTCGGGCTTGTAATATGAAAAAAATAATGAACCTTGCCAAAAAACACAACCTAAAAGTAATTGAAGATGCGGCTCAATCTCTCGGGGCTACTTTTAATAAAAAAATGGCTGGTTCTTTTGGTCTCTCAAGTTGTTTTAGTTTTTATCCGGCAAAAATACTCGGAACATTTGGAGACGGTGGAATGGTGTGTACAAACAACAAATCTTTTGCTCAAAAAATTATTCTTTTAAGAGATCATGGAAGAGAAACTAAAGACAAGATAGCTTGTTATGGGTTTACTAGTCGTCTAGACAATTTGCAGGCCGCTATTCTTAATGTGAAATTTAAATATTTTTCTGCTTGGATTAAAAAACGTAGAAAATTAGCCGCTGTTTATAATCAAGGATTATCAGGAATAAAAGAAATTAAACTTCCTCCGTCTCCTCAAACAAAAGGGCCATTCTTTGATGTATACCAAAACTATGTAATCCGGGCCAAGAAAAGAAATAAGCTTGCTTTGTGCTTAAAAAATAAAGGGATTGAAACAATTATTTCCAGCCCTATTCCAAATCATAAACAAAGGGCATTAAAAGACCTACATCATTTTCATCTTCCAAAAACAGAACAAATGGCAAAAGAGGTTATTTCTCTTCCCTTATATCCTGAATTAACCAATATGCAAATAAAATACGTTATTCAAGCTGTCCGCGAGTTTTATAAAAATAAGAACTGATAAACGGTAATTCCTATGAGAAAAACATTTTTATCATTTTCCCCTCCTTTAATTGGCCAGGAAGAAATTAAACAAGTTGTTAAAACGCTTAAGTCTGGCTGGTTAACTACTGGACCAAAAGCTAAAAAATTTGAAAGAAATTTTGCCAAGTTTGTTGATGCTAAATATGCCGTTGCCACCAACTCCTGCACTGCCGCTCTTCATCTTTGTTTAAAAATCATTGGTGTTAAAAGCGGTGATGAAGTTATTGTTCCCACAATGACTTTTGCGGCCACTGCTGAGGTTGTTGAACATCTTAATGCCAGACCCGTTTTAGTTGATATTAGACCCGATACTTTAATTATCGACCCGAAACAGATTGAAAAAGCCATTACTAAAAAAACCAAAGCTATTATTCCGGTTCATCATGGTGGTCAAGCCGGTGAAATTGATAAAATCCTTAAAATTGCCAAAAAATATAAGCTAAAAGTTGTTTGGGACGCGGCCCATGCTTTGCCCACAAAGTATAAAGGAAAAATAATTGGAAGCTTTCCTGATTTAACTTGCTTTAGTTTTTATGTCAATAAAACTCTAGCAGCTGGCCAAGGAGGAATAATAACAACTAATAATAAAAAATGGGCTGAACAAGCGCGTCTATTAAGTTTTCACGGTATTAATACAAATCCTTGGAAGCGTAGTACTGTGGGTTCTTGGTATTATGAAATTATCACTCCAGGATTTGAATGTAATTTAACTGATATTGCTGCTTCTTTAGGCTTAGTCCAGTTAAAAAGAGTTAATTCTTTTTTACAAAAAAGAAGAAGAATTGCCCAAGCATATAACCAGGCTTTTAAAAATTTAAAAGAGATTGACATTCCTGTTATTGGAAAAAACACTAAACCTTGCTGGCATCTCTATGTTATTCAATTAAACCTTAATAAATTAAAAATAAATCGTAATCAATTTATTCAAGAATTAAAAAAACGAAACATTGGCTTTAGTGTACACTTTATCCCCTTGCATCTACACCCGTATTATAGGGAAAAATATGGATATAAGGCTAATGATTTTCCTCATGCTTATGCTGCCTATAAACGAATAATTTCTCTACCTATTTATCCTAAAATGACTCAAAAGGATATTCGAGATGTTGTCTGGGCCGTCAAAGACATTGTTAAAAAATTTAAAAAATGAGTATAAAAAATAAAATTTTCACTAATATAGCTTTGAAAAGAACCATCTTCTTTTTATTAAGCGATGTTGTTTTAATTGGACTAGCTTGCTGGCTGGGTTTTTTGCTTCGTTTTGATGCAAGTATTCCTCAAAAATATTTTTTAATGATTAAAGCATTTATTGTTTTTTGCATCCCTGTAATCATTTTTTTCTTTTTCTTAGAAAAACTTTATTCTATTTCTTGGACATTTATTAGTGTTACTGAGCTCTTTAAACTAATCAGAGCCGTCATCATCAGTTTTTTAATCATTGGTGGTATCATATATCTTTTACGTAGCCAGCAAACAGTTTTTTCTGGGTTTCCTCGTTCAATCCTTTTTATTACCTTTAATCTTGTTCTTGGATTTACTGGGGCCTTACGTTTTGCTAAAAGAATTTATCTCCACGGATTTCAAAGAATTAGTCGAAATGGAAAAAACACCAAAAAAGGTAAGCCTATTCTAATTATTGGGGCCGGCGGAGCAGGAGAACAATTAGCTCGACACATTGTCTCTTCCTCTAATACTCCTTATTCTTTAATCGGCTTTATTGATGACAGTCCCGTGAAACAAGGAATTTTAATTCATGGTATTAAAACTTTGGGAAAAATTAAGGATTTACCAAAAATTGTTAAAGAACATCAGGTTAAAGAAATTATTATCGCCATGCCTTCTGTCTCTCGAAAAATTATTAAACAGACTGTTAATTTGTCTCGCAAGGCTGGTGTGCAAAAAATAAAAATATTGCCAAGTACTGAACAAATTCTAGCAGAAAGAGTTAGTTTAAGTAATTTACGTGATATCTCTATTGAAGATTTACTCGGCCGAGAATCAGTAAAGATAGACATGCGTGCTATTCAAAGCTATATTACTGGAAAAACTATCTTAATAACGGGAGCGGCTGGTTCAATTGGTTCTGAATTGTGCGAACAAGTCTTAAAATTTAAGCCAAAAAGATTAATTGCCTTAGACCAAGGTGAAACTGGCATTTTTCATTTAGAAAGAAATTTAAATAAAGCGTTTCCACAAATTCAAAAGTCATTTATTCTCGCTGATGTTTACGACCAAAATAAAACAAATCAAGTGTTTCATAGTCTTAAACCTGAAGTTGTTTTTCATGCTGCCGCCTACAAACATGTGCCTGTAATGGAAGCCAATCCTGAAGAGGCAATTAAAAATAATGTTTTTGGAACATTGACACTTGGTAAGGCTGCTTTAGAGAACAATGTTGAAAAATTTGTGATGATCTCTACTGACAAGGCAATTAATCCCACCTCAATAATGGGAGCAAGCAAACGAATTTGTGAAATGATCTGTGTTTGGCTTAATAAACAAAATAAAACAAAATTCTGTGCGGTCAGGTTTGGCAATGTTTTAGGTAGCCAGGGAAGCGTTGTTCCTATTTTTGAAAAACAAATAAAAAAGGGTGGTCCTGTTGAGGTAACCCACCCTGAAATGAAAAGATATTTTATGGTCACAGCTGAATCTTGTCTCTTGGTCATGCAAGCCGGGGCCATTGGCCAGGGTGGTGAAGTTTTTGTCCTTGATATGGGTCAACCAATTAAAATTGTTGATTTAGCCAGGGAAATGATCCGCTTAGCAGGCTATCAGCCCGATGTTGACATTCCTATTGTTTTTACTGGAATCAGACATGGAGAAAAATTATTTGAGGAAATCATGACAGATAAAGAAACCCCGACTAAACATGAAAAAATATTTATTGCTCAACTCTCACAAATCAATGAAGAAAAGCTGATTCAGTGTTTAGAAAGCTTTAAGCAGGCCCTTGAAAAAATTGATAAAGCTGCTATAATAAATACATTAAAAGACCTTGTTCCTATGTATGAAACAGGTAAAAAATAACCACTATGGACTATCATCAATCACAATCTCAACAACATAGTCAACAAGTTAAATCTTCTTATGAAGAAGAAATTAACTTAAGAGACTATTTACAAACGATTTGGAAAAGGAAAATGAGCATTATTGCTGTTTTCTTAATAATTGTTATTCTGGGTGGAATCTTGACTTATTTTGTTTTACCAAAAATTTATGAGAGTACATCAATTTTAAGAATAGGAAAAATTAGTGGCGAGCACATCGAAACACCCGAACAAACAGAAGTCATTATTTCTACGCTTACTATTAATAGAGAAATAATGAGGAGATTAGATTTATTAGAGTTACCCAAAAAATCTAAAATACCAGAAGAGATAAGAATAACAAATAAAATTGATGACTTTCTAAAGGTTAAAACAACTGCCTCTACTCCTGAAAGAACGCTGGCTTTAAATGAAATTACTAATGAGATTATAATAGAGAGGCATACTGACTTAGCAACCCAGGCTCAACTTGCTTTAAAAGAAAGTATTGAACAGATCCAAAAACAAACTAAAGACACTGAAATAGCCATGGCTGAAACATCAAAAAGAATAGAAACAGTTAACCAAGAGGCTGATAGTATTTTAAAAAAAGTAGAAGAATTAGACAAAGCTTCTACTGAAGGACAGGGTCGGGTTGTTCAGGGGTATTTAAATGCTTGGCAAGATACAAAGGCTCGAATAGGAAGTGAACAGACAAAACATGACCAGCTTAAAAACAAATTGGAAGCATTAAAAAATTCTCTGCGTGGAAAACAGATAGAACAGGCCTATCAAGAACAGCCTACTAGCATAGAAGTTGGGCCTGCCTTGGCTAGTGGTCCGGTTAAACCAAATAAACAATTAAATTGGGTAATCACGATTATTATCGCCTTCTTTGTTAGTATTATCTACGGTTTCATGGCCGAATATTTTAGCAAAGAAAAAGTTTAGAATAAAGAATTAATAATATAAAAGGACCCGTTTAAACGCGGGTCCTTTTTTTATATAACTATCTAACTATTTACTTCTCCTCTTCTTTAATAGCTTTTAAAATATCTTTTTTTAATTGCTGGGCTAATTTCTTATCCTCTCTTAAGCTTTGTTTGGCTTTTTCCCAACCGACTCCAAGCTTATTCTCTCCATAACTTAAAGTATTTCCTGATTTCTTAACCAAGCCATGTTTGGCTCCTAAATTTAACAAATCTCCGGCCCAAGAAATACCTTCATCATACATAATCTCAAACTCACAAACTTTAAATGGCGGAGCTACCTTATTCTTAACAACCTTGACCTTAACCTTATTGCCAATAACATCATCACCTTTTTTCATTTGAGCTAGACGTCTGAGTTCTATTCTAACTGAGGAATAAAATTTTAAAGCCAAGCCGCCTGTTGTCGTCTCTGGATTACCAAAATAGATTCCAATTTTCATTCGAATTTGATTAATAAAAATTACCGATGTATTAGTCTTACTAACAATACTAGTTAGTTTTCTAAGGGCTTGGGACATAAGACGAGCTTGCAATCCCATTTGAGCATCTCCCATATCTCCTTCGATTTCTTTTTTTGGCGTTAAAGCCGCCACTGAGTCAATAACAATAATATCAACCCCATTAGAACGAACCAAGGTTTCAACAATTTCTAAAGCTTCTTCAGCACAAGATGGTTGAGAAATTAAGAGATCATTAACCTTAACCCCTATTTTTTTAGAATATTCTGGGTCTAAAGCATGTTCAGCATCAACAAAAGCGGCAATTCCACCTTTTTTCTGGGCTTCAGCAATCATATGAAGAGCTAAAGTAGACTTACCAGTCATTTCATTTCCAAAAATCTCAATCACCCGACCCCTGGGAATTCCCCCCACTCCTAAGGCTAAATCTAATGATAAACACCCTGTAGAAATCGCCTCTACCTGCATTTTTTTAGCCTCTCCGAGCTTCATAATAGTTCCTTCACCAAAACGTGACTTAATCTGCTCAACAGCCGCTTCAGTCGCTTTTTGGCGCGGAGATATATCTTTTTGTTTATTCATATAAATATTTATTAATGTTTATATTATATATCATTAAAGGCAATTTTATTATATAAAGAAAAAACTACAAAGTCAACTTATTTAATTATTTCTTTTTCCAATACTATTTGGCGATAAATAATTTTTTCTTTAGAATATTTCTTTTTAGCTGATATTTCAATTTGATTTAAACCAATTAAAAGATCTATTTTTTGTTCAAAAAATCCTTCCTCTGTTTGTTCCACTGGCTGGTTGTTAATAAAAATAGTCGCCCGAGGATTAGTTTTACCTTTAATTGTTAAAGATGAATTTGTTGTCACCATATCTTCAGCTGGATAAAAAATTTTAATCTCCGGACTAAATAAAACATTTTTAATGCCAAAACCTAAATAGAATAAAATTAAACAAAAAACTATCAAAATTAAAATAATCTTGAATTTAAACTGACTTAATTGAAACATTTCCTTTATCTTGCTTCTCGGTTTTTTAAGTTCTCTTTCTCCATGATTATACTTTTCATCCCATTGACTAAGTATTTTTTCAAAATCTAATTTTAAAAACTCAGCATAACGTTTTAAAAACCCACGAGCATAAGTTGGGCTTGGTAATTTATAAAAATCATCTGCCTCTAAAGATTCTAAATATTTAACCTCAATACTAATCTCCTTGGCTACCTCTTTTAAATCCAATTCTTGAGAAAGACGAGCCTTTTTTAAAAGCCCGCCTAGGGTATTTATTTTAATTTCTCGTTTAGTAAAACTCATTTTTGTTCTCTATTCAACTTCTTCTTCATTTACTTCTTCTTCTAAACTTCGATAAACTTCTCTTGGTTTGGCTCCATCTGCTGGACCAATTATTCTTTCATTTTCTAATAAATCTAAAAGTCTAGCCGCTCTAGCATAGCCAATTCTTAAACGACGCTGTAAAAATGAAGCAGAAGCTTTACCCGCCTGAATAACTACATCCCTTGCCTCGGGTAACATTTCGTCTTCTTTTAAGTCTCCGTGTTCTAATCCTATTTCTATTTGATGACTTTTCGTAATATCTTCTTGAAAATTAGGCTCAGCAATATTTCTTAAATATTCAACAATCCCTTTTACCTCATCATCAGAAACAAAAGCGCCTTGAATTCTTTTAGGTTTGGATAATTCTGAGGAGATAAAAAGCATGTCTCCTCGTCCTAATAATTTTTCTGCTCCGGAAAGATCTAAAATCGTCCTGGAATCCATTAAAGAAGCAACGGAAAAGGCTATCCTTGACGTAATATTAGCCTTGATTAAACCCGTAATAATGTCCACAGAAGGCCTCTGAGTGGCCATAATGAGGTGAATACCCGTGGCTCGCGCCATTTGAGCTAAACGGACAATACAGGCCTCTACCTCTTGAGCCGCCGTCGCCATTAAATCGGCTAATTCATCAATCATAATAACTATAAAGGGTAATTTATTTTCTGGATTAGCCTGGTTATAGGCATTGATGTCTCTCTTTTTAGCCTCGGCCATAACATCAAAACGACGATCCATTTCGCCTACGGCCCACTTTAAAGCATTGATTGTTTTTTGCACATTAGTAATAACTGGAGTTAATAAATGAGGCAGGTCATTATAAAGAGTTAATTCAACTCTTTTTGGGTCAACCAAAATAAATCTTAAATCATCAGGCGAATTTTGATAAATCAGACTAATAATAACACTATTAAGGAAAATAGTTTTACCACTACCTGTGGAACCGGCGACTAAACAATGAGGCATTTTACCCAAATCAGCCAGCCAAATATTACCGGTGACGTCTCGCCCCAAAGCAATAGTCAAGTTTGATTTTCTGTTTTTAAAAGCATTGTCGGATAAAATTCCCCTTAATCTAATTACGGCTACTTGTTGATTTGGGACTTCGATTCCGACCAAAGACTGCCCTGGAATTGGGGCTTCAATGCGAATAGGATGAGCCGCCAAGGCCAAGGACAAATCATTATGCAAACCCGTAATATGGGATAATTTTACTCCATCAGCTGGCTTAAGCGTATACTGAGTTACGGTCGGGCCTATTTTAATCTCTCCCATTTCTACTGAAATATTAAAATTCTCTAAGGTTTTTTTAATAATTAACTTATTCTCTTTAATATCTCCGGCATTAGGTTTTGTTGAATCAGCTCCTAATAAGCTTAAAGGTAAATCAATTTTTTGATGCGATTTAATATAAGAAACAGACATCTCATCTTTTTTGCCCTTAGTCTTAGTAAATATATTTTTAATTTTTGGTATAATTTCCTCTTCTTCTTCATATTCTTCTTCATATTCTTCTTCGGTTGATTCAGCTAATAATTTATCTGTTGGCTCTGGCTTTAAAACTAATTTTTGTTTTCTTTTAAAAATAGATTTTAATCCACCTAAGGTCTTTTTAAATAAACCTTGCTGAATTATTTCTTCCCCCTCTTCTTCGTCCTCCTCTTCTTGTTCTCTTTTTAAGCTAACCAAGCCCGCCAAAACAATAATTAAACCAATTGTAAAGAGACCAATAAAAATCACCCAACTTGCCCAAAAGCCAAAGGTATTAACAACAAGATAACTAAGGCCATAGCCCAAATAACCTCCTCCATAATGTTCAATCAAAGCAATTTTGTCATCAACAAAATAAATATGAAAAATAGCTGATAAAACAAGAACTAAGAAAATTAATCCTCCGCAACGAGCCCCCAACGAAGGATATCTTCTGTCTAAAGCCTGGTTCATTTCTTTAATATCTTCGTATTTAAGTATTAACCAGCCAGATAAAACCAGAACAACAGGAACCAACCAACTGGCCCAGCCAAAAAATGTTTCTAAACCTAAAACAAGAAATTCGCCAGCAACGCCAGCTAAATTAACTAATCCTAGAAATAAAATAATCGCCAGCGTGAATAAAATTATGGCGACAATTAAGCGCTGAGTCTTTCTATTAAAAGAGAACCTAGACTCTTTTTTCTTTTTTCTTTTTTTGGCCATGACTTAAAATTTTTAATTTCAAGGTTCTGCGTAGCAGGTTCTTATCTTTTAGGTTTTGTTTTTTTCAATCCTGTCCCTACTGGAATTAATCTACCAACAATTACGTTTTCTTTCAAGCCCCTTAAATGATCTGGACGACCACTAATGGCGGCCTTGACCAAAACTCTTGAAGTTTCTTGAAAAGAAGCAGCTGAAAGCCAAGAGTCAGTAGAAAGGGAAACCCGAGTAATACCAGTTAATCTTTCTTCTGCTTCCGCCTGCTTTTTACCTAAAGCCTTTGCCTTTTTATTAATTTCCCATAAATAAGACTTGGGAACTATTTCTCCTGGTAAGAGATTTGTTTCTCCCCCGTCCTTAATTAAACAACGAGAAAACATTTGACGGATAACTATTTCCACATGTTTATCATTTAACTTCTGCGCCTGAGATGAATAAATATATTGAATTTCCTTAAGGACATATTTTTCTGTTGCTTCTCTCCCCTGTAATTCATAGAGTTCACGTAAATCCAAACTGCCGTCTGTTAATTGTTCTCCAACCTTAACCTTGTCTCCGTCTTTAACCCAAACATTATAGCCAGTAACATTGTATTCTTCTTTGTCGTCGCGTTCATAAAAAACTTTAATCGTTCCCGTACTAAGTTTAATCTTACCTTTATGCTTAGCGGTAATCTTTCTCTTTTTAAATGTAGCTAAAACCTCTCCTCGTTTTACTTCCTGGTCTTGTTTAACTTTAATCTTCCAGTCTTCATCTTCATCAATCAAATAAGTTTCTTGTTTTTTTCCTTTATATTTCAAGATAATTCTTTTTTTATCATCTTCTTGAACTAAATTAACCACTCCATCGTGATTAACCATCACTGCCTTTTTCTTAACCGGCCGCACTTCAAAAAGTTCTTCAACTCGTGGCAAACCCTGAGTAATATCCACTCCCGCTACCCCACCAGTATGAAAAGTTCTTAATGTTAACTGGGTGCCTGGTTCACCAATACTCTGAGCAGCGATAACACCAACCGGAGTACCTAATTCTACGGGTTTATTATAGCCTAAATCATAGCCATAACACTTAACACAGGTGCCATGCAGTGATTTACAACTTAAAACAGATCGAATAAAAACTTTTTCAGGATCTGCTTCGTTAATCTCTTTTGCCTTTTCCCTGCTAATCATTTCATTGGCTTTGACAATTACTTTTTTAGTCTTTGGACGTTTAATAGCCTGAACAGCAGTACGACCAAATAATCTGCTCTGCCAATCTTCATCCATTTCCAGATTTTCCTGGCGAGTTAAGCAAATACCCTTTTTATCACCGCAATTTTTTTCAGTAATAATTATGTCCTGACAAACATCAACCATGCGGCGAGTCAAATATCCAGCACTAGCCGTACGCAAAGCCGTATCCGCTACACCTTTTCTCGAACCATGGGTAGAGATAAAGTATTCCAAAACATTGAAACCTTCTTTAAAAGAAGATTTAATGGGTAATTCAATTAAACGACCAGTTGGGGAAGAAACAATTCCTCTCATTCCAAACATCTGAGCTAACTGAGTCCAAGAACCACGCGCTCCTGATTCAACCATGGTAAAAATTGCCGAGACAGCTAAGGGATTCTTTTTTACAATTTCTGTAATTTTACTCTTGGCTGTCATCCAGGTCTCAATACTCTTAAGATAGCGCTCATCTTCTGCCAATAAACCCATATCATACTGAGATTGTATTTTATCAATATTTTTCTCCGCTTCCCCAATAATCTTTTCTTTTTCTGGTAAATGGGGTAAATCATCCATGCCCCAAGAAAGACCTGAGGCAGTTAAATATGAAAGAGTCGTTTGCTTAATTTTATCTAACAATTCAACTGTTTTTTCTCGCCCATGTATTTCTATAGATTCGATAATAAAATTTTTGAGTCTCTTCTTATCAACAACATTATCCATTTGATAAAGTCCTGGGGGTAAGATATTATTAAAAGCTAATCGACCAGCACTAGTTTCCTTTATTCTTTTACCAATTCTAACATTAATTCTTTCTTGCAAATCTATTTTGCCTGACTGATAAGCCAAAAGGGCTTCTTCGGCATTAATAAAAGATGAAAGATGTTTTTTCTTATCCTTAAGCATGGTCATATAATAAGCACCCCAAACCATGTCTTGGGTTGGGGTAACTACTGGCTCACCAGTGGCTGGTTTTAAAAGATTATGAGTAGATAAAATAATATCTTTTGCTTCTTTTTGAGCTCTTTCCGTAATAGGAACATGCACGGCCATTTGATCACCATCAAAATCCGCATTAAAAGCGGCACAAACTAAAGGATGAATCTGAATTGCCTTACCCTCAATAAGGACAGGTTGAAAAGCTTGAATACCTAAGCGATGTAAAGTTGGGGCTCGATTAAGCAAAACATAAGATTTTTTAGTAATTTCTTCTAAAATTGCCCAAACGTCTTCTGCCCCGTCCTCGATTAAACGATTAGCACTGCGAACATTATGAACCAAACCTCTTTTAATTAATTCACTAGCAATAAAAGGCTTGAAAAGCTCTAGAGCCATGACCTTGGGCAAACCACATTGGTTTAATTTTAATTTAGGCCCGACAACAATTACGGATCGACCAGAATAGTCCACTCTTTTCCCAAGTAGATTTTGACGAAATCTTCCTTGTTTACCTTTTAAAATATCTGCTAAAGATTTTAAGGGTCTGCGTTGACCAGTAGAAGCAATGGTTGTTTTGCCTGACCTCATATTGTTGTCAATTAAAGCATCGACTGCTTCTTGAAGCATTCTTTTTTCATTACGTAAAATTACCTCTGGAGCATGTAAATCATAAAGACGCTTTAATCGATTGTTACGATTAATCACTCTTCGATAAAGATCATTTAAGTCTGATGAGGCAAAACGGCCCCCATCAAGAGGAACCAGGGGCCTTAATTCTGGTGGAACAACAGGAATTGTTTTTAAAATCATATGTTCTGGCTGAATCTTGTTGACCAAAAAACTTCTCAAACATTCTATTCTTTGTACTAATTTCTTTTTTTTAGTTGGATTAGTCGTTTTTCTTTTCTCTTTTTCTATTTCTTTAACTAACTTAAGTAGTTCAATGTCTTGTAAAAGTTTTAAAATTGCTTCTGCCCCAATGTCGGCAGTTAAAATATGTCCGTATTTTAAAGAAAGATCTCTATACTCAAGTTCAGTTAATAATTTTTTGAGTCGTAAATCTAAAATTTCGCGCTTAGTTTCATTATAATCTTGGGTTAATTGTTCAATTTTTTTCTCTGCACCCTCCTCCTTTTTTAATTCTTTTTTCTTTTGTTTAAACTCTTGTTCCAATTCTTCAAGCGTCTGTTGTTTTAAATCTTCTTTTATCTCAGTAATAACAAAATTAGCAAAATAGACCACTTTTTCTAAGGTCTGAACTGACATCTCTAAGGCTAAGCCTATCCTTGATGGAACACTGCGTAAAAACCAAATATGAGTAACAGGAGCGGCTAATTGAATATGTCCCATTCTTTCGCGCCTGACCAAACTGCGAGTTACTTCAACCCCACAGCGATCACAAACAATGCCTCGATAACGAAGTTTTTTATACTTACCACAAGCACATTGCCAGTCTTTTACTGGACCAAAAATCTTTTGACAAAATAAACCATCTCTTTCTGGTTTTCTGCTTCGATAATTAATTGTCTCTGGTTTGGTAACTTCGCCATATGACCAACCACCTTTTTCTTTTGGTCCCATTTCTTTTGAAGAAGCCAGTCGTAAAGAAATAGCATTAAAATCTAAATTCCGTCGTGGTTTATCACTTGGCAAGGTCAATGTTCCAATTGTTGATGGTGTTGACATAAAATTTAATATTATCTTGTTTTAATCATTTCCACGTTTAAACCCAGTCCTTTTAATTCACGGACTAAAACGCTAAATGATTCTGGGATATAGGTTTCTCTTACTGGCAGGCCCTTAATAATTGATTCATAAGCCTTGGTTCTCCCCAAAACATCATCCGACTTGATTGTTAACATTTCCTGTAAAGTATAAGCCGCTCCATAGCCCTCTAAAGCCCAGACTTCCATTTCCCCAAATCTTTGTCCACCAAACTGAGCCTTTCCCCCTAAAGGCTGTTGAGTGATTAAAGAATAAGGGCCAATTGATCGTTGGTGAATTTTGTCTTCAACCAAATGGTTAAGTTTCATAAAATACGTGTAGCCGACCGTAACTGGGTTTTTAAAAGCCTTGCCCGTGCGACCATCATAAAGAATCATTTTTCCGCTTGAAGAAAATCCTGCTCTGACTAATTCTTGTTTAATTGTCTCCTCTTTAATTCCATTTAAAGGAGGGGTGGCTGTTTTATAACCTAGTTTTTGAGCGGCTAACCCCATATGAATTTCTAAAATCTGACCCAAATTCATTCGTGAAACAACTCCCAAGGGGTTAAGAATGATATCAATTGGAGTTCCATCTTTTAAATAAGGCATGTCTTCTTGAGAAACAACCCTAGAAACTACTCCCTTATTGCCATGGCGGCCAGCCATTTTATCCCCCACCTGAATTTTTCTTAAATCAGCAACTAAAACCTGGATTGACTTAACTACTCCTGGGGCTAATTTATCTCCTCTTTCGCGAGAAAATATTTTAATTCCAATTACTTTACCATGTTCTCCGTGTTCAAGATAAAGAGAAGAATCCCTCACGTCCTGAGCCTTTTCTCCAAAAATCGCTCTAAGTAATTTTTCTTCCGCTGTCAACTCGGCCTCTCCTTTGGGGGTAATTTTCCCAACTAAAATATCACCTGATTTTACTTCTGCGCCAACTCTAATAATTCCTTCTTCATCAAGATCCTTTAACTTTTCTTCACTAACATTAGGAATATCTCTTGTGGTCATTTCTGGGCCAAATTTTGTTTCCCGAATATCAATGGTGTGTTCGTCAATATGCAAAGAAGTAAATTTATCCTGGTGAACCAGCCTTGAGGATATTAAAATAGCGTCTTCGTAATTACCGCCCTCCCAAACCATAAAGGCACCTAAAATATTTTGACCTAGGGCCAACTCTCCGTTATCAATTGAAGAGCCACGAGCTAAGATATCACCAACTTTAACAGTTTGATTTTTTACCACTGAGGGCTGTTGATTTACACAAGTATCATAATTTGAGCGAAGATATTTATCTAAATAATAAGTTTTTGTCTTGCCTGAACGACCAGTTATACGGATATGATTAGCATCAACCTCAGTTACTTTTCCTGACTCCTTGGCAATAACTAAATGCCCAGAATCCTGCGCTATTTTACCTTCAACTCCTGTTCCTACTATTGGAGATTCTGGCTTTATCAAAGGAACTGCCTGACGCTGCATATTAGTCCCCATCAAAGCTCTAACCCCATCATCATGTTCTAAAAATGGAATCAAAGATGTCCCAATACTAATGATTTGATTAGCCGCCACATCAGTAAACTCTACCTCTAAAACCTTACAAAAACCAGGACGACCATAAATTCTTGCTTCAACTTTTTTCTCAGTAATACGTCCTTTTTTATCAACCTCAGTAAGAAAAGGAGCAATAATATATTGTTCCTCTTCATGAGCATTAAGATAAACTATCTGATTAGTTATTCTTCCTTTGACTACTTTTTGATAAGGGGTTTCAATAAAACCATATTCATTAATCCGAGCATAACAGGACAAATGACTGACTAAGCCAACATTTGGCCCTTCTGGCGTAGCAATGGGACAAATTTTACCATAATAGGTCCGATGAACGTCTCTTACCTCAAAGCCGGCTCTCTCTCGGCTTAACCCGCCCGGACCAGCCACGGTTAATCTCCTTTTGTGGGATAATTCAGAAAGAATATTGGTTTGGTCCATAAATTGAGATAACTGTGAAGACATGAAAAATTCTTTAATCACACCGGTAATTGGTCTAATATTAACTAACTGTCCTGGAGTTGCTTTTCCCTCTATAACGCTCATGCGATCTTTAGTAATACGCTGTAATCTAAGCATACCTACTCTCATTCTGTTTTGAACTAATTCGCCAACCGCACGGATACGACGGTTGGCTAAATGATCAATATCGTCTGGATTTCCCTGACTAATGTTAAGCTTAATAATTTCTGAAATCATTGCTTTTAAATCCTCTGGACGCAAAACCCTCTTTTCTATATTTTTATCAAGACTAAGTCGTTGATTTATCTTGTATCTTCCTACTTTGCTTAAATCATAACGATTAGGCAAGAAAAACATGGCATAAATCAAAGATTTGGCATTGTCAACTGTAGCTAAATCACCCGGTCGGATTTTACGATAAACTTCAATTAATCCTTCTTCTTCTGAGGCAGAAGGATCTTTTTCCATTGTCGCTTTAATATAGTCTAGGGCAGAAACATCTATTTTGGGTTTTTTGCTTTTTTTGTCTAAACGAGCCTTTTTTGGAGTAAATAAATCTAAAATTTCTTTATCTGTCCCATAGCCAAAAACTCTAAGTAAGGAAGTAACGGGTGTTTTTCTTTGCCGATCAATTCTTACCCAAATTACACCCTTGGTATCTGTTTCAAACTCAAGCCAGGCTCCTCGATCAGGAATTATTTTAGCTCCGTAAAAAAATCGCCCCTTGATTGATTCTCTTGAGAAAAATACGCCGGGCGATCTAATTAACTGCTGAACAATAACCCTTTCAATGCCATTAATAATAAAAGTTCCCCTTTCAGTCATCAGGGGAATGTCGCTAAAGTAGATTTCTTGGGCAACTCTTTTTCCAGTTTTCTTATTAATTAAACGCACCTTTGCGGTTAAAGGTGCTTCATATGTTAAATTTCTATTCTTACTTGTTGCCTCGTCAAACTTTGGCAAACCTAAAGAACAGTTCACAAAATGTAATTCAAAATTTTTCCCCACCGAGTCTTCAATTGGAGAAAATTCTTTTATTAATTCTTTAATCCCCTTTTTCAAAAACCAAGAATAAGAAGTCTTCTGTATTTGGGTTAGATCAGGCAAGGGCAAATTGGAGCGGGATTCTGAAAAATATTTACGTTCTTCAGACATAAAATATTTTGAGGGCAAAAAAACCTCAGGAATGTGCTTCCTAAAAGGTTTGTTTATTTAATTTTCTAAATCTTTTGTATTATAAAAAAATAAGATAAAAAAACGACTAAATAAATAATATCAAAAAACTCTTATTTAGTCAACTCTATCTATTGCATTATTTTAACGCTCTATTAAGCCAAAATAGAGTTTATCCACAAATCATCCACAGGTCTATAATTGAAATGTTTTTTAATTTCAAGGTTCCCGCCTAAATTTCGAAGAAACTTTGGCGGGGTTCTCGCCGAAGGCGAAGTTCTTATTCTTATCCCTCATCTAAAACCTCTCTAACAATTGCTCTATCGTCCCAAGCAATCTTTTGATTTTTGGGTCCCATAATCCATGGTTCACAACCTTTGCCAGTAATGATTACTACATCCCCTGCTCGAGCCAGATTTATAGCTTTTCTAATGGCTTTTTTTCTATCAAGAATCTTAATCGCCTTTTTATTTTTTATTCCTGAAATTATTTGATCAATAATTTGCTCAGGATCTTCATTATAAGAATCTTCATTAGTAATAATTATTTCGTCTCCATATTTTTCAGCAATCTGTCCCATAATTGGCCTTTTCCATTTATCTCTTCCTCCACCAGCTGAACCTAAAACACAAATTAATCTGGGCTTCCGCCGAAGGCGGATCCGCTTCTGGCGGAGATTCTTTAAGGTTTGATAAACCTTTTCCAAGGAATCGGGAATATGAGCATAGTCAACAATAACAGTAAATGGCTGCTTATCAACCACTTCCATGCGTCCGGGTATTTGCTCAACTTTTGTTAAAGCTTTTTGACAAATATTTAAATCAATGCTCTGAGATAAAGCCACACAAATAGCGCTTAAAGCATTTATCACATTAAATTTTCCTAGTAGATTGATTTTAAAATTAACATTATTAACTATAAATTCTGAACCATCTGACATAGTTCTGATATTTTCCGCGCTGACAACCTTAATATCTTTCAAAATATTTCCTTCGCAAGTATAACCATATTGCTGATCAACTTTAAATTTTAAAAAATACTCTTTGTTTTCATCATCTAAATTAACAATGCTAGCCTTATTAATTATTTTCTTATTAATCTTTTTTCTTTTACATTTACTTAAATGTTGAAAAAACTTTTGTTTAGCCTTCCTATATTTTTCAAAACTACCATGATATTCAATGTGTTCTTTTGATAAATTAGTAAAAACACCAATATCATAGTTAATCCCTAAATGTCTATATTGCTTAACCCCCTGCGAAGTTGTTTCGATCACAGCATACTGACAACCAGCTTTATACATTTGTTTTAATAATTTTTGTAAAGCAAAACGACCAAGCATGGTCATTTTATGTTTATTAATTTTTTCCTCTTTACCAATTTTAAAATTAAAAGTAGTGGTTAAACCTACTTTAAATCCAGCTTGTTCTAAAATTTGGCCGATTAAATTAACCACTGTGGATTTAGCCGAAGTACCGGTCACACCAATAACAATCATTTTATTACTGGGATGGCCATAAATAAAGGCAGCTAAGTGAGCTAAAGCCCAGTGATAGAATAATAGAACTGGCTGAGGAACTATTTTTTTTAACAATCTTTTTATCATTTATTTATTTTTTTAATAAGCCTAACTATTCCTTTATTTGCATCTACCTCTACTAAATCACCGTTCCTCAGAACCCTTGTAGCTGTTTTTGTACCAACAATGCAAGGTATTTTAAGTTCGCGAGAAATTATTGCTGCATGACAGGCTAAACCACCTTCATCTGTAATAATAGCTGCAGATTTATTTACCAATGGCATAAAATCCGGCCTGGTCATAGCAGTAACCAAAATCTCTCCCTGACTCATTTTAACATTACTACGAGGGTTAAGTACAACCTTAATTTTTCCACTAACTACACCCCCTGAGGCCGTTAAGCCCTTGATTACCTTGATTCTCTGATGACTTCTCGGTTTCGCCTGAACTAATGATAATAAAAATGGATTAATATTTTTATTTAGCCACCAGATTCTTCCATTTTTATTTCTAAACTGAACAACTAAATCAAATCGTTTCTTAATAGAATTCAGATCTATTCTTTTGTTCTGCAAAAAATCTATGAATTCGCTAGGTAACATATGATATAAAATCTTCCTAGAAATATTTTTTTCTTTAGCTGCTTTTCGAATAATCACATCTTGCCAATATGTACCAATTAGACCCGCTTTTTTTCTGCGGTCCTGCCACCCTGCCATAAAAGATATTAATTCTAATATTTTAATTTCTTGCTTGGTAAATATGTTAGCTCTTTTGATTTTTAGCTTTTCTTTCTTAATATTTCTTTTATAATCCTTGATCTCCTCTAAGTCTTTTTTTATTTCTAACATTCCTTTAAACTCTTTGGCTGTTTTGATCTCTTTTAAGATATCTTCCTCTGTTAATGCTTTTGCTCCGAGATAATTCGTATACAGCCAATAATATTTCTTTAGGTAGCTCCTGGCAGTACTTTCTTTATTCTTTGTAAAGGCTATTTCAAAAAGATTTTTTCTGGCGACAGAAAGAAAAGAAGACTCTTTAGGAGAAGACAATATGTTTATTTCACTATGAAGCTTTGGATATTTTTTTATCAACTTTTTAGAGATATATTCACTATAATTTAAAAAATACTCCGGAATAATACCATAAGCCCACTGGGTTGAATGGGCATTATAAATATTAATATAGTCCAGGGTAATGTCATTTATCCCCCCTTTCTCTATCTTCTTAACCAATTCATAAAAGCGTCTTTCTTTGTCTTCCCACCGCCTGAACTCTCTATTAATAAACTTTGTGTTCTTAATCAACTCTTCTGATCTCTTAATAAGCAAAGATTTATTATAAACCCAAACAAGATTAGAGCCTTTAAAAATCGTCAAAATAAAGTCAAAATTTAACTTTATCTTTTTAGCATGTGGAGAATGTGTTAAAGGATTATCAGCAGAAAAAAACAAATGAATATTGCCCGGGAAATTAAAAACGCCAATTGACTCTAATCTCTGAAGCTTGTTTATAATCCTTTTTTCTATCTTTTGAGACATAGAAAGATAACGCTTTATCAAAGCTATTTTAATATAAAAATTTATAACGTCGTAATTGGCCTTGATTGAGTAATATAAATCTTTCCTTTGGCAAAGGCCCATTCAATATCTTGGGGAGTTTTATAATGTTTCTCAATATTTCTAACTATTTTACTTAATTTAATAATCTCAGGATTTTTTAATTTTTGTTTAGCTTGTTTTGCTTTAGGAACAGCGATATTTTAATTCTTATTCTTTGCCCATTTAATCATTTTCTCCTGTTCATTAATATTAATATCTAAAATGGTTAAAGAGTCTTTTTCAACCACATAAGCATCAGGGGTAATCATTCCCCCGACAATGGCTTCTCCTAAACCATAACCGGCTTCAATAATCATTTGATTTTTATCTTTAGTAATAGGGTGAACAGTAAAACAAATTCCTGAAACTTCTGATTGAATCATTTTTTGCACGGCTACAGCCACAGAAACACTTTTTCTTCGCATTTTTCTCTCTATCCGATAAAACAAAGCGCGAGGAGTATAAAGAGACGCCCAACATTTTTTAACATTTTTTAAAACCATTTTTTCCGTGGTATTTAAATAAGTTTCCAATTCCCCTGCCCAAGAATCAATCTTGGAATCTTCTGCTGTGGCTGAACTTCTTACGGCGACATATTTTACCTTTAACTTTTTAAATTCTTTTAATATTTCTTGTTGCATTGATTTAGGCATTTTTTTATTCATAATCAAATCTCTAAGAATTTCTGAACTTTCTTCCACTGATTCTATATCTTTTAAATTGATTTTGTTTAACCTTGCCCTGATTTCTACATTAATATCCGTTGCTTTTAAATATTCTTCAAAAGCCAAAGCGGTAACGACAAAACCTTCTGGCACATGAAAACCAGCTTTTGTCATTTCTCCCAGAGAGGCTCCCTTCCCTCCAACAGAATTAACATCCTTTTTTGAAATTTGATTAAAATGTTTTATAAAATCACTCATATTGTTAAAATTTAGCAATAAAATATTATTTACATATTAAATTTCAAGGTTCCCGCCTAAATTTCGAAGAAACTTTGGCGGGGTTCTCGACGAACGAAGTGAGGAGGGATTCTTATTTTTTAATAATATTAATTATACCATGTGTGGCATCAACCTCAATAATGCTCCCATCTTTTAAAACTTGAGTGGCGATCTTAGTGCCAATCACGCAAGGAATGTCTAATTCCCGACTAACAATGGCAGCATGGCAGGTTAAGCCACCAGTATCAGTAACAACAGCGGCGGCTTTTTTCATAGCAGGCACTAAGGAAGGATTAGTAATTTGAGAAACTAAAATATCACCTTTTTTCATTTTTTGCATCTCCTCTGGAATAGTAATAATCCTGACAGTGCCTCGAGCTTTACCTGGACAACCACACTCTCCACTAAGTTCACGGGTGTCTTTGAGTTTTGGCAGTGAATTTAAAATCGGCTTCATAATCTTCTGGGCCGCCTGACCAGTATAAAGTTTAAAATCTCCGTCTTCAGCTCGATAAATTGAATATCCAAGCATTTCGTTAGCTTGCTTAACAGGAAATTTCCTCTTCTTTAAAATTTCCACTAAATCGCCATCGTGAATAATGTAAAGCTGCTTTAAAGAAATATTAAATTCTTTAGCTGCTTGTTTAAGCAGTGGTTTAATAAAACAATATGACTGATACAAGGCATCCATTCTAACCACTTTGGCATGTATTATACCGGTCATCAACTCAAATAACTTTTGCTGATCATCATCTATGTTAAGCTTGTTAATCCAATCCTTTTTAACTGATAACAATTCATTCTGTTGTTTTTTCATCTGTCCAGCTTTTTCAGCTAAACCTTTTTTATTTAACATCCGTTTAAACAAATCAACAAAGTAATCTATCTCCCAAGCTGGACCTATCCAACTATAAGGCAACCAATAATAAATTTTGTAATGATTAACAAGCTCTTGCCAACATTCTTTAAAATCTTTTCTTAAAATCTCTTTAACTTCTTCTAAACCCTCTTTGGATTTCATGCCCTTTTTCAGCTTTGTATTCTTTTGATACTTAGCAACCAATGAGAGAAAATCGTGTTCTTCTCTCTGATTAAAACTCCATTCTTTGGGAGTAGTTAGTAATCGAAAAATCTCTTGAGCCCTGGGGTGATTGGCCTTTCTCCTAGAATCAAGATATTCAGTTAAATAAGAAGATAATAAAGTATTATTAAGCTCCAAAAGATTAGGCACCATACCTAAACACCATAAATTATAATGTAATCTATGCCACTTGGCGAAAGTGGTTACTATTTTATTCCATGAACTTGAGGCAAAATTAATTCCCTTAATTCTCTTATTAAAAGAAAAAAGGTCTGTGGCGGCTGCCTCAATTGCTCTGAGAGCTCGAGCTAATAACTTTGGTTCTTTCTTAATTTGATTAAAATATCTTTGGCTAATCTTATTCCATTCACTTTGTGAAATATAATATCGCTGAACACCATTTTTATACTCCCAAACTTGATTTTCACAGGCATAACCAACATTTTTCTTAAGTTCAGTATAAAGACCATAGATATATGGACTATGAAACCAATATAAATCATACCATTCAGCAAAACATATCCAATCATTCTTTATTCCTTTTATTTCTTTTGACGCCATAAACCTATTCTATTTCTTTTTTAATATCTTAACCACCCCCTTAGTCGCATCAACCTCAACTAAATCCCCATCTTTAAAAATTTTAGTAACAATTTTAGTTCCGACGATACAAGGAATGCCTAGTTCCCTGCTAACAATAGCGGCATGACAAGACAATCCACCAGCATTAGTAACAATGGCCGCTGCATTTTTCATAGCTGGAACTAGGCTTGGATAAGTTGTTTCAGAAATCAAAATATCACCTTTTTTCATTTTCACTATATCTTTAGGATACTCAACAATCTTAATCTGCCCCTTGGCTTTACCCGGTGAAGCACAGGTTCCTTTTAGTTCATCAACTTGCCTTTGAATAGCTAATTTTTCTTTAGGCAGTTTGTCAAAAAAATCTTGAGCCTTTTTACCAGTTAAAATCGTGGTTTTTTTAGCTGTAGTATAAAAAATAGCGCATTTCATCCGAGCTTTAAGAACTTCTATTGTAGGAATCTTGCCATCCTTTAAGGCTTTTATTATTTCTCCATAGGTCATGGCTCTAACATTATGGCAAGTTATTTTAAACTTTTTAGCAATTTGCCTAAAAAAGGGTTGATAACAATACATGCCGTGATAAAGAGACCCCTTTCTAAACTCCTTAACAAAAACAATTTCTTGACATATCTTAATAAGTTTAAGTTGATAAGAATTAAATCTTAGTTTTTTAAATAAATCTCTTTGTTTTTGTTTTGTCTTTCTTTCTTTAGCTAAGATCTCTTTTAAAAGCTCTGTTGGCAAGACATTTCCCTTAATTAAATTTTGCCAGCGTTCTAAAAAATATTTAAAAGGATAAGCTGGTCCTTTATACTCATAAGGCAACCAGGTCCATTCTTTAAAATGAGCTTGCATAATTTCAAACATTTTTAAATCTACCTCCCTGAGCTTTTTGGGTAAAAGGTTTAATTTAGTCTTTTTAAAAACCTGTTTAATTTTAGGTTGAGAATATATTTGCTGAGCAACTTTTAAAAATTCTTTTTCTTCTTTGATAACAAAACTTTTTTTAATTGGAGTAGAAAGGACACTAAAAACATTAGCTAATTCTAATTTTAATTTTAATTTTCTTTTTTTAATCTGCTTTTCAATCATTTTTGTAACCGACCTACTTATTCTTTCTTTGTCTGCATCAACGTGCCAGGAAACAGCTGAGCCAACTCCATGAGATAGTTCTTGCCATTTTAAAACCCGTTGATAAGCATTAAGCATTTGTACTGAAGTCATTTTAGAAAAAGGCAAATTAAAAAATTTATTAGATTCTTTAATAAACTTGTTTGAATAAACCTCAGCTTTATCTAACATTTTTAAGGCCCAATCAGGATTGGAAATCATTTTTTTAGCTAAAAAATCTGCCGCTGCATCAAATTCAGATCTTTTATAATATAAAGCAGAAAAATCTCCTTTAAAATAATTAAAACAAACCTTTATTTTTGATCCTAATCCTAGTCTAGGCCAACCTGTAAAGAAAAAACGAAGTGGCAGGCTAATTATAAATATTGTGTTTCTTGTAATTTCTGCAGAACAAAACCACAAATCTTTATTTTTTTTCATAAATTTTAACTAATTCTTATTTTTAATAATTCTAACCACTCCTTTATTTGCGTCTACTTTGACCAAATCCCCATCTTTCAATGCCCTAGTGGCAATTTTAGTGCCCACAACGCAAGGAATTTTTAATTCACGAGAGATAATGGCCGCATGAGAAAGTAATCCGCCCTCATCAGTAATTATAGCTGATGCCTTTTCCATAGCCGGGACAAATTTAGGATTGGTCTTTGGGCTGACTAATATTTCTCCTCTTTTCATTTTAGCCACATCACAGTAGCTTTCTAAAACTCTGACCCTTGCTTTAACTATGCCTGAAGAAGCAGCCACTCCTTTTAGTTGATCAACTTGTTTTATCTGAGACTCTGTCTTTCTTTTTTCTGCTTCTTCCCATTTTTCTAACTCTTTTCCCGAGTAAATTTTTATTTCTGTTCCCTGCCAAAGAATTCCATATTTTTTTACTCTTTGCTTTAATTTAACTTTTGTTCGTGAAGAGATTACGCCCTTTTTAAAAAATTCATCAATTTCTTCAAAGGCCATCTCTGCCAGCATCTTGTGACTTATTTTCATTCTTTTAGCAAGCTCTGAATGAAGCCCCTTAAGATAATGGCTAATTAAACAACCAGCTTCATCTAAATAATTAAGGCAATGACCCCACTGTTTCAAGGTTTTTATAATAAGTTGGGCCTTTTTAGACAAATTAAGCTCCTGAATAATTTTTTGCGTCAATTCTTTATTCTTTTCTTGAATTTTGATTTTTCTAATTTCCTCTTTTAACTCCTTAGGCAAAATCCTCTTGATTCTTTTCTCTATCTCTTTCTCTGTATAAGGTTGATAATAGTAAAAATAGTAGTTGAGAAACCCGTATTTTTTAATATGGTCCTTGATAAATCTTTGAATTCTTTTATTTTTAAAAGAAAGTTTTTTCTCTTTTACTAACTTAGCTAGTTTTAAGAGCTGAAGCCTTTCTTGTCTAATCAAAGTCGGCCTATCAAGGCCAGTTAAAATTCCAATAATCTCATTAAATCTTTTTTCGTTTTTTAGTTTTTTATTAATTTCGGCAATCAAAACATCGGGCAAATATCGATCTATTATATAATATGTGTAATCAGGAACAAGCCATTTCTTTTTCAAATCAATAAGCTTTCTGTAGATCTTTTCAATTCCTTGAAGCTCCCATCTCGAAAAATCAACGTCTTTATATCTCTCACAAAATTGGACAATTTCTTTATTCCTTTTTTCAAATTCTTTTCCTAATTTTAAAAGATAACCAGGACTTTTATTTTCTTTACTTTTGATTAGTTTTAAATAATCATCCCATTCTTCTTTGTTAAAATAAGTCGCGCCAAGAACCCGACGATAATAATGAATAGTAAAATTAGCTTTTAAAAACTTTTTTAAAAGCCCTTCCTTATAGGCATAAGGAAAAATAGATATTAAAAGTAAAGGAACCCGGCCAGTTTTAGTTACTTGAACCCAATTAACAGGCATAAATTTAATAAACTTAGGGCAGAGAGCCTTTTATATCAATGCCCCTGACAGGAGTCGAACCTGTGCTTTCCTCCTCCGGAGGGAGGCGTTTTATCCATTAAACTACAGGGGCCCTTCTTGTCCATCTACTCTTCTTCGTCAATTAAAGAAGACAAAGGAATACCTTGATTAAGTCGTTCATAATCAGGCAATTCATTTAAATCTTTGACGCCTAAATGGCGGATAAAATCCAAACTGACATTATAGATCTCCTTGTCTTTGTTCTCTTCAACAATCAACCCTTTGATTAAAAGATGGCGCAAAATAATACTACAGTTAACTCCTCTAATTTGTTCTAATTCATCTCTTTTAATTGGCCCTCGATAAGCAATAATGGATAATGTTTCCAAAGAAGCTGGTGTTAATTCTTGATTAACTTCCTGTTTTAAAAACTTTTGAATAACTGAGCTATTTGTCGGATCAGTAACCATTTGCCATTCTTGGCCATTTTGAAGAATTTTAATGCCTCTTTCTTTGGATTCTTCGACTAATTCTTTTAAGGCTTTTTCTACTTTATCTATTTTTTGTTCTGTTATTCTGGCCAATTCTTTTTTATTTAAAGGTCGATTAGCAATAAAAAGTAAGCTTTCAATTAATGACTTAAGATTCTGCTGTTTTGTTTCCATATTTTCTATTTTCTTTTAATAATAATTTCCTTAAATAAGCCTGTTTGACTAATCAGAACTTGTCTTTTCTTAATTAATTCTAAAACCGCTAAAAACATTACGATTTTTTCTGGCTTTTTTCTCTTTTTAATCAATGAAACAAAATTAATTTGTGATTGTTTTTTTAAAACCTCTATCAGTTCATTGATTTTTTGTTTTAAAGAAATTGCCTTGTTTCTAAAAGTTTTCTTGGCTAATTTGGTTTGATTCAAAAGAATACCCAGAAGTTCTTTAAAATATTTTTCTAAAATCTGAGGGGTAATTTTAATTTCTAAAGAAAATTCTGGCACTATTTGCAAGGGAATTTTATCTCGAGCAAAACTATATTTAGGGTAATTGGCTATTTTCCCTACCCTTTTAGTTGCCTGAGCATATTGTTGATAAATTTTCAATTGATTAATCAGGTCTTGACCCTCCTCTTCTTCGTCAACTAATTCTGGGATTAAAAGCCGAGATTTAATTAAAATCAACTTAGCCGCTATTTCTAAAAAATCAGCCAACTCATAAGGCTGAACTTGTTCAACTTTTTTAAGATAATTTAAAAATTCATCAGTTACCTGAGATAAAGAGACTTCTGTAATGTCTAGCTTTTCTTTTTCGATTAATTGAAGCAATAAATTAAACGGCCCTTGAAATTTTTCAAGCTTAAGCGTGTACATATTGTTTTCAACAACTTACTTTTTTTTACCAAAACTTGCCTTAATTGGTTCCTCCAGCTTTATTAAATCCTTGGTTTTAATCTTCAAAGAAACGCCATAATCTCCAGCATTAACAATCACTTTTACTGGCTTAAGAACAGTTTTATCAGCAAATACTGGCATACCTAGTAGTTGACCAAATGGTGGAACTACTCCTAATTTCCCTACCTTAATGTTCTTTTTCATCCATGCTTCTTTAACAAAATCAATTTTCTTAACTGCTTTTAATCCTTGTTTTTTTCTCCAGTGATTAACTGCTTTCTTAAACTTGGCCTTATCTAAATTCTTATTCGATGGTAATAGGACTAGAACGTAATCTTTATCTGTTTTAATAATCAATGTTTTAACTACCTCAGCCGGCTTTTTTAAATGCAAGGTTTGAACCAAATCCCAGGCCGTATAAACAATACGGTGTTCAATTAATTCAAATTTAACTTTGTTTTTCTCCAAATAATTGAGGAGTTTTTTAGGGACAGCCATAAAATTTAAAATTAAATTAATTATTTCAAGACATAAATAATATACAAGGCGAAACAAGGTTCTTGAGCGTAGCGAAAGGTTCTTATTTATTTAAAACCGCCTTTATTCTTCTTACTCCTGCCCCGCTCGCCTTTTCCTTAACAATTTTAAACTGACCAATCTCGTTGGTATTCTTCACGTGAGGCCCAGCACAAATTTCTTTGGAAAAATTTCCAATAGAATAAACTTTAACTATTTTAGGGTATTTTTCTTTAAAAAAAGCTAAAGCTCCTTTTTTAATCGCTTCTTCATAGGGCATTTCTTTCATTTGAACCTTTAATTCTTCTTTTATTTTCTGATTAACAATCTCTTCAACTTTTCTAATTTCTTCTTCAGTCATTTTTTGAGAATGAGAAAAATCAAATCTTAATCTTTCCGGGGTTAAATCAGAACCTGCCTGCTGAACATGATCTCCTAAGACCTGTTGTAAGGCTTTATGCAAAAGATGGGTAGCTGTATGATGAAGGGCTACTTTGTCTCCCCATTCACCTACTCCTCCAAATTTCTTCTTTGCCCCAGCTCGTGATATTTCTCTATGATGATCAAATTCTTTTTCAAAGGCTTTTTCGTCTATTTCAAGACCTTCCTCTTCAGCCATTTCCTTGGTCAATTCTAAAGGAAATCCATAAGTATCATATAAATGAAAAATTGCTTTTGAATCAAGAATTTCTTTCCTTTCTTCTAAGGCTAATTGAACAAGTTTTTTAAATTTTTTCAAGCCTTGACTTAGGGTCTTTTCAAATTTTTCTTGCTCTTTTTGAATAATGGTCAAAATATCACTCTGTTTGTTTCTTAATTCTGGATAAATATTATGATATTGCCTAATAACTATTTGGGCCAAAGGAATTAAGAATCCTTTTTCTGCTTCAATTAAACGACCGTGTCTCATTGCTCTTCTAAGAATTCTTCTTAAAATATAGCCGCGATCTTCTTTGCTTGGCAAAACTCCATCAGCAATTAAAAAACAAATGGCTCTGACGTGATCGGCAATAATGCGGCTAGATTTTTGTTTAGATAAATCTGCTTTCTGAGAAGTCTTTTCAATCTCATGCATAATTGGTAAAAACAAGTTTGTTTCATAGTCTGATTCTTTGTTTTGCAAAACACAGGCTAATCGCTCTAAGCCTGCCCCTGTATCAATGTTCTGTTTGGATAATTTTTCATACTCACCCTTTTCTGTTTTATTGTATTCCATAAAAACTAAATTCCAAACTTCAACAAATCTGCCACAGCCACAATTGGGTCCGCACTTTGGTAATGTACATTTATTTTTTTGAAATTCCTTCCCTTGATCATAATATATTTCTGAACAAGGGCCACAGGGTCCGGTTGAACCAACTGGTCCCCAAAAATTATCAGTTGAACCAAATTCTTTAATCTTTTTTTTGACAATACCATTTTTCTGCCAAATTTTCTCAGCCTCTTTATCACAGGGTATATTCTTTTCTCCTTTGAAAATTGTCACCCAAAGCCGATCTTTTTCTAAATGATAATTATCAACTAATAGTTCTAACGCCCATTTAATAGCTTCTTCTTTAAAATAGTCGCCGAATGACCAATTACCAAGCATTTCAAAAAAAGTATGGTGAAACTCATCTCCAACTTTATCAATATCAGAAGTACGAAAACATTTTTGCACTGAACAGGCTCGATTATAGGGTGGCTCTGTTTCTCCGCTTAAATAAGGAATAAATTGCTGCATTCCCGCAGAAGTAAAAAGAGCCGTTGGATCAGCCGGTATCAAAGAAGATGAATCAACTGCTTGATGCGATTTATTTTTAAAAAAATCTAAAAAACTTTGTCTTATTTGATCCGTCGTCATATTTATTCCCTTTTTACATTATTTTTATTATTAACAAATTTAAAAACGTGATGAGTTAAATAATAAGCAATGATTAATAAACCAACAAAAACAAAACTAAAATCAATTAATCTAGTCATTAAGGTAAAACTAAGACCTGTTTCTGCAGTTAATTGAACGCTTTGAAAAGCTAGAATACTTGTTCCTTCATAAATTCCTAACATTGCTGGAATAGGAATCATGCCAGAAAATAAAGTCAAAATTCTAATTAAAAGAGCATTGGTGAAAGATACGAATTCGCCCAAAATATGAACAAAGATAACAACCTGAATCGCTCTCATTACAAAACAAAAACAGGATAGGATTGTGCTATAGAAAACTGTCTTTGGGAATTTTTGGAAAAAAATTATTATTTCTTCACGAATAAATTTAACCTTTTCAGCTAAATTATTTTCTTCTCCATTTTTCTGAGAAAATCTTATCTTGTGCAGACGAAAAAATTTTATTAAGCCGGCCACTTTGTTGGATTTCAATAGCCTAAAAATTAAAGCGACCAAAATCAAAGGTAAAAAACCGAGAATTGTAAAAAAAAGTCCTCCAAGCAGATTTCTTTGAAAAAATAAGACAAATGCCCCTAAAAAAGCAAAAATGGCAAAAGCAAAAATTTCAATTATCCTATCTGAAACAACAGAAACCAAACCCTGCGACGTAGGAATATTTGCACTCTTTTTTAAAGCAAAAACTCTAACCACCTCTCCTCCATAGTAAATACCCGGTGTTAAATAGCTTAAAGCCATTTCACCTAAACGAGCTCCGGCTAAGCTTTTAAAGGGCAAACCCTTAAAACCCATGGCTTTCAGTATTAACTTCCATCGGAAAATCCAAATTGTAATCTTGGTTAATGTCAAAGCAAAAAGGACTATCATTTGTCCCCAAGTCAAAAAGCCAAAACGCAAAAAAACATCCCTTAAACCAATTTGAGTATAAATCCAAATCGCCAGACCTAAACCGAACAATAAAGAAATGCTAAACAAAAGGATTTTTCTCATACCCGCCTAAATTTTTTATTTATTAAATTCCATATTTTCTCGCCTGTCCCTTAAAAAATTTGGGCGGGCATAAGATGTAAAATCAACTTTTATCAAAAGTGACTGGGCCTTTTTTAATTGCCTGTTTTAAAGAAACATTTTCTAAAGGTTTTTCTGTTTGTCGAGCCTTTTTTAAGCATTTTTTACAATAAACAGGTCTTATACCATCTGGAATAAAAGGGACATTGATTTCAGTTCCACATCCGTCACATTTTGCTTCATATTTATCCGGGCCTGGCTGAGGCAATCCTTGTCCAGCCTCAATCACGCCACTCCAACGAGCAATTTTTTCTTCAACGACCTTTTTGGGTTCAGCATATCTCTCACGAGAAATCTTAATAATTTTATTTTCACAATTTTGTGGGTTAGAAATGGGTGGTAGAGTAACAGCAGAAAATGGTTCAGAGGTAATTCCATCAATCATTAATTTAACGTAAATATTATACTGATCTAAATCAACTAAATCTGTTTCATCAAAACGAGGATAAAATTCTTTAGCTAAAAATTCTGCATCTTCAGCTCCCACTCTAAAGGCTACCATTGTTCCGACATTACCAAAAACAGCATCTCTCACCTTTGTGCTATCTAAAGTTAATTGCCCAATATATTGGTGGCCAATAATTAAATTAAGGCGATATTTTCTGGCTTCTGAAAGGATATCAGCAAATGATTCAGTAGCAAAATTCTGAAATTCATCTACATAAAGATAAAAATCTCTTCTTTTATCCTCATGAATATCAACACGGCTCATGGCCGCCATTTGAATTTTAGTAATCATCATTGCCCCTAATAAAGCTGAGGCGTCTTCTCCTATTCTTCCTTTAGAAAGATTCATTATTAAAATCTTGCCTTCGTCCATAATTTCGCGCAAATTTATTTTAGAACGAACTTGACCAACAATATTTCTAATTAAAGAAGTGGACAAAAATTGTCCCACCTTATTTTGAATAGGAGCAATAGCCTCGGCACGCAGTCTTTCAGGATATCTTGGATATTCATCAACCCAGAATGATTTAACCACTGGATCTGTTAAACGGTCAACCACTTTTTTTCTAAAATCTTTATCAACCAAAATACGCATTATACCTAAAAGCGTACTACCTGGATATTCAAGTAAAGCAAGTATGGTATTTCTAAGAACATATTCTAATCTTGGTCCCCACGAATCTGCCCAAATCTTTTTAAATACTCCGACCAAACCAGAAGCGACTAAGTGTCTATGCTCAGGACCAACGCTTTCTAAAACATTAAAGGCAAAGGGGTATTCTGCATCAGCCGGATTAAAATAAACAGTGTCGTTAATTCGGTTCGGAGGAATAAAATTTAGAATTTTTTCAACTGACTCGCCATGGGGGTCAATAAAAACCACTCCTCTGCCCGCCTGAATATCCTGAAGGGCCATATTTTCCATGGAGGTAGTTTTTCCAGTTCCAGTTTTACCAATTAAATACATGTGCCGACGCCTGTCTTCGGGTTTAATGCCAAACTTTTTCCGAATATTCCGGTAATTAGTCTCGGCAAAAAGCACTATTTCATCCTTTTCATGAGATAATTTTTCTTGATTTATATTGTCCATAATCTTAAATATATTATATGTTGTATTTCCCCGATTGTCAACGCAATATTTAAAAGACAAAATCCCCAAAAAAACGGGAATTTTCAAAATTTTCTTGTTTTTTTTACTCCCAAAAAGGCTAAAAAGCTAACTTTTAACACTTTTTTCTTTTTTAAAAGAAAGAAGGCTAATTAAACCAATTCCGAAAATAATTAAAACAAATAAAGCAATTATCTTGCCTCTTGTTTGTAAAAACAAAGCAATTAAGCCAAATATCAAGGCAATAGACCAGTAAAAGATGACTGCCAAACGGTGGGAAAAACCAATTTCTAATAAACGAAAATGAAAATGTTTTTTATCGCCTTTAAATGGTGAAGTATGTTCAATAAAAATCCTTTGAATAATCACGCTAATTAAATCAATAACAGCCAAACCTAAAATTAAAAATGTGGTGGCTACTTTACCTCCAGAGATTATTGCCAAAGACCCAAGAATAAAACCAGCAAAAAGACTACCCCCTTCTCCTAGAAAAATCTTAGCCGGGTGGAAATTAAAGAATAAAAATCCTAACGCTGCTCCGGCTAAAATCAAGGCCATGGTCCCTACGTCAGGTTGATAAAATTGGGTGGCGAAACAAAGTCCAGCAATAACCAAGGCCCCGATTACTGTTATCCCAGAGACTAGACCGTCTAATCCGTCAAGAAATTTAGTAGAATACATTAAAAACATTAACCAAATAAAAGTAATAATATCAGCCCAAGGCGTTAGATAATATGGAATACCATTAAAACGGAGTATTTCAATTTTTGTATTATCAAGGTGTAAATATCCTGAACCAAAAGGATTATTAATATATTCAATACCTATTCCACTAATAATAATAACGAGACAAGCTAAAATAGGCCAAATAATCTGCTGAATGGGTTTTAAATTATATTTGTCATCTAAAAATCCTCCGATCATCAACAAACCGCCCGCTAAAAACAAACCGATTAAATGTTTGTCTAAAACCTTATCTACTGGCCACCAAGCAGTTTGTTTGGCAATAAAAAGAATAATAAAAAAAGAAAGAAATATTACTAAACCACCCAAAAGAGGGGCGTTTTTTTTATGAATCTTTCTTTCTGATTCTCCAAAAACATCAACCACTTTTAACTTTATTGCTAAATTGCGAACCAAGGGAGTTAAAATAATAGCTAGAGCAAAGCTAATTAAGAAAAAACCAAAAATCATAATTTAATTTTTATCTAAATAATCTTGTAAAATAATGCTAGCGGCCACCGCGTGATTCTGCTTTTGACCAAATGACAGCTTGTCAGCCATTTTTGAGCTTAATCTTTCGTCAAATCTAATTATTGGAACATTTAAAAATTCTTTTAATTCCTCAATAAATTGTTCTGTTATCTTAGTTTGCTCTGTTGGTTTTCCTGACATACCAACTGGATAACCAACAATAATCTTCTGTATTTTTTCTTGATTAACAATTTTTTCTAATTCCTGAAATAAAAAATTCTGATCTTTTATATCTAAAACCTGAAAAGGCATGGCTATTTTTACTTGATCATCAGCCATGGCCAAGCCAATATATCTTTTCCCTGGATCAATGCCTAAAAATTTCATAATATTACAATGTTTTACCAATATAGCCTCGGCAATCTTTGCTTGGACAACTACATTTAAATTTAGCCCCTTCAATTTCTGTTTTATCATAGTCGCACACAATCTCTTCGCCCGGGGCAATGTCTATAATAGCAATTAAAACAACTGAGTTTTTTGTAATATTTAAAAGCGTATTTGGATTGCAGGAATGATTAACCCAATTAAGAACCTTACTGTCAGACACATATTGTCTATTACCAATATAGATGTATCGCGGATTGGGCTTATAAGAAATATTATCTAAAGGAGCTCTATAAAATTCTTCGCCTTTTGAAATTTTTTTCTTTGTAAAAATCCCAAAACCATGTATGTGACTGAATTTCTTTTCAAGAAAATTTGTCATAAATATTAACTACATTCTTGTTAAAACCTCAGACCCTTTTTTTGTCACTAAAATAGTATGTTCAAAATGAGCTGATAGACTTCCATCTTCTGTAACAATGGTCCAACCGTCTTTAAGTGTTTTAACCGGCCAATCTCCCATATTAACCATTGGCTCAAAGGCTAAAACCATGCCTGATTTTAAAATAGGACCAGTTCCTTTTTTACCATAATTTAAAATAGTTGGTTTCTCATGAAGCTTTTTGCCAATGCCATGTCCGGAAAGCTGGCGTACCACTGAAAACCCTTTTTTTTCAACAAAAGATTGAATCAAATAAGAAATATCGCCTAAATAAACCCCTTCTTTTATATTCTTAATAGCCAGCTCTAATGCCCCTTTAGTTGTTTTAATTAACTCTTTAGTTTTATAAGGAATTTTTCCTACGGCTACGGTTATGGCCATATCTGAATAATATCCCTTATATTTTACCCCACAATCCAGACCAATAATATCACCATCTTTTAAAAGTTTATTTCTCTTAGGAATAGTATGAACCACTTCTTCATTAATTGACGTGCAAAGTGTCGCCGGGTAAATCTTCTTTTTGCCACTATATCCTTTAAATCCTGGCTTGGCTCCGGCCTGATAAATTAACTTCTCTGCCAATTGGTCTAATTCTAAAGTAGAAACGCCCCGACAAATATGCGGGACGATTTTTCTCATAACATCAGACAAAATCTGACCTGCCTGACGCATGATTTCAATCTCTTTTTCATTTTTAATAGGAATCATCTTACCCTAATTTTTTTTCTATTTTTCTCAAGGTTTCTTTAAAAACTTTTTCTACTGACTGCTCCCCATTAACCGGAACTAACATTTTACGCTGTTTATAAAACTCAACAGCTGGAACTACATGATCATGAAACCAATCTAATCTTTTTTGAATTGCTTTTTTATCTTTATCATAACCCCTGACTTTAACTAAACCACCGCAATCTGGGCATTTCTTAACTTTTCGGTTAGAAAAAATCTTACCACACTTAGAGCAAAGGGCCCGACTAAACAGTCTTTTTAAAGATTCTTTATCACTAACATTAATCCAAATAGCTAAGCTCGGTCTTTTTTTATAACAATCTTTTAAAGCTTTTTGTAAATCCCAAGCTTGTCCAGCTGTCCGTGGATATCCGTCAATTAAAAGTCGATGTTTTTTATTAATTTTTTTGATTCTCTGTTCAAAAAGATTAAGAATAAAATCATCTGGGAAATGCATGCCCACTTTGTGCATCCAAGCAATTAATTTAGCTTGTTTACTTTTCTGTTTAGCTGCTCCCCGGACCAACTCTCCCATTTCAATTATTTTCATATTAAATTTTTCAGCCAATAAATAAGCCTGAGTTCCTTTACCTGAACCAGCCGGCCCTAAAATAATTAAATTGAAATTCTTTTTAATCATATTTTAAAATTACTATTAACCCAAGCCTTCATATTCATGCATGGCAATTTGAGCTTGAATTTGTTTAACCGATTCTAAAACCACGCTGACGACAATTAAAATAGCTGCTCCCCCAACAACAAAGGTAGAAAGTCTAAAAACATTTTGGGTAATAATGGGCAAAACAGCAATAATTCCTAAAGATAATGCTCCGGCAAGCATAATTCTAACGCTAACCGTTGATAAATAACTAGCCGTTGGCTCGCCTGGTCTTAATCCAGGAACAAAACCTCCTTGCTTTTGCAAATTATCAGCTATTTGTTTTGGATGAAAAATAATACTAGTATAAAAATAAGTAAAAGCAACCACTAAAGTAAAATATAACAAACCATAAATAAGTTGATTTTGAGTAATTCCCATTAAAATTTGACCAAACTTAGCCATAAAAGCTGACCCTGATCTGGATAAAAGTTGCCCTATTAAACCTGGGAAAAGAACAATGGAAATGGCAAAAATAATCGGGATCATACCGGCCTGATTTACCTTCATTGGTAAATAAGTATCTGTTCCTCCGTACATGCGGTGACCACGAATGCGTCGGGCATAAGTAACTGGAATATTGCGCTGACCTTCTGTAATAATTACCACTCCAGCAATCGTCACTAAAGCTAAGACTACTAAAACTAAAAAATTAATGATTTGGTCTGCCGAAAAAGTAGCAATCGTTTGTTGGATAGAAATAGGAACTCGTTCAACAATTCCAGCAAAAATAAGTAAAGAAATGCCATTGCCAATTTTCTTTTCTGTAATTAATTCTCCTAACCACATTAAAAAGACTGTCCCGGCAGTCATAACCATTAAAATATTGACTAATTCAAAGGTCGACAAAGAACCCAGGATTGGTTGACTGGACTGGCTAAAAATCGCGATCATCCCATAAGACTGGAGAATGGCCAAGGGGACTGTTAATAAACGAGAATATTGATTAATTTTTTTGTAACCACTTGCCCCCTCCTTGCTAAGCTCTTCTAAACGGGGAACAATCATAGTTAAGAGTTGCATAATAATTGAAGCGGTGATATAAGGGGCAATCCCCATGGCCACTAAGGAAAAATTAGACATGGCTCCACCGGAAAGGATATTTAACATTCCCAACATCTCATTGCGCGAGAAAAAATCTTTTAAATTAGCTATATTTACTCCCGGGACTGGAATGTGTGCGGCAATACGAAAAATAATCAACATGGCCATAACAAAAAGAAGACTATTTCTTAAATCTTTAATTTGCCAAAGTTGTCTTATTTTTCCCCACATTTGAAATAATTAAAATATTTTTAATGCTTAAAGTTTGCTTATCTTCCCTCCTACTTTTTTAATAGCTTTTTCCGCTGCTTTTGAAAATTGATGAGCCTTAATGGTTAACTTTTTTGTTATTTTCCCTTGAGCTAAAATTTTAACCCGGCGATCTTTCTTTTTAATTAAACCACTCTTAACTAATTTGGCAAGATCAACAATCTCATTTTCTTTAAATTTGTTTTCTAAATCTTTCAAACTTATTGGTTCAATAATTAAAGACTTTCTTTTATTAAATCCCTTTAATTTGGGCATGCTTCTCAAATTGCTTCTTAGGCCTCTAATTTTAAGCCCCTTTTTTCCGCCAGATCTTGATCTCTGTCCCTTTATTCCCCGGCCAGAATAAGTGCCTGGATCAGAAGCATTATTTCCCCGGCCAACTCTTCTTGAGCGACGCCTTGACTTGGACCCTGGTCTTAAATCAGATAATTTAACAATCATAAATTTAAACCTTAGGAACTTTTAAAGATTCTAAAGCCTTAAAAGTTGCCTTAACATTGTTTATTTTGCTTTTTGAACCCAGAATTTTAGCAGTAACATTTCTAATCCCTGATAAAGATAAGACTGTTCTAACGGCTCCTCCGGCGACGATTCCATGACCTTTTCTAGCTGGTCGTAATAAAACTTGGGCCGCTCCATACTTAGCCTTAACCCAATGAGGAATAGTATCGTTAACAATTGTCACTTTGATTAAATTTTTATTTGCCTTACGTACTGCTTTGTGAATAGCTCCGGCGACATCTGTCCCCTTGGCTAATCCCATTCCAATTTCTCCTTTATTATTTCCAATAACCATACAGGCACGAAAACTTAAACGTTTTCCTCCCTTAACAACTCTAGTTACTCGAGCTAAATCAACTAATTGCTGAATAAACTCTGGCTCAGTTTTAACTCTAGGCAACCCCCTACGTTTTATTCTCTTTTCTTTTGTCATTTGTTTAAAATTTTAGTCCGCCCTGCCTTGCTCCTTCGGCTACTGCCTTAACTCGTCCATGATATTTATATCCTCCACGATCAAAAACTATTTTTTTAATTTTCTTTTCAATCGCTTTTTTAGCTAAAATCTTTCCAACCTCTAAGGCACTATTTATATTTGAAGATTCTTTGGTTTTAGATTTTGTTTTTGGTTTTTTATCAGTAACAGATAATAAAGTTTTTCCTTTTTTATCATCAATCAACTGCGCATAAATATATTTATTACTTCTGAAAACACAAAGTCTTGGACATTGACTTGTTCCATTAATTTTAGCGCGAACTCGGCGATGTCTTCTTTCTCTTTGCAATTGTTTTTTTACTTGAATCATAAAAATTATCGATTACGTGCCTGCTCCAGCAACCCTTTTGCCGGCTTTTCGACGAACTATCTCATCAGAATATTTAATTCCCTTTCCCTTATATGGTTCTGGTTTTTTAAACTTCCTGATTTGAGCTGCTGTTTCTCCTACTAACTGTTTATCAATACCCCGAATAACAATTGTTCTTTTTTCAACATCTGCTTCAATATTTTTAGGAATTAAATATTCTATCGGGTGGGAAAAGCCAACGTTAAGAGTAATCTTATCTCCTTGTTTTTCTGCTCGATAACCCACTCCTACCAATTCTAGTTTTTTTTCAAATCCTTGAGTTACCCCTTGAATCATATTAGAAATCAGCTTAGCAAATGTTCCCCAACAAGCTCTTTGTTTCTTTTCTTCAGGCTTTTTAACCAAAACTTTTAGCTGATTATCTTTTATTTCAATTTTAACAAAATCTGGCAAAAATTGCTTTAATTCGCCCTTTGACCCTTTGACTAAAATCTGTTGATCTTGTACTTTTATTTCAACGTTTTCTGGAATAGAAATAATTTTCTTACCAATTCTTGACATAGGATTAATATATTTCACAGATTAATTCTCCTCCCAAATTCTTCTCTCTAGCTTCTTGTCCGGTCATCAAGCCTTTGGAGGTAGATAAAATATTCATTCCCAAACCATTTAAAACTTTGGGAATTTTATCTTTTTTAACATAAATACGTTGACCTGGGCTACTGATTCTTTTTAAAGTACCAATAACTGATTGGTTGTCTTCGTTATACTTTAATTTAATTTTTATTTGCTTAAATCCTGTTTTACTTTTCGTCGCATCAATTATTTCCACTTTTTCAATCAATTTTTCTTTTTCTAATACTTTAGCAATATTAAACTTAACCTTGGAATAAGGCAAAACTATCTCTGGTTTTTTAATAGCCAAAGCATTGCGAATTCTTGTTAGCATGTCAGCAATTGGATCAGTCATAATATTTTAACTTAATATTCTAATTATTTACCAGGATGATTTTCTCACCCCTGGTATTGCGCCCTTGGTCGCTAGTTCTCTAAAACAAATGCGACAAACATCAAATTCTCTCATATAGCCACGTTTTCTTCCGCAACGCCAACAACGTCGTACTTTTCGTGTTCGATATTTAGGCTCTTTATTTGATTTAATTATTTGTCCTTTTGTTGCCATATATTTCAAAATTATTCCTTTCTAAAGGGGAACCCTAATAATCTAAATAGTTCTAATGCCTTTTCTTTGCTTTGAGTTGTTGTCGTAATTACCACCTGTAAACCATGGGTTGCCTCAAGGCTTTCCTGATTAATCTCTGGAAAAACTACCTGCTCTTTAAGGCCGATTGATAAATTCCCCTGCTGATCAATGCTCTGTCTTTTTAGTCCTCTAAAATCTCTTATTCTTGGTAGGGCAATGTTAACTAATTTATCTATAAAATCATACATTTTTGGTCCCCGCAGAGTCGTGCTTATGCCAACTGGCATTCCTTCTCTAATTTTAAACCCGGCAATTGATTTTTTTGCTAGATTTTTAACTGGCTGTTGTCCGGTAATTTGAGCAACAGTTTTTGTAACCATGTCAACATATTTAGAATTCTTCTCTGTAGTTCCCCGGCTTAATCCAGAATTAACAACAACCTTTTCTATCTTAGGGACAGCCATCTTGTTCTGATAATTAAATTTTTTGATCAATTCTGGAACAACTTTTTTTAAATATATTTGCTTTAAATCCATATGATTAATCTATTTTTTAAAAGATGTCTTCACATTTTCGACAAATTCTTTTTTTTCTATTATCAGTTAAAATCTTGTATCCCACTCTAACTCTTTTTTTGCAATGAGGGCAAATCAACATTACCTTTGAAATATGCAAGGGAGTGGCCATCTTGATTCTTTGTCCCTTTTCTCCAGATTTTTTTGGCCGAACATGCTTAGTTACCACATTTAAACCCTCAACAACTATTTTGTCTTCCTGGGGTAAAGATCGGATCACTTTCCCCTTTTTCCCTTTATCTTTACCATTAATTATTTGGACTGTGTCACCTTTTTTTATTTTCATATTATTATAAGCAGATTTTGAAGTTAAAAAACATCTTAATTATAAAACTTCGGGGGCCAAAGAAATTATCTTAGTAAAACCTTTTTCTCTTAATTCTCGGGCAACAACACTAAAAATTCTGCCTCCCTTTGGTTCTTTGGTTTTTCTGTCAACAATCACCGCGGCATTATCATCAAATCTGACATAAACACCATTGGCTCGACGAGTTTCCTTTTTTGTTCTAACAATGACCGCATGAATCACCTCTCCCTTTTTTACTGAGGTGTGAGGAACAGCCTTTTTAATTGTCGCTGTAATAATATCGCCAATACGAGCATAACGCTTCCTATATCCCCCTAAAACGCGGATACACTGTATTTCTTTGGCTCCAGTGTTATCAATAACTTTTAGTCTTGTTTCTGGTTGAATCATAAACCCGCTTTATAATTAAATTACTTTTTTCTTAATTTCAATTAATCTCCATTTCTTATCTTTTGACAAGGGTCTGCATTCCTCAAAAATAACTTGATCACCAATTTTAGCTTCATTTTTCTGGTCATGAACCTTGTATTTTTTACTAACCCGATATCTTTTTTTATAGATAGGGTGGACTTTTGTCCGATTTATCTTAACAACAATGGTTTTATCCATTTTATCACTAGTCACTATTCCTTGAAATCTTTTTTTGGCCATAGTATTTATTTTTGATTAATAAATGTAAGTATTTTGGCAATTAATTTCTTTGCCTTTCTTATCTCTCTCACATTTTTTGATTGCTTCATTTGAATATCAAAACGTAGATTACGTAGTTTCTCTCTAGAATCTTCTAATAATCTTTCTAATTCCTTTTTTGTTTTTTGTTTAAGCTCCTTTGTTTTCATTTTCTAAATATTATCTTTGCTGACAAATTTAGTTTTCACTGGCAATTTATATGAAGCTGCTTTAAAGGCTTTTTTGGCCAATTCTTCATCAACTCCGGTGACTTCAAAAAGAATCATTCCCGGTTTTACGGCAACGACATAATGGTCAACCGCTCCTTTACCCTTGCCCATAGGAACCTCTGAGCCCTTGGTGGTGACTGGTTTATCAGGAAAAATCCTAATCCAAATCTTTCCCCTTTTTTTAAATGCCCGGGTAAGTGTTCGGCGCACCGTTTCAATTTGACGAGCCGTTATCCAACGATGCTCTAATGTTTTTAATCCAAAATCACCAAAACTAACCGTAGTTCCTCTTGTTGCCTGACTTTTTGTTCGCCTTCTTCCCTTGTGGCTCTTTCTATACTTTTGTTTCTTGGGCATTAACATATTTATGCCTTTAAATTAACTTTTATTTGATTAGGTTTTGCTTTTTCAAATTTTTCTCCGCGATAAACCCAGACCTTAACGCCGATTGAACCATATGTTGTTGCGGCTACGCCACGAGCATAGTCAATGTCTGCTCGCAAAGTATGAAGCGGTAAATTTCCCCAGATCAATTTTTCTGATCGAGCAATCTCAACGCCTCCTAAACGTCCACTAAGGATGATTTTTATTCCTTTAGCCTCGCTTGTTTTAGCCTGTTTAATAACTTTTTTCATCACTCGACGAAAAGGAAATCTTTTCTCTAAATCAGCAATTGCTCCTTCTAGAATCACAGCGGCTGAAAGCATTGGCTTTTTCTCTTCAATAACATTAACCTCTAAAACAATTTTATCGCTGACAAAAACTTTTAATTCTTTTTTTAATTTTTCAATATCAAGACCTCCTCGACCAATAATTAATCCAGGCTTAGCCGTGGATATGCTGACTCTCACAATGTTAGCCAACCTCTCAATACTAATATTAGAAACACCACAATTCTTTAGTCTTTTTGATAAAAACTCTCTAATCTGTATATCCTCTTTTAAGAATTGTTTAAATTCGTGCTTTTTGGCAAACCACTTTGATTCCCAATCTCTAATTAAGGGAATACGGAAAATTTTTGGATTTACTTTTCTTCCCATAATATTAAATGCTTTTTCTTCTAAAAACCTTTTTCAAAGCCCCGCCAAAACCCTTACCTTTTGTTTGGTCCTGGGTTGGTTTGGGGCGATGTTTTTCTTGAGGCCGACTTAATATTTCTTCTTCTTTCTCTTTTTCTTTTACCGGCTTTTTTTTCTCAATTTTATCTTTAGAAATAGGTTCAATTATTGGTTCTTTAATTTTTGTTTTAACAGGCCTGGTCTCTGAGCTAGGAATTTTTTCTCCTAAAATAATTTCTAAATGTGAACTTCTTTTACGAATCTGTCCGGCCCGACCAAAAGCTCTTGGCCTCCATCTTTTAAGAGTGGGTCCTTCGTTAACAAAGATTTCTTTAATAAAAAGATTTTCTTTTTTTAAATCAAAATTATGTTCTGCATTAGCTAAGGCTGACTTTAAAACCTTGTTAATAAAACGAGCTGCTTTTTGAGGAACAAAATCCAGATAATCTAAGGCTTCTTTTAAGTCCATTCCCCTAACTAGATCTGTTACCAGCCTCATTTTTTTACTGGATATTCTTAAATATTTTCCTTTAGCTTTCACTTCCATATCTTATTCTTTATTTTGATTTTTTAGCGGCTGCCTCTAGCCCTCGTTGCATCTTGCCTCCGTGTTTGACAAATTTTCGAGTTGGTGAAAATTCGCCCAATTTATGTCCAACCATGTTTTCGACAACAAATACTGGTAAATGCGTCTTACCATTATGAACCCCAATTGTAAAACCAATCATTTCCGGAGTAATTGTTGAATTACGCGACCAGGTTTTAATTATTGTTTTATCTCCTCTTTTTAATTTGGAAATTTTTTTGAGTAATCTTGGATCAACCCAAGGTCCTTTTTTTAAACTTCTTCCCATATAATTAAATTACTTTAATTTTTATACAATAATCTTTAATTTCAAGCTCTGCTTATAATTAAATTATTTTTTCCTTCTTTTTTTAATTCTTCTTTGAACAATATATTTATTAGTCCATTTTTTCTTTTTTCTAGTTTTTGGTCCCAAAGCTGGTTTTCCCCAAGGAGTTTTAGGATTTTTTAAACCAATAGGTGACTGACCTTCTCCTCCACCATGCGGATGAGCCGCGGCGGCCATTGCTTTACCACGAACAGAAGGTCTGATCCCTCTATGACGCATCCTCCCTGCTTTACCCCAACGAATAAATCGCCACTCTGGATTACTAACCTGACCACAACTAGCTAAACAGTCTTCTTTAACAAGTCTTCTTTCAGATGAAGGCAATTTAATTTGAGCAAATCCATCATTCACAACCATTAAAATAGCTGAATTACCAGCCGAACGAACAATTTTTCCACCTTGATTGGGCATTAATTCTATATTGTGAATGGCCAGGCCTACTGGAATATATTTTAAAGGCATGCGATGACCTAATTTTGCTTCAATCTTCTTTTTTGAACTAATAATCTCATCACCCACTTTAAGGCCATGCGGAGCAAGTATGTATCTCTTTTCTCCGTCCGTATAATGTAGTAAAGCAATCCAGGCAGAACGATTTGGATCATACTCCAATGTTTTAACTTTCGCCGGGACATCAAATTTATCTTGCCTAAAATCAATCTTTCTGTAAAACCTCTTTTCTCCCCCGCCCTGATGACGAACAGTGATTTTTCCCTTACTTCGGCCTGCTTTCTGTTTTCTTATACTAACCAACTTCTTTAATGGCCTCACTTTTGATAATCCACTAGTATCAACCACGCTCATTTTTCTCCTACCTGGAGTTGTTGGTTTAGATATTTTAAGCATAATTACTTTTTAATAAATTCTATTTTATCCCCTTTTTTTAGAAAAACTAAAGCCTTTTTCCATGCCTTTGTTTTACCTGTTGAACGCCCATATCTTACTCTTTTCCCACGGACTCGAATAATATTTACTCTTAAGGGCTTGACTCCATAAATTTGTTCAATTACTTTTTTTATTGAAATCTTGTTTGCCTTTGAATTAACTTCAAAAATATAGCATCCCCTGACTTCTTGATCAGTTGCCTTTTCTGTAATAATTGGTCTTAGTAAAATTGAGGCATCAACTCCTTTTCTTTGTTTTAATCCTTTAACAGTTTTTTTTATTTCTGTTTTAGGTTTCTGTTGCTTTTGATCTCTTGTCTTCTTATCTTTTTCTATCTTCTCTGCCTTTTCTACTTTTTCCTTTTTAACCTCTTCCTTCTTAACCGCTGGCTTTGTTTTTCTTTTAAAAATTGCCATATTTTATTTCTTTAATGGTGAACCGTTTATTTTAAAATGTTCTTGAATCTTTTTAACCCCGTCTAAAGTGGTTAATAAATAATCTGCCTTTAAACAATCTAAAATATTTAAATTAATAACCGGCATGGTTTTCATACCTTTAATATTTCGTACAGATCTAATTATATTTAAATCCTTCTCAGGCAGGCCAAAAAGGATTTTTTTAGTTTTCTTGTCTTTATATTCAGGGATCAATTTAAATAAAATTTGAATAAACTTTTTAGTTTTAATTTCAGGCATTTCTAACTTATCCAAAACATACATCCTTTTTTCTTTAACTTTATCAGAAAGACACATAAAAAGCACCTGTCTTTTAGCTTTTCTATTAATCTTTTGAGAATAATTCCTATTCTTATCTGGACCAAAAGTAATTCCACCACCCCGCCACAAAGGTGAACGAATTGTGCCGGCTCGAGCTCGACCAGTCCCTTTTTGTCTCCAGGGTTTTCTTCCTCCTCCTCGTACTTCTGAACGAGCTTTAGCATGAGCAAAAGCATGGCGTTGATTAGCCATAAGAGATACTACGGTTTGATGAATTAAATCCGGTTTGCTTTCCAATCCGAAAATTTCAGGATCTAATTTTTCCTGTCCAATCACCTTTCCTTCCTCATTATAAACTGGGGTCTTTATCATTTTAAATTATTTTACTTGAGTAATTTCTAACAATGAATTTCTTGCCCCTGGAACTGCCCCCTTAACCAACAACATGTTTTCTTCTGGAACGACTTTTACTACCTCTAAAACCTTAACTGTGGTTTGTTGACCACCCATTCTGCCCGGCATTTTTTTGCCCTTAAAAACTCTGGCTGGGCCAGTCGCCCCAATTGAACCAGGCATTCTTTCCTGATCTTTGGTTCCATGCGTAGCTGATGCTCCATGAAAACCATGTCGTCTAACTACTCCTTGAAACCCTTTTCCCTTAGAGGTCCCCACAACTTTTATTTTATCTCCAGGTTGAAAAATATCAACTTTTATTTTATCTCCAGGTTTTAAATCACTCTTTTCTGTTTTAAATTCTTTTAAGTATCGGTTGTACTCTTTATTAGCCGAACCCTTTTTTAAATGACCTAATAAGGATTTAGTGTTCCTTCTCTTTTTAGCAAATCCAATCTGAACAGCCTCATAACCGTCTTTTTCCTGTGTTTTAATTTGAGTAACCAAACAAGGGCCGGCTTGAATCTTTGTTACCGGAACAACCTTATCCCCTTTAAAAATTTGGGACATTTCTATTTTTTTGCCAAGAATGAATTTCATAGGTATTAAAAAACCAGGTTTGAGACCAAATTTCTCTGACCTTAAGCCTGGCTGTGAAAAATTTGACTAAATTGTCATCTCTTTAGAGAATTTTGAACCTCAAAATTAAGAAAAAGTTTGATTAAACGATAACTCTTATAACTTAAGAGTTCACTTCTAACCTTGCTTTTCTTTAATCAAATTACATTTTAATCTCCACATCTACCCCAGCTGGCAAATGAAGGCCAGTTAAGGTTTCCAATGTCTGGGGATTAAAGTCAATAATATCAAGCAACCTCTTATGAATTCTTTTCTCAAATTGATCTCGAGAGTCTTTATGAACAAAAGAGGAACGAAGGACTGTATATTTCTTTTTTTCCGTAGGAAGAAAAATCGGGCCAATTACTTTAGCCCCAGACCGAGAAATCGCCTCAATAATACCTTTTAAAGCTTCATCAATGACTCGATGGTCATAAGATTTAACTTTAATTCGAATTCTCGGCTGGTATTTAGCCTCTTCTTTTTTAATTGGTTTTTGTATCTTAGTTTTTTCTTTCGTCATTACAAAGAACGATATCGATAATATTAATATCTAAATAAATCAATATTATTAGTACTGATTTCGCCTTTTATTTAATGAGTTTTGTTACTACACCGGCCCCGACAGTTTTGCCGCCCTCTCTAAGGGCAAATTGCTGTTTTTCTTCTAAAGCAATTTCCTTGTTCAACTTAACCTTAATGTTAAGCGTATCACCGGGCATGGCCATTTCTGTTCCCTTGGGCAATGTTACTTCGCCAGTAACGTCTGTCGTCCGGATATAGAATTGTGGCTTATACCCTTTGAAGAATGGGGTATGACGACCACCCTCTTCCTTGGAAAGAATATAAACCTTTCCTTCAAACTCAGTATGGGGGGTCACTGTACCTGGCTTGGCAATAACCTGACCTCTCTCTATGTCTGTCTTTTTAGTGCCGCGCAAAAGAATGCCGGCGTTATCGCCAGCCATTCCCTCTTCTAAAGACTTTCTAAACATTTCAATTCCAGTAACTACGGTTTTTTGAGTAGGTCTTAACCCAACAATTTCTATTTCTTCATTTAATTTAACAATTCCTCTTTCAATTTTACCCGTAACTACGGTTCCCCTGCCTTCAATAGTAAAAATGTCTTCAATGGGCATTAAAAATGGTTTATCAGTATCTCTTTTTGGCTCAGGAATATAGCTGTCTAGAGCTTCTACTAACTTGGTTATTGAACCGCAATGAGGACAATCTGCTTTGCCGCAACCACACTCTAATGCTTTTAAAGCTGACCCTTCAACAATAGGAATCTCATCGCCAGGAAATTCATACTTCTTAAGCAGTTCCTTAACTTCTTCTTTAACTAATTCAATTAATTCCTTGTCTTGGACTTGATCAGTTTTGTTCAAATAAACAATCATTGCCGGAACTCCAACCTGCCTAGACAAAAGAATATGTTCTCTTGTTTGTGGCATTGGTCCATCAGTAGCGGAAATAACCAAAATTGAACCATCCATTTGAGCCGCCCCTGTAATCATGTTTTTAATATAATCTGCATGACCAGGGCAATCAATGTGAGCATAGTGACGCTTGTCTGTCTCGTACTCAACATGAGCTAAAGCAATGGTAATACCTCTTTCTTTTTCTTCTGGAGCATTATCAATTTGGTCAACAGACTTTTCTTCGGCCTTTTTACCAGATGCTTTTAAGCATTTTAACATGGCCGCGGTTAAAGTAGTTTTACCATGATCAACATGACCAATAGTCCCAACATTAACATGCGGCTTGCTTCTTTCAAATTTTTCTTTTGCTGCCATATTAATTACCTCGTTTCATCACGGCTTATTTAACAAATTATTATAACCGTGAATCAATTAATTTTAAATTTATTATTTAATAATGGTGCCTATTATTCTAACATACTTATTTTCTTTGACAAGGCTCTTTTCCACAATAAATTAACCTTTTAATTCTTCTGAACAAATATATTATGCAATTGTTTAATTAAAGAAACTACTACTGGCGGAGCCAAAAGACTATAGATTTCTCTTCCCTGATCATCATTTACTGTCCATGGTTTTTCTTTCGTCTTTACCTTATTTTCTTTAATTAATTCATAACCATATTCTGGTGTTATTTCATACTTATCTACTAATTTTTCTGCCTCAGAAACAGGCAAGGCATTTCTCAGCAAAACCTTTGGTATTCCATGTAAAGAAAATATCTTGTTTATTAATTTTTCGTCTAACTCTAATCTTTCTCTAATTGATTCAATCCCCAAATTATCTCCTTCTTTGGCCACCATTTTTGCTTTATTGCAATCTGGATCATCACACATTAGATAAAATTCCTTTTTTTCTTGGTCATAGCCAACCTCTTGAGTGGGTAATAATTTCAAGCTCCTTGGCGTATGACACTTTGGACAAACTACTCTTGATTTCATTCTCTGATCAATTACCTGCTCGGGGATATCAATTCCAATAAAAACATCTGGATCTCCCCTGTAATTAATTAAATCTCTGAAATACAAAGAATAAGAGATCTGATCCATGTTACGAGGAAAACCATCAATAAAAAGGCTCTTTTTAGGCATTTTATCAATTTCTCTTTTAACTAAAGTAAGAATAAATTCTGTGGGTAAAAGGCTTTTTGTGTCTCTATTTAAAATACTTTCCACTGCTTCATCAACAGAAATATATCCTCGATAATTCTTTTTCAAATAATCAACTATTTCTTCTCTTTGTTTAGGATCTTTTAGTTTTTCACACGCCCCCCTTACTACATCTCCAACAGAAACATGATTAATTCTATCTTTGCCAAAAACTTCTAGCATTAACTTTGAATATGTCCCCTTTCCAGAATTCTTTTTTCCCAACCAATAGGCAATAAAAGTGTTCTTATCAAGATATTGTTTTAACTCTTCAATTTCTTTCCCGACTTTTGCTTTAAAATATTGATGACGCTCAGATAATTGATTTATATTAAACTCCTTATTTAATCCTTCTTTTTTAGTTTGAGCTAAAGACCAAGGATAATCTTTTTCAAATTCTTTCATAAAATATTTTCTTAAAACAATTTATAGTTTAAACAGATTAACAATTTATTTTCCAAATGTCAATATTAATTCTTGTCCATCGCTTAAGACAATACCTATAACCTTTTAATATATTCATCAAGTTTTAACTTTAATTCATACCCTTTACAATGCTTAAGCATCCCGTAATATGATTGTCGTGAGTGATTAAACGATTCTTCACTAATAAGCTTGCTGTCTAATTTTTCCTTGTTAAGCTTGATCTTTTTAAACATCCTCCTTTTTGTTTTTGTTCTTAATGTTATACAATGGGGCAAAATGACATAACCCAAAAAATCAATCCCTTGTCTAAATTTCCTGATTTGTGTTTTCTGTGAATGCAATTCTAAATCTAATTTATTTTTTAAAAATTCTTTAATGGATTTAATAATCTTTCTTAAATGACTACTATTGGGATGAACAATAATAAAATCATCGGTATATCTAAAATAATATCTTTCCTTTAAATTCTTTTTAATAAACCAATCAAATTGATTCATATATATGTTGGCGAAAATTTGCGAAGTTAGATTACCAATAGGTAATCCCCTTTCTTTAGAAAAATTCTCATTTAACTCTCTTTGCGGAAAGATGTCAACAAACATTGAAAAACTTGAAATAATTTCCCAAATTAACCACAGAAATTTTGGGTCTTTGGACTTATTTTTTATTACTTCAAAAAGTTTTTGGTGAGATATGTTGTGAAAAAATCTTTTAATATCGCATTTCAAGGCATAAACTAAATTATTATAATTCTGGCTAGCTTTACGCAAAACATAAGACAAATTTTTAACCGCCAAATGCGTGCCTTTATTCTTTCTTGATGAATAAGAATGGTAAATAAACATGGGATCAAATATCCTATATAATTCCTTAAAGATTATATGATGAACTAATCTGTCCTTGACTGTTGCTTTATGAATTATTCTGTACTTTGGATCGTGAATATGGAATTTTTTATAAGGACTGTGCTTGTAAGTTTGTTTTACTAATTCACTGTGAAGACCAAAAATATTATCCTCTAAACTTCTCTCAAATTCCATCACATCATATCTCTTTGATTTGCCTTTCTTAAATTCATCCCAGCAAATTAAAATATTCTCTAAACTAATTAATTTTTCATAAATATTATGGACCATAAAAATACAGACATCCCAATAATTAAAAGGTTATACGAGCTATATAAACTCTTTTATAACTATTCCACTTTATTTCCTAAAAAAGATAAATACACTATTGGCACTAAATGTGAGATGTATATCATTGCTACACTTGAACTACTACTGGAAACTGGTTGTGCTCCCAGAAATGAAAAACTGTCTTTAATTAAAAAAGCTAATACTAAATTTGATATCCTGAAACTCTTTATCCGTCTGTTAAAAGATTTGGATATTATTAATAGCAAAAAATATCTCGAACTTCAAAATCAAATTCAAGAAATCGGCAAAATGTTAGGAGGATGGCAACGTTCACTTAGTTAAATTACTTTAAAGATCATAACGAATAAAGACCTCCATAAATAAGGTCCTTATTGTATTTAGACACAACCCGAGAAACAGCAAACCGCCAGAGTAGTTGTCATTGGCGTTGGCCAAGTTGTCTGTGTTGTTGAAATCGAGCTTGTCGTCGTTAGCCTTGAAGTTGAGCGAATAGTCAGCGGACTGCCAGAATATTTGTCCTTTCCCGTCCAAACCACTGGAAAAATAGCTTAAAAAGTAATATTTTCCCTGTATTTTATTTGGCTCGTAAAAATTGAGCCCCAGAAAAAGACAAGTAGTGCCTAAATCCTTGCATACTCTCTTATAATTTAAAACTATAAGACTCTGATGCATTGATAGAGATTTAGAGTTTCGGCGAACCGCTATTCCGCAGAACCGGTTGCATTAGCCTACTCCTAGATTCATTATACCAGATTATACTAATTTTAAAAAGGAAATGAGGCGCAACATCTGTCGCGCCTCGTGATTTAAAAACGATTCCGAGAACCAAGAACCAAGATTCTTGATTTAAGAAACAAAGAACAAAAGACCAAAAACCAGCACTACCCGAGAAACAGCAAACCGCCAGAGTAGTCGTCATTGGCGCTGGCCAAGCTGTCTGTGCTGCGGAAATCGAGCCTGCCGTCGTAAGCCCGGAAGCGGAGCGAATAGTCAGCGGACTGCCGGAAAAGAGCAGCCAAGTCCAAACCCGGAGTGTTATAATCGCGTGCCAGGATGTCAGGATACATTGTCATAGCAACGGGAGTATCCATACCAGAAAGAATAAAACCTTTTGGCAAGGTTAACATTTGTTCCTGGCTAGCATTAATCGAATACCCTTGTAAAGGATTTGGGAAGTGAATTGCAGGAACTGAACCCTGTTTCATTCGTTCAATGAGCTGGTCGTGACAGCTTTTGTCAACTATGCTCACTTTGCCTGCCAACGTGCCTTTGCGATGGTTATAGAACTGCCGATCGCTAAAGTCTTTGGCATAGCTCTTGCCAACAGCTTCCAAATACTGTTCAAGGGTCTCGCCGAGATTATCAGTCGTGAGTTGGGGTAGAACTACTGGTAACCAAACTCCATTAGCAACGTTAGCGGTTTGGGAGTTATCCCGAATCAGAGTTAACAAACGCTCGGTCTCTGCTTTGAACTGTTCAGCAGTGATTCCCGTGTCCACTCCAAGGCATCCATGCAATCGCCTGATACGATTGGCATAGTCAACATCCCTTTTCAGCTTCGGCTGATTCAGTCGGAAATCCTTGTTAGCATCGCAGACTCTGGCCGAAATGCCTTCAGTAATCCGTCGGCCGTGTTTGTCAAAGAGAGCTCTCAATGCATCTTCTAAACTTACTTTCACTTCACCCTTTTGAATCTTTCTGGCAACCTTTTCTCCGCCTAAATTTTTGACCAAGGAGTTCAGTTCGCCAGTAGTCCAATCTTGAGTCATCCATTTGTTATTCATTTTGTCCTCCTTTCAGGCTACATTGCCCGAAATTTGAATTTTACCCCTATCCCGAGGTTTAGGAATTCTTTTCTTATTAAAAGAATTGTTATTATAATAGCATAAATAAGCTAATTTGTCAATGTTAATCCTTGTCCATCACTTAAAAATATAATATCTCCTAATTGATCTGTTCGCAAAATTTCAGCATTAACGTTTTCTAAATTTTTTAAAACCCGCAAACTAGGATGACCAAAATTATTTTCACCACAAGAAATAACCCCGTATTTAGGCTTAACCTTGCTTAAAAATTCCCTAGTTGAAGAATATTTTGAACCATGATGACCAGCCTTTAAAACATCTGCCTTTAAATCTTTCTCTGTTGCCACTAATACTTCTTCTACTTCTTTGGGTACGTCTCCAGTAAATAAAAATTTATTATTTCCGTGAATTAATTTAAAGACCAAAGAGGTAAAATTGTCATCGCCCTTTGATTCATTGATTAAATCTTGACTGGGCCATAAGAATTCCATTAATGTTTGACTATCTAATTCAATGCTTAGGGGAAGGTCAACTATCTGTTGGGGAATATTCTTATCTTGGATCACCCTCTCCCATTCTAATGCCATTGAGTCATAATTCTTTAATCCATTGCTTATAATTTTCTCAACTGAATAGCGTTTTAAAACTTCAATCAAACCCGTTAAATGATCTGAGTCCAAATGAGTTGAAATCATCAAATCTATTTCTCGATTATAAAAAGGGATATATTGATCCAGTTTATAAATAATATTCTTGTCTGGACCACCATCAATTAGAATATTTTGTTGAGGTGTCTGAATTAAGGCGGCGTCTCCCTGTCCAATATTGAAAAAAACCACTCTTAAATTATCTTCAGAAACATTTCCATTAAACAAAACAAACCAATAACCTAAAATAATTAAATTAATTAATAAAAGTATGCCAATGGTGAAAATAAGTATTTTAAATTTCTTGATCTTCATTTTTTTTAATTTTTATAATTAAAATGTTTTTTAATTTCAAGGTTCTTGAGCGAAGCGCAAGGTTCTTATTAACCAAAAAATAATTAAAATATATAAAACAATTACTAAAAATAAAGGAAAATCAGCAAAAACAAAAGATAAGCCTGGAATATTTGCCCCTATTTTGGCAATCAAAACAACAGCGGTTAATAATAACCAAAGGGGGTAAAAAATAATTTTCATTAACCAAAAATGAATCAAACCGGCTAAGGCAAATAAAAAACCTAGAATCATAATCAAGGGCATAACTGACAAAACCAAAACATTAGTTAAGGGAGCAATTAATGAAAGGTTTCCAAAGTAATATAAGACTAATGGTAAAACAAAAATCTGCGCACTTAAACTGGCTGATAAATATTGGCGTAAAGGAAAAATCCTAAAATTAGGGATTTTTTTAAAGAATTGATTAAAATATTCTGGGAGCAAACTTAAACCAAAAACAGCCATAAAAGAGAGTTGAAATCCAATATCAGCCTTTAAAAGTTTTGGATTAATCAATAACATTATTGCGGCGGCATAAATGATTATTCTTTTCCCTGCTTGGGGTCGGCCAATTTTCTGTGTCCAAATTAAACCCAGGCCCATAATGGCTGCCCTTACGGCTGAAGCCGGAGCCCCGGCTAAAAGAACAAATAAAATAATAATTATAAGAGTGGGGTAAAAAGCCTTTTGCCGACGAATTAGTAAAACACTGGTGCAAAAAATCATAATTAACTGAGCTAAAATCGAAATATGTAATCCAGAAATTGCTAAAACGTGAGAAATCCCAGATCGACTAAACCAGTCTCTAACCTCTTGAGGAATCTGGCGCTTTAAACCAAGTAAAGATGCCGAAATAAAACTTGCTTGCGGTTCAGTAAAATAAGTATTAATTGAATTTTTAGTTTTGTTTTTAAACCATAAAATTTTTGAATAAATTCCTTGATTGTCTCCCTTTTCCAAAACCTTAATTTTTGCCCAACTACAGGTTGAATAGATATCATAACGGGCCAAATATTCATGATAATTAAAGTCCTCAATTATTCCTGGCTGGCTTAATTTACATTCAATTTGTAAAAAATCATTTAATTGATAACCAGAATAAAGGGGAGTAGAAACCAGAACACTTCCCTTAATAATTTTATCTTGAAAAATAATCTGACTAATGGTCAGATTTACCTTATTTACTCTGACATCTGGTTCTTTAACTATTTCTCCCTGAAAAACAATTTTCTCTCCGTTGTAAAAAGAAATGTGATTCTCGTTTATTTGATCAAAACTTATTTGATAGCGCCAAATCCCGAGAATAAAAAAAGACAAAACAAAAACAACCAACCAAATGTTTTTAATTAAATACTTTGGCTTGATTAAAAACCAAAATATTAAAATAAGTAAAAATATGCTTGGAAAAATAAAAAATGGGGCTGGTAAAAAAGAGCCCCAAGCAATGCCGAAAATAAAAAAAATAATTGACCAAACTATTATCTTTGGAAAATTAATCATAAACTATTCTTTTTTCCAACGAAAATAACTTTCAATTATTTCATCTAAATTTCCATCTAAAATATCATCAACATTACTAGTCTCATAGCCAGTTCTTAAGTCTTTAACCATATGATATGGGTGAAGAACATATGAACGAATCTGATTACCCCAAGAAGCAGATTTAAATTCACCACGCAAACGAGCTTTTTCTTCTTCTTTTTCTGCCTGGGCATATTGAAAAAGTTTTGATTTTAAAATCTGCAAAGCTCTTTCTTTATTCTGAGTCTGTGACCTTTGTGATTGACAGCTAACTGTAATCTTTGTTGGCAAATGAACCATTCTAACCGCAGTTTCATTCTTTTGCATATGCTGACCACCAGGACCAGAAGATAAAAAAGTATCAATTTTTAAATCATCAGGGTTAACTTCTACTTCAACTTCTTTTATCTCTGGCAAAACCTCTACCAAAGCAAATGAAGTATGGCGCATTTGTTCTGCATCAAAAGGCGAAATTCTTACTAAACGATGAACACCAGCCTCTCCTTTTAAAAACCCATAAGCATACCTTCCTTTAACTTCTATGGTAACGCTTTTCATCCCTGCTTCGGTTCCTTTAGAATGATCTATTATTTGCGCTGGCCATCCCTTTTTTTCAGCAAACCTTAAATACATTCTTAAAAGCATTTCTGTCCAGTCTTGAGCATCAACTCCCCCAGCTCCAGCAAAAATAGAAACAAAAGCATTTTCTTTGTCATATTCTTTGTTTAAAAAAGTCAGCTTTTCAAAATCATTAAGCTGACGTTCAATTTTAGAAAACTGTTTTTCAATTTCCTTTTTTAAATTCACTGACTGGTCATCCTTGTCTATTTTAGCAACTTCTAAACAATCACTTATTGATTTTTCTATTTTTTCCCACTTAAACAAATCTTCTTTTAATTTATCTAACTCCTTTGACTTTTCTTCTGCTTTGGCTCTATTCTGCCAAAACTCCGGATCAACCATTTCTTTTTCAATTTTTTTAATTTCTTGTTTATTTTTAACAAGGTCAAAGATAGTCTCCGACTTTGCGGAGCCTCTTTTTAAAATTTTCTAATTCTGAAATTAATTCCTGCATTGTTTTAATTATTCTTGATACTCTTCTAAAATAACTTTAATAATCTTTTCCTCGCCTTGATGATATATCTTTAATTCTACTTCATCGCCAGGTTGGTGTTTGCGAATCTCTTTAGCTAAGGGACTTTTTTCTGTAATTTTTTGATCATTCATCTCTAAAATAATATCACCTTCAACTAAGCCTGCTTTATTGGCTGGAGAACCAGGAATAACTGCTAATTCAGTTCTTGCCTGTCCTCTAACAATTAAGGCCCCGTAATCAATGGGTAATTTGTTCACTTTAGCCGTCTCTTGATTAATTATAACATATCTTATCCCTAAGAACGGCCTGATTATTTTCCCATATTTTTCCACACTTTCAACCCCTTGTTTGGCTTGATTTGATGGAATAGCAAATCCAATTAATTGTCCCTGGCGACTAATTGCCGTATTAATACCTATCACCTCTCCCTGAAGATTAATTAAGGGCCCCCCTGAATTGCCAAAATTAATTGCTGCATCAGTTTGAATAACGTCCTCTAAGACTTCTGAATACCCTGCTCCACCAGCGACAATTCGACGACTAATTCCACTGATTACCCCCTTTGTTACTGTGTTTCTATACTCCCCCAAAGCATTTCCAATAGCAATAACTGTTTCTCCTATTTTTAATTGATCTGAATCACCCAATTGAATCGCCGGTAAATTATCAGTTGCAATTTTTAAAACAGCGATGTCGTTAAATGGATCCCTGGCTAAAACTTCTGCTTCATATTTCTCTCCATCATTAGTCACAACAGTATATTCAGCTTCTGCATCGCTAACTACATGTTTATTTGTTAAAATAAGCCCCTTTTTAGAAGAGATAACAAAGCCTGTTCCCCCGCCAACCTCTTGTTTTTGTTTCTCTTGTTCAGGTGCGGGAATATTAGGTCCATAGAATTCAAAAAAGGGTGAATTAAAAAAATCGTCAAAAGGAGCTCCCTGCAATCCATAGTACTGGGTTACATACTTAGTAACAACAATACTTACCACTGAGGGATTGACTTTTTCAACAACCTGCGTGACTGTTTGTCCTTCGTTAAGAATAGATGTTGATAAATCTTTTGTCGTATCTGTTTTATTATCTTGAAATTGATGCAAAATCTTTTGTTGTAACAAGGGGTATAAAAAAGACCCATCTATATTTGTTAACAAACTAGATGCATAAAAACCAGAAATTGTTCCAGCCAAAGCCCCAATAATCAAACTAACTAAGGCAACTATAATTAATGAAGATGACCAACTTTTAAATATGAATTTTTTTTGTTTCATAAAATTAAATTATATTCTTAATTCTATATCAATCAAATTTTTTATTTTTTCTTTTATCCCTTTAAACCATTTCTGAGAATAAACATCTATTTTCGGAAGCTGGCCTAATGTTTCGCCTTTTTGAAATTGCTGCAAACAATATTTTTTTCCTCCTTTTATTTCTTGAACAATTTTTAAAATATCGTCCTCATTTAATAATCCCGGAATAACAGTCGTACGAAATTCAGACTCAATATTTGAATCAATAATAATTATAATACTTTTTCTTATTTTTTTCAAATCAACTTTTGCCCCTGTTATCTGATTATACTTCTCTTGAATTAAGGGAGCTTTTACGTCCATAGCTAAATAATCAACCAAATCATTTGCAATTAAAAATTCTGTCATTCTAGGGTTAGTCCCATTGGTTTCTATTCCCACTCTTAGCCCTAATCCTTTTACTTTTTTAATAAACCTTATTAAGTCTTCTTTCTTCTGAATTAATGGTTCACCACCCGTGATCATTACTCCGTCAAGTAAATCTTTGTTTTTTTTACAATAATCTAAAATTTGTTTTTCTTTAATTAAAGGCAGCTTCTCTGGGTTCAAAACAAGATCATAATTATAACAAAAGGGGCAACGAAAATTACAACCCTGGAGAAAAACAACCGAACAAACTTTGCCCGGCCATTCATTCAAAGAGGTTTTTTGCCATCCCCTAAAAACCATACAATATTTTTTATTTCTCTTTTATGACGAACCCTCTTCTTTGTTTAAACTCCTCTTGCTTACCTTCATTCCATTGTTGAACAGGACGTAAATATCCAACAATTCTTGAATAAACCTCTGTTCTTTCCCCACATTCAGGGCAAGTGAAGTGTTCTCCGTTTAAATAATTATGTTCTGGACAGATACTAAAAGTGGGGGTCAAGGTAAAATAAGGGAGATGAAATTTTCCAAAGACTTTTTTAATTAAATTTTTAACCGATTCTGAATTAAAAATCCTTTCTCCTAAAAAAGCATGGAAAACAGTACCTCCAGTATATTTTGTCTGACAATTATCTTGTAATGCCAAAGCGCTAAATAAATCTTCGTTGTAATCAACTGGTAGCTGGGTTGAATTAGTATAATAAGGAACATCTTTTCCAGCCGTAATAATCTGGGGATAACGTTCTTTATCTTTTTTAGCTAAACGATAGCTTGTTCCTTCAGCTGGTGTTGCTTCTAAATTATAGATGTTTTTGGTTTCTTTTTGATAATCAAGTAGATGTTGATTCATAAAGTCTAGGACCTCTTGCGCAAATTTCTGTCCCTCGTCTGAGATTATATCTTTTTTCAAGAAATTAAGAGAAGCTTCGTTCATTCCCACTAAGCCAATAGTTGAAAAATGATTTGCCCAATATTGCCCTCTTAATTTCTTAATATCAGATAGATAAAATTTTGAATAAGGATAAAGATCTTTTTCAACAAAATCTTCCAAAGTTTTTCTTTTTATTTCTAAGCTTTCCCTGGCTAAATCCATTAAATTTTCTAATTTATTAAAAAACTCTTTCTTTGTTTTAGCTAAATAGCCAATTCGCGGAAGATTAATGGTTACCACCCCGATTGAACCAGTTAAGGGAGCAGCGCCAAAAAGTCCTCCCCCTCGGTGGTGAAGATCTTTATTGTTCAGCCTTAAACGACAACACATACTTCTAATGTCTTCTGGATCTAATTCTGAATTAATAAAATTAGAAAAATAATTAATTCCATACTTAGCCGTAGACTCCCATATTGATTTGTAATTAGGATTACCCCAATCAAAATCTTTAGTAATATTGATGGTTGGAATTGGAAATGTAAAAACCCTCTGAGTGGAATCTCCTTCCATAATTACTTCATAAAAAGCCTTGCTAAACAAGTCCATTTCTTTTTGAAAGTCTCCATATTTTTCTTTTTGGGTCTTTCCTCCAATAATCACTGGTAACTTAGCTAAATTTTTAGGCGGAATTAAATCAAGAGTAACATTAGTAAAAGGTGTATTCCCCGTAATAAAGACTTTTCCGTTCCTCCTAGCAATAACTGTTTCATTATCTGTATTTGGACACCAAATTATCCCTTGATAACTAACTTTTTTAACTTTGTTTATATAAGTATCTTTATGTTTAATAAGTCTAATAATATATCTATCTTTCTTTGACAGATCATTATCAGGTTTGCGAACCGAAACCGTAGCGCCATAACCAGCATTAACTATAACTTGAAGTAAACCATCTTTAATTTCTTCTTCAGTGGTTGTTATTTTACACCCCTCATGTCCATCGCCCTTAATATATGTTTCTAGAAATAACCTTGAAGTTTCTACGTCTGAATTGAAAATACTGTCTGGAATAAATTTAATACCCTTATTCTTACTACTATTAAAATACTTTAAAATTCTTCTAGTACTATTTGCATCAAATCGAATAACATTACAATCGACCCCTAGTCCCTTCTGTGTTCTTTCAGTGTACTTTAAATTTAAATCCCGACATAAAGAAATAATCTCTTTATAACCCCCGGGGTTTTTTTCTTTTGATTGGTAAATACTAACCCTTCCACTTCCTCGTCCGCTTTTATCTACGGTTCCTTCCGCTATTAACCAAGCTATCAATTTAACTAAATCTTCATCTAATTTGTTATCGCCAAAAATATTTCCTTCACTTCCCACCGGCACCATAAATGGCGATTTTAAATCCAAAACCTTCTCTATCTTCTCTAAGATATAATTATCTGAATTAAACATCCTTCTCACCACCCTATGCTCTGGAGAAATCAATTGGTCACTGATTCTATTTTTTAAATTATACATTATCCCCTTATACTTTTTAGCAAAAACACTATTAACTGGCAGATATTCAATAAAACCTTTCTCAATATTAAAAGTGGCAATTATGTTTCCTTTTTTAATTTGGTTATATTTTTTCCACCCATCTTTAGTTAAAATCTCTGTATCCTCAGACATACATTGAAACCCAACTCGAGTTGGCACATTACAATTAAAAATAAACTCTTGCATGGCCTGTTTTATCTGCGGATAAGTTAACTTGTCATAACGAATAAAAGGAGCTAAAAAAGTATCAAAAGAAGAAACAGCAATCGCTCCGGCTGCTTCTCCCTGAAGCGTGTAAAAAAAGTTAACTAACTGACCCAGCGCTACCCTTAAATGTTTGGCTGGTTTTGAAGAAATTTTACCATAAACACCGGTGAATCCTCTGCGCAATATGTCCTCTAGACTCCATCCAACACAATAAGGAGCTAAAATTCCCAAATCATGAATATGAAAATCTCCTCCCTCAGCCGCTTCTCTAATTTCTAAGGGATAAACTTTTTCAAACCAATATCTTTTTGTTACTCCATTAGAAATATAGTTATTTAACCCTTGTAAAGAGTAGGTCATATTGGCATTTTCCTTTACCTCCCAATCAACTTCTTTTAAGTATTGATCCACCATGCCCAGGCTTTCATTGGTAACCTTAACAGTCTCTCTAAGCTTCCTCCTTTGTTCGCGATAAATAATATAAGCCTTGGCAATTTCTGTTAAATCAGCCCGAATTAAAACTTCTTCAACAACGTCTTGAACATCTTCTACGGTTGGAACCCTCCCTTTAAAGCGCCTATTAAGTATTTTAACTACTTGGTTAGATAATTTTTGGGATAATTTGCCATCTTCTTCAGAGACAGCTGTAACGGCCTGATAAATTGCTGTAGTAATTCTTTCTTGATCAAATTTAGCTAAACGACCGTTCCTTCTTCTTATTCTAATTATTTGTTGTTTCATGTTTTTATGGTAAAAAATTTTACCACCCCATCAAATATGTTTGGGTGATAAAAATAAATTTATTATATTAACGACTGAATTTGTTTTAAGACTTGGGGTAAAAGAGGTTGCAAAATTTTACCAAAAGATATCAGGGCTGGAGCAACATTTGAATTGTTCAATAGTTCTCCCCAGCTAGAAATCAGGGCAAGTTTGGTTGAAAAATATAAACCTAAGCCTAAAATTAGCCCACCCTCAATTAAACCGAAAAGGCCACCTCCTAAACGATTAAAAATATTTAAAACAGGCAAACTAAAAATTTTATTTATAACCTTAAGTAAAGAAATAATAATAAACTGAGTAATAATAAAAAGAAGAATAAAAGATAATAAGCGGGCTAAACTTAAATTATCACTCAAAAGGGGTAATAACTTTAAAGCCACAACCTCATACCATTGTCCAGCAACGAAGACTGACAAAACAAGTCCGATTATTCCTCCAAGTGTTCGAATTAATCCATTCCAGAAACCAAACCAAACAAAGCCGAACAAGAGTAATAATAAAATTAAATCAAAAAAACTCATAATTTTGGAAATAATATTTCACCTGAAGTAATCTTTTTAAACTCTGTCTTTCCCCACACCTGTCCTTTGGCTAAAGGTTTTTTCTTTTCCTGTCCCAAGATTCCCAGGCTTTGAAAAATTTGATTACTTTTTTCTGGCATAAAAGGCTGAATCAACCAAGCAAGATGACGTAGCCCTTCTAAAAGATTATACAAGACTATCTGATATTCGGCAAGGTCTTTCTTAAATAATTGCCAAGGTTGTTTGTGATCAATATACTTGTCACAAAAACTGACTAAATCATTAACACTTGCTATAGCCGTTTCAAATTTCAATTGATTAAGAGATCTTTCATATTTTTGCCAAACCAAACCTATCTGTTGTTTAAAGCTTGTGTCAACTTTTTTAGGTGGTAAAAATTTCTTTTTATTTTTCAAAGCCAAGGTCAAAACCCTTCTTAATAAATTGCCTAAACCATTAGATAGATCTGTATTATATTTATCATAAAATTTGGACTGTGAAATGTCTCCGTCTTGACCAAAAGGAAAAGCAGAAAGCATTAACCAACGGATTGCATCTGTCCCAAAGGTCATTGCCAACTCTTCGGGATCAAGAACATTACCCAAAGACTTACTCATTTTCTTCCCGCCAATTGTAAAAAAGCCATGAGCATAAAGTTTCTTTGGTAAAGGAGCTCCCAAACTTAAAAGAACCGCCGGCCAGATAATAGCATGAAATCTTAGAATGTCTTTGCCAATTAATTGAACTTCTGGGGGCCAGTCTTTTGGCCACTTGCCTACCTGGCCTTTCCAGCCAATTCCTGACAAATAATTTAACAAAGCATCTATCCAAACATAAATTGTTTGAGAACTGTCCCCAGGCACGGCAATACCCCACTCAACTTTTTCTCTAGAAAAGGCTAAGTCCTCCAGCTTCTCTGTTCTTAAAAATCCTAGCACCTCATTTCTTCTCTCTTCCGGCTCAATTACCCATTTATTGTTTTTGATTAATTTAAGTAAACGATTTTGGAATTTAGATAATTTAAAAAAATAACACTCTTCTGAAATAGTAATTGCCTTTTTTTGATGAATTGGGCATTTCCCACCAACTAATTCTTTAACAGTATAATATCTTTCGCAACCAACACAATAAAGTCCCTTATAGGTTCCTTTATAAATTAATTTCTTGTCAATGAGATGTTTAAAAACCTTAGCCACCATTTTTTCATGAACAGGGTCAGTTGTTCTAATAAACTTATTATAAGATATCTTTAAGGTATCCCAAACCTGTTCATATTTAGCTGCATTTTGATCACATAATTGTCGTGGGGTAATCTTTTTCTCTTTGGCCGCCTTAGCAATTTTTTCTCCATGCTCGTCTGTCCCTGTTAGAAAAAATGTATTCTCCCCTTTCATTCTATGCCAACGAGCCAAGACATCTGCGGCTAAAGTAGTATAAGCCCCGCCTAAGTGAGGCTTGGCATTAACGTAATATATTGGAGTGGTGACATAAAATTTAGACATATTTCTAATTTATATTTTTGCTCTAACAACAATTGTAAACTCGCCTTTTAATTTATCTTTTTTTATGCTCTCTAATACTTGATTAATTTCTCCTCGATAAATAGTTTCAAATTTCTTTGTCATTTCTCGACCAACAAAGATTTGTTGGTTATCTAATTTAAGAAATTCATTTAATTCTGTCAAGGTCTTTAAAATTCGATAAGGTGATTCATAAAAAACAACTGTATATGTTGCTTGAGCAATTTGTTGAAAAAACTTTTTTCTTCCCCTTTTTTGTGGGCAAAATCCTAAAAAAATAAATTTATCTGCAGGAAAACCACAAACACTTAAGGCGGTGATAACGGCTGATGGTCCAGGAATGGGGATTATTTTTAAATCATTAAATTTCTTTTGAGCCATCTCTACCAATTTATTACCTGGATCAGAAATACCTGGTGTGCCAGCGTCAGAAACTAGAGCCAAATTTTTTCCTTGTTCTAATAATTTAAAAATTTGATTAACTTTATTAACTTTTGAATGTTGGTGATAGTTGAGTAAGGGTTTTTTTATTTGATAATGAGCACAAAGCCTGCTTGTTTTTCGTGTATCTTCGCATAGGATTAAATCTACTTGTTTTAATGTTTCCAAAGATCTAAAGCTAAAATCTTCTAAATTACCTATGGGCGTGCTAACAATAAAAAGGCTTCCTAAAGACATATCTCGTGTAATTATTTTTATTTAACTGGCAAACCAAATGGTGGCTCTGCTCTCTTACTTCCAGTTTTCTTAATCAAGGGAGGGCTAACGCTGACTACTGGAAAATGATAAAGAGTGGCCAATTCTTCAATATTTAAAATATTCTTTTTCTTGCTTCCTGAAAATTTAATAGTTAAAAACTTGGCTATACTTTTTAAAATTCTTGTTAATCCTTTTGGTTCTGCCTTCCAATAACGGGCTCTTTTTTGATAAGCCCTGATAATAGCTGTTTTTTTACCCTCCGTCTTTCGAGGTCGCTGAGGGGTCACTGTTTTTTTCTCTGGCTCTAGGCCATTCATATCCAGGGTATTAACTGCATGAAAAGCACTTAAGACTCCGATTACTCCTCTGTCCTTACTAAAAACCTGTTTTTCTGCTATATAAATTAACCTAATCCTTGTGTTAAAAGCAATCTTAGCTATCTTGAATTGAACGGCTTCAATTATTCTTCTTTCTCCTGGAGAAATAATCTTTCTTTCCTCTTTTTTCTTTTCTGCTTCAGTAGGAAAAAACACTCCTAAAGTATCTGCTGTAAAATCTGAAACCTCCTGTCCTAGTTTCACCACAGCATGAGATGTTTTATCAATTATATTCTCGGATGAATCAACTTTTTCGCTCATCATGTTTTTGACAATTACTTCTCCTTGTTCTTTTAACTCTGTTCCAGCTGGCTTGATAACAAATTGGATCCAAACTTGTTCCCCTTTTTGTAATTTCCCCAAAATCTCTAAAAGATCAACCATTGGATCTTTTAACTCTTTGCTCAAGCCGTGTTCAAAATTAGGATAAGTCCTTATTGGGAAAGGATTTTTATTATACAGACCAATGTCTGCTCCCCAAAGATCATATTCATCATTAGGAAATTCATTTGGAACTTCTTTAGTATAATCATCAAATTCATAAATCTCCACCCCAGGATAAGTGGCATAAATAGCTGCCTCGACTAAATCACGGAATTGGGTTGGAGTATAAATTAAAAAACGGATTTGACCTTCTAAACTAATAATTTCCAAAGAAATGTCCAATTGTTTTTGCCCTTCAAAATATTTTTCCCGCCAAGTTGGTTGAATTTTTATACCAGTCAAATGAGAAAAAAATCTTTCTACTGCTTCTGGGCCTTGCTGATTATCTCGAGGAACATCAATAGCTAATAAAATATATTTTTGGGCAGCTAAATATTGTTTTTGTCTGCGATCTAGCCAATGTTTCCAACAAATTCGCAAGATGATCAATAAAACTAAAAGAATAATTACTAGAATGAAAAATTGGCGAATAAAATAAAAAATATTCCCACCAAATAAGAAAGACAGAAAATTTAAATTAATAGTAAGGTCCATGTGACAACATTTATTTTAACATTTTAAAACTAACAAGTCAAAATTCAAGCTATAAACCTTGCTCTTCTAATTCCTGCAATAATTTCTTTTGTTTTTTATTTAAATGTTTGGGAATCTTAATTCTAATTCTAATAATCTGATATCCTTTTTGACTCCCCCTGTTAAATCCTATATTACTAGAAACCGTTGAAGCGCCCTTTCCTTTTAAACGAATTTCCTGTCCATCTGAGGTTCCTGAAGGAATTTTTAACTTTACTGGTCCATGAATTGTTTCTACTTCAATCTCACCTCCTAAAACAGCTTGGGAGATAGAAATTTCTTCTTCCGAAAGGATATTATTTCCCTGACGTTTAAACTTAGAATCAGGTCGAACTAAAATAGTTACATATAAATCACCGCTGTGAGCCCCGCTTTGTCCGGCACCACCTTGTTCGCTTAATCTGATTGTTTGACCATGATTAATTCCAGCGGGTATTTTCAACTTTATACCTGAGAAACTTTTTTCACGACCCTGACCCTGACATTTTTTACATTTTTTCTCTGGAATTTTTCCTTTTCCATGGCATTCTGGACAAATTGTAGCGGTCTGAAAAGGCCCCAATGCCCGGGCAATCTGCCCTTGACCCTGACAAGTCTGACAAGTGATAAGCTTACTGCCTGGCTCTATCCCTTCCCCTTCACATTTTTTACATTTTATATATCGTTCTAATCTAATTTCTTTTTCTGTACCAAAAACGGCCTCTCGAAAATCAATGGCCATTTGTATTTCAATGTCTTCTCCTCTCTGAACTCTTGAACTTGCCCGAGATTGACCAAACCCAAAAAAATCTGAAAAAATATTACCCAGATCGCCAAAGCCAATATCTTCAAAATCAATATTTGTCTTCTGTCCCTTCATGGCTTCAGCATAAGTGGCCCAATCGCGAAAATTATCAAAACCCCCCACTCCCCCTTTTGCTTGGGCTTGACTAAAAGCAGGCCCATATTGATCATACATGGCTCTTTTTTCTGGATCGGAGAGTATTTGATAGGCTTCGTTAACTTCTTTAAATTTCTCAGCGTTTCCTCCAGCCTTATCAGGATGATATTTATGAGCTAAACGACGAAAAACATTTTTAATTTCTTGATCAGAAGCATCTTTTTTAATCCCTAATATTTCATAATAATCAGCCATAATAAACAGTTATAAGAACCTTTCACTACGCTCAAGAACCTTGAAATTCGAAAGGTATAATTATCTTATTATCAAATTATACTAATTTTTTTTAAACAAGTAAAGCATAACAAAAAAACGGGTCCGGCACGACTCGAACGTGCAACCTTCACTTTTGGAGAGTGCTGCTCTGCCAGATTGAGCTACGGACCCATCTTTATAATAAAAGTATTAATAATTGCTTGAATCTGACGAAGAATATTCACATCATGATACCTTACTGAAACACAACCTTGATAGTTTTTTCTGACCCTTTTTCCTGTGTTATTTTTCTGATAGGGTTTTGTAAATTGTTTTTTAGAAATATTGGTTAAATTAGACCAATATTCTATTTGTTTTTTAGAAAAATGGTATTTATGTAAATGTAAACAAACTCTAAATTTATTTTCATCTAAAACAAAAGATTTTCTAAATAGTTTTAAAAAAAGTCTTATCATTTTGGGATCAGAATTGGTAAAAAAAACACCATTATCATATTTTCCTCCTTCGCACCAATAAAGAAGAGCACAAATAAGCCTACAATAATTCTTATTTAAATTGATGTTCTGTAGAGTTTTAATAGATTCTTTTTTAGCAAAATTTTCGCTTATTTCCTTTTTTTTAACACTAAATAAAATCCCTTTTTCTCTCCCATTTTTTTGTTTCTCTAATAATTTTTTCTTTATTTTTAGCGAAATAGGAAAATTTCTTAACCACAAAGAAGAGGTGCTCTTTGCAATGCCTAAATTATCTGAAATTTCTTTTAAGGAATAACCCTTTTTCCTTAAATTAAAGGCTTTTCTTTTCTTTTCTGAACTTAAAGTCATAATTGAACAATACTAATAGTTATATAACTATATTATATTGTAAAAGAACAAAATGTCAAATGTTTATTGTAAAAATTATTTTGTTTCCTTATGTGGTGTATGTTTTCTACACCAACGACAATATTTTTTAAGTTCCAAACGGTCCTTAAGCTTTTTCTTGTTTTTCTGAGTGTAATAGCCAATGCGATGACATTCAGTACATTCTAATTTTACTAATTTATCTTTAATCGACATAGTTTTGAATTTTTAATCTTAATTAGCCAGGGAGAGGATTCGAACCCCCGACCGACTGTTTACAAAACAGTTGCTCTGCCCCTGAGCTACCCTGGCAAAATGGGTGGGGTAGGATTCGAACCTACGAAGGCCGAAGCCAGCAGATTTACAGTCTGCTACATTTGTCCACTTTGCTACCCACCCGCAAAGCCCAGGAGCGGATTCGAACCGCTGACCCTTTGCTTACCATGCAAATGCTCTGACCAACTGAGCTACCTGGGCATTATCTTGTTTTTAATAAATTTTAGCTTGTTTTTCAAAAAAATCAAGCCTGATTTTATTCTTGGCTTTATTTTTTCTTCTATTTTTTCTAAAAAATCTATCCCTGTTTTCAAATAAATTTTTAAATTTTTTTCTTTTTCTTTTAACTTATTTTTTAATTCTCCAATCTGACGAATAAACTTTTTTTCCAATAAATCTTTTTTTATCCTTGCTGCCCTTTCTTCAGGAACCTGCTCTAAATTAATATTTGCCAAAGAAAAAAATTTCCTACTAATAATAATAGCAATGCCAATTAGGGATAAAAAAATAACTATTAGTAATAATATATTTATCAACATAAAAACTATTTTTTAGAAAGACTAAAAATTAATATTTTTTTCTTAACTATCTTCTCGACGTTTTTAATTGTTGGAAAAAGAATCTTTCTTGGATCATATTCTTTCTTGTTCGCTTTTAGAGATTGGGTTAATCCTTGTTTAAAAGCCATTCTGATTTCTGTATCAATATTAACAATCCTGACTCCCAAAGAAATTGCTTTTTTTATCTGAGCCGATGATATACCTGAGGCTCCGTGCAAAACCAATGGAACATTAACTTTTTTTTGAATCTCCTTTAATCTAGATAAAAAAAGCCTGGGAACGCCGTGTTTTAGTTTATAGGGTCCGTGAATATTTCCAATGGCTACGGCCAAAGTATGAATTTTTGTTTTTTTAACAAATTCCTGGGCCTGATCTGGATCAGTTAAAAAATCTTCTGGTCTATTGATTAATCTATCATATCCTTGTTTGCCCTTAAACACCTTACCAAGTTCTCCTTGGACCCAAATATTGTGTTGATGGGCATATTGAACAACTTTTTTTGTCAAAACAATATTTTTATTAAAAGGCAAGTTAGAAGCATCTATCATTACTGAAGAAAAACCAGCTTTAATACATTCTACTACATCGGAAAATGTTTTTCCATGGTCAAGATGGAGAGCAATCGGAATATTTTCAGCTTGATTTTGAACAACAGTTCTAATTAGGTGAGATATTGATTCTATCCCCGCATATTTAATCGTTGTTGGAGTAACCTGAAGAATAATAGGCCTTTTGGCTTGTTTGGCCCCCTCTGTAATGCCCAATGTTGTCTCTAAATTAAAAGTATCAAAAGCCCCTAGGGCGTATTTTTCTTTTTTGGCTTGCTGAATAAGTTTTTTAATATGGACTAACATTTTATTTTAAAATTAACTCACACATTTTAATAAATTCCTTTAGTTTTAAACTTGCTCCTCCGACCAAAACCCCATCTATTCTTTCCTGATCAATAAATGATTTAATTGTTGTTGAATCAACACTTCCACCATAAACCAGACGAATATTATTGCGAACAAAGGGTAGGGCATATAAATCAATCATTCTTTGGTGAATTATTTTACACATATATCCAGCCTCGACTGGTTCAATTGCCCAACCAGAACCTATGACCCAAACCGGTTCATAGGCAATAATAATTTTCTGATTAGCCTTTAAACTAATGCCATCTAAGGCTTTTGAAACCTGATTAATTATTGCCTGTTCCTTAAGCCCTCTGTCTCTTTGGTTTCTGGTCTCGCCAACACATATTATTGGAATTAAACCCGCTTTTAAAGCAGCTTTGACTTTTTTGTGAACCATCTCATCTGTTTCTTTTAAAATCTGTCTTCTCTCTGAATGCCCAATAATAACATAGGTACAGCCTAATTCTTTTAAACGTTTAGGTGAAACTTCTCCTGTAAATCCGCCTTTTTCTTCCCAAAAACAATCTTGGGCTCCACATAAAAGTATGTCCTTTTTAGGACCAAAAATTTTAGAAACTTCTGGTAGGCTCATAAATGGGGGGCATAAGACTAAATTAAAATCAATTAACCTTTTCTCTCTTCTTTCAATTTTCTTTAACCGATCTAAAATTTCTTTTGCTAGGGTTCTAGCTTCTTGAAATGAAAGTTGCATTTTCCAATTGGCAATGATAATTGATTTTCTCATATAATTTTAAATAATCGAAATAAAACCAAGTGTAGCTAAAGTGACGATTAAACCAGCAATAGCAACTCCAATAAAAATTAAACCCAGGCTTTTTTTGTATGGAATATCAAAAAGGAAAGCGGCTACTGTTCCTGTCCAAGCACCTGTAAAAGGCAAGGGAATGGCCACTAATAAAATCAGGGCTATATCTCCATAAGCTGAATGCTTTTTATAAAAACGTTGTCGTGTTCGTTTAAATAACCAATTAAAAAGCTGTTTTATTGTCTTGCTTTTTTCCATTAAATATCCAGCCAAATATTTCCAAAACCAAAGCAAGAAAAAAACAGGAATCATATTGCCTAAGCCAGCCAAAAAAAATGCTTTTAATGGTGATAGATGCCAAAGACCGACAGCCAAGGGAATGGTTCCTCTTAATTCATTAATTGGCGTCATGGCTAATAAAATCGTTTTTAACTCAAAGCCCATAATAGTATTTTATCACTTTAGAATATTCTGGCAATTCTCTGCTGACCACCAAATAAGACTCTTTGCTTCTTGAAAGCGATCTTGATCAGTTGCTGCATCCAAAAGTATGACTACTAACTGCTTATCCTTATAATTACTTAAACCAGCAAAACAATAACCACTTTCTTCTAAATAGCCAGTTTTTGCTCCTGTAAGATTAACAAAACTCCCCAAAAGCTTATCAGTGTTCCAAACCCGCTGATAATTCTTCTGGCCATTTGCGTCAAAAACAGGAAAATCATAAGTCCTAATTTTTAAAGCTTCTCTAATTTCATCGTGCTTCATTGTCTCTAGGATCAACTTCACCAGGTCCTCGGCTGTAGACTGATTACCGACGTCTAATCCTGTTGGTTCTATAAAAACAGTGTCGTTCATGCCCAAAAGCTGAGCTTTTTCCTTCATTAAATCAACAAAATTTTTACCTGAAGATAAACTAACTAAACGGGCTAAAATTCTCATTGCATCATTTGCTGATCTAATTAATCCAGCTATAAAAATATCTTCTAACTCTAAGCTTTGGCCTGCCTTAATGTTAAGTCCAGCCGGTTCAAGGTCGCTACTTGATTCTGAACTAATAATTAAATCTTCTTTTTGGATTAAAATTCTTTCATCCCATTCCTGGGTTGTATTTTCTAAAAAAATCAGGGCACTCATTAATTTGGTTATACTAGCAATAGGCAAAATTTTTGTTGAATTCTTACTAAAACAGACCTCTCCATTTTCTAAATTAACTGTTAAAGCGCTTTTGGCTGTTAATTCTGGACCCGAAGAATAAGGAGCATCTATATTAATATGTGATCTGACATTAACTGCTTGGTCTAAAAAAATTGCCTGAGGAAAAACAGGGGCTAAAGTCAGCAAAAAAAGCGTAGTTAGAATAAACGAAAGCATAATTTAGATAATTTATATAAAGTGTACCAAAATTTTGATAATGGCAGTTCAAATGTTCCAGGATAAGAAAATTTTTGACCTTTAAAATTTACTTTAAAGCGGGTTACCCCAGGCCATTTCTTTTTGTCTATCCCCCAGAAATCATAAAAATAAATATTTTCTTTTTTGGCCTGCTGGACTGTTTGCCAGTGTAATAAATAAGGCGCCATTACTTCTTTGTGCTCTCTTGAAGAGGCTCCATGAAGATATGTTGCTGTGTGATTAAAAAATATTAACAGATGAACGGCTAAAATTCTATTTTGGTACTCGGCTAAATATAGAGTAGCGAATTTTGATTCGGCGTTTAAAAGTTTTTTATAGTAATTATCAGGATAAATTTTAAATTTTTCCCGTTCAGATGTTTGATGCAATGTATCTAAAAATATATTTAAATATTTTTCTTCGTTACTTTTAAATACTTTAACGCCATGTTTTTGTGCCAACCGAATATTGTAACGAGTTTTTGCATGCATTTCTCTTAAAAGTTCTGTTTCTGGTTTTTTTAAATCCAAAATTATGGTTTTTGAAGGTTGAAAATCTTTAATTTTAGTAAAACCTCTGAAGTTAAACTTATCATCCTTCGGGTCCCAGCGGAAAAAAATAGCTTTTTCTTTCTTGGCTAGATCTTTAATTTTTTTAACTAATTCTTGAAAAATTTCTTTACTCAAAGATAGAGAAATTGGTCCTCGTGGACAATAAAAATAGCTTTTTCCGAAAGGTAAACTATATTTGATAATTAAAGCTTGTCCTATAATTTGTTCTTTATTTTTAACTGCTAAAAACCAAATTTTTCGGCCTATTTTTTTTTGAAATATTCCCCATTCCCATGATTGTAAAAATTCACTTTCTGTTTTCTTTGTATGAGAAAAAATAAAATTATTCCAAATATCTTTCTCACAGATCTCTATTACTTCCATGATTATTGTACTATTAAAATGTTTATTTAAAAACTATGCCCTCTTTTTTTAAAATCTGTTTTTTTCTTTTCTTTCCCAATCTATATCCCCCTATTTGTCCATTTGAACAGACAACTCGATGACAGGGAACTTTTGGATTAATATTTTTACTAAGAGCATTGCCAACAGCTCGACAAGCTTTGATTTTGCCAACTCTTTTTGCAACCTCCTTATAGGTCATTGTTTGGCCTTTGGGAATCTTTTTGACCACTGAATAGACTTTCTCTGTAAAACTTTGCATTGTTTTATTTTAACAAAAAATCATAAATATAAACAGGTCAGATTAACTGACCTGCTTGATTTAAAAAATCAATTCTTTAGTTTTTTTGTTTTTTTTTGATTTTGCTGAAAATAAAAATATAAAGAATTTCTAATACTGCCAGAGTATTAACAATCAAAAGGGCAATAAACCACCATTTATGATTTAATTTAGCAGCACGCCAAAGAGCTACCCCCTTCCAGGGAATAGTCCAGACAATAGCCAGCCATATAACCCAAGGATTTTCAATTAAAAATTGTTCCATATTATTAAATTAGTGAAATCCCCTGCTTTTCAAAGGCATCTTTAATTTTGAGAATTATTTCCTGTTGACAGTCTTTATACTTTATAAAATCAGCCGTCTGCATATAATAAACAACTTCAAAAACAAGGTTTGATTTATTAAATTCTGTGCAATGGACCCTTTCAAAACGAGCTAATTTATTTGATTTAATTATTTCTTTTATTATTTTGGAAATCTTGTTTAACTTAACTGTTGATGTTTGTCCAGGAACATTAAAAGAAAAGTTTATTCTTCTTTCTTTTAATTTTTTAAAGTTTTGAACTTGAGCAGATGTTAATTTCGCATTAGAAAAAACAATTTCTTCCCCTTGTAAAGCTTGTATTCTTGTAGTTTTAATTCCTATCTTCTTTACCACACCCATATGTTTATCAACAACTATAAAATCTCCTACAACAAATGGTTTATCAAAATAAATAGCAAACGAAGAAAGGAGGTCACTCATAATACCTCTAACAGCCCAAGCAACCGCTATTCCACCAATGCCTAGCCCAGCTAGTAAAGAATTCACATTAATCCCCAGATTAGATAAGACCAAAAGAACGCCAAAAACCCATAAAACACCTTTTAATATTTTACCAAGCATTTGATAAGCCGCTTTTGTTCCCGGTGCGTTTTCGTTTTTTAAAAGCCTTTTAATGAGATAGTCTATAAAAATCTGAACAGCAATAATTATCTGGTAAAAAACCCAAATAATCAGCACCACGCTGATTATTTTTTGAATGAAATCCCCAAAAAATAAAAGTTGAAAAGCCAAATAAAAAGCTAAAAATGAATAAAATGGGGGTTTAATCGACTGGAAAATTTCAATTAAAGTGTCATCGACATCGCTTTTAGTTCTTTTAGCTAGTTGTTTTAACCTTTTCAAAATAAATCTTTGAAAAAGCTTGAATAAGCCAATTAATATCAAAAAAACAATAACTGCCTGTAAAACATTTTCTAAATTATTATCAAGTAAACTGTATTGGCTTAAAACAGTAATATTTTTTTCTAACATGATTTTATTATTAAATTACATTATTATTTATACAATAAAATTTAATTTCAAGGTTCTGCAAGGCGGGTTCTTATTAATAATTAATCAAAGAACACCTATCTCCTTGTTTGATATTATGTTCATCAACCCAGCCATTCTTAACCTCTAAAACATATTGGATAGACGCTGACGGACGCAATAATTCAGGAAATGATTCTGGCTGAACCTCTTTGTTAATTTCAACAATTTTTAAGTCTTTGTCAAGCCAAATAATGTCTATAGGAAATTTCATTCCTTTCATCCAAAAAGGGTAGCGACCAGGTGTTTTAAAAACAAAAAGCATCCCTTGGCTGTCTAAAATGCGCTCACGCCCGGAAAGCCCTTGAGCTTTTTCACCAAAAGTTTCGGCAACTTCTACTTCTAAATTAAAATCATTAATTTTTATAAAAATAGACTGGCCCTTTTTATTAGATTGTTGATCAAAAATATTTGTCTTAGTTTTCAAAAAAAGTAAAATCCCTAGGAAAAGAAGAATAAATATAAAAATGAGGAGTAAGACTAAATTTTTGTTCATACTTTCTAAAAAAGTGCCAGTCTAAAATTAAAAGAACTAAAACTCTGGAGGCTAACCTCTTTTCTCAAATAACTATCTTTTAACACCAACCTAATTCTTTTATCTTTTCCTTTTTTTGGCTGGTTTTCTTTTTTTAGCAACTTTTCTCTTTGCTGGTTTTCTCTTAGCAGGCTTTCTCTTAGCAG
>CAZQVF010000005.1:0-91029 GCA_964596735.1 uncultured Gammaproteobacteria bacterium
TTTTTAGCAACTTTTCTCTTTGCTGGTTTTCTCTTAGCAGGCTTTCTCTTAGCAGGCTTTCTCTTAGCAGCTTTTCTTTTCGCAGGCTTTCTCTTTTTAACAACTTTTTTCTTGGCCATAATTTTTTTATTTACCAAATTAAATTGCGACCTTTCAGTAATTATTTATTACAAAAATTTTGTAACAACAACTCTACCTATATGTTTATTATAAACTTATTTTTAAAAAAATAAATGAATTAACCTGTTAATAACTTTTTTTGCGATCTTTAATGAACTTTTCTATTGAACGATCATAACTTGCTTCTGCAACAGAAGAAAAACAACAACCTGGTAGCTCATCTTTTTGTAAATGATATCTTAAGCACTCACAACAAATTCCTTTTTTTTCGCATCCTGGATAAGTACAAGGACAATCTTTTAAATTCTTTTTCTTTTGGCATTCCATAATTAAAATTCTTTATTTATTTAATAATTCTTTAGCCCTTTTTTTCGCCTGAATAAGAATTTCTCTTTCGTTTTTTATTTTTCGATCTTTCATTAAAATTTTACCATGACAAATCACGTCAGAAACACAATCCCCGGAACAAGAATAGACTAAATCAGAAATTAAATTATGTCCTGGCACTAAAGATACTTGATTTAAATCAATTAAAATTAAATCTGCTAAATTCCCCTGTTTGACTTGACCAATTTTTATATTTAAAGCTTTAGCTACATTTTTTGTTACTGTATTAAACATCTCTACAGCAGGAGCAATAACTGGATTCATGGCATTAACCTTTTGTAAAAGCGCTCCTATTTTCATTTCTTCAAATAAATCTAAATTGTTATTAGAGGCAGGTCCATCTGTTCCGAGGCAAATATTAATTTTAGCTCTCTTCAATTTATCATAAGGAAAAATACCAGAAGATAATTTCATATTAGAACAAGGATTGTAAACAACTGTACATTTTCTTTTAGCTAAAATATTTATCTCTTTGTCTGATAACCAAATCGCATGAGCCAGGACGCAATTCTTATTTAAAAAACCAATTTTATCTAGATATTCAACGGGCCTAAGTTTATATTTTTTTAAACAATCCTTAACCTCCTTCTCTGTTTCTGATAAATGAACATGTAGGATTAAATTATTTTTCTGAGCAAATTTCTTTGCCCAAATTAAATTTTCCCGAGAAACTGTATAAATAGAATGGGGGGCCATGGCAAAATTTATTGTTTTAAATCTGCTCTTTTGAAAAATTTTCCAAAACTTTTCTAAATTATCTCTTGCTCCCCTGGGATCAAAATCAAGGAGAACTAATCCAATAATACCACGAAGTCCCATTTCTTTAACTGCCTGTACTGAAGCTTGTTCAAACCAGTACATATCATTAAAACAAGTAGTTCCTGTTTTAATCATTTCCAAACAAGCCAGCTTTGTTCCCCAATAAACATCGTTAGCGGTTAAATTCTTCTCCAAAGGCCAAATTTTTTTCTCTAACCAATCTTTTAAGGACATGTCGTCTCCCGCTCCTCGTAAGAGGGTCATCCCTGCGTGAGTATGACCATTAATTAATCCAGGTAAAACTGCCTTCTCTCCTTTGCCGTCAATCTTTTGTTTAGCTTTTTTGTTTATTCGTGGAGAAATTTTTTCAATCTTGCCGTCATTAACATAAATATCTGTTTTCTTCTCTTTTAAAAATACGTTTTTAATTAAAAGACTCATGATAATCTTAGTTTTAAAATCTCTCGGATTATTTTTTCAATTCTTTTGTTTATTTTTAGTTCATGTTTTTGAATTAGTCCCTGTATCAATGGCATTTTAATGACCCCATTGGCGTAATTGTCTATAGAACACGACGTTGCGTACTCTAAATCAAGTTCTTTTGATAAAGTTGCCTCGTTAGACATGGTCATGCCAACGACATCAGCAAAATTTTTAATCAAATTAACCTCTGCTTTAGTTTCAAGCCTCGGTCCTTTTGTCTGAAAATAAATCCCCTTATTTTTAAAATCAAATTTTAATTTCTTAAAAATTCTAGTTAAAATCTTTCTCAATTTAGGAGAAATTTCAGGAGTGATATGCTTAGGTTGTTTGTCATAAAAACTTGGATTATCAAAATTAATATAGTCATGGGGAATTAAAAATTCTCCTGGTTTAATAGATTTTTTTAAAGACCCAGCTGAATTAAAAGCAAAAATATATTTTACCCCTAACTTTTTAAAGGCAAAAATGTTTGCTTGGTAATTTATTTTATGAGGTGGGATATTACGGTTGGGACCATGACGAAGAATTAATGGACAATTATTAATTAAATAATAAAAAGCCCTGCCATGGGGCGTGGTTAAATCTTTAAGTTTCGCTTTTTTTAAAAAACTGAGGTGATATAAGTTTCCTCCACCAATAATGCCAATTTTATTTTTATTCTTCATGCAAATATTTAAATTTAATATGATATTATTATACCAAATTTTTAAAATAAATTAAATTAATATTTTAAAAAGTTTATTTCTTTGTTTAAATCCTTTGACTAATTTGATTCTCTTATTGGGAACATTAAAATATAAGGACAAAACATTAATTACAGCTTGATTGGCCTGACCCTGGATAGGTTTTTGCTTTATTCTAACTTCAAAACTGTCCTCTGTTTTTTTAATAATTTTTTCTTGTTTTGAGCCAGGAAAAACCTTTACCTTAATTAACATGGATAATACTTTAACACACTTTGACATCAAATTCAAATAAAAATATATAAAAAAACCTTTATCAAGGGCTTTTTTATTATAAATAATATTATTTTTTTATTGAAAGCGATTCTCAATTATTCCTTAAAAATCTTTTTTTCTTCTTGTATCAAATTTCCTTTTTCTAAAAACAATTCGTTTTCACCTGTTGGTGCCGTTGCCGGACGAGTATAAATAAAAAACCAGATAGTAAAAACGATAATCAAAAGGACAATGATGATAAAAATTCTTTTTAACATAAATTTGAAATTAATAAACTACCCCTAAAATCAGGGATAAAAACATAAAAAACAAAGTGAAAAGAAAAGGCGAAATAATAATGCCGATCCCGGCCCAAATCCTTAAAGCTGGATCTTTAATTTCCCACTTACTCACGCTCATAGCATAAAAAACCCACATCATAATTAAAGGTAAAACTGTTACTAAAACAAAAATGGTCCCTAAAATTGGACCAAAAACCATGGTAATTCCCCCAAACCCCTCCCATTTTTTTTGAAGGAAAAAAATAGTTTCTAGATTTTCTTTATTAATAAAGGTGACTATGTTCCAAATAAACCACTGAATAAAGTAACAAAACAAGAGAAATCTTAAAAAGACAATTGGCCGGCGCGGAAAATACCAATGCCAAAAATCAGGTTTTATATTTTCTCCTATAATCTCTTCTGTTTGATTATTATTCTTTATTTGGTTATTATTTTCCATGATTATAAGATATCGTGATTTACCTTACTTGTCAATAATAAAACAAAAATATTGAAACTCTATTTCTTGTTTTGGTCTGCACCGTATTGATCTTTATCACTTACTAGATCATTTTTTTGCCATTGTTTAACCCAGTCTTCAATTAAAAATACTTTGATTTTATCATCTTTAGTCGTACAAATAAATCTCTTTAGCCCGGCATTAATAATCATTTTTTTGCAAATAAAACAAGGAAAAGTGTCTAATTTTTTTCCTTCAGCCGTTGCTCCTGAAAGATATATATCTCCACCCAAAATACTAACTCCAGCTCGAGCAGCATTAATAATGGCGTTTTGCTCAGCATGAACTGATCGACAAATTTCATAACGCTGACCATGGGGGATGTTTAACTGTCTCCTTAAACAATTATTACGTTCAATACAATCTTTTGTTTTTCTAGGAGCTCCAATATAACCAGTAGCTACAATTTGTTCATCTCTAACAATAATAGCCCCTAATTTATTACGAAAACAAGTAGAACGTTGACCAAGAGTTTTGGCTAAATCTAAATAATATTTTTCTTTACTTATTCTAGGCATATATTTCTTATTATTTTAATGATTTATTTAATTCAATGCCGATAGGGCAATGATCTGATCCTTGAATTTTTGAAGAAATAAAGGCTTTTTTTAATTCCGAGATCAATCCTTTTGAAACAAAAATATAGTCAATACGCCAGCCTAAATTTCTCTGTCGGGCCTGATAAAAATAAGGCCACCATGTATAATACCCTCCTTTTTTATAAAAATGTCTAAAAGTATCATTAAAACCTATTTTTATGATTTTGTCAATCTGCTCCCTTTCTTTTAATGTAAACATAGTGTTGTTTTGATTTTGTTTTGGCCGAGCCAAATCAATTTCCTGGTGAGCAATATTAAAATCCCCTATTAAGATAATATTTTTATTTTTTATTTTTTTTAAATACTTAAAGATACGTTGATATGTTTCTATTTTATAATCTAAGTTTTCTTTTTGTCTCCCTCCGTGAGGTAGATAAAAATTAATCAAATCAAAATTAGAATATTTTAAATGGAGCATTCTTCCTTCTTTGTCAAACCTTCTCATGCCTAATTTGGTTTCGACTTTTAAGGGTCTTTGTTTAGTATAAACAGCTACCCCGGCATAACCTTTTTTCTGAGCAGGATTTAAAAAAACCTGATAATTATCAGGTTTGATTAATTTAAAAGGTATTTGCTCAGTTTGGGCTTTGATTTCCTGTAAACAAAGAATGTCTACTTTAACATTTTTAAACCATTTTAAAAAACCTTTTTTAACTACAGCTCTGATTCCATTAACATTCCATGAAATAATTTTCATCTTGAAATATATTTTCTTTAATTCTTTCCCATATATTTAAATCTTGGGACCTCTTTGCCGTTCACTATTACCTTTTGAAAAAAATTTAGTTTTGGTCGGGCCCATAAATCTGATTTCTCAAAATTCTGATAAATCACTAATTCTTTTAATGTTTCGCTCTGCTTAGCTATTCCGAGTACTTGATAAACTCCCCCCTTAAAATGTTTATACTTACCTAGTTTAATTTTTGTCATAAATCTTTTAACTTCTTATACTTTTCTTGTCTTTAAGATCATACAAAATCTCCTCTGCCTTTTTTAGATTACGCTTAGCATCATCATATTTATGACGCAAATAACCAGTCAAATCGATTTTAGTTAATTCACCAACAATTTCAGCAATTAGCGCTTTTAATTCTCTGGCCCTTTTAACATCTCCTTCTGTGGCTAGAAGGATGATTTTCCTCACTAACTCACCAGTTAAATCACAACTAGCAGCTAGATAATCAGCAAAACCCGCCTTAACTCTAGTTACTGAACTAATTTTCCCAAATTTTAAAACTTGATAAAATAATTTCGCCTCTAAATATTCTTCTAAAGCTGCTTTGTAGGCCCCTGTGTATTTAAAATCCGGGACCTTTTTTAAATTAGGCTGTAAACCAATTAGAGCTTTCTCTGTTTGGAGTAAAAGTTTTTGAGCTTGAGAAAATTCATCTCTATGCAGGGCAAAAATAGCCTGTTTGGCTCGATGTAGAGCCTGATTGGAATCATTGATAATCAAATGACGATTCTTAGTGTGAGACTCATACTCTTTTTTCAAATTTTTGAATATTGCTTTCATAAATTTAAAGAATTTTCCTCGTTTTTAAGGCCTCCCCTAATGTGATTTCGTCAGCATATTCAATTTCACTACCCAAGGGCAAACCACGAGCAATCTTAGTTAATTTCAGTCTCTGGGTTAATTTAGGATCTTGCTTAATTAAATTAATTAAATAAAGAGTTGTCCCCTCTCCTTCAATTGTCGAGCTAAGAGCAAAAATAACCTCTTTGACCTGAGAGTTTCTTAGTCTTTCTATTAATTCTTTTGCCCTAATCTGTTCAGGTCCACTCATTTGAACAGTGTCAATTAAACCGCCTAGGACATGATAGATCCCTTTATATTCACCTATTTTTTCAATAGCTATTAAATCTTGAGGTTGAGCAATAATAATAATGACTGAATGATCCCTTCTTTTATCTTGACAAATTGGACAAATTTTTTGACCAGAAAAATTTCCGCAAACAGTACAAGCACGAACATTTTTTATATTTCTTAAGTGACGACTAAACCTTTCTATGGTGTTTGGACTTCTTTTTAATAAATAAAAAACAAACCTCTGTGCGGTCTTGGGACCAATTCCGGGAAACTGACTAAACTCATCGACTAAGTCTTGAATTTCGTGGGGATAAAGCATAATAATTTAACTTAAAATGGTAATTCTTTTTTATCTTCTTCTATCTCTAAGTCTTCCATTTTCTTTTCCAAATTTTTAAAACTCGCTGTATCACTATCAAAATATAAACGAACTATTACGCCAGCCGGCCCATGGCGATGTTTTGAAATATGAATTTCAGCAATATTTTTCTCATGGTCTGGACAATTCTTGATTCCCTTGTCCATACTTTTACGATAAATAAACATTACCACATCTGCATCCTGCTCTAATGAACCAGATTCTCTTAGGTCAGACAAACGGGGAATAGCCGGAGTTCTTGCTTCTGGAGCACGTGAAAGTTGAGAAAGTGCCAAAACCGGAATATTTAATTCTCTAGCGATTGCCTTTAAAGAGCGGGATATATGTGAGACCTCTTGAACTCTTCCTTCTCTTGAACCTGCGCCCCCTTCCATTAATTGTAAATAATCTACAATTAATAAACCCAAGCCATGTTCAGCTTGTAAGCGTCGAGCTTTGGTTCTAATCTCAATTGGCGTGGCCATAGCTGAATCATCGACAAAGATTGGTGCCTCGGCTAAATCTCCAAAAGATTTTCCGAGTTTTTCAAAATCACCATCATCATCTTTACGAGAAAGGCGACCTGTGCGCAACTTCCAAAGACTGACATTAGCCTGAGCACAAATAATTCGATCACTGACATGATCTTTAGACATTTCTAAACTAAATATACCAACTGGAATTTTGTGATAAACAGCTGCTTGCCGGGCAATATCTAAAGCTAAAGAACTTTTACCAATTGATGGTCGAGCAGCTAAAATAATTAATTCAGATGGTTGTAAGCCGGCTAAAGAATTATCTAAATCAACAAAGCCAGTCGGAACACCTCTCATTATTTTTTCTCCCTTATGTAACTCATCAATTCTCTCAAAGGCCTCTGACAAAGTGTCTTTTAAAGAAACAAATTTTTGTCTGACATATTTTTGTGAAATAGAAAATAATTTTCGTTCTGCCTTATCTAAAACCTCAATAGCGTCTTGCTCTTCTTGATATGCCATTTGAATAGTCTCTGTTGAGGAATTAATTAGTTTTCTTAAAGTTGATTTTTTCTTAATAATTTGAGCATAAGAATCTGCATGACTTGAACTAGGTACGCTATTAGCTAAAGACGCTAAATGGCTTTTCCCTCCAATTATTTTTAATTGTTCTTTTTCTTCTAAACGATTCCCCACACTTAAAATATCAATAGGGTCTCTCTTTTCCCAAACCTCTAACATCGCCTGATAAATCATTTGATTTTTTTCCTTATAAAAATCTTGTGATTCAATTGTGTCTGCTACTCTAATAACCGCCTCTTTATCAATTAATAAAGAGCCCAATAAAGCATCTTCTGCTTCTAGGTTTTGTGGGGGTAATTTTTCAAAGGCTTGTTCTAGTTCTTTTTTGGCCATAAAATATACTTGTCAAAATTCTTATTTTTCTTTATAATACAAAAACACTTAAACCTTGACAAGTAAAGCTTTTGCACATTTTATTAACATCTTAAAAATGAATAAAAAAAACATACGTGGCTATTCAGTTTATTATGAGGATGAAGCAAAAAAAGGCATTGATCATTTGGCCTATGTTTTAAGTTTTGAAGAAACTGATTCTTTGTTTCGTAACGCTCGTTATTCTGGAAAAATAAAATTTGAAGACCGAATAGGGAGAAATTACACCTTAATCAGTAAAAACAACGGCAGTTTTGAACTTAAAAAAAGATAACAAGCCCTCGTAGCTCAATGGTAGAGCAGTGGCCTTTTAAGCCATTGATCTGGGTTCGATTCCCCGCGGGGGTACCATTTTTATGCGCAACTATTCTCGAAAAACTTGTAAAAAAACAAATCGCTTCCGTACTCCTAGTTCATTTATTGTGAGAAAATCGTTAAAACAAAAATTAAAAAATAAAAAAACACAAGATAAAAAATTCTGAACCAAACCTCAGATTTTATTTTTTTAAAAAAACTGTTATAATTAGCACAATGATATAAATAAACGTTTAAAAATATTTAAATGCAAGAAGTTTGGCACAATTTATCAATAACAAAAACATTAGAAAAAATAGAGACCAATAAAAATGGCCTTACTTTTAAACAAGCTAATGAAAAGTTGAGAAAACATGGAGAGAATAAACTTCCAGAAAAAGAAAAATTTTCTACTACTAAAATTCTTTTTTCTCAATTTCAAAGCCCCTTGGTCTATATTTTAATCATCGCAGCCGCTATTGCCTTGTCTTTAGAAGAGTTTATTGACATGGGCATTATCTTGGCTGCTGTTTTTATTAATGCTGGAATTGGATTTTTTCAAGAATATAAGGCAGAACAAACCTTTACTCATCTTAAAAAATTAGTTACTCATACAGCCCGAGTTTTGCGTCAAAAACAACACGACAAAACCGGACCTGAAGAACATTTGATTACCAGCCAGGAGGTTGTCCCTGGTGATATTATTATTTTAGAAGCTGGAGATATTGTTCCAGCCGACTCTCGCTTGATTGAAGTATACAACCTAGAAACCAAAGAAGCCATTTTAACTGGAGAATCAATTCCCTCTATAAAACAAATTGAAACATTAGAAGAAGGGACTCCTTTAGCTGATAGAGAAAACATGGTTTATTCTGGAACTATTATTACTCGGGGCAAAGCCAAAGCCGTTGTTGTCGCTACTGGATTAAAAACTGAGTTAGGCAGAATCGCCAGCTTAATAAAAACAACTGAAACCGATCAAACGCCTTTGCAGAAAAAAATTGCTCATTTGGCTAAAATTACAGGATTAATTATTGGTGCATTTTGTGTTGTTCTTTTTATTAGTGGTTTAATAGTTGGCCGACCATTTTTTGAAATGCTTCTTATTTCTGTGGCCGTAGCTGTGGCCGGTATCCCCGAGGGCTTGGTTATTGCTGTGACTGTTTGCTTAACTATTGGTATGCAAAAAATCTTAAAGAAAAAGGCATTAACTCGCAAACTGGTTGCCGCTGAAACATTAGGTTCAATCACGGTTATTTGTTCAGATAAAACTGGCACCTTAACAGAGGGAAAAATGGCCGTTTCTCATATTCTTCCTTTTCAGAAAGTTGATTCTCAAGATTTACTGAAAATTGGACTGCTTTGTAATAATGTAATAATAGAAAATCCAGAAGAAGAATTGGAGAAATGGAAAATTAGCGGCGACACTACAGAAATTGCTTTGGTTCAGGGAGCCGTGCACGCTGGGTTAGAAAGAAAAGAACTTTTAAGAAAATATTTAAGAATTGATGAAATTCCTTTTGAATCAGAAACAATGTATATGGCCACCCTTCATCAAACATCTTTAAATGATAAATATACTTTATTGGTTAAAGGTGCTCCAGAAAAAATATTAGAATTGTGTCAAATATCACCTATTCAAAGTAAAAAAATAAAAAAAGAATTTGAAAGATTAACAGTAAAGGGTTTAAGGGTTTTGGCTTTTGCTCAAAAAAATCTTTCTGGAAAAAAAATTAAACAGTTATCAAATAAACATTTAGACAAACTTGAATTCATGGGCTTAATTGCCTTAAAAGATCCTTTAAGACCTGAAGCCAAGGAAACAATTGCTAATTGCAAGCTAGCCGGAATTAGACCAATAATTATCACTGGCGACCATAAATTAACCGCAAAAACAATTGCTGAAGAAATAGGTTTAATTAAGCTGGGAGAAAAAATTCTAGAAGGACATGATCTGGATAAACTTTCTGATGAAGAACTTGGTCAAGAACTTAAAAAGACGAGTATTTTTGCGCGCGTTGAGCCAAAACATAAAATTAGGATTATTAAGGCTCTTCAGGCCCAAGGCGAAGTTGTGGCTATGACTGGTGATGGCGTTAATGACGCTCCGGCCATTAAAGCGGCTGATGTTGGCGTAGCTCTTGGTTCGGGATCAGAAGTAACTAAGAGTACGGCTGACGTTATTTTGCTTGATAATAATTTTAAAATTATTGTTGAGGCAATTAAAACTGGTCGCAACATTTTTAGTAACATCAAAAAGGTAGTCCTCTTTCTTTTTAGTGATAGCTTTACAGAATTTATTTTAATTGGAGGAGCCTTATTAATGGGATTTCCCCTACCTCTTTTAGCCGGACAAATTCTCTGGGTTAATATTATTGAAGATACCTTACCGGCTATGGCCTTGTCTTATGAAAAGGAAGGAAAAGGAGCTCTTAAACAAAAGGCTCGCGGCCATAAGGCTAAAATTTTAGACAGCGAAATGAAGTTTCTAATTTTCATTATTGGTATAATAACCGACTTAATTCTGTTGTCTTTATTCGCCTATCTTTATAGTTTACATTTTGACCTTGCATACATTCGAACCATCATTTTCGTTGGGCTAGGGATTGATACCTTATTCTATGTATTTTCTTGTAAACATCTTCATAAACCTATTTGGAAATATAATCCTTTTGATAATGTATTTTTAAATATGAGTGTTGTTTTTGGATGGTTGATGTTTTTGGTTGCTCTCTATATTCCCTTTTTCCAAACAATTCTACGTGTTATTCCCCTTGATTGGAGTGATTGGTTAATAGTCATTGGCCTAGGATTGATTAAACTTACTTTGGTAGAATTAGGCAAGCTCGTCTTTATCAGTCCTAGATTTAAAATAGCTTAAAATTAAAATCGTTCTATGGCTTTTATTTATATCATTATTATCGTTATTGCTTGCGTGGTTTTAGTTAAAAGTACCCACTGGATAATTAAAACCATAACTTATTTTGCTCAATATTTACACGTCCCTGAATTTGTTGTCGCTTTTATCTTGGCTGGTTTAGCCACCTCTTTGCCAGAACTTTTTGTTGGCATTTCTGCAGCTATTAATAAAACACCTATCCTTTCCTTGAGCAATATTTTTGGTTCAAATATTGCTAATGTAACTTTAATATTAGGCTTAACGGTTATTTTAACCAAAGGGTTAGCTCCTGAAACAAAAACTGTCCAACGTAATATTTTTTATACATCCCTGCTTTTAATGTATCCCATCCTTTTAACCTTAGATGGTGTTCTTTCTAGAATTGATGGGCTAGGACTATTGGTTCTCTTCGCACTTTATATCTTAATTCTTTTTTATCAAAGTCAAGATTTCACTAAAAAACTTGAAAGAGCCCTTCGCAAAGATTTAATTAAAAATATAGGAGTTTTTATTGTTAGCATTGCCCTTCTTTTAACTAGCGCTCACATTATTGTTATCATGTCTGAACTCTTGGCCTTTGAATTAAATATTTCTTTGTTCTTAATCGGTCTTTTTCTGATCGCCGTTGGAACTTCTTTACCCGAGCTTGTTTTTGGCATTCAAGCAGCCCAAGAAAAACATAAAGAGATGATTTTCGGTAATATTTTAGGATCAATTGCAATTAATTCTACGGCTGTTTTAGGCATAACGGCAATTATTTCTCCTATTACCATTGATGACCTTGGACTATTAGCAACAACTGCCATTTTTATGCTCGGCTCTTATTTGCTCTTTATCCTCTTCTCTTATTCTAAAAAAAGACTTTCCTGGCAAGAGGGCTTTATCCTATTATTTTTCTATGTCGCTTTTATTATTATTCAATTTTTGGTAAAATAAATAAGCTATGTATATACTTCTTCAGGACATTAAAAAACATTTAAATAAAACCGTCTCTTTAAAGGGCTGGGCTTTTAATTATCGTTCATCTGGCTCTATTTATTTTCTTCAGCTTCGTGACAGCACTGGCGAAATCCAAGCCATTGTTTCAAAGAAAGAAGTGAATCAAAAAACATGGGAGGCCTGCCAAAAAATAAGTTTAGAGTCAAGTATAGAGATTAAGGGGGGGGTCTACATGGAAAAACGTTCCCCAAGCGGCACAGAGATGTTAGTTAAAGATTTAAAAATCATTCAAATCGCTGAAGAATATCCCATTGGTAAGAAGGCTCACGGCACTGACTTTTTAATGGACCATCGTCATCTTTGGATTCGATCAAAGCGCCAAGCAGCTATTCTTAAAATTAGAGATGAAATTATTTGGGCAGTTCGTTCTTTTCTCAAAAAAGAAGGTTTTATTTTGACTGACTCTCCCATTTTAACCCCCACCTCCTGCGAAGGAACAAGTACTCTTTTTTCTACAAAATATTTTAATAAAAAGGCTTATTTATCTCAGTCAGGCCAACTTTATCTAGAGGCAATGATTTATTCTTTAGGAAAAGTTTATGATTTTGGGCCTACTTTTCGTGCAGAAAAATCAAAAACTCGTCGTCATTTAACTGAATTTTGGATGATGGACGCTGAGGCCGCATTTGTTGAACACAAAGAAAATATGAAAATTCAGGAAAAACTAATCTGTTATATTATTGAACAAGTCTTGAAAAATTGCCAAAAAGAATTGGAAATATTAGAAAGAGACGTAAAGCTATTGAAGAAAATAAAATCCCCTTTTCCTGTGATTACTTATGAACAAACAATTAAAAAATTGCAACAAAAAGGGCTAAAAATAAAATGGGGTGATGACTTTGGGGGAGATGAAGAAACGATTATTTCAAAAATGTTTGATAAACCTGTTTTTATTGAAAAATATCCAGGAAAAATCAAAGCCTTTTACATGAAGCCCGACACAAAAAAACCAGACTTAGTTTTAAACAACGACTGCTTAGCTCCTGAAGGTTATGGGGAAATTATTGGTGGCTCACAAAGAATTGATGATTTAAAAACGCTTGAGAAAAAAATAAAAGAATTTAAACTGCCAAAAAAACCGTTAGAATGGTATATTGATTTACGCCGTTATGGTTCAGTGCCTCATTCTGGTTTTGGGTTGGGAATTGAAAGAACTGTTGCTTGGATCTGCGGCCTCAAGCACATTCGGGAAACTATTCCGTTTCCGAGGCTAATTAACAGACTAAAACCTTGACCTATTTCTAATTTATGTTAGTTTTAAGATAATGTTTAAACAAATTGTTCAAAATTTAAATGATAATGATAACCGGCTATGGCGGACTTAATTAGTTTTGATAAGATTATCATAAACAAGTCCGCCCTAAAAGGCGGATTTTTTAATCTGGGGTGGTTTAATTGGTAAAACGCTTGACTGTTAATCAAGTTATGGGGGTTCGAATCCTCCCCCCAGAGCCAATCAACTTTGTTTTTTCCTTATTTTATGTTATACTTTTATAAGGAAAAAATAATTATTTATAAGAACCTTCTCGCTCTGCTCGCAGAACCTTGAAATTAAATTATTATTGTATAAAAATTAAGGTAATTTGATTATAAAACTTATGAAACGAATTCAAAGCGAAGAAACAATTAATAAAATTAAAAAAGAAGTTAAGCTTTGTGGTTGGGTAAACAGCCGTCGCAACATGGGTAAAATTGTTTTTATTGATTTAAGAGACCGTTCTGGCTTAGTCCAGATTGTTTTTATTCCCCAAGAACTTGATCAAGAATCGCAAAAAGCAGTTAAAGAAACTCGACCTGAATTTGTTGTTGAGGTTAAAGGGGTTGTCCGTCTAAGACCGAAAAATCAAATTAACAAAGATTTAATAAGCGGAAAAATAGAAATCTTAGCTAAAAAATTATCTATTTTAAATCAAGCTAAGACTACGCCATTTGAAATTGACAATGAAACCCTTAAAGCCAACGAAGAACTTCGTCTAAAATACCGTTATTTAGACTTGCGGCATGAACGCATGAAAAATAATCTAATTCTTCGTCATCAAGTTATCAAATTTATCCGTGATTATTTAGATAAAGAAAAATTTTTAGAAATTGAAACACCAATTCTAACTAAAGGCACACCAGAAGGTGCTAGAGAATTTATTATTCCTTCTCGACTTTATCCTGGAAAATTCTATGTTCTCCCTCAAGCCCCTCAACAATTTAAACAACTTTTAATGGTTGCTGGTGTTGAAAAATATTTCCAAATTGCTCGTTGTTTTCGTGATGAAGACACGCGGGGTGATCGTCAACCAGAATTTACTCAATTAGACATTGAAATGAGTTTTGTTGATCAGCATGAGATAATGGATTTAATTGAAAAATTAACTATTGCCCTGATTAAAAAGATAGCTCCAAAAAAGAGAATTTTAACTAAACCCTTTCCCAGGATTACTTATGAACAGGCAATAAAAAAATATAAAACTGATAAGCCTGATCTAAGAAAGAATAAAAAAGATCCTAATGAACTAGCCTTTTGCTTTATCACAGACTTTCCTCTTTTTCAGTATTCAAAAACAGAAAAGAAAAATATCTCTGTACACCACCCTTTTACTGCCCCTCAAAAAAAAGATATCCCTATTTTAAGCAAAAAACCCCTAAAAGTATTAGCCCAGCAATATGATTTTGTTTGTAATGGTTTTGAGTTAGGAGGAGGTTCAATTAGAATTCACCAAAGAGAAATCCAGGAAGAAATTTTTAAAATTCTAAAAATTAATGAACAAGAAACAGAAAGGCGCTTTGGACACCTCCTTAAAGCTTTTGAATATGGAGCCCCTCCTCATGGCGGCATTGCTCTTGGCTTAGACAGAATAATTATGATCCTTGCCAATGAGCCTAATATTCGCGAAGTTATCCCTTTTGCTAAAACAGCTGACGCCAAAGACTTAATGATGGGAGCACCAAGTGAAATTCCAGAAGAACAATTAAAACAAGCTCATATTGAAATCAAAAAGAAAAAATGAGATTCTTTAGATTAGCTTTACAAAACTTTTTTAGAAATTTTTGGCTTTCTCTAACCAGTATTATTATCATACTCTTAATGCTGTTTTCCCTAAGCCTAGTTTATAGTTTTAACACCCTGGGCCAGCAAATATTAAGCTCTTTTAAAAATAAAATGGATTTGGGTGTGTATTTAAACCAAAACATTGATTTAAATCAATTAAGCCTTTTAAGGTCTGAGTTGGAGAATATGGATGAAATAAAAGAGGTATATTATCTTACCCCTGAAGAATCTTTAGAAAATTTTAAAGAAAAACATGTAAATGATCCTTTAATTTTGAAATCATTAAAAGAACTGAATGAAAATCCCTTAGGAGGAGCTTTAACTTTAAAATTTTATGATCCTTCGGGTTATGAAAAAGTTATTTCAGTTATTAATCGTCCTGTTTATAGCGCTTTAATCCGAGATCAAAATTTTTATGATTATCAAGAATTAATTCATGTTTTTAATCAATTTAATCAAAAAATTACAGGAGCAGGCTTAAGTATCAGTGGAATTTTTGCTTTAATTACTATTTTGGTAATTTTCACCACTATTAAACTAGGGGCTCTTTCTCGTCGTCGAGAAATTAAAATTATGAGACTAGTTGGAGCTTCGGCCTGGTCTATTCGTACTCCATTTTTAATTGAAGGTGGTCTATATGCATTTATTGCCTGGATCATAAACTCCGCTCTCATTATTCCTTTGGTCTATTTTTCTCAACCATATTTACAAAAATTTATTGAACTAGATTTTAATTTATTTATTTACCTGAAAACTGGCGCTTTTCATTTTTGGTTTGGCCTTTTACTCTTTGCTTTAATTGTTTCTCTAATCGGTAGCAGTCTGGCAATTAAAAAATATTTAAAATTTTAATACTCTTTCTTTTTCATGAAGTTAAAAGAGTTTAATTATTCTCTTCCTCAAGAATTGATTGCCCAGAAACCTATTCGACCTCGAGATCATTCAAGATTAATGGTTTTAAATAGAAAGAATCATACTATTATTCATGATTCTTTTTATAATCTAGATAAATACTTAAAACCAAATGATGTTTTGGTTGCTAATAATTCAAAGGTTATACCCGCTCGCTTGTTTGGGCAGAAAACAACTGGGGGAAAAACAGAAATTCTCCTTTTAAGACCCCTAAAGAATAATCTATGGGAAATCGTTCTCAGGGGAAAGGGCCAACAAAATAAAGAAATTAAATTCAGCAAAAAGCTCTTTGGTATTTTAAAGCAACAAATCTCAGACCAGACATGGGAAATAGAGTTTAATTTAACCAATAATGCCCTACTCAAACAAATATATAAATTAGGTCACACTCCAACTCCCCCGTATATTAAACGTGCTTCCAGCTTACAAGAATATCAGACAACATATGCTCAGACTCCTGGTTCAGCGGCAGCGCCAACGGCTGGATTTCACTTTACAAAAAAATTAATTAAAAAATTAAAAAAACAAGGAAATGAATTTGAATTTATTACCCTCCATGTTGGTTTAGGAACTTTTCAGCCAGTAAGAACAGAAAACATTGAAGAACATCAAATACATGCCGAGTGGGGAGAAATAACAAAGCAAACCGCAGAAAAATTAAATCAAGCAAAAGAAAACAAACAAAGAATTATTGCTATTGGGACAACAACAACAAGAATTTTAGAGGCATTTACTCTTGAAAAAAAAGTAATTTCAGGAGAAAAATGGATCAATACCTTTATTTATCCTGGCTATGAGTTTAAATTCATCAACGGCTTAATTACTAATTTTCACCTCCCTCAATCAAGTCTTTTAATGTTGGTTTGTGCTTTTGCTGAAAAAAACTTTATTTTTCAAGCTTATGAGCAAGCCATAAAAGAAAAATACAGATTTTATTCTTTTGGTGATGCAATGTTAATTATCTAAAACTTGATTTTTTTAAAAATTCTCCTATAATAAACTTAATTTGGCCAGGTAGCCAAGTAGTAAGGCAGGTGTCTGCAAAACACCTATACACGGGTGCAATTCCCGTCCTGGCCTTTTTTGTTTTTCTTTTAATCTCTGGTATAATAAAAACATGAAAAAAAATCCAAAACTTATTCTTATTGATGCCCAGGCCGTACTTCATCGCGCTTGGCACGCTTTACCTCAACTAACTGATTCTCAAGGCAGGACAACCAATGCTGTTTATGGTTTTACAGCTCTTTTATTAAAACTTATTAATGAACAAAAACCTGATTATCTGGCAATTGCTTTTGATACTAAGGCTCCTACTTTTCGTCATGAAAAATATGAGGCGTACAAGGCAGGAAGAGAAAAACAACCTCAGAATTTTTATGATCAAATCGACTTTACCAAGGACATTATTAAACCATTTGATATTCCTGTTTTTGAAAAAGACGGTTTTGAGGCCGATGACCTAATTGGAGCAATTGTGAGAGCACAGAAAAAAAATATCCCCAATCTTGAATGTTTAATTGTTACTGGTGATTTGGATTTGTGTCAATTAATTGACACAAAAACCTCAGTTTATTTTCTTAGACATGGAATTTCCCAAATAAAGATCTATGACCAAAAAGCTGTTAAGGAACGCTTTGATTTGTCGCCTCAACAATTAATTGATTTTAAAGCCTTGAGTGGGGATCCTTCAGATAATATTAAGGGTGTTCCTGGTATTGGCCCAAAAACAGCTTTGAACTTAATTAAAAAATTCAAAAACATAGAGAAACTTTATCAACACCTGGAAGGATGTGTCAAAACAAAGAAAAGGTGTTTAATTAAAGAATCATTAATGCACCTTCTTTTAAAAAACAAAAAACAAGTTTTTTTGGACAAAGAATTAGTAACTATTGTACAAAAAATTCCTGGATTAAATCTAAGAAAGCTAAAATGTTTAAAAGCTTTTGATCTAGAAAAAATTGCTCATATCTTCCAGGGATTTGGATTTAAAAGTTTAATTAAAAGATTGGAAAAAAATGGTTTAGGCCAGCAAAATAAGCTTTTTTAATTATGATTGGATTTTTCTATGGCTCAGACACTTATCGTTCAAAACAAAAGTTAATGAGCTTAAAAAAAGAATTTATTCGTCGAAAAGACCAAAAGGGCCTTAATGTTTCAACTATTGAAGGGGCTAACCTAACCTTAGACGAACTAAGAAAAGTCTTTTTAAGTACTGGTCTTTTTGCTCAAAAAAGATTACTAATTATCAAGGGCCTTTTATCTCAACGTTTTTTAAAAAAAAATTTAGAAGAAAAAGAAGAATTATTTAAAGAAATAATAAAAATCATTAAAAAAACGCGGCAAAGTCAGGATAACTCTCTTATTTTCTGGGACGAAGAGATTAAAGAAAAACAGTTAAATCCCCTTCAAAAACGCATTTATCAACTGTTAAAAAAAGAAAAATATGCTGAAGAATTTAAATTATTAACAGGACTTGCTTTAAAAAATTGGATAAAAAAACAAGCCGCTCAAGAAAATATTCAGATTGAAAACCAGGTTATTGATCTACTTATTAAAACTAATAGAGATAATCTCTGGCTTTTAAAAAATGAACTTGATAAATTAATTGCCTGGCAGTTGTTGTCAAAAAAAGCTCAAAAAATTTGTTTGTCTGATGCCCAAAGTCTTGCTCCACCTGAAATTGAACAAGACATATGGCGTTTAATTGATGCCTTAGGGCACCGAGATAAATTAAAAGCTCTCAAAATTTTGTCTGATCAGTTTAAAAATGGAGTTGAAACCTCTAAAATCATTACTCTTTTAGCACATCAATATCGTACTATTCTAAGAATAAAATCCTACCTGCAAACTCACCCCGTTATTAATCAATATCAAATAGCAAAAACACTCTCTCTTCATCCTTTTGTCTGTAAAAAGGGATTGATTCAAGAAAAAAATTATACATTAGAGGAATTAAAAAAAATCTATCAACAATTATTAAAGATAGACTTTTTAAGAAAAACTCGGAAAATCGATTCCGAGATGTTATTAGATTTGCTAATTATTAAATCCTAATTATTTTGACAAACTGTTTATTTTTTTAACTAATCGCGACTTACTCCGAGCCGCGGTATTTTTTTTCAAAACACCCTTTTGCACTGCTCGATCAAAAGATTTTTGTAATTTTGCATAAAGATCAACCGCCTCTTTCTTTTTCTTAGCGGCAATCGATTTTAAAAACTGTCGTTTTAACCAGCTAATATTTGCTTTGGTTTTTTTGTTACGTTCTGCACGTTTTTTTGACTGGCGAAGCGCCTTAACTGCTGACTTTTTAATTGGCATGTTTAATAATTTATAACGATCCTTCTTCTTCCTGTTTTAATAACTCTTCCTCTTGGGCGATTAGCTTGTCCCACTTATTCCGACCATTAATCAAAATGTTTAGTCTTGCTTTAAAATCTTCATTAAATTCTCTAAGTAATTTAGAATTTTTTTGAAAAAGATTTAAAAGATCTTCCAATGCCTGCTCTGGTAAAGCAGGCAAAAAAACCAGTAAATCATTTTGATCATTAGGTGAGATTTTATTAGAAGAAGTAATGACTTCTCGTAATTTTTCTAATATTTTTGACATCTCCCTTTTGACTATTTCTATTAACCAATCTTTGGATGAAAAAATTTAACCCTTCTGTCTATAACTTGGGGAGTTTGCATGACTTGATGCATTAAATCTCGGCTATTCTTAAAAATTTCATTTAAATCTGATTCCGGGTGAGACTCTAAAACCTGTAAATTCTGTTGATCTTTCTTGTTAAAAAATTCAGCTACTTCGGGAATTTCTGTTTTTTCTAAAATTTTTCTTTGAACTTCCGCAACTGCTCTTTCAATAGCCAATTCCACCTCTGATTTATCCACTCCTGGTTTAAACAATGACTCAAATGCCATATATTTTTACAAATCCCCTCCGACAAATTATTTATTGATAAAATTATAACTGATTTTAATCAACTTGTCAAGTGTGCATAACCTGATAAAATAATACTATGATTTACTCTATTCAGGGAAAAATAACCAATTTAAAGCCTGACTATGTTGTGGTTGAAACAAACGGGCTTTCTTATCAAATTTTTGTCACTGATTTTTTAATAGAGAAAATAAAAAAGGATCAAAAAATTAAACTACTAACCTATTTAGAGGTAAGGGAAACCGCCATGGAATTATATGGATTTGAAGATGAGACTCACTTAGAATACTTTAAGTATCTGAGATCAATCTCTGGAATTGGACCAAAATCAGCAATGAATGTGCTTTCATTGGTTCGTTTGTCAGATTTAGAAAAAGCTATTCTTAATGAAAAGGTTGATATTTTAACCAAGGTCTCTGGAATTGGCAAAAAAACAGCCCAAAGGATTGTTCTAGAACTTAAAGGAAAAATTGTTAAAACAAAGAAAGGATCATTAGAACAATCCGAAGATGATTCTTTATTAATTGATGCTTTAATTAGTATGGGCTATACCATTATCCAGGCCCGAGAAACAATTAAAAAAATCCCATCAGAGATTCAAGGAACAAAAAAAAGGCTTAAACAAGCCTTAAAAATCCTTTCAGGAAGATAAAATTTATTTCTTAACTTTTTTAACTGCTGTTGGTTTTTTAGTACTAACGGCTGATTTTTTTTCTAAACCAATTGATAAAATCTTAATTTCAGTATATGGCTGACGATGTCCTTGTGTTCGATGATAACGAGTTTTTGGTTTATATTTAATTATTTTAACTTTTTTTGCCCTGTCTTGAGCCAAGACCTCTGCTTCAACTTGAATTTTAAGGTGTGGCTTGCCAATTTCAACTTTTCTTTTTTTGTCATCAAAACATAAAAGAACTTCTTTGAAGGAAATCTTTTTTCCAACCTTTTCTTCGAGTTTTTCAATACGAAGAATATCTCCTTTTTTTACTAGATATTGCTTGCCTCCTGTTTTAATTACGGCGAATAAACTCATAATAAACAAATTATTTGTATTAAAAATATAGCAAATCCACTGCTATATGTCAAACCCTAAAATTACAAATCTTGAGCTTTTTCTACTCTTACCCCTCCGCCTTTTTCTAAAATGACTATATCTCGTCGGCCAATTTTCTTGGTTAATAAAAGTTTAGCCAAAACATCACTGACTCGATTCTGGATTGCTCTTCTTAATGGCCGAGCTCCAAAAGCTGGATCAAAACCAGCTTCTGCCAACTCTGTAACTGCTTCATCTGTTGCTTTTAAAGTAATTCCTTTTTCTTCAAGCTGTTTGGTTAATTTTCTCAAAAGCAATCTTGTAATTTGTTTTATTTCTTCCATACCTAATGGCTTGAAAACAACTGTGCCGTCAAAACGATTTAAAAATTCCGGTCGAAAATACGGTCTTAATTTTTCTTGAATTAAGGTTTCTGTAATCATTTCTACAGAAGTCCCTTTTGTGATTTCTTCTTGAATAAAATCTGTTCCTGCATTAGATGTACAAATTATTATCAGATTGGTAAAATCAATTGTTCTCCCAAGAGCATCTGTTAGACGACCATCATCCATTACCTGGAGAAACACATTTAAAATATCTGGGTGGGCCTTTTCAATTTCATCAAGAAGCAATAAAGAAGAGGGGTTTAACCGTACTGATTCGGTTAACAATCCTCCTTTTTCTCCTCCCGGGACTCCAATTAAACGGTTAATGCTTCCTTTTTCCTGATACTCACTCATATCTAACCTAATCATTCTATTTTCTTGTCCAAAATATACTTCAGTAACTGTTTTAGCCAATTCTGTTTTTCCCACCCCAGTTGGCCCTAGAAAAAGTAAATTAACAATTGGTTTTTTCTGGCTACGTAATTCTGTTCTTGCTCTTCTTAAAGCTGCAGCAACCATATTAACTGCTTCATTTTGATCAATTAATCTCTTGTGTATTTGTTCTTCTAAATTTAAGAGTTTAGTCGATTCTTTTTCTGTAAGTTTGGTTACAGGAATTTTTGTCTTTTCAGCAACTAAAGCGGCTACGTCTTCTGCTTGAACAATGCTCTTTTTGCCTTTTCTATTTTTCACGGCAATAGCTACTTCTTTTAAAAGGTTAATTGCTTTATCTGGTAAAAATTGTTCGTGCAAATAGCGGGATGATAAATCAACCGCTTGATTTAAGGCGCCATAGGAAAAATAAACATGTTCACGAGCTTCAATTGGAGCTGCCTGAGCCTCTAAAATCTGAATGGTCGCATTTTCATCCGGCTCTTCAATCTTTACCTTTTGAAAAACCTCTCCCAAGGCTTTGGTTTCAATTAAACGACGGTATTCATTGGGAATAGATGTTGCTAAAACTAAAAATAATCTTCTTTTCAAAATGCTAGATAAAATTTCTGAAACATCTAATTCTCCTTCAGTTGTACGAACTCCTACCATGTTGTGAATATCTTTAATAACTAAAATGATATTTCCCGAACGAGCCACTTCACTAAGAATAATTTGTATTCTTTGTTCAATCTCACCTGATTGTGAAGCTCCGGCAATCAAACTCGCCAAACTTAAACTGACTAATCTTTTATCTTGAAAGATTTTAGGCACATCCTCTGTAACCATACGCCGAGCCAAACCATTAATAATAGTTGTCTTTCCTACTCCTGGTTGACCAACTAAAACTACTCCTGGCCGTCCTCCTTCAAGAACTCTAAAAATCTCTTTGACTTCTTTCTCTCTGTCCATACAGACACCTAAATATCCGCTACGAGCCATTTGAGTCAAATCCTCTCCATGAGCATCAAGATTGGGCGTGGCAATAGCCGTATAAGCCCTATTAATTGGGCCCTTAGGTTTAAACCTAGCTTGCCCGGCAAAACTATGTGCCTGCTTGCTTAATTCTTGATAGACCTTAATCCAAAGGCAAACATTGGTTATCTCATTTAGACCAACCTCTAAATCGTAAAAAATCTCTTTAACTGGTCCTTCAAAACTCATTAAGGCCTGTAGAATTTCTAAGGGGGAAAGCGAGGTGCTATTACCCTCTCCAGCCAAGACATAAGCCCTTAAAAGGACCTTTTGTGTTTCTAGACTATAAGAAACATTTTTAAATGGGCCAGATTTATTAATCTTACCCAGACCTCGAGCCACCTTGTCTTGTAGACTTTTCCAATTTAAGCCCAGTCGATTAATAACTAATTTGACATCTGAACCTTCTAAACAACTAGCAAGAATATGAATTGGTTGAATCTGCTGATGTTTTAATTTACGAGCTAAAGCCCATGATTTTTGCATGACTTTAACTGAATCTTTAGAAAAAGCTTCTGCAACATCAATTTTAAACTTCTTGGAAAGGTGGTCTGTTTCTTCCCAATTTTCTGGAATCTGGACACTTTCTCTGATCGATTTTGGCCAATTCTTTTGTCTTTCGTCTTGCTCTTTTTCTAAGGTATAAAAAAGATAACAATCAGTTAATATTGAAAACCAAATGTATAAAAGCAACCTTTCTTGAGATATATTTAAATATGATATCTGATTTAAGATATTAATAATGAATTCGGGAACAACAACCTCGGGCAAATTTAAAACTATTTTAAATAAACAAATCAAACCCCAAACTCCAAACAAAATTAATAAAATCTTAATAATAACTTTTAAAAATCTCCCTAATCCATTGCTAATAATTTCGGCTCTGTTAAAAATTTTGTCTAAAAATAAGATATAACCACCAAACCAGGCATAAATTTCCCGACCATTACAGGTAGGACACTTTTTTAAAGGGGTCTTTCCTTGGCAATTTGGACAAATAATAAAATTCATTTTTAATTAAAATAATAATTTAATAATTTGCCAGAGACTAATAATTGGCAAAATCAGCCACAGGACAAATAGAACCAAAAATCCAATCGTCCCTAGTAAAAATAAAAAAGAACGCCAAATTAAAATAATCAAGCGCATGAAAAAACTAATAATTCTTCCCGACATTGATCGTTCACCAAACATGGGCTTAAAAAGATGGGTGAACATCAATTTTAAAGCTAAATTACGAAATAAATTACTAACACCATTAATCAATCCTAAAAATCTTTTTTTTGCACCGATAGTGTACCACCAAAAAGGAAAGGTAATAATATTTACTAAACCGTATAAAAGCGTGGATTTAATAACGGCTGTCAAAATAGACATATTTAGGTCTTCTTTAAAATTATCTTATTGAACTAGAGGCTAGTCCTCTTATTTTTTTAAAAGTATCTCTGACGACCACCTTCTCTTTAGAAACAGATAAAACCTGTTTTGCTCCGATTATTAAGTGCCCTTGAAATAAATTTTTTAAAAAATTATGGCTTTTAATAAAATAATTTTTAACTTGTCCTGTTTCTGGATCAATCTCCAGGTCTACTACTTGACCAAGATAATTACCACTCTCAGTATAAACTGGTAAATCAATTATCTCTTTTGGGTCCATAATTCTAATATCTAAGGCTTAGTTATTTGCTTTGAGGAAGCAAAAACAAGCTTTTGCTCTAAAATAGTAAATAAAAGACTAGCCAACCAATAAAGCATTAACCCGCTAGGCAGGGTCATTCCAATAAAAACCGTTAAAGCGGGCATCATAAATTTCATCTGCTTATTCATTGTTGCCATCATGTTCTCGTCTTTTGCTCCGCTTTGTTTAAGTACTTTCTTGTCCGGTTGCTCTGTTGTAAAGGCCTTCATTTGAACATATTGCAAAATGCCAGTGACCAAGGCAAGAATTGGACTAGCTTTTGCCAAATCTAGCAGGCCAAAGGCCATAATATTTAAAGTCCCTGGATTGTGAATAAAAGAATAAATAGGTAAAGAATTATCGCTTAAACCAACTCTAAAAACCTGAAAAACAGCAATTAAAATAGGAAGTTGAATTAATAATGGCAAACATGAAGAAAAAGGGTTAACCTTGTTTTCTTTGTAAAGACTCATCATTGCTTGAGCTTGCTTGTCCTTTTGATTAGCATACTTTTTTTTAAGCTCTTCTAATTTTGGCTGAAGTTCTTTAAGTGCTTTTTGTGATTTAATTGATTGGCGAGAAAGCGGGAATAACAACAACTTAAGTACCAAGGTTAAAATAATTATTGCTAGCCCTAAATCATGTCCGGGAATTAAATTGTAAAAAAACACCAGAAGATTAAGCAACGGTTCATAAAGAATTATCTTAAAAAATTCAATCATACTAAACTATATTTTATGCAGGATCCCATCCCCCCTTAGACCAAGGGTGGCAACGAAAAATTCTTTTTAAGGCTTTAATTCCTCCCTTTAAAAGACCGTATTTATTAATGGCGTCATAAGCATATTCTGAACAAGTCGGACGGAACTTACAGGTTCCTTTCCAGGGGTGAATTAATGAAAAAACACCATGATCAGGAGAAAAGGTTTTTTGATAAAAACGGATCAATTGCAAAACTAATAATCGTGGCCAAATAAAAATTTGTTTCATTCTTTAGGATTTAATTAAATTCTGTTTTTGAAAAAGTTTTAAAAGTTTGCTTTTAATTTGTGAATAATCTAAATCTTCTGTTCCTGATTTAGTTAAAATCATAAAATCGTAACCCTGAACAATATTAGATAGATTTTCTTTTAAAATCGCTCTAATTCTTCTTTTTATTTTATTACGTATGACTGCCTTTTTGCTGACTTTAAGGGAAACAATAATTCCAAAACGAGAATAATTGAGATTGTTCTTAATATATTTTAAGCCTAAAGCATAACTAAAAATAATTTTTCCTTGTTGGGCAACCCGAGCAAAATCCTTGTTCTTAGTTAAACGATATTGTTTGGGCAACATAAAGCCTTTTAAACAGTTAACTTCTTTCTCTTTTTAGCCCGCCTTCTTTTTAATATTTGCTGGCCAGCTTTTGTTTGCATTCTCTTTTTAAAGCCATGTGTTCTGGCCCTCTTTCTTTTTTTGGGCTGATAAGTTCTTTTAGGCATATTAAAAAAATCTTATTAAATACTTAATACCCTATAATTAAATTACATTAATTTATATATAATAATTTAATTTCAAGGTTCTGGTAAAGTCAGGTTCTTATTTTAACACAAAAAGCACTAAACTACAAATACTATTTATCTGGCGTATTCAATAATCCTGTTCTCTCTGATTACTGTTACTTTAATTTCACCTGGATATTTTAATTCTTCTTCTATTCTATCAGCTATTTCTCTAGCTAATTTATGGGCATCTGTGTCATCGACTTCCTGAGGAGTAACAAAAACTCTTAAATCTCGACCAGCCTGAATGGCATAAACTTTTTCAACACCAGAAAAAGTCTTGGCTAAAGATTCTAGTTCTTCTAAACGTTTTAAATATTCTTCGTAAGTATCTTTTCGTGCCCCTGGTCGAGCTCCGGAAATCGCATCAGCAACTTTAACAATTACTGCTTCCAATGTTGGAGGTTTATCTTCATGATGAGTAGCAATAGGAATAATTACCTCTTTACTTAGGCCGTATTTTTCTCCTAAATTCTTACCAAGTTCTGGATGAGTTCCTTGAACCTCAAAATCAACTGCTTTCCCAATGTCATGAAGCAATCCAGCTTTTTTGGCTATGGAAACATCGGCTCCTAACTCGTGAGCGAGCATGGCTGAAAGTTCAGCTACTTCGATAGAATGAAGAAGTACGTTTTGCCCATAACTAGTCCGGTATTTCAATCTGCCCAGAATTTGAACTAACTTTGGATCAATAGTAGGAATTCCAGTTTGATAAAGCGCTTCTTCTCCTGCTTTTCTAATATCTCGGGCCAATTCTTTTTTCGTTTCTTCAACAATTCTCTCAATACGAGCTGGTTGAATTCGACCATCAGCAATTAATTTTTCTAAAACTAATTTTGCCAGTTGACGACGAATTGGATTAAAAGCAGAAACAAACACAACCTCAGGTGTATCATCAACAACAATTTCAGTACCTGTTAATTGTTCTACTACTTTAATATTCCTTCCTTCTCGACCAATAACCCTACCTTTCACTTCGTCTGACGGTAAAGCTACAGAAGCGATTGTCGTTTCTGCAGTATGGGCTGAAGCATATCTCTCAATAACATTGGTAATTAATTTCTTAGTTTGTTTTTCAATCTCTTCTGCGCCATATTCCTCCATTTTCTTAATTCTGAGCAAAAGATCCTCTTTCATTTTCTTTTCTAGGTTATTTAAAAGAAACTCTTTTGCTTCTTGTTCAGTCATTCCAGAAATTCTTTCTAGCTCTTGTCTTGCCTCTTCATAAAGTTGTTTAATTTTAACTTTTGCCTGTTCTAGTCTATCAGCCTTTCCAGCTAGATCCCTTTGCCTTTCTTCTATCTCAAAAATCTTTTTTTCAAAAAGAGACTGTCTTTTTTCTAAACGCTCTTCTGAAACTTTTAGTTCTTTTCTTCTGTCTAGTTCTTCTTTTTTTGCTCTATCGATGATCTTAAGGCTTTCTTCACGAGCTTTGAAAAAAACTTCTTGTTGTTTGACCTTAGCTTTAGTTAAAATATCTTTTGCTTTTGATTCTGCTGATTCAGTCATGTATCGACCCATTTGTCGACGAATCAACCAACCAACAAACATTCCAGCTAAGATGCCAATTAAAACGAAAATGTAATCCATCATATATTTTATTTGTTAAATAAATAAAAGCCAATTCTTTTTGGCTTTTAAAAGATTTATTTTTAAAAATGTTTCTATTTGGTGATAACCTTATCAACCAGACCGTATTTTTTTGCTTCCTCAACTGTCATATAAAAATCGCGGTCTGTGTCATTTTCTATCTTCTTTAACGATTGTTTAGTGTGCTTAGCTAATATCTTATTAATTCTATCTCTAACCCTTAAAATATGTTCGGCTCTAATCTTAATATCTGCGGCTGGACCCTCTGCTCCGCCCATTACTTGATGTAACATTATTTCTGCATTTGGTAGGGCCAGGCGTTTGCCTTTTGCTCCAGCTGATAAAAGGACCGCTCCCATTGAAGCAGCTGTCCCGATACAAATTGTCATTACATTTGGCCTAACATACTGCATTGTATCATAAATAGCTAAGCCAGCTGTAACTGAACCTCCAAGAGTGTTGATATAGAGCTTGATATCCTTGTTTTTATCTTCACTAGCTAAAAACAAGAGTTGAGCAATAACGATATTAGCAATATCATCAGTAATAGTATCACCAAGAAAAATAATTCTTTCCTTTAAAAGCCTTGAATATATATCATAAGCTCGTTCTCCATGTGTAGATTTTTCAATAACTGTTGGAACGAGATGCATATATTAAAAATTGTTCACTATTAATTAATTCCCTCCTTCTAGGAGTATATCAGCCCAAAAAATTCTGTCAATTTATTGAGGTGGATAACCCTAATTTTTAGCTTCATCTAAGGCTTTCTCAACCTGGCTGACTTCTTCCTCTGTCTCATCAAGTAAAAATTTAATCTTAGGAATAAATTTAAGAAATAAGCTTTTATTTAATAATCTTTGTAAATAACCGATTCTCTTTGAAAGCTCTTTAAAAACTATTTTGGCCTGATTAATAGGAAAAACACTAATCCAAATTTTTGCCTGCAATAAATCGGTTGAAGTTTCTACATGAGTAATAGTAATTAACGAGCCTTCTGGCGGATCAATTTCCCTAAGAAAAATTTTGCTCATCTCTCTTTTAATCAATTCATTGATTTGTTCAATTCTTTGAGAACACATTTTTATAATTAAAATATTTTTTAATTTCAAGGTTCTGCGAAACAGGTTCTTAAAAACGAAAAAATTTAAAAGGCCTTTCTGTTAAATCAACTATAATTGATGGTTGACCAGTTAATCCCTCTCCTTTTAAGGCCAGATTTACCTGTTGACTAAATTCTTTAGTTATCTTTTTTATACTCAAACTAGGTTGAAAGCCTGACATATTAGCGCTAGTTGTGGTTATTGGAAAATTCTTGCTTAATTGTTGACAAACCTCTGAATCAGGAATACGGACACCAATCGTTTTTTTACCCCCGGTCAAGATTTTAGACACTTTAGCTTTCTTTTTTAAAATAAAAGTAAAAGGCCCTGGCAAAAGGGCTGACATTAACTTTTCTTGTTCTTTATTAACCCGGGCCAAATCTTTAATTTCCTTTAAACTTGAAACTATTACAGACAAGGGTGCTTTAAACTCTCTACCTTTTATTCTAAAAACTTTTTGAATTGCCCCCTGATTAAAAATATCTGCTCCCAGACCGTATAGCGTGTCTGTGGGGTAAATAATTACTTCGCCTTGTTGCAAGGCCTTTCTTGCTTTTCTTATATTTATCTTAGTTGGTGAATAAACTAACATATTTAAAGACCTAATTCCTTAGGAATACTTTGCATTGCCCTTAAACTAATTTTTACAAACTCTTCAAGTGACAAATCTAGTTCTTCACAAGCGGCAATAGTTTCTCGATTAGCTCCTCGGGCAAATCCCTTTTCTTTATACCTGTTTAAAACGTTTTCTGCACTTAAATTAATAATTTTCTTGTTTGGCATAACCAAGGTCGCCGCAACAATTAAACCAGTAATCGGGTCTGCACAAAAAAGGGCCTTGGTCATTTTATCTTCACGAGGCAAACCATGAATTTCATTATGAGCCTTAACAGCCGTAATGACTTCTGAATCAATTCCATGTTGCTGGAGCATTTCCGCCCCTAGCAAACTATGTTTTTCTGGAGTATCTTTGGTTTCTTCATAATCAATATCATGTAAAAGTCCGGTTAAAGCCCACTTTTCAATGTTTTCATTGAAATATTTTGCTAATTCCTTCATTACTGCTTCTACGGCCAAGCAGTGCTTAACCAGATTTCTATTTTGAATCTTTTCCTCAACTAATTTTAGAGCCTCTTCTCTAGTCATTAAAGCAATTTAAAGTTATTAATCACTAAATGGAATTTATACCCCAGATAATTAGCGGCTTGACGGCAATAAGTCATCCTTTCTGTAAAAATTTCAAAAAATTCTATAACTGGAACAAACTTTTGGTCAATCTTTAAGGTAAGAATAATCTGTTTTTTAGATCTATTAATACTTAGATCTGATTTGGTTACTGCATAATTCACTCGATCATGAATATCGAGCTTAATTTTTTCTAAAGATTTAACTGTTACTCGGGAACGATGAACATCTGACTTGTCAGCCAATACAACAATGGCAGATATAGGCTCTGTTAATTTCATTGTATTTTTATCATGATTAGAGATTGCCTGCATTATCCAAACAAGTTCTTTGGAGGTAAAATCATTTTTAAAAATCTGATGGAATAAAAGGGAACCCCAATAATGATGTTGTGAACGACCTAGAAAATTACCCATATCATGACAAAAGCCAGCAATAGCTGCCAAGTCTTGACCCCTTTCACTTAGATTAATTTGTTTGGCTAAATTTTTAGCCTCACGCGCAACTAATTTAGCATGGCGCAAGCCATGTTCAGTATAATCTAATGCCTTAATAGTAATTTCAGACTGATTAATAAACTCCAAAATTTTTGGATGTTTTTTTATGTCTTGAAATGTTAACATACAATTTTATTTAATATTTAATTTTTCCTTAAACTTTGGGACATCAAATCCCATAATCATTTCCCCGTCGATTTCTGTTACGGGTACGGCCATCTGCCCTGTTTTTTTAATAAAATCATCAACCAGATCCTGATGTTGACTAAGATCAACCTCTTCAAACTCGATTTTATTCTCATTTAAAAAATCTTTGACATGGTGGCAATAAAGACATGATGGTGATGTATAAACAATTATTTTCATATATTCTTAGTTAATTGGTTATTTACTGTTAGTATAAGAACCTGCTTCGCAGAACCTTGAAATTAAATTCTATTATATATAAATTAAGGTAATTTAATTATAAGAACCTGCTTCGCAGAACCTACCTGCCGGCAGGCAGGCCTTGAAATTAAATTCTATTGTATAAATAATAATGTATTTTAATTATAAAGATTAGAAAAAGCTCGTCAAGTTATCTTATTTTGTAATAATATTTATTCTACTAAACCTACTTTCTTTCTAAATTTATACGTATTTCCGTGAATCAATAGTCCTTGATAAGAAATAACTGTCTGTCGTTTTGGATAATTCTTTAATCTTCTAATTATCTTTCGCTTTGTGGTTGTTCGAATCTGTCGATAGCATGGAAAATGTATCCAGCCCAAAAAATCTAAACCCGAAGCATAAGTTCTAATACAAACCTTGTGTTGATGAAGTGTCAATTTAAGTTCTTTTTGTAAAAATTCAGTGATTCTTAACAATAAACCATTGAGATACTCTTTATTGTCCGATAAAATAACGAAATCGTCGCCATATCTAATATAATATTTCACTCGCAATTCCTGTTTTATATACATATCAAATTCGTGCATATAAACATTAACGAAAAGTTGGGAAGTGAGGTTGCCAAGGGGCAGACCTATCCCCAAACGGCTGGAATAAAAACTAAAAACTACCCTTTCAATCAACCGAATAATTTGAGAATCGTTAATGTGTCTCTTTAATATTTTAATAAGGATTTGCTGATCAATGTTAGCAAAAAATTTCTGAATATCGCATTTTAGAATATAACAAGTTTGAGAATTATTTTTTGATACCTTCTGGGCAAAATATCTGAATCTGTTCAAAGCGCGATGCACTCCCTTGTTTTCTCTACACGAATATACATCATAAATAAACTTTCTATCAAAATAAGGACACAGCTCCTTATAAATGAGATGATGTAATAACCGATCACGCACCGTAGCTTTGTGAATATTTCTCGGCTTGGGGTCAGAAATATTAAAAGCCGAATATGGTCCGTGAATATAAGTAAAATTAACCAGAGACTTATAAAGATCTATTAAATTATCGGCCAGCTTTATTTGAAAAATCATCACATCTTTTTTATGTCTTTTACCACACAAAAAACGCTCCCAAGTCGCTAAGAGATTTTCTATCTTAATAATATCAATATATTTAACTTTAAACATATGACTACAATATCTGCGCGAGTACCATTGGTGCTTGTTAGAACAAAAAGGGCTTATCAAATTTGGCACAAAAATTTAGTCAATCTTAATCGACTTGATCGCTATACTATTGGTGCTAAAATCGATGAATATTTTCTATCTTTATTGGAATTAATTTTTAAGGCCTGTTTTGCTTACGATAAATTTGAAAAACTCTCAATGGTATCACAAGCGATTGGTAAAAACGATTTATTAAAATTCTTTTTACAGATTGGTTGGGAACAAAAAACCATTAACCATAAAAATTATGGTCTTCTAATACTTTTACTTGATGAAGTTGGTCGAATGCTGGGTGGCTGGAAAAAAAATATACAAGAAAAAACTCCCGCTAGTAAGTAGCAGGAGAAAAAATTAAATAAGTCACAGAAGCAGAGCAGGCAGTCGTTATCATCCCAAGCGTTCTCAAAGTTGCCGAGGTTGAAATTAAAGTCATCATCCGAGTTGCGGTTGACATTCGGCACGCGGTAGTTGCCGTCAGACAATGTACAGCCCGCCACCTTTTTCACTAAGGGTAACGCCAGTCGCCCTCTGTATTTTATTCTGAGCCAAAATGCTCAATAGCACGCTGCACCGACTGATTTAATTTTTTCATAAAAGGTTGCACTCATTTACTAAGCATGCCCAGTAAATTCCTGGCAAACTCCCTTTACGAGAATTCGATGATATAAAGCCATGGCCACATATCCAATCTATTATCCAAAAATATTATACAGAAAAAATACATAAAAGAAAAGGGTCCTTACATTGGTAAGAACCCAAAGGGTCAAAAAATCCAAAGAACAGGACTAAGAAACCAAGTGCCTAAGCACTAATCGCAGTCGCAGAAGCAGAGCAGGCAGTCGCTATCATCCCAAGCGTCCTCAAAGGGGCCGAGGAAGAAAATAAAGTCACCAACCGAGTAGCGGTCGACAGACGGCACGCGGTAGCTGCCGTCAGAATCGATCCAGAGAGCCTCTTTCTCATCAAACGAGACAGACCAACGGCTCTTTGGCAACTTGTTTTTGGCAAGTTCATAGACCAGTGAAGCGCCTTGAGCGCCGGCTAAAACAGCTTTCTGAGAATACAGGAAATTTAAACAGTCTTCCGAAGTCACAGTTTCTGTGATATTAAAAACCTTTACCTTGAACTTTCTGCCAGGCACGAGCTTTGTTGTCGCTTTGTTAAAGTGCTTATCAGTGATGTCGGAATTGTAGTAATTAAATTCCGAGCCATGCGCTGCTGCAAAGTCAGTCAAGCGCGTAGCATGGTCGTAACCCTTAGGCACAACAATGTTAAACGCATTGGCCAATTTGAAGCGCGGGTCAGGCATAAACGGTGAAAGAGCTTGCTGACGTTGTTTCTGTGTCAGATTTAAAAAACATTCATATTCTGGCAAACTCATTTGCCCTTTCTTGATCTTCTGATTGCAATCCATATGCAGACCAGCCAATTTGGCCGCTTCTGCGCCGATAGATGTCTTATCCATCATTTTCTCCTTTGATACCAAGAGTTTAATAATTGACCCCATGCCAATCATTTTCTCAGTATTGATAATATTATGTCATATTTTAGCCTTTTTGTCAACACTCCTATTCCAAAAGACTTAAAATTTATATTAATCTAAAATAAAAACACCGCCGAGGAGAATCGAACTCCTGAGACGGATTTGCCTTTAGCGGAAAACCTGGCGTCCTACAATGCTTAATAAATTAAAATGGCCCCGAGGAGAATTGAGTGAAAATTATTTTAATCCACTTTGTAATTTTAACGCGTCAATCCATCCTTTAATTCGAAAAGCTATCTTACGACCATGTACACGTAAATCAAGTGTGCCATATGGCAAAGAATTGATTGGACGTTTTCTGTTGCTCGCTTTGCTTATTTGTTTAAAAATGCGAAAACGACTTTTAGGAATATTAGTTACTCTAGCCCAAAAATTAATGGCAGATTGCTCGCTAATATTAGCATGTATTCTAACACATACTTTTAATTTCTCTTCAGGGACTTTAATAATTTCTCGTAAAAAGCGAAGAAACAACGCAATCATATAAGGATCAGCATTAACAAAATCAACTACATACCCTTTGTTTTTTTGAGCCTCAATTTTATATCCCTCTGCCCAATAAAGAGCATTTGCAACTAATAATAACTCATATTTTGACAACGAATGAATTTCATTAAAAGTCTCCTTCTTTATTCTCTGATTTTCAATCCAAATAGCACGTGTCCGTTGCCGATTGTTTTCAAATAACCCATGTTCTCGAGCAATTCTCGTTTTTTTTTCTAAAAGCTTTTTTGCTGACTTTGTTAGTTTTAAGTCTCTAAACCAAACGCTAAGCGAGCCCTTGGAAACACTTAAAGTACGAGCTATTTCATTGTAACTTTTACCCTTTAACCGCAACCTGAGCGCTTTTTGATATTGTGGATGCATAATAATTAAATATATAAGTAGCGCCAAGGGGAATCGAACCCCTGTTACATGGTTGAAAACCATGTGTCCTGACCACTAGACGATGGCGCCATTATTATTTAGCGCAATCTTAGCAAAATTAAACGAATTTGTCAAAGAATTAATTTATGTTAAAATAATCTTATGCTTATCTTAGGTATTGAAACATCTTGTGATGAAACAGCGGCGGCTGTTTTAGAATATAAGCCCTTAAAAAAAGAAGGTCAGTTTAAAGTTATTTCCAATGTTATTTTTTCACAAATCTCAATTCATCGTCAATACGGAGGTATTATTCCTGAGGTAGCCGCCAGGGCTCATATTGAAAATATTTTACCAGTGATTAAAAAATCTCTTAAAAATATAGATTATAGAAAAATCGATTTAATTGCTGTTACTCAAGGGCCGGGGCTAATCACATCGTTATTAGTTGGTTTAGAAACTGCTAAATCTTTATCCTATTCTTGGAAAAAACCATTAATGGGAATTAATCATTTACAAGGTCATTTGGCGGCTAATTTTATTGAACATGAAACAAAGAATGTTTTTCCGGCAATTAGCTTAATTGTCTCTGGTGGACATACTGAACTTGGCTTAATGAGAAAGTCTGGTCATTATAAAAAAATTGGACAAACTAGGGATGATGCCGCTGGAGAATGTTTTGATAAAATCGCTAAATTATTAAAAATCGGCTATCCTGGAGGTCCAGTTATCTCTAAAATGGCTGAAAAAATAAACAACAAATCAAATAATATCTGCTTTCCTCGCCCCATGATCAAAACAAATGATTTTGATTTTAGTTTCTCGGGACTAAAAACAGCTGTACTTTATTTTGTTAAAAAGAATAGAAATAAACTAGAAAAGAAAAAATTTATTCAGAACATTTGTGCTGAATCTCAACAAGCAATTATTGACGTTTTAATTCATAAAACAATTAAAGCAAGTAAAAAATATAAAGCCAAAGCTATTTTTCTAAGTGGTGGAGTGGCCGCCAACCAAGAACTAAGAGAACAATTGAAGCTCCATGTTTGTAGATTGCCAAATAGTGTAAAATTCTTTGTTCCATCAAGAAATCTTTGCACTGATAATGCGGTAATGATTGCTGCAGCCGCCGCCCTCAAATTCAAAAACTTAATACCAATTCAAAGGAAGAAATTAAAAAATAATTGGCAAAAAATAAAAGTAGATCCTAACTTAGAAACATGAAAACAACTACCAAATCAGAAAAACAAACCCTTAATTTAGGTAAAAACTTTGTTTTAGAGCTTAAAGGAGGTGAAGTAATTGGTTTTATTGGTGAATTAGGGGCCGGAAAGACTGTTTTTATCAAAGGACTGGCCCAGGGACTAAACATTAAAAACATAATTACCAGTCCTACTTTTGTTTTAATGAAAATATATAAAGCAAAGGGGCCAATAAAAGATCTCTGTCATGTTGATGCCTATCGTTTAAAATCTGCTCAAGATCTAATTGACATTGGCATTAAAGACTATTTAAACAAAAAAGCCGCTGTTACGGTAATTGAATGGGCTGATCAAGTAAAAAATATTTTGCCAAAAAATAAAATTCTTGTTAAAATAAAAATTGGTAAAAATCCGAACCAAAGAATTTTTGAAATTATTAAATAATATGGGAAAAGCATACGAACCCAAAGAATATGAATCAAAAATATATCAACTCTGGGAAAAGAGCGAATTTTTTAATCCTGATAAGCTGCCCGGTAAACCAAAAAAAACATACTCTATCTCTATCCCTCCACCAAATGTTACTGGATCTCTTCACCTTGGCCATGCTTTAAATAATACGATTCAGGATATTTTGACCAGATTTTATCGCATGAAGGGAAGAAAAACACTTTGGTTGCCTGGAACAGATCACGCTGGCATTGCGACACAAAATGTTGTGGAAAAAGAATTAGCCAAACAAGGGTTAACTCGTCACCAATTAGGCAGAGAAAAATTTACTGAAAAGGCTTGGCAATGGAAAGCAAAATATGGTGATTTAATTCTAGAACAATTAAAAAAACTTGGCTGCTCTTGTGATTGGTCTAGAACTCGCTTTACCTTAGACAAAGACTATGCAGAAGCGGTTTTAACTGCTTTTATTAATTATCATAAAAAGGGATATATTTATCGCGGACCAAGAATTGTTAATTGGTGTCCGCGTTGCACCACAGCCATTTCTGATATTGAAATAAAATATCAAGAAAAAAAAGGCAAACTCTGGTATTTAAAATATCCTTTTAAGGATAATCCTAATAAATTTATAGTTGTAGCAACTACTCGCCCAGAAACTATGCTAGGAGACACAGCTGTGGCCGTAAGTCCTAAACGTGAAAAATATAAAAAGTTGATTGGAGAAAAACTAATCCTCCCCATTATGAACCGAGAAATTCCTTTGGTGTCTCACCATTTAGTTGATGCTGAGTTTGGTACAGGGGCGGTGAAAATTACTCCGGCTCATGATAAAACTGACTGGCAAATTGGTAAAGAAAATAATTTGGAGGTGATAAACGTTATTGGGGCAGAGGGGAAAATGACCAAGGAAGCGGGAAAATATTCCGGTCTACCTGTTTTAGAAGCAAGAAAAAAGATTATTGAAGAATTGGAAAAATTAAATCTCTTGGAAAAAATTGAAGACTATCAACATCAAATCTCTCTTTGTGATCGCTGTAGCACACCAGTTGAGCCTCAGATTTCTACTCAGTGGTTTGTGGCTATGAAAAAATTAGCCAAACCAGCTATTAAAGTTGTAAAAAAATCAAAAATAAAAATTTCTCCTAAACGTTATAAAAAAGTGTATTTAGATTGGTTGGATAATATTGAAGATTGGTGTATCTCTCGTCAACTTTGGTGGGGCCATCGATTACCAGTTTGGTTTTGCCAAAAACAAAAAGATAAATATCTTGTCTCTATAAATCAACCTAAAAAATGTCCTTATTGTAATAAGTGTAAAATGGACCAATCTGAAGATGTGCTTGATACCTGGTTTTCTTCAGCCCTATGGCCGTTTGCTACTCTTGGCTGGCCTAAAAAAACAAAGGATTTAAAAGAATTTTACCCTACTTCTCTGCTTTCCACGGCTAGAGACATTCTTTATCTCTGGGTGGCTCGTATGGTTTTTTCTAGCTTAGAATTTTTAAAAAAAATACCGTTTGAACAAGTCTATATCCATTCCACCATTTTAACACTGGAGGGCCGACGCATGAGCAAATCATTAGGAACTGGTATTGACCCATTGGAGTTAATAAATAAATATGGAGCTGACGCAACCCGATTTGGTATAATTTACCAAACAAATCGCGACCAACAAGCGATTCGTTTTGACGAAAGAGCTATCGTTGCCGCTCGTAATTTTATTAATAAACTTTGGAATATTAGTCGTTTTATTGCCATACAAATTGAAACAGAGCCAGAAATAAAAATTAAAAATATTAAAACGCAAACTTTAGCTGATCAATGGATTGTTTCAGGGGTTAATAACTTAATTACTTCAGCGACAGAAAAAATTGAAAATTACGAATTTGGTGAAGCTAGTAAAGAAATTTATGATTTTATCTGGCATGATTTTGCTGATTGGTATTTAGAAATCTCAAAATTCCAAATAGCTGATTCTAGACTAAAAAAAGAGACTATTCGTAATTTAAAACTTGTTCTTTGTCTTTGTCTAAGACTGCTTCATCCTTTTACTCCTTTTGTTACGGAACAAATTTACCAACAACTTAATGCTTGTCCTGACTCCTCAGATTTATTAATGATTGCCTCTTGGCCAAGGGTAAAAAAGAATTTTATCAACCCAAAAAGAGAAAAAGAATTTGCTAGCGTAAAAGAAATAGTTATGGAAATTAGGAATTGGAAAGTGGATAAAAAAATATCCCCAAAAGAAATAGTGGATTATAAAATTAAGCCAGAAAACAAAAAAATCCCAGTTCAAAACGAACTTAAGGATTTAATTGAAAAATTAGGTAAAATAAAACTAGTTTTCTGATTCTTTTGCTCTGTCTAAAATCCATTCTTCAAATTGGGATTCACTAGCAAAGCCATGATGCCAAGAAGTGTCTAAACCATAATTTATAAAAAGACGTGAAAGAATGTTCAAATCGTCAACGATAACATTCTTTTTACTTATCTTTGCTTGCATCCAGGTTTCTAATTCTTTTAGTCCATTTCTTCTTTCCTCTTGATTTTGAGAACTAGCCTCTTGAATTTTATTCCAGGCTCGGTAATAAGATCGCTCTATTTTAATATATTCTTGACAATACCGCTCTAATTCATTAACAAATTCCATAACTTGTTCCTTGTCTTCTGCCCTCGGAATGGTCTCAATGTTCTTTCTCAAGGAATTAAAACTAAACCGAGCTGCTTCAGTTTTTTGTTCTTCCGGTCTTAAAACCTCGCGTTTGTGTAAAAATTGATGTTCCATATAAATTTATTTTATTTTTATTAATATCTCTTATTCAGCCACACGGAAAACTTCTTCTACAGTAGTAAGTCCATCTAAAACTTTTAAGATTCCGTCTTGAACCATACCAACCATGCCCTGGCCTTTAACTAATTCTTTCATTTTATACTCGGAAAGGTCACCTTCTAGAACTGCTTTTTCAATCTCTGGATCAATTATTAAAACCTCATAAATTCCAACTCGTCCTTTATAGCCCAGGCCCTGGCATTTTTCACAACCTTCTCCTTTATAAAATTTAAGTTTATTCAAGTCAATTTTAATGCCTGATTTCTCTGGAATTTCAGATAAAATCTTTTTTACTCGAACTAACTTTTCAGGCTCCAAGGTTGTTTCTTTTTTACATTCTTTGCAAATTCTTCTTCCTAAACGCTGGCCAATAACTGCATTAAGTGCTGGTGCCAAAAGATAAGGCTTTGCTCCCATAGAAAGAAATCTAGGCAAAGCCCCTACTGCATCATTTGTATGAAGAGTAGAAACTACTAAATGACCAGTCAGGGCAGCTTGAATAGCGATATCAGCTGTTTCCAAATCTCTAATTTCTCCAACCATAACCACGTCTGGATCCTGACGAAGAATTGAACGAAGACCTTTGGCAAAGGTATATTCTTTTGATTTATCAACCTGACTCTGATTAACTCCTTTTAAATGATACTCTATTGGATCTTCTAGGGTAATAATTTTTGTTTCTGGATCATTAAGCTTATTTAAGATAGCATATAAGGTGGTTGTTTTTCCTGAACCTGTTGGACCTGTGGTGATAATCATCCCATTAGGTCTTTCTATTTGTGCTTTTAGTTTTTCTTCAACATCTTTACGAAAGCCAAGATCTTCAAAGCTTAACCCAGCTACTGATGCACGAAGTAGTCTCATAACCACACTTTCACCATAAGCGGTCGGTAATGTAGAAACCCGAACATCTGTTTTTTCTTTATTTAAATAAATAGTAAATCGTCCGTCTTGTGGCCGATCTGTTACATTCATTTTAAGACTAGATAATAATTTAAGCCTTGAAATGACTTTAGGCCAAAACTTCTTGTCTATCTCAGCCACTTCAATTAAAACTCCATCTATTCTAAATCTGACTTTAATGGCTGTTTCTTCTGCTTCAATATGAATATCAGAAGCTCCTGATTGGACAGAACTGGCCATAATTAAGGTGACCATATCAGAAATTTTAACATTCTGAACCTCCTGATTTAAATCTTTAAATGTTTTTACTTTATTTTTAAAATGTTCAAAGTCCTCGGGAGATATCTCAACTCCTTTGACAATTTTGCTAACCTTAGGCAAGGCAGCATAACGCTGATGAGCAAGTTTAAAACTATGTTCGGAAATTAAATGAAGCTCTGTTTTTACATTCCAGGCTCCTTCAATTTGCTCTCTAAGATCTGCTAAACCAGGATTTTCAACCTGGGTTGAGGCAAGTTTAACTTTTTCTTCGGTTCGATAAAAACAAACTACCTGGTGTTTTAAGGCATCTTCTTCAGAAATCAACGTTAAAGCTTCAGAAGAAATAGGAAAATCAGCTAAATTAATATAAGGAATACCTATCTGACGAGCTTGCTCAGTCGCTTTTTCTTCTAAGTCTTTAATATTAATATTTATTAACTTCTGATTCAACTTTTTTTGTTCTTCTTCTGAAGCAATGTTGGGTTTTTTAGAAGATTGACCACCTTGTCCTAATAAATCCTTTAAATCTAACATAAAAACTCATTAAGATATAATTGAACTAGCTTCGTTGATTAAACTAGTTAACTTTTTTCCTTTAAGCATTGTTTTTTGTTTTAAAACCTCTTTTTTTGTAGAAATGAGCTCCTGACATAAAATCATCTTCTTAGAAAAAAGAATTTCTCTTGAAGCTCGATCCAAAGATCTTAAAATGGTAATTGGATAAAGCTTTTTATTCTCGATTAAATATTCTAAACCATTTCCTTTGGGATGTTGCCATCCTAACAATCTCAAATCCTTACATTGAGCATATTTGATAGCTGAATTAGAAAACTTGGTGTTAGAAATTAACCAAGGACGATGAAACTCTCGACCTGTACCCTGACGCCAAGCATCTTGAAGGTCTAAAAATCTCGCCCACACATAAAGAGCTTCTTTTAGTCCTGACCGTAGCCCTGGAGCATTATGATATTTACATTCTATCATATAAGTTCTGCTGTGACTAGATTCTTTTTCATTTATAGGATCAGGTTTTTTGTATGGAGATTTAGCAATAATATCTACTTCATGTTTAACACAAACCCCTTGAATAAGTGGCGGGCACCAAGCTTGATAGCCATAGGCCTTTAATAGGCTAACTATAAATTCTTCAAAAATAAAACCAGCCGGACCCAGGCTTAACATTGCTTTTTTTAAGCTATAACGAGTAGCAACGGCAGGGTCTTTTTGTTTTAAAAGCTTTAAAATCAACCTCAATAACTCACGCGTTTCCATGCCGTTATAAACATGTTTTATTACTTCTTTAACAATACGATCTGCTAGGTCTGGGCTAGCCCCTGCCCTAAGGCAGGTACGACGTACTTTAGCGGGATTAAACTTTGCTCTTTTCCCAGAGACCTTAATAACATACATATTTATTGATTATATAACCTTTGTTTAATTAAATCTATTTCCTGTTTTGTGCGGCTATTTTGCTCAATCCCATCTTTTATCTTTTCATAAGCATGCATAGCTGTTGTGTGATCACGATTCCCTAATTCTTTACCAATTAAAGGAAAGGAGGCTCCGACTTCTTCCCTCATCAAATACATGGCTACCTGTCTAGGAACAACAAGTTCTCTTTTTCGAGAGAGACCAATCATTTCACTAACGTGAATACCATAAAAATTAGCTACTGTTTCAATTAATTCTTTTGCTTGAATTAATCCTTTTTTTCTTCGCGTGTCTAAACTAGCTAGAACATTTTTTACTACAGATAAATCAAGTTCTGTTCTATGAAACTCATAATAAGCAATTAATTTGTTAAGGGCTCCTTCCAGCTCTCTAACGTTGCTTTGGATATGAGTAGCCAAATATTGAATAATCTCCTCATTTAAATTACATTTTCTTTCTTGACACTTTGCCTTTAAAATAGCTAACCTTGTTTCTAAATCAGGCGGAGTAATATCAGCAATTAATCCCCATTCTAATCGTGAGATTAAACGATCTTCAAGGGCAGGAATATCTTTGGGGGTGCGATCAGAGGTGAGGACTATTTGTTGCCCATCTTGATGAAGGCTGTTAAAGGTATGAAAAAATTCTTCCTGAGTCCGTTCTTTACCGGCCATAAATTGAATATCATCAACCAAAAGGACATCTACCCCCCTATAGATTTCTTTAAATTTATCAATCGTTCCATTTCCAATCGCCCGAATAAACTCATTAGTAAACCTTTCTGCATTAGTACAAAGAACTTTTATCTTAGAGTTCTTCTCTAAAATAGCATGGCCAATTGCTTGTAATAAATGGGTTTTTCCTAGTCCAACTCCTCCATAAATAAAAAGCGGGTTGTATTTTTTACCCGGCTGTTTAACTATAGCCTGACAAGCGGCGTAAGCCAATTCTGAACCCTTGCCGACAACAAAATTTTTAAAAGTATAACGAACATTTAATCCATGGCCATTAGTTTCTGGAACCTTCTCTGGGACCAGCTTATCTATATCAATAGTTTCAGGTCCAGGCTCCTTAGCTGATTTTACGGCCTCAACCTTATAAATTACTTTTTTAACCTTGTTGTCTGTAGCTCCCTGTAGGGCCTCAAGAATAGATCGATGATATTTCTTTTCTAACCAATTTTTAGAAAAATTATTTGGCACACCAACAATAACAGTTTCCCCATTATCCTGGAGTTGAGAAATATAAGTATTTTGAAACCAAGTCTTAAAATTAGCTTTAGAAAGCGATAACTCTAGCTCTGACAAAACAATATTCCAAATTTCTTGTTTATCCACTTCTTCAACCATAACAAACTGTTTAAATAAATTACTTAATAATTTAGTAGATATATAATAACATTTATTAACAAAAAGACAAATTAATCAAAGTTAACAACATGGGGACAATCTGTGGACAACCTAAATCCTTGCCTTCTTGGACAAAAACTGTTATTTTAATAACAATAACTAATTATAATAAGATTTAAGATTAATATGGCCTTACCAACGCAAAAAAGATCAAAATCTCGCAAAAGGGTTAAACAGTATAAAAATCGCTTAAAAAAGAAAATTTTATCAACTTGTCCAAAATGCAAAAAACCAGTTCTCCCTCATCACGCTTGTCATTTCTGCGGTATTTATATAAATAAAGAAATTATTAACCCGAAAAAAGATAAGAAAGAAAGGAAAAAAGAAAAAGAAAAAAAAGAAAAAGAATCAACAAAAAAATAAAATAATTTAATTTTATGTCTCAAAGGCATTTAGCGAGAACAATTGCTGTCCAAACATTAGCCGAATGGGATTTTAATCGATCTATTCTTAAAAAAGAATCTGAAATTAAAAAAATTCTTGAACGCCACTTAAAAGAATCTACGTTACCAGAATTTGAAGGAAAAGAATTTACTGAAAAACTAGTTAAAGGAGTTTCTGATGGATTTCTAAAAATTAATGCATATATTAAAAAATATGCTCCCCAATGGCCCATTGAACAAATAACTCTAATTGATAGAAATATTCTTCGACTGGGAATTTTTGAACTTATCTTTTTTACAGAAACTCCTCCGAAAGTAGCAATAAATGAAGCAATTGAAATAGCCAAGGCTTTTGGTGGCGGAACCTCTGGTAAATTTATTAACGGTGTTCTGGGAGCAATCTATGAAGATATAAAGAAACAGAAACCTAAAAACAAAAAATGAAAAACTTATCTACCTTTGAAAAAGAACTTAACTTAAAATTTAAAAATAAGGATCTTTTTCATCAAGCATTAATTCATCGATCTTATCTAAATGAACATCCGACCTTTAAGCTTGGTCATAATGAAAGGTTGGAATTTTTAGGCGACGCTGTTCTAGAACTCATTATTACTAAATTCCTTTTTCAAAATTTCAAACAGGGAGAAGGGCAATTAACCCGTTTTCGTTCTAGCTTGGTTAACACAAAAACATTAGCTCAGGTCGCCAAAAAACTAAAACTTAATGACTATCTTTTTTTAAGTAAAGGAGAAAACAACTCAAAAGGTAAATCTCGAGAAGCTATTCTTGCTAACACTTTTGAAGCTTTACTTGGGGCTATTTACCTAGACCAAGGCTTTAATCAAGCAGAAAAATTTATTCACCATCATCTTGTTCCTATCTTAGATGATATTTTAAAGAATAGGTTATACCGAGATCCTAAAAGTAAGTTCCAGGAACTTATTCAAAATAAACTAAAGATTACTCCTGTTTACAAACTCATTCAGGAATCTGGATTGGATCATGCAAAAAAATTTACTATTGGTGTATTTTTAAATCAAAAGCTGATCGCTAAAGGAATGGGAAAAAATAAACACGAAGCAGAAACAGAAGCAGCCAAAAAAGCCTTAAAGAAAAAATTAAACATTTAAACAATATGGTTTTGAGGCCTCAGGGCCTATTTTCTATTAACAAAATTTAATTCATGTATCTTAAACGTTTAGAAATAATTGGTTTTAAATCTTTTGCCCGTCGTTCTATTTTAGAATTCCCTCAACCTAAAAAGGGAAATTTAAGTATTGCGGCAATTGTTGGACCAAACGGAGTTGGAAAATCAAATTTAGTGGAATCTATTCGCTGGGCTTTGGGTGAACAAAGCCTAAAGAGTTTACGAGGGAAAAAATTACAAGACATTATTTTCTCTGGTTCTATTAGAAAAACTCGTTTAAATTTAGCCGAAGTTACCCTATTTTTTAATAATGAAGACGGAGCAGCTCCTATAGATTATAAAGAATTTACAGTCACCCGCCGAATTTATCGTAATGGAGAAAGTGAATATTTAATTAATAAAAATAAAGTCCGACTTCAAGATATTTTAATTTTATTAGCTAAAAGTAATTTTGGACAAAAAAGCTATAGTGTTGTTAGTCAGGGAATGGTTGATCAAATTCTTCAATCCTCTCCTTTGGAAAGAAAAAGGTTTTTTGATGAAGCTACCGGCATTAAACAATATCAAATAAAAAAAGATGAAGCATTTAGAAAAATCGAAAGAAGCCAAATAAACCTACAGCAAGCCAATATTGCTCTCTCTGAGATTTCTCCCCACTTGCGTTCTTTAACTCGTCAAATAAATAAATTAGAAAGACGCAAAGAAATAGAGGCAAAGCTCATTAAACTACAAAATAAATACTATGGTGCTTTATGGCAAGATTCTAATGAGGAAATTTTTATTCTGAATAAAAAGATTGATCAAGAAGTTCAAAAACAAAAACAAGTTGAGGAAATGTTGGAAAATGTTCAAAAACAATCTGAGGCTCTGGTTTATGAAAAAATTGATGATCAATATGAAAAAATACAAAAAGATTATCAACGTACTTTGGAAGAAAAAAATAAATATTTAGGAGAACAATCTATGTTACAGGCTCAATTAAATTTTCAAAAACAATTAAATCAGGGAAAAGAAGAAAACCTTAAAATAGAACTAGACGAAGAAAAGTTATTACTTGATTTAAAAAAATTAGAATCTGATCAAAAAGAATTTCTAAATAAATTAGAAAAAATTTCTCAGATTAAAGAGTTAGAAAAAATAAAAAATTTGAGCAAAATAATCTATGAAAAAATTATTTTATGTTTAAAACAATTTGAACCGGAAAAAAACACGAAGACCACCTCAACTAATTCAAAACAAGAACAACAAATTAAAACATTAGAAGTAAAAAAAACGCAAATTGATAGAAATATTAAAGAAGTAGATAAAAAATTAAAGCAAATTAATCAAGAATTAAATGAATTTAACGAAAAAGAAAGAGGAAAGCGAAAAAAATTATTGGATTGGCAAAAGAAGGTTCAGGAAAAACAATCCAAATTAAATCAACTTACTTATAAAATCAATGAATTAAAAATTGACCTGGCTCGTTTAGAAACTAAAGAGGACATTTTAGAAGAAGAAATTAATGAAGAAATGGGGGCTCAGGGTAAAGAAATTATGAAAATTAGAAAAACTAATGTCCGGCCAGAACAAGAAGATCTAGACAAAATTCATAAATTAAAACATCAACTGGAATTAATTGGAAGTATTGATCCAGAAATTGCCAAAGAATATCCTGAAGTTCGTCAGCGTTATGAATTCTTAAATTCACAGAGCAATGATTTGACAAAAAGTCTCAAGGCTTTAAATAAAATCATTCAAGAATTAGATGAAAAAATTAAAGAACAGTTCAAAGGAAATTTTTCTCAGATTAATCAAATGTTTGACCGCTATTTTAAAATTATCTTTGGTGGCGGCAATGCAAAAATAATTTTACAAAAACAAGAACAAGAGCCTCAAAAAAATGAAGACGAGCAAGAATCATTGATAATAAATAAAATAATCGATGGAATTGATATTTTTGCTACCCCTCCAGGAAAAAAAATAAAAAGCATTGAAATGCTTTCCGGTGGAGAAAAAGCCCTCGCCTCTCTTGCTCTTATCTGCGCTATTATTTCTATTAACAAACCTCCTTTTGTTGTTCTTGATGAAGTTGACGCTGCCTTAGACCAAGAAAATTCTTTTAGATTTGGGAAAATTTTACAAGAATTAAGGCATAATTCTCAGTTTATTATTGTCACCCACAATCAGCAAACAATTGAAGCAGCTGATATTCTTTACGGGATCACCATGGACAGTGATAGTATTTCTAGGTTAATTTCTCTGAAATTAGAAGAATAAAAAAAGAAAAGAAAAAAGGGATTTTTAAATCTCTTTTTTGTTTTAAAAATTTAATCTCTAGCCGAAGGAACAAAAACTTGTCTCAAGTTTTCAAAATCCTCTAGCACTAATCCAGTGCCCCTAATAATAGCTGTGGCTGGATCATCTGTTACTAATACAGGAATATTGATTCTTTTCTGAATCATTTTATCTAAACCACGTAACATTGCTCCCCCTCCCGAGAGAACAATTCCTCTTTCATAAATATCAGAAACTAACTCTGGTGGGGTCGCTTCAATGGTTTCATGAACTCCCTCAACAATTGTCTTTAGTAGTGGCATAATCGCCTCTCTTATTTGGCTTTCGTTAATAAGTACCTCTTTGGGTAAACCTTTGATTAAATCTCTTCCCTTTGCCCTCATTTCTTGATTTTTATTACCAAAGGCTGAACCAATCTTGACTTTTATTTCTTCAGCAGTCTGGTTTCCTAAAAGAACCCCAAATTTTTCCCTAATATAACTAATAATATTTTTATTAAGTGATTCTCCACCAATCTTTAATGACTTACTAGAAACAATTCCGTTTAAAGAAATCACCGCCACTTCGGAAAGCCCTCCCCCAAGTTCAACAATTAAATTACCAATTGATTCTTGAATGGGAAGCCGTACCCCAATCGCAGCAGCCACTGGTCTCTCAACTAAAAAAACTTCACGTGCTCCTGCCTGTATAATAACGTCTTCTAAAGACTTTTTTTCTACCTCAGTTACATCAAGGGGAATAGCGGCAACTACTTTTGGTCTAGGAACAAGAGTAAAGGTATCTCTATGTACTTTTTCAAAAATTGATTTAAGCATTTTTTCTGTCACTTCAAAATCTGAAATAACCCCATGACTTAATGGTTCAATAATTGAAATATGACTAGGGGCTTTGCCCATCATTTTTAAAGCATTGGTTCCAATGGCAATAATTTGCTCGTTTCTTAAATTAATGGCAACGACAGAGGATTCACTGATTACCATCCCTCTCCCGCGAACATAAACCCTGACATTAGTAGTACCTAAATCAATTCCAATATCTTTTGAGAATAAGCCAAAAAATTTTTTTAACATAAAATATATTTATTTAATACTATATTAGAGTTTAGCTGATAATAACTTAATTGTAAACATCTTTAATAACCCTGAGCGAATAACCACCTACGTTTAGCCGACTTTCCACAATGTATACACTTTCCCTTTAGATTTTCTTTAACTTTATTCATTTCTAAGACCCGCGTACTAAATTTAGTTTCTTGCTTAATTTTTTCTTCACACCTTTTATCTTCACACCAAAAAGCCCTAATAAAGACTTTTCGAGCCTGGCTAATCTTTTTAAATTCTTGATAAGTATCAACCTCAACTGTTAAATCTCTTTTAATTTTCTCTGATTTGGCAAAAAGATCTTTTTGTATTTGATCCAAAAGATTTTTAGTCTTTATAATTAAATCTTTAACAGAAACCAAACTCTGTGAAAAAGTATCTCTTCTTACAAATTTTATTTTTTTGCCCTTAAGCTCTTTTTGCCCAATTTCTATTCTAAGGGGAACTCCTTTTATCTCCCATTCGTTGATACGATAACCCAAGGAGTATTTAAGATCTGTATCAAGCTTGACTCTTAGTCCGTTTTTCTTCAATTTTCCACAAACCTCTTGAGCGTATTTTTTTGTCTTTTCTGACTGAACTTTTTCTTTATCAGCTATTGCTAATATAACCACCTGGGGCTCTGCTACCTTTGGAGGAAGAATCAAACCAGAATCATCTCCATGGACCAAAACTAATCCTCCGATTGACCGTGTAGATAATCCCCAAGAAGTCTGAAAGGGATGACGTTTTTTCTCCTTATTATCCAAAAAACTAATATCAAACACTTTAGAAAAATTATCACCTAAATTATGCGAAGTAGCTGCTTGTAATGCCTTTCCATTAGGGATAACCAACTCAACAGAATAAGTAGTTTTAGCTCCTGCAAATTTTTCCTGCTCACTTTTAATGCCCACATAAGGAGATATGGCGAAATAGTCTTTATAAAAATCTTCATACCACCCTAAAGCCTCTAAGGCCATCTTAATGGCTTCTTGTTCTGTTTGGTGGACTGTATGACCCTCTTGCCATAAAAATTCTGTCGTTCTAAGAAAAGGATAAGTTCTTTTTTCCCATCTAATTACATTACACCATTGATTTATTTTTAAGGGTAAGTCTCGATAACTGTGAATCCAATCAGCAAAAGTTTTATACATAATCGTTTCAGAAGTTGGTCTAAGAACATAGGGCTCAGATAGTTTTTCTCCTCCAGCATAAGTAACCACAGCTAACTCAGGAGAAAACCCTTCTAAATGTTTCTTTTCTTTTTTTAAAAGATGATTAGGAATTAACAATGGAAAATAACAGTTTTTAACATCGCTTTGCTTAAATTTTTGGTCAAGGACTGTTTGCACTTTTTCCCAAAGAGCATAACCATTTGGTTTAATAATCATGCTTCCTTTTACTTCAGAATAATCAGCCAAATCAGCGCGTAAAACAACATCGCTATACCATTTGGCAATATTTTCTGATTTTTTTGTTAAACCCTTTTTTTCAAAGCTTTTTTTCTGTCTCATATAAAATTTATTTAGATTAGATTGAAAATTTCTCTAACAGTAATAAAAAGTAAAAGTAAAAGTAAGATATAAAATCCTATATTAATTAAAATTAACTCTGTCTTACTGTTGATTGGCTTTCTTCTTGCCCCCTCTATAATAGAAAAAACTATACGCGAACCATCTAATGCGGGAAAAGGAATAATTTGAAAAACACCAATAGCAACGGAAAGCAAACCAATAAATTGTAAAAGATAAATAAAACCAACGCGAGCCATATCGCTAGCCATAGTTGTTATTCCTACTGGTCCAAGTAATTGGCCTATCATTTGTTGATGGACCACTAAATTCTTTAAAATCAGCCATAAACCGTGAAAAAGTCTTCCGGTCAAGGAGACGGTTGTTTTAACGCCAAGAATAATAGACTGGTGCCAAGGATATGCAACAATCACTGTTTGAGACAAAGCAATTCCAATAACCCCTCGTGGATCTTTCATGTCATCAAAAATTTGCTCACTCGGAACCACGTTAACGACCCGGCTAATTATCTCTTTTTGCCTCTCAACTTTTATTTCTAAAGACTGATTAAGCTTTGTTTCAATATAATCTTGAATTTCTTTTACCTGTTTAAATTCTTGGCTGTCCAAACTAAGAATAACATCTCCAATTTTTAGGCCAGCTTGATCAGCTGGTGAATTTGGCATAACCATGCCAATTTGAATTCCCACTGAACGAAGAATTTTTCCTCCACTGATTTGTTCAACGTCTTGAGGTAGGCCGACAAAATAGGCAAGAGCGAAGATAAAAAAAGCGAGAAAAATATTCATTAATATGCCACCGGCAGCCACTAAGGCTTTTTTCCACCAGACTTGAACAAAAAAACTATCTGGATCATCATTTGATTTTCCCCCTAATTCCCCTTTAAGTTTATTAAATCCGCCAAAAGGTATCCAATTTAAAGAATAAATTGTCTTGGTTTTTGTCTCTAATGGTTCGTCTTTACTCCAGAAAAATTTAAATCTAAATTTTTTCTCTGAAGATCTAACAAGACCACAAACTCTCGGCGGATACCCAAATCCAAATTCTTCCACTCTAATTTTAAAAATCTTAGCCAAAATAAAATGACCTAATTCGTGGAAAAAAACTACAATACTTAAACCAACAATAGCTAAAAAAATAAACATAACTTCTCTTCTGTCTTTAATGTTCGAGGTTCTCAGGTTTGCCTCGGCAATTACTTGATAATCTAAATGGTATTAATTTCTTTTTCTTTACGCTCACCAATTGATTTAATCTCTTCCTGATATTCGTTGGTCAATTTATCTAAATCTTCGAAAAATCGATATTTTTCATCTTCAGTAATCTCTTTTGCCCGTTCAGCTTTAATGATTTCTTCACGAACAGAATCACGAATATTTCGTAAAGATTTTCTTACATTCTCTAATCTACTATGTAAAATCTTTATCAGGTCTTTTCTTCTCTCCTCATTTAAAGGGGGTAAAGATAGACGAATCATCCCTTCAACCGAATTCACGGAAAAGCCTAAATCAGTTTTTAATAAAGCCTGCTCGATTTCCTTAATAATATTTTTATCCCAAGGTTGAACAACAATTGTTCTTGGTTCAGGAATGTTTAAAGTGGCTAACTGCTCTAAGGGTGTTTTTGTTCCGTAAACCTCTATTAAAAGATGGGTAACCAATTCTGGGTTAGCTCTATTTGTTCTTAAACTTTGAACGTCTTTTTTTAAGAAATCAATTGCCTTATTAAATTCTGGTTTATGAGATTCAATAATATCCATAATAAATATTAAACTTATTTACTTAGAATTAATCATTCCTAAATAAAGGATGTCTGAGTTAACTGGATTAACCAATATCTTGTTTGGAATCTTTTTACTGGGAATTGGCTTGGTTATCCAATTTTCTCCATTGTCAATTGATTTATACAAAGTCTTATTAGTTGCATAATAAATAATGTCTGCATTTTGAGAATCAACCGCCAAGGAATAAATTTCTACTTTATCTCCTGAGGTTACCAGTTTATATTCTGTCCAATTTTGACCACCATCTTCAGTATGAAGCAAGCCAGCTTTACTAATACTAATTAAAGCATCGGGAAAATTAGGATTAAAGATTAATTGACGAATCTTTTCTGCCCCTGAAAAAGAACGATAACGCTCTTCTAAGGATTTCCAATCAATTCCATGATTTTCTGAACGAAAAACCTCTTGATTTAATAAAGTAACATAAATTATCTGAGGGTTATACGGATTTATTAGAACTTGGCCAATTCTTTTCTCAAAATTCCTTAAAGGGGTCCAGCTCAGGCCTCCATCTTCGCTACGAATAAGTCGACCATCTGAAAGTCCGGCCGTAACAATATTCGGAAACAAATGATTAACAGCTAAAGCACTTATTTCTACATCAGAAAAAGTATCTAAATAAACACTTCCCCAGGTTCTATTAGCGTCCTTTGTTTTAAAAATTCTATTTTCTATGCCCACATAAACGATATGTTTAGCTTTTGGATCAACCGCCAATGAACTAATCTTTCCCTTGGGCAATCTTTTAACCTCTTGCCATGATTCAGCTCCGTCAAAACTAACAAAAAGGCCATTCTTTTTTGTTCCCAAATAAATAGTTTGAGAATCTTGAGGATCAAAAACAAAAACGTTTGTTTCAATATTGTTTAGATATTTTTGTTCCTGAGGCAAACTCAATAAAAATATTTTTTGCTGCCAATTATTACCTCCATCCACTGATTTATAAACACCACCCCCTGTTGGTGTATTTTCCACCCTAATACAACCACTAGCTAATAAAAAAACCAGTAATAAGGATGATAAAATTGTTGTCTTTTTTAACATAAGCCTATTGATTAATTATTAAATTTTCAATAGCCAATTTTTGGTTAACATTGGCTGCTAGCAAAAGCTGAGTTTTAAAAATTCGATTAATCAAATTTTGCAAATCTTTTTGGGTATATTTTTGAGCCAAATCTCTTAACTGAATGGAAATCGACCGATCAGCAGGACAAAGATTTAGTTTAACTAAAATCAAATCTCTAAGTAATCTTGCTAAATTATCTAAGGCTTGCTGTGGACTTCTTTTTGTATTAAGAATTAAATCAACTAATCGAAATTTACTTTCTGAATCATTTTTACTTAAAAGAGATATAAAATCATTGATTAGGCTCCTTTCCTGTTCTATTTCTTTAAAATTTCGAGCAAACTGAATTGCTAAGCCTGGCCGACCAAGGGCTAAACTTAATATTTCTTTGGCTTTTTCTTCTTTTAAAGAAAATTCTTGCTTTAAAAAATTTGTTGTTTCTTCTTTTAAAGGAAAGGAAAATCTTAAAATCTGACATCTTGAACGAAGTGTTACTGGTAAATAAGTGAAGCTCCGTGAAATCAAAATAATAATTGACTTCTGTGGTGGCTCTTCTAATAGTTTTAAAAGGGCATTAGCAGCCGGAAGGGTAAGATTGTCTGTTTCTTCTATTATAACAACTTTATACGGGGCAGAAAAGGGGCTAGAATAAAGGAATTCTTTAATTTGTCGAGCTTGTTCAACACCAACTTTCCCCTGTGGGGTTAATTCGATAGAAGAAAATGAACTACCTAAATAAATAAAATCCGGATGAATCTTTTTTATAAGCTGTTGACAAGGAAGGCACGTCCCGCAAGGAAGAAAAGAGTTTTTCTTTTTATTTAAACAAAATAAATTAGAAATAAAAATTTCTGCTACTTTATTTTTACCAATATGTTTAGGCCCATAAAATAAATAAGAATGGGCTAACTGATTATTAATAGCACTTCTTTGTAAGAATTTAAGAATTTTTTGATGACCGACAACTTCCATTTTTTTAATTAAACAGTTAATAAAACTTTTATTGTTTCTTGAGCACATTTTTCCCAAGAATATTTTTTAATATTTTCTAATCCTTTTTTTCTTAATTGATATTTTAAACTTTGATCAGTTAAAAATTCTTTTAAAGTACTGGTGATTTCTTCAATTTTATTCGGATTAAAATATAAAGCTGCCTCATCACCTACTTCAGGAATTGATCCTGCATTGCTAATAATCACTGGAGTTCCACAGGCCATTGCTTCTAAAATAGGCAAACCAAAGCCTTCATAAAGTGAGGGGAAAATAAACGCCTCTGCTCCATGATAGAAATGAACTAATTCATCAGCCTGAATATAACCAATCTGATAAATTAATGGTTTAACTTTCTCAATTTCTGAGGCAATCTCTTGATAATCAAATCCTGGGTCACCTATTAAAACTAATCTTGGAAATGATGTCTTAACTTCTGAATTAAAGAGTCTAGAATATGCTTTTATTAGATTTGTAACATTTTTTTTCTTTTCTAACCGTCCGACAAAAAGAAAATAAGGCTTTTTTATTTTATATTTTTTTAAAAGTTGGTTTATTTTCTCCTGATTTTCATTTAAATTAAACATTTCCTTGTCATAACCCTCATAAATAACATTTATTTTTTCTTCCTTAGTATAATATAACTGTATTAACTCTTCTTTGGTAAAATCTGAAGGCACTATGATTTTATCTGCTTTTTTACTTGCCCACCAATGGACAAAATAAGCATAAATTCTTTGAAGAAATGAATAAACATTTTTAAACCTCCTGAACCCTAAATCATGGATAGTTATCACTTTTTTAGGACGACAAAAAATTGGCAAGGCATGAGCAGGAACAAATAAAACATCTGGTGGATTAAAAAATATTTCCCAACACAATCTTATATGTGTCCAAATATATTTAAAGGGCCATGACAAAACTTTACTTTGCCAATTATTAGGCAAATGAGCCAAGTCGCCTTTTAACATATCTCTTGAATATAAGACAAATTTATCCCCTGGTTTAAGGGGAATTTTTTTTAACATCTGGATTAAATGATATGAATACCACTCTACTCCTGTTTTGTTTTTTTTATTTGCCCGCGAGGCATCAATGCCGATTAGCATTATCTCATTGCTAAAATACTTCTTTTATACGATTCTAAATTATCCAAAGCTGTCCCTGTGCCACGCGCTACAGAAAGTAAGGGCTCATCAGCCAAATAAGTAGGGACCCCAATAGCTTGAGTTAAAAGTTTATCCATATTTCTCAAAAGCGCACTTCCTCCAGATAAAACCATGCCTTTTTCCATAACATCAGCCGAGAGCTCTGGAGGGGTTTCATAAAGAACAGATTTAACTGCTAAAATAATAGATTGGAGTTCATTTTGAATTGCCTCTGTAATATCATCTGAATTAATCGTAAGAACTCGAGGCAGTCCAAGGATCATATCTCGCCCCTTAATATCCAGTTTTAATTTTTTCTCCAATGGCAGGGCTGAACCAATCTTTATTTTAATTTCTTCTGCCGTCCTTTCCCCTACGGCCAAATTATATTTTTTTCGAATAAAAGTAGTAAGAGAAGAATCAAACTTATTTCCAGCCACCCGAACAGAAGTACAGGCAACAATTCCCCCTAAAGAAATAACTGCTGCTTCAGTAGTTCCCCCACCAATATCAATAATCATATGACCCGAAGCTGATCCAATCGGGATATTTGCTCCAATCGCCGCCGCTATGGGTTCTTTGATGATATAGGCTGCTTTAGCTCCTGAACGCATGGTGGCATCAACCACGGCCCTTCTTTCTGAAGAAGTAATCCCTCCTGGAACGGCAACCATCACCTCTGGTCTAAAAATATTAAAACGACCGATTACTTTACCAATAAAATATTTTAACATCGCCTCTGTGGTCTTATAATCAGCGATAACCCCATCTTTCAGGGGTTTTTTTGCAATAATAGTATCTGGAGTCCGCCCAATCATTTCCTTGGCCTCGTCACCCACGGCTAAAACGCTTTTATCAATGGTAGAAATAGCGACCACTGAAGGCTCGTTGGTGACAATGCCTTTATCTGGTAAATAAACCAAAATGTTGGTCGTTCCTAAGTCAATGCCGACTTTCTTAATAAACATATCATTACTTTATCTAAATATCAAAAAAAGTCAACCTTTCTTATTTTTGTGATAAAGCTATAAAAAACTAACTTTCTATTACTTTTTTCTTATATTTCAAATAATATCTAACCAAAATAGCAACGATCGTCGCCGCTGGAACAGCTAAAACCATACCAATGGGTCCAGCTAATTTCCCCCCTACTAATAAGGCCAAGATAATAACCAGGGGGTCAAGGCCAACAGCCTTATGCATTACATAAGGAGAAATCAAAGTGTTTTCAATCTGCTGAATAACCATAAAAAGAATCAAAACAAATAAAGCCAGGGTTGGTGACTGGGTAAGAGCAATCAAAACTGCCGGAACGGCACCAATAAAAGGCCCAAGATAAGGAATTACTTCTGCTAAACCAGCAATCACTGCTAAGGTTAAAGAAAATTTAACGCCCAAAATCAGTAGACCCAAATAAACCAAGACTCCAACAAATAAACAAATTAGTAACAGTCCTCTGGCCCATGCGCCAACGTCTTTTTGTACTGATTCACTAAAATCTGTTAAAAACTTCCTATAATTGGCTGGTACCAAAGAATCTATAAAAGACCTCACGCCCCTTTTTCTGACCGAAATATAAAAGGATAAAACAAATACCATAAAAACAGACATAACCTGACCAGCTACCGTTCCTAAAACAGAAAAAATTGACTTAGCACTTAAAGACGATTTATTAAGCCAATTATTAAGCATGTCCAAAAACTGTTCTTGTGAACCTGCCTGAATACCTGCTTGAACTTTATCTAAAATCGAGGTTAAAAATTCAGGAATTTCATCAATAAAAAGCCTGGTTTGTGATACAACAGCAGGAACAATGGCCAGGCCCACTAAAATCAAAACTAATAATACACTCAAATAAACAAAAAGAGCCCCTGCCCAGCGAGGGATTTTCTTCTTTTCAAAATAATTAACCATTGGATTAATAATCGTCGCTAAAAGTACGGCAACCAAAATGATAAAAATCACATCGCGCAGCACGTATAAAAGCCAAAGGATGACAAAAATTAAAAGAATTTTGCCAATTGACCAAATATCAAACTTAATTAAAGTCACATTTTCTTTGTTATTTTTGTTTTCCATAGTTTATAATTAAAATGTTTTTTAATTTCAAGGTTCTGGCGAAGCCAGGTTCTTATTTTTTAAATTTATAATTATCTATATTATATCCTTTTCTCTAAAATCCGCAACAAAGATTGTTTATTCTTAAATGGCCCTATTAAGGCTAATTTTAGACCTTGTTTACAAAAAATATCTTGAGCTACATTTTGAATCTGTTTTTGGGTAACCTTTTTTAATTTTTTCAGTCGCTGACTTGGAGAAACAATCTTACCAACAAAAAGAGATTGATAACCATGCCAAGTTGCTAAATTAGCTGAATCTTCTAAGGAAATTTTCATTATTCCTCCAATATAATCTTTAGCTCGCGCTAACTCTTCTTTTGTTACAATATCTTTCTTAACTTTATTTAATTCATCTAAAATAACTTTTACTGTTTCTAAAACCTTTTCTTTATCAACCCCTGCTTGAATAACATAGTTACCAATATCTTGATATTTACCCAAACCCATTTTAATTGAATAAGCCAGCCCTCTTTTATCTCTAACCTGAGTAAAAAGGCGTGAACTCATATTTCCACCAAGAATTGTTGACAAAAGTGTGGCTGCTTCTAATTTGGGGTGATTATAAGAATAGGCAAAACCGCCCAAAGCAAGTTGTGTTTGTTTTAATTTTTTGAATCGAATTTTAATATCTGGCTTGGTTTTTTTTCTTACCAAAGGTGTATACTTAATTTTTTTTGCTCTTCCTTGATAAGAAGCAAAATATTTTTTAACCAGCTTAATAGTTTGGGTTTTTTCTATTCCTCCGGCCACTATCATCAACATCTGATTAGGTTGATAAAATAGTTCTTTATATTTAACTAAAGATCGTCTACTTAATTTTTGAACATCACTAAGGTGACCACTAATTAACTGTCCTAGGGCGTGTTTATTAAAAAGAGTACTTTCAAAAAATTCATTAATATAAAATAAAGGATTTTCTTCATACATTTTAATTTCTTCTAAAATGACTGTCTTTTCATGATCAAATTCTTTCTGATCAAAAACAGAATTAAAAAGCATATCAGACAAAACGTCTAAACTTATACTTATCTTTTCTTTAGCTGATTTTACCCAATAACCAGTATGGTCTTTTCCTGTAAATGCATTGTAATATGCTCCTATTCCATCTAATTCCTTAGAAATTGCCAAACTATTTAATCTTTTTTTTGTTCCTTTAAACATCATATGTTCAATAAAATGCGAGCCACCATTTAAGTGAGCTGGTTCATATCTGGATCCAACTGGTAATAAAACTAAAACCGTCACTGTTTTTGCATCTTTAACAGGGACGGTAATTAATTTAAGACCGTTAGGAAAAATAGTTTGGGAGTACATTTTAAAATAATTTATCCTTTAAATAGTCTATTAATTCTTCAATACTTATTCTCTCTTGCTTCATTGTGTCTCTATCTCTAATGGTCACCTTTTTGTCGTCTAAACTGTCAAAGTCAACGGTTACACAGTATAGGGTGCCAATTTCATCCTGACGACGATAACGTCGACCAATAGAACCGACTTCGTCATATTGGACCATCCAATATTTTTTCAAGTCTTTATAAATACTCTGAGCCACTTTTTTTAAAGGTTCTTTTTTGCTTAAAGGTAAAATTGCTACCTTGATTGGAGCTAAATCTTTATGTAAGCGGAGAACAACTTCTTGTTCTTTGTTTGATCTAGTTGTTGTTGTTCGTCCTCCTTTAATTTCTTCATAAGCATCAGTCAAAAAGGCTAATAATGGCCTGTCAACGCCAGCTGACGGTTCAATAACATAAGGAATATACTTTTTCCTATCTTGATCTTGATAAGACATATCTTGGCCAGAAAATTTTTGATGTTGTTTTAAGTCAAAATCACCCCTATTGGCCACTCCTTCTAATTCTGACCAACCAAAAGGAAATTTATACTCAACATCAGAACAAGACTGAGCATAATGAGCTAATTCATCCTTTCCGTGTTCACGCAAACGCAAGTTTTTCTTTTTAATCCCTAAATCCAAATACCAATCAAATCTTTGTTTTAACCAATATTTATACCATTTTTTAGCTTGATTAGCCCTTACAAAAAATTCTACTTCCATTTGTTCAAACTCCCGGGTTCTGAAAATAAAATTACCTGGGGTTATTTCGTTGCGGAAAGATTTACCAATCTGGGCAATGCCAAAAGGTGTTTTCATCCGACTGGATTGCAAAATATTATTAAAATTAACAAATATTCCTTGAGCAGTTTCTGGACGAAGATAGATTATATTGGCCTCAGTTTCGGTGGGCCCCATAAAAGTTTTAAACATTAAATTAAATAGCTGTTCATTTGTAAACTCCCTTGAACCACATTCAGGACAAATTTTTTGGGGCTGTTTTGTCCATTTTACTCCCTTTTTATGTCGCTCTACAGAAACTCCCAAATCTTCTAACCTAAATCTTTTATGGCAATTTTTGCATTCAACTAAAGGATCATGAAATCCCTTTAAGTGTCCAGAGGCCTCCCAAACCTTAGAATTCATTAAAATAGAAGAATCTAGGCCAACCACGTCGTCTCTTTCTTGAACAACCTTTTTCCACCAGGCTTTTTTAATATTATTCTTTAATTCCACACCTAAAGGCCCATAATCATAGCAAGAAGCTAATCCTCCATAAATTTCTGATGAAGGAAAAATAAACCCCCGGCGCTTAGCTAAAGATACTATTTTCTCCATTAATTCTTGACTCATATAAATATGATAACAGATTTGTTAGAAAAATAAAGATTTAAAAGGCTCCTGTTTGAATCTCTTTTCTAATCTCCTTCATTAAACCTAGATAAAAAGCTAAATTATGAATTGTTGCTAATCTTTGCCCTAATGGTTCATTGGTCATAAATAAATGCCTTAAATAAGCACGAGAAAAATTCTGGCAAGTGAAACATGAACAATTTTTATCCAAAGGCTTAAAATTTTTCTTGTACTGAGCATTAGTAATATGTATTTCTTTACAAGGCTTTGTCTTGACTTTTGTTTTTATATACAACAGTCCATGTCGAGCGTTTCTTGTAGGAATAACGCAATCAAACATATCTATTCCCAATTTCACCGCTCTAATAATTTGTTCTGGCTTGCCTGCGCCCATTAAATAACGTGGTTTATTTTCTGGCAATTCTTTAATGGTTTCTTTTATTATCTGATAGGTTTTATTTATTGGCTCACCAACTAATAACCCCCCAATTGCATAACCATGAAAGTCAATTTGTCTTAATTCTTGAGCACTTCTTTTCCTTAAATCAGCATAAACCGAACCCTGAACAATCCCAAAAAGTAGTTGTTTGCTTCCCTTTTTTAAATGCTTTATTTTACATTTATTTGCCCATTGACTGGTCCTTTTCACTGCTTGTTTAGCCTTTTGATAACTACTGGGATAAGCCAGACATTCATCTAAAATCATCATAATGTCAGAGCCTAAATCTTGTTGAATCTTAATGGACTGTTCTGGTGTCAACATAATCTTTTGCCCATCAACTTCTGATCTAAATTCAACCCCTGATTCTTGTATTTTTCTTATTTTTGCTAAAGAAAAAATTTGATAGCCCCCACTATCAGTTAAAATCGGGCCTACCCAATTCATAAATTTATGCAGACCTCCGGCTTTTTTAATAATCTCTGTTCCTGGCCTTAAAAATAAGTGATAAGTATTAGAAAGAATTATCTGCGCTTTTAGTTCTTTTAATTCTTTTGTCGTCAAGCTTTTAACGGCTGCCCGTGTAGCAATGGGCATAAAAAACGGCGTTTGAATAATCCCATGAAGCGTTTCTAATTTACCTAAACGAGCTTTTGATTTTTTTGATTTTTTTAAAACTTTAAACATATTTTATTTATAAGCAAAGCTTGAAATTAAAAAACATTTTAACTATAAATGCCAGCTGAAAAACAGCTTAATCACTTTCTCGGCTATTTGTAAATCCTTTTGGACAAATTTTTGTTGAATTAAAGAAGCAAAATCTTGGTAAAGCAATTTTCGTAAAACCATTAAAGCTTTTATATTAATTCTGACTTGTTGATTGTTAGCGTTGTCATCTAAATTATGTTTTAAGCAAACAATTCCCCCTTTTTCTAAATTAAAAACAATCTCTTCTTCTTGGGGTGTTTGATAACAAATTAGACAGGTTTTTATCTCTGGACAATATCCTGAGAAAGCGAGGAATTTGATTAAAAAAGCATGATTAATAATCCTAATTTTATTTAAAGGAATTTGATTAATTATTTTTAAAAATTTTAATATCAGAAGGAAAATTTTTTTATCAGACTGGGGTTTAATTAATTGATTAATTCGTTTTAGTAAAGTATTGGTTTGAATAATCTTTTGTTCTTCTGTAATAATATTCTTAAAACGTTCCTTAACCTCACCGCCAATTAAATGAGTATGACTTTTCCCTGGAGCAACAACTAAATCTAATAAAGCAAAAGGCTCCGAAATAAGTGGAGCCAGCTTAGAATTGATTTTACGAGCCCCGCGAACAAAGACTTCTAATTTGCCAGATTCTTGACTATAAAAAGATATAACTTGATCATTCTCCCGCCAATTCTCTCTGGCCAAAATTATTCCCAGTAAATGTTGGGTTCTAGACATAATTATTTTTTCAACACTAGCCTAACCTTTTGTCCGTTTATCTCTATTTCTTTCTGAATTAAACTTTTATCTGAAATAGTTTGAAAGAGAATGTTTTTACTAACCGTATTTTTTTTAAATAATTCTTTATATTTTTCCAAAATCTGTTTAATCTCCCTAGACTCTGTTTGACAAAATATATTAACTAAATCCTTTTGAGTCAAACCAGCTTTTTTTCGCAAAGCATTAATTTGACGAACAATTTCCCGAACCAATCCTTGTTCTTTTAATTCTAAACTAATCTCTGTATTTAAACATAATTCAATGCCACCCTCTTTTGTCGTCTTCCAATTATCTCCCTGAGGTAAATTTTTCTCAATTTCAATCTCTTTTATATTTAATTCATCCTTGATTAAATCAACTAAGCTATCTGAAACCCCAACTCCTGAAACTATTAGTTTGGCCAAAGGTTGGCGAACTTTAATCCCTGCTTGAACCCGTAAATTATGCCCTAATTCACAAATTTTTCTTACCATCTGCATTTCAGATAATAATTTTTCATTAATTAAATCTTCATCAAATTCAGGCCAATCTTGCAAATGAACAGACTCTTGTTTCCCATCTATATCTTGATATATGTATTCAGCTAAGAAGGGGAGAAAAGGAGCCATGATTCTACTCAAATGAAACAAAATTCTTCTTAATGTTTTTAAGGCTTTTATCCTGGCCTCTTTGTCTTCTCCTCTAAACCTGCCTCTTGATCTTCTAATATACCAAGTAGATAAATCATTGACAAAATTAGGTATCTCCCGTACAGCGTTTAAGTCATACTTATCCATTCTTTTAGTAATATCTCTAGTTAACAAACTAAGTCGACTAGTAATCCATTGGTCAAGGACATGAGTAATGTCTTTATTTTTATCTAGATTCTCAACCTTAATATCTCTTTTAAACATCTGGTAAAAAGTCAAAACGTTCATTAAAGTGGTAAAAAATCGACACTGTTCTTTTAAGTCTTTTTCAGAAAAACTTAAATCCTCTGCTTTCATTACTGAAGAATTTGTTAAATAATATCGTATTGCATCTGCACCATACTTTTCCATTACTTCTATCGGGTCTGGATAATTTCTTAAGTGTTTTGACATTTTTTTACCGTCTTCGGCCAAAACCATACCATTAACAACTACGTTTTTAAAACAATTGGTGTTTTTAAGAGCCGTGGCTAAAATATGCAAATAATAAAACCAAGCCCGTGTATGATCAATTCCTTCGGCAATAAATTGAGCGGGAAAATTTTTTTCAAACCTCTCTTTGTTCTCAAAAGGATAATGTAACTGAGCATATGGCATTGCCCCTGATTCAAACCAACAATCTAAAACATCTGGGACTCTTCTCATTATTCCCTGGCATTTTTCACATTTAAAAGTGTATTTATCAACAAAATGTTTATGAAGATCTTTAATTTTTTCTCCAGAAATTTCTTCTAATTCTTTGACTGAACCAAAAACTTTTTTTTCTCCGCATTTATCACATATCCAAACTGGAATAACTGAACCCCAAAATCTTTGTCTTGAAATTGACCAGTCTCTAGCCCCCTCTAACCATTTACCAAATCTTCCTTCTTTAATATGACTGGGGACCCAGTTAATCTCCCTGGCTGTTTTTAAAGCTTTTTCCCTAATTTTTGTCACATTAACAAATAAAGAAGAGGTCGCATAATTTAACAAAGGAGCATCACAACGCCAACAATGCGGATAAGAATGAACAAATGGAATCCTACTAAAAACCAACCCCTTTTTTTCTAAATAATCCAAGACTTTTTTGTCCGTACCCGCAGGATCGCTTTTGGGTTTTACTTCCTCACCTTTAAAATCAATAACATCATCTGTAAAATGTCCGTCCATTTTAACGTGTTGAATAAAAGGTAGCTCTTTTTCTTTCCCTAAATTCATATCATCCTCACCAAAAGCTGGAGCAATATGAACCACGCCGGTTCCGTCTTCTATAGTAACAAAGTCTGCCAACTGAACAGTATATAAATTTTGTTTATTTTCTAGATTTTTATCTAAATAATAATCGAATAATGGTCTATATTTTTTATTCTCTAATTCTTTGGCTTTAATATCTTTTAAAATTTTATACTTTCTTCCTTCAAATATATTTTCTATGTTCTGCTTAACACAAATATATCTTTCTTTTCCTGATTCGACTAAAACATATTTTAAATTCTCTCCCATGGCCAAAGCGACATTTCCGGGTAGTGTCCAGGGTGTAGTCGTCCAAGCTAAAATATAAACGTCTGGCTGATCTATTAGTTCAAACTTAGCAATAACAGATATATCTTCAATGTCCTTATATCCTTCACTTACTTCATGTTGAGATAAGGTAGTTTCACACCGAGGACAAATATGCATTGATTTATAACTTTCATAAATCAATCCTTTATCCCACAACTCTTTGAATGCCCACCAAATGCTTTCCATGTAATCTTTATCCATTGTTTTATAGTCATTGTCCATATCTACCCAGCGCCCGAAACGGTAAATAATTTTTCTCCATTCTTCAGCATAAATTAAAACCTTGCTTCGACAGGTTTCATTAAATTTAGCGACCCCTAGTTCCTCAATTTGTTTTTTGCTTTTAATTTTCATTTCCCCTTCAACAATATTTTCAATTGGCAAGCCGTGGCAATCCCATCCCCATTTTCTTTCAACATGATATCCTTTCATTGTCCAATAACGAGGGACCACATCTTTCATTAAACTAGCAACCAAATGACCATAATGGGGGGTGCCTGTAGCAAAAGGGGGGCCGTCATAAAATACAAAATCACCTTGATTAGAAGATTTCCTTTTCAAGGACTTTTCAAAGGTTTTATCTTTATCCCAAAACCTTAGAATTTCTTTTTCAATTTGAGAAAAATTAAACATATTATATTAAAAATTATTCTTTAGATTCTATTACGATTCCTTGATTTTGACCCCAAGGATCATCTTTTAAGTTGGTATCTAAAGCACTTGCTTGGTCAAAAATCAAATCACCTGTTAATTGGTCTTCTGCGGTTAACAATATATCTTCAGTTAAAAAAAGTAGCTGATTTAACTGGAATTTTTTAGGAACCATTTTTACTTCAAACTGCGCCTCAACTAATGAATAGGGGCCTCCTTGATAAATTGATAATTCCGGAATTTGCCAAGAAACTTCTTGGCCATCTTCTTGATAAAGAATCAGGCCGTGAGTTGTCTTTGTCTGGCCGGTCCAAATCACACTGTCTGGTAATTTTGTTTTAACAAAAATATTTTTAATCGGATTCGTGGTATTTTTAATCCGCCAGAAAATTGAAAAACGAGTTTCTTCTCCCACCTGCGGAGGTAAGGGCCCTTGCCCCAGGGGAATGTGTTCATCATCGTAATAACGAGCATCAGACTCTAGGTTCAGACTAGTTTTAATGGGTAGCTCAATCTTGTTTCCTTGCATCTCCCAAATAAAGTCCTCTTGGTTTAATCTTCCTTGTCCTAAAATTTCAAGGCTGATCTGTGCTTGCAGTTCACTCGCTTTTATTGCTTGTAAAGATGTTTTCAGGGGGAGATCAAAAACAACAATTCCCTCAGCCCCTGGCAAAATCTGCTCAAAAGCGGGTATTAAACCTGAAGACCATCCCTTGATTTTATTGTCTGAAAAAATTTCTAAAGATTCACTTATAACCTCGGAGGAAAGTTTTTTTGAAATAAAGGCTGAAGACGATTGAGAACTAGAACCCTGATAATAGTGCCAGCGAGACTGATAAAGTCTATCAAAATCCACATACTGACCGCCAGTTAATTTTAGCTTTAAAACAAAATCCTTAATAGTTTGTTGACTTTGATTGTAATATGTAAGGCCAATCGGCAAAATTTGCCCCCAATCACAGCTCTGTACTTTTTCAATTAGACCATTTACTTCTAAGGCTATATTAAAATCAAACTTTTCAAGTAATATTTTTTTTTGTTTTTCAATTTGAGAAAAAAACTCTTTATTTTCAAAAACACCAGCCTGTAGATCAAACGTTAATTCATTAATAAGTGGATTTTTAAAAACACCTTCAAATTCAAGTCCCTTTTTATCTTTTGGATTTAAATCATTAATTTTCCACTTAAGTTGACGCTCTGATTCTTTAATTTCAATTTCCTCTTCTTTATTATTTTCTAAAACAGATTTTGCCCTTGCTAATGTAAAATCACGAGACCAATTAATAATTACCTGAGCAGTAGGAATTATTTCCTCACTGATGTTTTCTAAAGATAGGTTTGACTCTATTTTCTGGCCAAAACTAGACTGTTCAGGAATTTGCCAAGCTAAAAAAATTGATGGTGTTAACTTAATCGAAGAAGACAATGTTTTTTGAAACTCAGAAGAAAATCCGGCTAAACGAAAATTTAAAACGCCATCAAAATTTTGAGCTTGATCAGCTCGCCCAAAGAGCTGACCCTGAAGCTCAATCTCTTTTAATTCACCTTTTTTAATCTGGGCAAAAGACCAAAAACATCTTTGGGCCAACACCTGACCGCAAGCTGGAGAACTTGATTTAAGGACAAATCCTTGAGGAAAATCTAAAACTACCTCAACCTGCTCTAAATTATGGCGTCCCTGATTTTTGATAAAAACAAAAAATGTATTTTCTTGGCCAACTATTTGTTCTGCATGCCGATAAAACCAAAACCTAATGTCTTGATTCTTATTGTCTGATGGATCTTGGTTAAAATAAAAAAGGCCTATCAGACTGATCCCCAGGACTAATATCAATAAAACAAAAACAAGGCCTAAAAAACTTGATCCTCTATTTTTTGGCTGATTTGTTTGCATACCAATATTTAGGCTAAAATATTCTTATCCCTAAATAAAGGATTATTCTTCGTCTGGTTATTCTTTTAACTGTTTAATTGTTGCAATTATTTGAGAGTCTTGGGCTAATTTCTGAACATATACGACATGTTGGCGGCTAATTTGCATTTCATTTTCTGGAGCATGAAGATCTGTCTCAACGCTTACCACCGTAATTTGAGGCTGAGGAGGCTCAACTCCCTCTTCAGTCGGCGGTAGTTGTTGAACTTGTAAATAATAAACATCTTGTAAAACAATTGTTTGCGAATTTTGCTTAACAATATGACCAAAATAAGTACGGCCATTAGTTAAAAAGAATCCATACCAAGCACCTCCCTTAACTGGTGAAACAAAAATTGTCATCACCAAAAAAGCAACAATCGCAACGAGAACAATAATGCCTACAATTAATAATACTAATCCTTTTTTTCCATTAGCTGCTTTACCTTTTGATACTAATGGTTCGGATTTTTTCATTGCTTCTGACATTGTAATAAATTATTAACTCGATTAATTAAATATACCTTAACCTTTATTTATCTCCCTATAAACACTGAGGGTTTTTCTAGCACATTTCTCCCAAGTAAAATTTTTAACTCGGGTGTGGCCCTTAGTAATTAATTTCTTTTGTAAATTTTTATCCTCTAACAAAGTATACATTACTTGGGCTATTTGAGCAACATTATAAGGATCAACCAAAATCGCTGCGCTTTTGACTACCTCAGGAATAGAAGAAATATTACTACTAAGTATAGGGACTCCCTTGGCCATAGCTTCAAGAATTGGCAAACCAAAACCTTCATAGAGCGATGGAAAGACAAATAAACTGGCTCCACTGAAAAGTGCCCCCAAATCATCGGCTTGAACATAACCTGGCAAGATAATGTCATTTTTATACTCTGAATCAGCTATCTTCTTTTTGATTTTTTTAAAGTCATATCCTTTAGCCCCAGCTAAAACAAGTTGGTATTTAGAAAAAATCCTTTGACTAATTTTTCTTTTACTCCTCGTATTAGACAATGGCTGGATTAACCGACCCCTAAAACGTTCATAAGCCTCAATAATCCGCATAATATTCTTTCTTGATTCAAGGGTTCCTAAAAAGAACAAATAATCTTTTTGAATATTATACTTCTTTTTCACTTTTCTAATTTCTGATAAAGTTCTTTTTTTAAAAAACCGTTGATCAATACCATGATATATGATTTCTGTCTTTTCCGCGTCTAAATTAAAAATTTCCTGTAAATCCTTAGCAGTTGATTTAGAAACAGCGATTATCTTTCTGGCTTCTTTAAGAACATTCGGAACAGTGGTTTTCAATAAGTGAAATTTTTCTGGAAAGGTTAATTCAGGAAATTTATAAAAAGCTAAATCATGGACAGTGATTATGCTGGGCCCTTGATAAGAACGAGGAAGGGACAAATTTGGTGAATGAAAAATATCTAATTTTTCCCTGTCTAATGTCGCATTGGCTAAAAGATGAGAAAGGCCGTCGGGCATTAATTTTTTATACTGAAGAAAGGGGAAAAATCTAATTAAAACATTTCTTTGTTTAAACTTATCTAATCTTCTCTTTTGAACTGAACGGTCAAAAAATAAAAAATAGGTGTTTTTTTTATCAATTTTTAATAAATGCCTGACTAATTGATATGTATAATGGCCCAGGCCAGCTCCTTCGCCTTTTTCTGGATGTAAAATTGTTCGACAATCAATCCCAATACGCATAATATTATAATATTATACCTTTTTGCTTTATTCGTAAAGTGCTATAATGGGGATATTATGAGTTCAATTACTGCTAATAAAAAAGCCTATCACGACTATGAAATTCTGCAATCTCTTGAAGCAGGGATTGTCCTTTCTGGACCTGAGGTTAAATCTATTAAAGGGGGGCGGATTAACCTTTCTGGCGGTTATGTTAACATTGATTCAAAGGGAGCTGTTTGGTTAATAAATGTTCACGTTGACCCTTATGCCCCTGCCGCTCAAGTACAAAAAGACTATAACCCAACCCAAAGCAGAAAATTACTTTTAAATAAAAAAGAAATTGCCTCTTTAATGGGCAAAATCAAAACCAAGGGGTTAACGATCATTCCTCTTAAAGTTTATACTAAACACCGTATTATTAAAATTGAAATCGGCTTAGTTAGAGGGAAGAAGAAATGGGACAAAAGAGAAGATATTAAAAAACGAGAAACAAAAAGAAAAATAGAACAAAGCCTCAAAAATTATTCTTAACTTTCTTTAAACTACTTAAAAATATATAAGCAATAACACCTCCGGCTAAGGCGGTCGCTAGTTGTGGCCAACTCATTATGCTCACTACTTTAGTGGCGATTTCTTTTTTTAAAAGCAAATTAATAACAACCGAGCTAGTAGTAAAAAGAAAAATAAATTTTAAGACACTAGCCACAATTATTCCTAGCCAATAATTTTTATTTCTTAGATGGGCAAAAGTAATAATTAAAATAGCATTGGATAACATAATAAAAGGTATCATTGGGGCTAAAATGGCGGGCAATAAGCCAGTTGATAGGGCAATTACGCTAGGAATTAAGCCAATTAAAAGGGCGTATTCTATTCCTAATAAACAAACAGCAATGAAAAGGATTGCATTAACAATTGGTCCTGTAACGGGCTGAAAATGAAACAAAGGAGCAATGGTTACTACACTAGTCAAAAAAAGAAATGCTGTTAAATTAATAACCACTTTTTTATTTAAAATCAAGGTTTTAATTTTTTCCATAAATATAATTTTAAATTAATTAATGTTGTCCAGGGGGTAAAATTTTAACCCCCTGCTTTTTATTTTGTGAATATTTAGTGTGGCAAACTAAATGAATCTTTTCCTTTTCGTTTAAAAATTCTTTATAAACTTTTTGAACAACCGGATTTTGGTGTGCTGATCTAATATTTTTTCTTTGATCAACCTTGTACAAACCCTTAGCCCGACTCGCTCTGATTTCTGAATCAACCGGGACCGGCTGACCTCCTCCACCAACACAGCCTCCAGGACAGGCCATTACCTCAATATAATCATAAGCAGGAGAATCACTTTTTAGCTCTTTTAAAATCCTTTTGGCTTGACCAATACCATTAATTACAGCTATTTTAAGGATATGATTCTTAATCTTAATCTTGGCTCTTTTAACTCCATCCATTCCTCGAACCTGTTCAAATTCTAATCTTTTTAAAGGCTTATTTGTTATTTTTTCTACTACTGTTCTCAGGGCAGATTCCATTACCCCACCTGTTGCCCCGTAGATAACACCAGCTCCTGAAGGAAAGCCCAAGGGTGTATCCAGCTTTTGAGGAACAAGTTTTTTTAAATCAATCTTTCTCTTTTTTAAGAGACTGGCTAATTCCCTGGTTGTTAAAACATAATCTACCGGCAACAAACCATTAATTTTCAGCTCTTTTCTAGCAATTTCGTGTTTTTTGGCTACACAAGGCATAATAGAGACAACAATAATTTTCTTTGGGTCGATGCCTTGTTTTTTAGCCCAAAAAGTTTTTATTAAACCTCCCAAAATTATATGTGGCGAGCGAACAGTGGTCAGATTTGGAATAAATTCAGGGAAATAAAATTCAACAAATTTTACCCAAGCAGGGCAACAAGATGTAAACATGGGCAACCTTCCTTTTCCTTTTAACCTTTTAGTAAATTCCTCTGCTTCTTCGACTGTAGTAAAATCCGCTCCTACGCTTACATCAAAAACTTTTTCTACACCAAGTTTTTTTATCCCAGCCGCCAACTTTTCAGTAATAAGCGTGCCTAAAGAAATATCAAACTCCTCGCCAATACTTGTTCTAATTGAAGGAGCAAATTGAACAACAACTAATTTATCTTTTTGTTGAAAAGGTTTTTCAATTTCTTCAAATTCTCCAACCCCTTCAAAAGCTCCAGCCGGACAATGAACAATACACTGTCCACAATAAATACAATCCTTATTTTTATCTTTAGTAGGTAATATTTTTGTATGTACTCCCCTGTTTTTCATTTCTAAAAAACCGACTCCTTGTTTTTCACACATTTCAACACAATTATAACAATCGATGCACTTGGAAGAATCAAAAATAAGAGAATTCCCAAATCGATAAACTAGAAAATCTTTTTTCCTGTCAATAAATCGATTAGTCTTGAGTCGCTGTTTCTTTGCTAGTTTTAAAAGCTGACAACGGGCCTCCCAAACACAGTCATTACATTCTTCAAAATGTTGAGCAAAAATTAATTCTAAATTGATTCTTCTTGCTCTCCTAATTCTTGGTGTGTCAGTCATAATTTCCATGCCTGGCTTAACTTTAGTGGAACAAGATGTTTGTAAGTCTTTAATGCCTTTTATTTTAACAATACAAATACAACAATTAGACTTTATCTCTAAATCTGAATGATAACAAAATGCTGGAATTTCAATCCCATGTTTTTTAGCCACTTGAAAAACTGTCTGCCCCTCAAAAGCCTGGACTTTCTTTCCGTTAATGGTTATTTGAAATCTTTTATTCATTTAGGTTGAATAACCTTTTTAATTAAAGTTGTAAAGGGCAAAGCCACATTTTTCCCAAAAGGACAAAAGCTGGTTTGATCTAAGACAAATAATAAATCCCTAAGTGTTCTCTTGTCAATTTGTCTTTGATTTAAAATTTGCCTAACACGGTAAACCCCTTCTCTGCAAGGAACACATTTTCCACAATTCTCTTTAAAAAAGAAATCAATCCATTTTTTCATTAAAAAATTTGGATTAGTTTTTCTAAGATTATAAACAAAAATTGTCCCGACTCCGCCTACTTTTTGGTTTAACTCCTTTAAGAGTAAAATGCGACCACTAGCTCCTCCTCCTGCCTGAACAAAAAAATCAAAGTTAGGCCAATTGTCTGTTTTTTTTAAAATCTGTTTCACGCTCAATCTTTCTGATAACTCATAAACATCTGGATTCTTTACCTTATTTAAAGAATAAAAGCGCGTTTTCTTGTACTTATTTTGGATAATTTGCGCTATATAATAAAAAGTTTCTACATTGTTGACTAAAGTAGGATAACCCCAAAGTCCTTTTTCAGGCGGATATGGCGGGCGAGCCTGAGGGATAGGATCTTTTCCTTCTAATGTTTGAATTAAAGTAGTTTCTTCTCCGCAAAGATACCCGGCTTGTTTTTTAAAAATCTTTATGGATAAATTATTAACTTTAATAATTTTTTCTAATGATGCTTTAAATTTTTGATAATAATCTTTACGAAGATAAATATAAGCTGAACTATGATCAATGGTTTTTAAAGCAATTTCGATTCCTTTGATTAATTCCTCTGGATAATTATGAAGAATAAAACCATCTTTAAATGTCCCTGGTTCTCCTTCAGATCCGTTACAAATAATATATTTCTTCTTCGCTGAAACCCTTTTAACCATTCCCCACTTTAAGCCAGTAGGAAATTCTGCTCCACCTCGTCCGGTTAAGCCAGAATCTTTTATTTTTTCAATTACATTTTGAGGACTCATAGATTAGTTGAAAGTTAAGTGGTCGTCATCGGGGTGCCCGGAATCGAACCCGGGTCAAATATTTTCGATTTCTAATTCTAAAATTTCTGAAAGACGATTCACAGGAAATAAATCCTTAGGATATATTTCTATTAATTTAAGATTGCATTTTTTACAAATATTTTGTTTTTCCCTAACTAATTCGTCATATCTTTTTATTGCTCCAATTAGTCCAAAAAATTCTATAATAGTATCTTTAACGACAAAATCGGCTGTTAAAGACTTGTTTTGAGGATAAGGAACATTTCTTTTGTGCTTAATATTCTTACTAAGAAGCCAATCATCTATTATTTTTTCAGAAAAAGAATCGCATTTATGACCATCTTTGGCAATAAATTTTTTAGCAAACAAAACTGGGTTAGGTTCAAACCCAGCGGATTTAACAGCCTTATTCCATGTCCCGAATCTTAGTCTCGCTGCATCATAATGATGATATTCTCTTTTAACAGGAATTCTTTTTTCGCGCTTATAAAATGCTTTTATTTCATTGGTAATCTGCTTACTACTTACTACTATTTTAGAATTTATTAAATTGTAACAAGATTTTGAACAACATTTTCGTTCACCAAAAAACTCTTTACCACAATTAATACATGTCTTACTTTTTCTCCTTTTTTGATTACTTACAATAGCAGCACAAGATTGGGAACAAAAAACCATGCCCGTTCTCGATTTTCTAATTTCAGAAGGCGGACGAATTACTATTCTGTTGCATACAGGATTTGCACAAATTCTTCTGACACTCCTGATTCGATCTTTCTTTAAACACTTTTGAGAGCAATACTGTTTCCAACCAAATTTTTTAGCTTCATTTACTCGCCCCACTGTTCTAAAAAATTTTTGACCACAAAAGGCACAATTAATTTTAACTAAATTCATAAAAATATTTAATATCGGGCTGGCCGGCTCCGCCCCGGCGACCTCATCTCCCCCAGAGATGCGCGCTAACTAACTGCGCCACAGCCCGACATTCAAAATCTAAACTCCAAAATTCTTTTTCAAAGATTTTAAACACTTGGTACAAATCTTTATCCTCTTGCCAGATATCTTTTTTGTCTGTAAATTTAAATATTGTCGCCTTTTTGTGGCGATATTTGAATGGGACCTGGTAAAGCTTGTTTGTGGACCACGTCCACAAATTGAACAACGTCTTGCCATAATCGTATCTTTTAAATATTTTAATTTAGTATATAAGAACCTGCTCACTTCGTTCGCAGAACCTTGAAATTAAATATTTATTGTATAAAATATTAATGTACTTCAATTATAATATATTAACATTTTAAACTTATTTAGCAAGTATGACTAAACTTTTTATTTATATCATCATTATTCTCTCTGCTGTTTTTCATGAATATGCTCATGGTTGGGCAGCTTATCAGCTGGGGGATTCAACGGCCAAAGATGAAGGCCGTTTAACTTTAAATCCTCTTGTCCATTTAGACCCTATTGGAACAGTAATCCTTCCTCTTTTTTTATTATTTACCTCTGGAATGTTTCTTGGTTGGGCCAAGCCTGTTCCTTATAATCCTTATAATCTTCGAGACCTAAAATACGGAACACTAAAGGTGGCGGCGGCTGGGCCAGGGGCTAATCTTTTAATTGCCTTAGTTGTTGGCCTTATATTAAGGCTCTTTCTGCCCGTCATCTCCAGCTATAGCATGTTTCTTCCGTTTTACCTTGGTTTTATTGTTTATGTTAATATATTTTTAGCTTTGTTTAATTTATTGCCCTTCCCTCCCCTTGATGGTTCAAAAATATTCGCTGACCTCTTCCCTGATCAATGGAAATATTTTATGCAATTAGGAATGATGGGGATTTTTATTGCTCTCTTTGTGGCCTTTTTTATACTTTCTCCTATTGCTAATTTTATTTTTAAAATAATTGTTGGGCAAGGATTTATATTTTAGGCCTTGACTTTTAGAATAATTACTTTAAAATATTATTTACAAAGATTAAACTCTATTAATTTATGCCAACGGTTAATCAATTAGTCCGTAAAGGAAGAAAAAAATCTAAGAAAAAATCAAAAACACCTGCTCTGCAGACTACTTTTAACATTTTAAAGAGGAGAAGAAATGAAATAGCAAAGGGTCAACCATTTTTGCGTGGTGTTTGTTTAAAAGTTACTACACAAACTCCTAAAAAACCCAATTCTGCTTTACGGAAAATTGCCCGAGTAAGACTTTCTAATGGAATGGAGGTAACCGCCTATATTCCTGGAATTGGCCATAATTTACAAGAACATTCTGTGGTTTTACTTCGTGGCGGTCGAGTAAAAGATCTTCCCGGTGTCCGCTATCATGTCGTCCGTGGAGTTTATGATTCCGGGGGTGTTGAGAATAGAAAACAAAGTCGTAGCCTTTATGGAACAAAAAGGGATAAAGGAAAACAAAAAACAGAGAAAGAACAAGAAGAAAAAACTGAAACCTAATTTTATATTATGCGTGGAAAACAGGCTCCAAAAAGAAAAATCAAATCCGACCCTAAATATCAGCTCCCTCAATTAGCTAAATTTATTAATTATATCATGAAAGGCGGTAAAAAAAATACTGCAACAAAAATAGTTTATCAAGCATTAGACATTATTAAAGAAAAAAGTAAAGGAGACCCTTTAGAAATTTTCAAAAGAGCTATTGAAAACATTTCTCCTGTGGTAGAAGTGCGGTCGCGTCGAATTGGTGGAGCTAATTACCAAATTCCATATCCAACAAATGAATCTCGTCAATTTGTTTTAGCTTCACGATGGATTATTGCCGCTGCTAAAGCCAAAAAGGGTAAAACCATGGCTGAAAAATTAGCAGAAGAACTTTTAGACGCGGCTGAAAAGCAAGGCTCTGCTATTAAGAAAAAAGAGGACGTTCATCGCATGGCTGAAGCCAACAAGGCCTTTGCTCACTTTGCAAGATACTAGTAGTTATGACTTCTGAATTTTCCTTAGAAAAAACTCGAAACATCGGCATTATTGCCCATATTGACGCCGGTAAGACTACTGTTACCGAGCGTATTTTATATTACACAGGAAAAAAACATAAAGTTGGTGAGGTGCATGAAGGACAAGCAGAAATGGATTGGATGGAACAGGAAAAAGAAAGAGGGGTAACAATAACATCAGCAGCAACAACTGTTTTTTGGACCCCTAATAAAGGCGAAGAAACTCGTATTAATATTATTGATACTCCTGGACATATTGATTTTACAGCTGAAGTACAAAGATCTTTAAGAATCCTTGACGGAGGCGTAGTTGTTTTCGATGGCGTTGCTGGAGTTGAACCACAATCAGAAACTGTTTATCATCAAGCTGAAAAATTTAAAATTCCTTTAATTGCTTTTATAAATAAAATGGATCGAATGGGGGCTGATTTTTATGCTGACCTAGATTCAATTCATGAAAGATTAACGTCTAATGCCTATCCTGTTCAATTGCCAATTGGAGTTGAGGCAAATTTTAAAGGTGTTATTGATTTATTCACTCGTAAAGCAAGGTTCTACTTAGATGAAATGGGAGAAAACATTGAAGAAAGGGAGGTGCCAGCTGAATTAAAAGATAAAGTTGAAGAATATCGTCATAAATTAATTGAAACTATTGTTGAACATGATGAAAAATTAATGCATGGTTATTTGGATGGCAAAGAACCAGAAATAAATGAATTAAAAAGAGTTTTACGTCAAGCAGTAATTCAAGGAAAATTAATCCCTGTTCTATGTGGTTCAGCCCTTAAAAATAAAGGGGTTCAATCATTACTAGACGCTATTTGTGAATACTTACCCTCTCCTTTAGATGTTCCCCCGGTAAAAGGAACTGTTCCTCGAACTGAAGAAAAAGAAATCAGAAAGGCAGACAAAAATGGACCCTTTGCCGCTCTGTCTTTTAAAATAGCTACTGATCCTTATGTTGGTCGTCTTTGTTATGTTCGAGTTTATTCTGGGTCTTTAAATGCTGGATCATATATTCTAAATACTACTACTGGCAACAAAGAAAGAGTGGGCCGAATTGTTCAAATGCATGCTAACCAGAGAAAAGAACTTAAACAGGTCTATGCTGGAGAAATTGCCGCCATTGTCGGGATTAAAAATACCAGCACGGGAGATACTCTTTGTGACCCAGATCATCCTATCATTTTAGAATCTATTACCTTTCCTGATCCAGTTATTTCTGTGGCTATTGAGCCAAAAACAAAATCAGATCAAGAAAAAATGGGTCAAGCTATTACTAAATTAGTAGAAGAAGATCCTACTTTTAAAGTAAAAAGTGATGAAGAAACCGGACAGACAATTATCTCAGGGATGGGTGAATTACACTTAGAAATTATTGTTGATCGCTTAAGTCGTGAGTTTAATGTTCATGCTAACGTTGGTCAACCAAGAGTGGCTTATAAAGAAGCTATTACTGCCGACATTCAGGTTGAGGGAAAATATATTCATCAATCAGGCGGACGAGGTCAATATGGCCATTGTTGGCTTAAACTTGAACCAATGGAAAGGGGAAAAGGCTTTGAATTTGTTGATAAAATTAAGGGAGGAGCTATCCCCAGAGAATATGTTCCGGCTATTAAAAAAGGTGTTATTGAATCAATGGAAGCCGGTGTTTTAGCGGGTTATCCAGTTGTTGATATGAAGGTAACTGTTTATGATGGTTCTTTTCATGAAGTCGACTCTTCAGAAGCCGCCTTTAAAATTGCTGCTAATCGAGCGATTCGTGATGGCGTACAACAAGCCAAGCCCATTCTCTTAGAACCTGTTATGAAAGTCGAGGTAGTTGTCCCTGAAAAATTCATGGGAGAAGTAATTGGCGATCTTAACTCTCGTAGAGCTCAAGTCCAAGGGACAAAAACCCGAGGACAGGTAAAATTAGTTGATGCTTTAGTTCCCTTAGGAGAAATGTTTGGTTACACCACATCTTTACGATCATTGACTGAGGGTCGTGGAAGCTCAACTATGGAATTTTTTCATTATGCTCCGGTACCTAAAAATGTTCAGGAAAATATTGTTGGAGAAAAAGTTGAAAAATAGGAAAAATAAGCGATTTGACTTTTATTTTAAAAAGGGTATATTTAAGTGGGGGTGAAAGGAATCGACAGGAAGCCAGTGTTAAAGACAGCTTTTTGTCCTGAGAAAGACACAAAAATTCTCAAAAAACATAATTGCCAACGAAAAGTTAGCATTTGCTGTAGCTTAAACAAGCTAAAGCCGTTAAGACTAAAGACTCCTCCTATTTAGTCATTGACGTCAATCTAGAAGGATCGACATTTTGGTTGCCTGGATCAAAATGTTTAAAAAATCAGGATAGAGTTTAAGAATTTTGTCTTGTTTCAATTCTAAAACTCAAATAGAACAAACAAGACTATAAAAGTAGACATTTTTAACAGCACTTTCTAGACGGGAGTTCGATTCTCCCCACCTCCACCATCTAGTTAAGAATAAAAATTTTAAATTTAAATTTGAAGTATTATCGCCTTAACAATAAAATTACTGCTCCTCAGGTTTGTTTAATTAATGAAAAGGGAGAACATCTTGGCAATATTGATATTAATAAAGCCATGGAAATGGCTCGAGAAAAAGGATTAGACTTGGTAGAAATCGGGCCTAAGGCAAATCCACCAGTAGTAAAAATATTAGACTTTGGGCAATTCAAATATGACTCAAAAAAGAAAGATCGCGAACAGAAAAAACAAGGTAAAACAGGTCTAATCAAGGGTATTCGTTTAACGCCTCGTATTGGTAAACATGATTTAGAATTTCGGAGAAATAAAGCTAAGAGTTTTCTTGCCGAAGGTTATAAGGTAAAAATTGAAATGGTACTTAGGGGAAGAGAAAAGGCTCATTTTGACCTAGCTGAAGAAAAATTAAAAGAATTTATTGATTTTTTGAGCGAAGAAGCTAAGATTGAACAACAGCCCAAACGACAAGGAGCTCGCCTGACTGCCTTGATTTCCCCAATTAAATAAATTTAATTGCAAATTATGCAAAAAACACGCAAATCAATTGCTAAAAAATTAAAAATTACTAAAAATAAAAAATTCTTGCATCGCACCTGTGGGCAAAATCATTTTAATGTTCGTGATACAGGAAAAAAAACAAAAAATAAAAGAAAAAATAAACCATTGAGTAAGGGTTATAGAAAAACCCTTAAACAACATTTAAAATAACTAATTATGCCAAGAGTTAAACGGGGTAAAACACATTTAAAGAAAAGAAAAAAATTACTTAAACAGGTCAAGGGTTATCGTGGAGGAAGAAAAAGCAAGATTAAACTAGCAAAAACAGCTATTCGTAAAGCTGGTGTTTATGCTTATCGTGACCGCAGAACAAAAAAAAGAGAAGCTAGATCTCTTTGGCAAATTAAAATTAATGCTGGGTGTCGGACAAATGATTTTATTTATTCAAAATTTATTGCTGGTCTTAAGAAAAATAAAATTGAACTTGATAGAAAAATATTAGCTGATCTAGCAGAAAATTACCCCCAAATCTTTAGTGAGATCGTTAAAATGGTTCGGTAGATCAATTGGTTAGATCATCTGCCTGTCACGCAGAAGGTTGCGGGTTCGAGTCCCGTCCGGACCGCCACTTAATAATAAAAACCGCATTTAACGGTCTTTTTTATTACAATGCTCTCAGGAGGAATCGAACCTCCATCGCAGGCTCCGCAAGCCTGTGCTCTGTCCGTTGAGCTATGAGAGCAATTTAGTTAAATCTTTAACCAACGGTTTAAACGGTCAATTAATGTTTCTTCAGGTCTGTCTAAATCTTCCTCTAAATAATTTTTTAAAATCTTACGGATTTCTATTGGATCTTCTTCTTCTAAGGGAGCAGAAATTTCTGGTGCTAAAACACTCTTAAAATCAAAATAAACTCTTTTGATTTCCGGAGGCTTGTAAACTAAACGAAAACTCTTAATCTCTTGCCATTCATAAAAATTTAAACCAAGCATTAAACCATCCTCAAAAATCTTGAGGTCAACTTCCATAGGAACTCGCTTGAAATGAAGAAAAATTATCAAGCCAAATAAAATCAAGAAAACAATAAAAAGAAAATTGCCACTCAAAAATGAATAGATAAAAACAAAAATAAAAATCAAACCAACGACTATATACCAAAGGAGGCCTCTTTCACGTTGAGTATATTCAGGAAACTTCCAATTGAAAAGAATTTGACCATGGTCTTCTTCTTTAATAGAATCTTCAGGCATAATAAATTAGTTATTTTAAATTATGGCGGAAGGGGTGGGATTCGAACCCACGGTACCTTCTCAGGTACAGCAGTTTTCAAGACTGCCCGATTCAACCGCTCTCGCACCCTTCCTTTGGCGGTGAGGGCGGGATTTGAACCCGCATATCCCGAAGGACGCTGGTTTAGCAAACCAGTGGAATACCATTATCCGACCTCACCTCAATTTTTAAGTCTTTTTAAATGTTTTGAATTATGAGAACCAATTAATTGAAAATATCTCTTTATGTCTGCAATACTATCCAGACGTACATCTCTATCTTGAGACAATCTTGGTTTTAATCCATTATCTTTCAATATATCAAAAACAGATTGACGAAGGAACTTAGAATAGCTTGTAAAACTAAGTTTTTTGTAGTTATAAAGTTTACCATTCACTTTATAACTATGTGTAAAAATACATCCATCAGTATCAATAAGTCCACGAACACAAGCAATTGAATATAGTCTATTTTGTTTAATCCAGTTTGGTATATCTACCTGTTGTTTAATTTTGTCGCCCCTTTTAAGCCCGAGTTTGTCAATACAAAAACGAACCAACTCAATCCGCGAGACAACAAAATTCACTGATAGATCATTTTTTCTATAATATATACCGACATGAACGTTAAACAATTCTTTTATCAAAGAAACCACGAACTCACTATATTCTCTATCATCTCTACGATGAAGAGTAATGACAACCTGATACTCTGAAATTCCTCCATCACCTAATATAATTCCAACAAACTCAGCGAGATTCCCAGAAAAACGCGGTTTTTGAATAGACTTAGGTGCGGTAAAAAATTGTGTTTTATATTTCCCCTCTCTATTCCACCATTCATGCCATCGTTTCTTCCGATATTCAGGATCACCACCAATACTACCATATTTTTGATAAACTGACCTTCCCCCAACTCGACCAGCTTCCCTTGTTGACCAAAATGGTTGTCTAACCTCAATATCCACTGGCACTTTTAAACTTGATGTCCTGCAAATTCTCTTGAAAACACCAAAGGGCATTGAGTATTTTTCTCTTCTCCAGTCATTAAGTGTTCTCTCATGTACCCTTATTTTGTCTGCAAATAATGACCATGAAAGGCCTAAATTTTCTCTGGCCATTAATAAAAATTGTTGCTGTTTACCAGAAGAGAATATCACCCTTTTATCATCTTTCTTAATTAACGACTTAGTCATTATTCCATTATGCCGACTCTATCAGAAAAAACAACTTATTTTATCTCTTAATAATATTATATTCAATTCTGGTAAAAAGTCAATTAAAACTTGATTTTTTACTAAATTTAGAGTAAAATATCTGTCTTAAAGACTTATTTATGCTCACCCTTAAAACATCTATCACTGAATTAACCCGTGTCGGCAAAACCATTGCTCAACAAATGGGAAAATTAGAGATTAAGACAGCTGGAGATTTATTGACTCACTACCCTTTTCGTTATGATGATTATAGTAAAATCTTAACTATTAAAGATTTAAAAACAAAAAAAACTGGAACTATTAAGGCAAAGATTAATTTAATTGCCAATCATCGTTCCCCAAGAAAAAAAATGGTTATTACTGAGGCAATTGTTTCTGATCAAACTGATTCTTTGAAAGTAATTTGGTTTAATCAAGGATTTTTAACCAGAACACTTAAATCAGGGCAACAGATTTATTTAGCGGGTAAAATTGATTATGATAGCTATTATGGTTTACAATTAACCAATCCCTCTTATGAACTTTGCAAAGATAAGAGCCCAATCCATACTGGCCGTTTAGTGCCAATCTATCCTAGCACAGCAAAATTAAGTCAGAAACAAGTTCGTTTTTTAGTGCGCCAAATATTACCATTAATCCAAGAGGTTCCTGATTGGCTTCCAAGAGAAATTAAAACAAAATATAATTTAACCAGCTTATCTTTTGCCTTAGAACAAATCCATTTTCCTCAAAATCAACCTTGGCTAGAAAAAGCGATTCATCGTTTAAAATTCGATGAATTATTTTTAATTCAAACTCAAAATCAACTAATTCGCCAAAGAATAAAAAATCGAGAAGCTTTTTCTATAAAATTTAAATTAAAAGAAACGAAAAAATTTGTTCAAAACCTTGCTTTTAAATTAACAGGGGCTCAAAGGAAAACCTCTTGGGAAATCATTAATGATATAGAAAAAAACTCTCCAATGAATCGTCTCTTGGAGGGAGATGTCGGAAGCGGGAAAACCATTGTTGCTATTATTGCCATCCTTAACGCTCTTCTAAATAAACATCAAGTTGCTTATATGGCTCCTACAGAAATTTTAGCTGAACAACATTTTAAAAATATTACAGAATTATTTAAAAATTATCCTTTCAAAATTGCTCTTTTGACCCGGGAAAAGAAAAAGATAAACAAACAAAAAGACATAAAAAAGACTGAACTTTTAAAACAATTAGCCTTAGGAAAAATCGACTTAATTATAGGCACTCATGCCTTAATTCAAGAAAAGATAAAACCAAAAAAACTTTCTTTAGCTATTATTGATGAGCAACATCGATTTGGAGTGGCCCAACGGGCAAAATTAATCAATCAGTCGGGAAATCAAAAATCAAAAAGCCCTCATTTTCTCTCAATGACGGCTACCCCTATTCCTCGGTCTGTCGCTCTTACGTTATACGGAGATCTTGATTTATCAATTATTGACCAAATTCCACCAGGAAGAAAAAAAATCATCACTAAAATAGTTAAAGCAAACGAAATAAAACAAACCTATCAATTTGTAGAAAAAGAAATCTCTAAAGGTCGCCAAGCTTTTGTTGTTTGTCCATTAATTGATCCTTCTGATAAATTAGGCGTTAAATCAGTTAAAGAAGAATATGAAAAACTCTCTAAAAAAGTTTTTCCAAATTTAAAAATTACGCTCCTTCATGGTAAATTAAAACCTGAACAGAAAGAAAAAATCATGAGAGATTTTAATAAAAACAAGATTAATATCTTGGTTTCTACCACTGTTGTTGAGGTTGGAATTGATGTTCCAAACGCCTCTATTATAATTATTGAAGGAGCCGAACGCTTTGGTTTAGCCCAACTTTATCAATTACGAGGACGTATTGGCCGTAGCCAGGATCAGTCTTATTGCTTCTTATTTCTAGAAAATGAAGGAGAAAAAGTTCAAAAAAGACTTCAGGCATTATTACAAGCAAAAAACGGATTTGAATTAGCTGAAAAAGACCTTGAATTACGCGGGCCTGGTGAGATTTTTAGTACAGAACAGTCTGGTTTTTCTACTAATTTAAAAATTGCTCGCCTCTCTGATGTTAAAATTATTAAAGAAACCAGGGAAGCAGCAAAATTAATTTTTGAACAAAATTTTGATTTTAAAAAATATCCTTTATTAGAAAAAAAAATAAATAAGTTTATTAAAATAACTCATTTAGAATAACTTCTTAACCGGTCGTTAGCTTGATTGCTTCACTCAAATTTTTAACTTGAGTGATTTTTATTTTTGAAATAAAATCTTTATCTGTTGGACAAATAATCTTTTGAAAACCCATTTTATTTGCCTCTTTAATTCTTTTTTCTTTAATTTTCACGCCTCTTAGTTCTCCCCCTAAACCAACCTCACCAAAAACCGCCGTTTGTCCGTCAATGGATTTGTTTTTAAAGGCTGATGCAACGGCTAGGGCAACACCTAAATCTATGGCTGGCTCACGAACCTGTAAACCACCAACAATATTAATATGAATATCTTGATTAGATAAATTCAAATGGCACCGCTTAATTAGAACAGCAATTAAAAGTCCAAGGCGATTTAAATCATAGCCAGTTGATTTTCTTTGTGGATAGCCAAAAGACGTTCGCGAAACTAAAGCCTGAACTTCAACCAAAAAACACCTGCTTCCTTCCACTACCGGAACGACAACTGAACCGCTAATAGTTAAATCTCGATTGATTAAAAAAACCTCTGAAGGATTTTTTACCTCAATTAAACCTTGGGGTTGCATGTCAAAAACCCCTACCTCACTTGTTGATCCAAAACGATTCTTTATTGCCCTTAAAAATCTAAAGTGGTAGGTGGGGTCCCCTTCTAAATATAAAACTACATCAACTAAATGTTCTAATGTTTTGGGTCCGGCCATTGTTCCCTCTTTAGTAACATGACCAACAATTAAAATAGTTGCTTTAATTTTTTTAGCCAACTCTCTTAATCTAGCTGTACAAGCTCTTACTTGATTAACGCTGCCAGCCTCTGATCCAATCTCATCAAAAAGCATTGTTTGAATTGAATCAATAATAACTAAATTCGGCTTATATTCTTGTAGGTGTGCTTCAATTACCTCAATATTGGTCTCCCCTAAAAACTTCCAATTATTAGCTGAAATTTTTAAACGATCAAAGCGTATCTTCACCTGCTGAGCTGATTCCTCTCCACTAACATAAAAAACTGATTGATTTTTTAACCCATCAGCCATTTGCAAAACTAATGTAGATTTGCCAATTCCTGGTTGTCCACCCAATAAAATTAATGAACAAGGGACAATTCCACCTCCTAAAACGCGGTTGACTTCCTCTGATTTTATTTTAATTCTCGATGACTGCTCCTGGTTAATCTGATTGAAATCAATTGCTACATCAAGATTATTTTTTTTATTCAGCTTCCCAGTTTTTGTCTCAATAGAGGCCTGTTCAGAAATTGTTCCCCAGGCATCACACTGAGAACATTGCCCCAACCATTTTGGAAATTGGGCACTACATTTTGAACAAATAAAAATAGACATAATAAAAATTGCAAAATGCTAATCGCAAAGTGCAAATTGACGTTTCATTTTTTTTTATTTTAATTTTAAATATCTTAACTTTTGAGTACTTTTATCAACAAAATAAAGATAAGTTTCATCATCTGATAAATACATTTCCTGCACATTATAACCGCCCATAGCCCCCTCTGCTAAAAAAGATATATTTCCAGTGGCTACGTCGATCTGATAAAAATCGTCGCGAGCATCTTCTGCTAGTTCTAAAACTAATCCAGCCCCTTCAGGCAATTCTTTGGGAACTGCACAATAAAGTGTCGTTCCATTTTGATTAAAAGTACACTTATGAGCCCAAGTAGCCAGCCCAAGGTTTTTTTTATTTCGCCCAATTTCATCCCCTTGAGCATCAACTAAATAAAGACGCGGTTGATAAGAAAACTCAGCGCTGTAAACACTGTAAACAAGTTTATCTCCCTGAGGAGTCCATTTGGGCTCAAATCCACGACCATCAATAATTAAAGATCTAAAATTTTCTTGGTGTTGACCAATTAAAAGAATTTCTTGTTCCCAGACTCCCCTTGGTTGACCAGTGCTTGAAAAAGCAACTACCTGATTATTTGGAGACCAAGAAACTGTAACTTTATCAGCATTATCGCCCAAATGTTCAATAGGCTTTGACTGACTTCCGTCAGGATTAGCAATGGCTAACCAATTATTTTCTGCGTAATCACTAATTGACTTAAAAATAATCTGACCCCCTGTGCCATTCCAAGAAAAATCCTGCCAATTCCTTGGCAAGGTGTATTGCTTTTTTTTATCAAAATCGTACATCACTTTAAATCCATCAGGATATTCAATAATAGCCTGATTTTTATTTGGCGACCAATTAATTGTATCAATATTATAAAAAGCTTGTTCTGTTAAAAGTTCTTTATTCCCCACTATATCAATGGAATAAAAATACCCTGAAACAGAATCATAGTAAATACTATTTTTTCCATCAGCCGCCAAGCTTGCGCCCTTAACGGGTTGATCAGATATTGGAGTAATCCAGGTTTTTTGTCCTTGAGCCACTTCATCAATTTCTGGAACAACTCTTTTAATTGGTTCTGTAATTTCTTTTACTGCCGCTGATGGCCATTCTAATGCAGGTAATCCTTGTTGAATTCTCTCTTGAATCGTCATTGTTTCCCATGATTCTTTTGTTGCCGGCAAACGCGGTTTGACCTCCTCTTTTTCAACCGGCGCTATAGGGATGGGGGTAACTGGTTTTTTGAAAAAAATTAAATATAGAAACCATGCCAAAAAAACAATAATAATAATAAATAGAATAATAATTAAAATTTTCTTTGTTTTCTCATTCATATATATTGAAAATCTTTTTGATTAAAACTATTTTTAAGATTTATTCCTGTTTACAACAAATGGTTGTATTAGAAGTATCTAGGCATAAATTCTTTCGACACATCCATCCAAGAACTTGACCACTTGCATATTTATTATAATTTGCAATTGTTCCAGTTTCTATGCAAATTCCATCATCTGCAACACTCATTGTGCATGTTTTTACACACTCTATACTTGTTTTAACATAAAAATCGCTGTAAAAGAAGGCCCCGTCTCCTGCAGAAGCGTCCATTGTTTTTAACTCAAAGCCGGTCAACGTCTCTGATCCGGAGGGATAATGAACACCAACCCTGCAGTCAGTGTCTCCGCTAAAACATGCTTTTATTTTCGTCGCGGCGCCTCCACTGTCAACAGTACAATCAAAAGCGTAAATACTTGTTCCCGGACTATCTTCCACGACAACGCCGACCCAAGTATTGCCATGATGGGTTAAGGTAACGTCATTATAATTTATATTCTTCGGACAAGTCGCGCCCCCATTATCATCGGCCCCTAAGGATACCCTGATAAATTCAATATCTTTGTATCTAAGGCCGGTTGGAAATGAATCCGGAAGCGGGATGTGAACTTCTTTGCAAGGATTATCGTGTCTATCGCAGTGCACTTGATTATATAAAAATTGGGAGGAATAAGAATTATTAAAACAAGAATTGGCTATCCTCTCGTCGTCCAATGCCTTTTTTATCACTGGCTCAATCTCTAAACTCTCAAGCCTTACTAAAGAAGGATTAATAAAACTTAATAAAGTATAAGAACTAATGGCAAGAATTAAACCAATTAAAGCTGAGGTAATTTGATTTTTCGCCTGAGTAATAAGGGCGGCATTTCCTCCAGCCCACATCCAACGAGAGCCAGCAATCATAATCATAACAATGGCGAGAAGAACAATTGCCCTGATTGACCAGTTGTAAATGGCAATAACATAGTTAGCAAAAGTTCTTTCGTTTACTTCTATTTCTTCTCCTACCTTAACCTTGTCACCAATGCCCACCTGAGGAGTAAAATATATCTTTTCTTCTGCCTGAACTATCTGAGTAAATGTTAATGTAATGGAAATTAAAATAACAATAGAAAGGGTGATTTTTGCTGTTCTAGAAAATTTTTTCATAAATTATAAGTATTATAACTAAAACCCCTATAGTAGTGTCTGTTTAATTATTTCACCAGGATGAAGTATAACGTAAATCAATACAAATAAAATCAGTAGAGAAAAAAGGATTAATAAATCAAGGAAGATAATAACAATTATTTCAAGAAGCGATAATTTTGGAGGCAAGTTAACTTTTAATAAGTTACCAAATATTAACTGGGAATTCATTGTTGAAATGGTGATTATTAGGCCTATAACAGTTATTGCTGACGTGCCATTGATAACGCGATAAATATTTTTAAGTCGCTGAGCTGTCTGCTTGAGCTCTTCGGTCTCAGCTATTACCTCACCTCCAGGAACTGTTTCAGCCACCCGTTTTGCTTTTAATTCTTGCAATCGTTGGGCCCTTAAACGAGCTAAAACAGCTTCTGGTCGACGGGATATCGAGCTGGTATCTCCTGTTCTTCCTTCAATCTCTTCAGTCGCTTTTTTAAAGGCTTGAACTGGTTTTGAGGGAGCTAACCTACGCTGATATTCTTTTCGTAAAGTTTTTTCTAAAAATCTCGGCTTTTTTTTATTTAATCTTGCCCCTTGTTGCTCATTCCAAAGTTGTCGTTTTCGCTCTTGTTCTTGTTTACTTTTTTTAAATGTCGGTTCGGTTTCTAATCCAGGTCTCCGAGACCTATTTCGAAAATTGTCAATTGTGTTGCGAACTTTACCTGCGCCAACACTTGCCGCCGCTGTTAAATATGGAATACTTACCATTAAATAATCTATCTGTTCTGTGGACAACACGGGAATAGACGTCCCTATTGTACTATTGGCCAGCCTAATAGCCATAGAAGTAATTTGACCAATATTACCTACAACCATTGTTTATATTTTTAATTCTTTAGGACCAACTATATCCTCTATTTGACGAGCCAAAGTAATGGCAGTTTTATGAAAGTCACCAACTAAATTGTCTTTTTCTAACAAAAATTGTTTTTGTTCTTCTGTGTCTAAATTCTTTTTTTTTAACTCATAATCGATAAATTTGGTTTCAATGGCAAGCTTCCTGGCTAAAATTTCTACTGTTTTTTTATATTCTATTCTTATGTTTTCAATGTCCTTTTCTTCTACAACCTTAACTAATTTTTCTTTTTGATTATCTATTTCATTGTTAATCTGATCAGACAAAACCTGTAAGTCTAAATCAATCTCATTTCTTTTCTCCACTCCTTGTTTTTTAAAACTTTTAACCATAAAATACTTTACTCTTGTTGTCTATAATTAAATTACATTATTATCTATACAATAAAGATTTAATTTCAAGATTCTAGCGAAGCCAGGTTCTTATAACTCACTTCATCTACTTTCCATTGATCATTTTCTTTGATAAAACTTATCTCAACAACTCTCTGTTTGAGCTCTGTTTGATCAGACCTTATCTCTCGTTCTTGAACTTGAACAACAAAAGAAATAGCCGCCTCTTTATCAAACTCCTTTAGGGTAAGATTCATTACCTTTGTGGTTAAAGAAACAAATCCTTGTATCTCTTCTTTTAAAGATATTTTTCTAGATGTTTCTTGGGCAAATTTTACAGACATCTGGGGTAATAACATTTTTAAATTCCCATACCTGTTATCTGAAGAATAAGTGCCATAACGCGCTATAAAAGAACGAGCCTGAAGACTTAGTTGTGATTTCAAAATAGCTATCTGGTCAACTTGTTCTTTTTCTTCTGTTTCTAAGGGTGTTTCTTCACTGACTTTTTTTTGATCAGATGGTGATGGACTTGAAATTGACTTATCTTTTTGGATTAAAATAATCGCGGCAATAATAATTAAGATAACAATGACCGCAATAATAATTAAAATGATTTTCTTGTTCATAAATTTAAAAAATTAAATGTTATTTCCAGCCTATTCTTCTTTTCCCATACTCTTGGCAAATTCTTTCTTAGACTCTTCTATCTCAAGCATTTGCCTTGGATCTGAAGTAATCAATTGATCCTCTGAATAAGAAGCCACTACTTTAATTGCTACATGCTTGGCTCCAGCAAAAAAGATTCCTTCTCCTAGTCCACATTCTAAAAGTAGATATTTTTCTCCCTCAGTTAACATAAAGGTCTTAACAATTGAATCAATGGAAGCTGGAGACTGCTTTAAAAGCAACTGAAGTGCCGAATTAGTAACAATGGCTCGCCCATAAGGAGAAGTTAAAAAATCTTGAACGTCCTGAGTAATTGTGGTTACGCCTAAATAATATTTTCGACAGCGCTTCACTAGAGCAAAAATAAACTTAGCTGAATCTTCATGCTGCATTAACCACCAAGCTTCATCAATAAGTAAAATTCTTCTTTTTAATTCAGAACGAACTACATTCCAAATATAGTTAATAATAGTATAAATTGCCATGGGTCTTAATTCGTCTTCTAAATCGCGTACAGAAAAAATAACTAACTGATTCTGCATTTTAACATTAGTGCGATTATTAAGAAATCCAGAAAATGTTCCTTCAGTATATTTTTTTAACCTTTCAGCCAAGGCCTCTCCTCCTTCCATGCCAGCCAATATATCTTGTAAATCACTTAAGGTGGGTATCTCTACTTTACTAAGATCACAACCAGGAACAATATCTTTTTTGGCATAAGTTTCTAATAAAGCTCTATCAATCAAAGAATCTTCTTTGGCATCAAAGCTCTTTGCTCCTGCTGAAAGCTGTTTGCCGATCATAATTTTTAATAATCCTTTGGCAGTAATTACCCCTCCACGAATTATATCCGCTGTTTTTGTTTCCTTAGAAGACGGTCTTGGTAAATCAAAAGGATTAATCTTGCTTTCGCTGGCCAAAGATATATTTAAATAAGTCCCACCTACTGCATCAGAAAGATGTTTATATTCTTTTTCTGGATCAATAATAATAACATCTGTTCCTAACATTAAAGAACGTAAAACCTCTAGTTTACAAAAATAAGATTTCCCAGAACCACTGGTAGCAAATACAACAAAATTTGCATTAGGCATAGAGAAACGATCAAAAAGAATCAAACTATTATTGTGACGATTGATTCCATAAAGAATCCCCTTATCTGAAGTTAAATCAGAGGAAATAAAAGGGAAGCTTGAGGCACAAGGAGAAGAATTCATGTTTACAGAAACCATTAATTCATCTTGAGCGAGAGGAAGCGCAGTATTAAAACCTTGTTCAGATTGATAAAAAGCACGACGTGTCTTGACTAATCTAGCAGCAAATAAACTCTCTATTTTTTCAGTTAACATGTCTAATTCTTTCTCGCTTTTAGCATAAATTGTCGTATACAAAGCGAACTGAAAAAAATGTTCAACTCCAGTAGTTAAATTATCCCTTAGGCTTTCTATATCTCTAAGAGCGGTTTCCTTAATAGGGTCCCGGGGCATTCCCTTTTCCTTGTCAGTAGAAATCTCTGATTCAAGATTTCCTACCTGTCTTTGTAACTGTTTAAGAACTACTTTTGTCTCTACTGGATAGAAAAACATGCTTACGTCTAAGTAAGAATTGAAGTTGATTATTGGGACAAACCAACCAACAGAAATATAACGAGGAAAAGTGGTGACAAAAAGTGTTCGCAAAAAACGATCACCCAGCCTAAGGTATTTAGGATTAACAGATAAAGAAGAAGGAGCAATCAAATCTCTAACAGTGGCTACCCCTCGATAATAAACTTCCTCTGCCTTTAAAACTTCTTTTGCCTCTTTTAATTTTCCTTCTGCTTTTTTCTGTTTAATCTGAGAAGGCTTTTCTACTTTTTTTTCAATTGTTGGCTCATCAAGAGCCGAAGGTTTAATTACCATAAAATTATTTCTCTACTCTTAAATCTTTTAAAGCGGGTAGTTTTTGTGTTTCTGCTTCAGATGGATTATAAACGTTGTAAAAAAGTTCTATCAGGCTTTGTGTGTCTAAGGGGACTGATTTTAATCCTATACTCCCCAAAGCGGAAACAATATTATCAACTCGTCTAAAAAGTGTGTCTCGATATTTATCAAATTTCTCCTGTTTAAGTTTTACAATGGCACTAGCGCTAAAAACATCTGAAATGCGAGAAAAGAATCCTCTTTTCTTATCCCCCAAAGGGTTATAGGGAATAATGATATAAAAACGCCGAATCATAATTTCTCCCATCTGGACTAATTCTTTAATAAAATCTGAATAATCAACCATTTGAACCTTTAAAAGCTGGTTACGTTGAGCTTTTTCTAATTCATCTAAATAAGCTAAATAAGGTTTGATATTAAATGGCCTTGACTGAATAAGAATCTGCAAAGGAGCGTCCAATGTGTTTAAAAATCGAATATAACTCTGAATCACTGCCTTTTGTTCATCTTCTGATTTAAGGGCAAAATTAATCGAAGAAACCAAAAGTACAGCACATAGAGTACCATTTTTAAGGGAAACGCAATCATTTTTGATTTCAGAGATGTCTAAATATTTTTGAGTTGACGGTAACTTGGGCATAAATTTAATTATTAATATTTTGACCTAAAACTTCATTATTTTGTTCCTCTATTTCCTCTTCATATCGACCACCCGTATCAACTAATAAACTAATTTCTGAAAGCTTAGACGAAGAAAGAGCCTGGCGAGGAGTAATAATCTCTTCTATCTCTCCTTTTTTCTTTTTTATTTTTTTCTCTAAAACAACCATTTTCTCTCTTTTCCAAGCTCGAATATTAGGTTTTTTAAAGACTTGAATTAAGCTAAGAAGAAAATAATAAACGGGCTGACTATTAACCTTAACAAAACCTAGGGTAATGCCAAGGCCGAGCAGAAAAACTGCCTCAATAATAAATAACGTAAAATCAGCTAATTTATAAGAAAGAAAGATTAAACCAGCTGTAACAATAAGAATAATAAATTGTTTGGGGGTAACCGGTCCAATAATCTTTGTTTCTACATCAATAAACTGAGGAACAATAAACTGCATAATTAAAATCTTAATTTTTGGTTTAACTCTACGACACTATTAAATTCTTCTTCTGTTAAGGTAGGGAAACCCTTTTTTTGCCTTTGAAGAATTATTTCGGTTACTGGTTTACCCTGATCAATAGACTCTGCGCCGATGTCCAAATATAGATTATTAATTTCTGAGTCTTTCCATGCCTTTATTCCTTCTGATTTTTTTACTAATGATTCTTCGGCTAATAGATTAATCTTGTCTTCAATTTTTTGTACTGCCTCTTTGGGACTACCCCAGCGACGCCAATCAACTAAACTTAATGTTTTTAACTCTTCAACTGGCCCATAAATTCTTGGTTTAACTTTTATTTCTTCAACTCGTGACTTAGCAGATTGAACTGATTGAGGACGAATTATAGGACGAAAAATTGATTTTGGTTTGGGAGGTGGAGGTGGAGGAACAGGCTTGGGAACAGGCTTAGGTTCTGGTTTGGGAGGTGGAG
>CAZQVF010000006.1:0-89140 GCA_964596735.1 uncultured Gammaproteobacteria bacterium
CTGGTTTGGGAGGTGGAGGAACAGGCTTAGGAACAGGCTTAGGTTCTGGTTTGGGAGGTGGAGGAACAGGCTTAGGTTCTGGTTTAGGAGGTGGAGGGGAAATTACTTTTGGTTTTTTAATTTCAACTGATAATTTTGATATTTTTTTCTCTTTTTCCTTTTTATCTTCTAAAACTGTTGGTCTAATTTTTGTCTCTGCTTGGACAATTTTATCTGTTTTTTCTTTTAGGGATTTGAATTTTAAGTCTTTAATTTGTTCTAACTTTTCTAAAGGAACTTCTTTTATCGATTCTTTATCAATCCTTGATTTTTCTTTGGTTAAAATCTTTATAACTTTATCTGTTGTCTCTTGATCAAGTCCCATCCCCCCAATTTTTTGTTCTCTTTTTAAGACAATCTTAGTCTCGATTTGTGTTCGAATGTCTCGGAAAAAAGAAGAGACAATATTTTGAAAACGTTTTTTTAAATCTCCTAATGGAAAATCTCCTTTTGTTTTATCCATTACATTAGCAACAGCTGTATCTAAATTAATTAATGGCTCTGGTTTAGGGGCTAATTTTTCTTCTATCTGTTTCTCTACTAAAATTTTCTCTTCTTCAAGATCATCAGACAAACCAGCTGCATCAAGAAAAGCTTTCTTTTCTTTAGGATCTTTAATATTGGGCAAAACATTCCGTCTAATTTCTTCTAATTCTTCATCGGTTAATTTTTTTCTTTCAGGTAATCTTACGTTAATTAAACGATTGTCTTGGATTTCTTGTATAACCCCTTCATCAGTAATAAAAGTAAAATCGTCTTTAAATGCATTTCTCGATTTAGAGGTTAATTTTAAATATTCATAAATGTCAAATAATTTTTTGGCTGCCGTCTGATCTTCAGACTTAAATTTTGAAAACTGCTGAAGAAGATATTCTGTTAATCTTATTCCTTCCACAGGTTGAGTTCCTAATGTCTGGTCATATTTTTTTAAACAATCAGCAACATTAATCTTTTCTTTCTCCTGTTCTTTAAATAAGACATGTTTATTATCTCTTAAAGCAATTAATAATTCTTGCTTCATATCGTCACGAGCCCATGGATTAATAGCGATCAATGATAATTTTAAATGTTCTAAAATAGGAATATTGGGATCAATTAATGCCTGTCTTAAACTGCCCTTAAATAAAGAAATGATGTCTTTATAAACTAATCTAGGCAAAGCACTAAAATTAAGCCTAATAATTAAATCTTGATAATCCTGTTTTAACTCTGGATCACCTTTGAAATCGGTTAAACTGTTTTCAAGATTCTTGGCTAAAATCTTAGCCTCTTTGCTTTGCAAATGAAGAATAATCTTTTCTGCCTCTTTAAACAAATCTTTTTGAAACCGAGTTTCGTATAATTGTGCTTGATTAATTTTATTAATATCTATCATATTTAAAAATTCATTATTTCTTGGCTACGAATTCTGTCTTTAATTGGATTAATCTGTCAGCAAAAGTGCTAACCAAAACTGCTTGACTTTTACTTACGCCTTTAATCAGGCCTTTAGAAATATCGTCAGCAAAATTTCTAATATCTACAATAATTTCTGGTTTATTTAATCTTGTTAAGGTATCATCTCTCATTCGAATCATTTGGGCAATATCTTTACCTGAAAGATTAGCTAGATATGCTCTTCCTCCGGCATGTAAATGGCCACCGGCGCCCTCCTTGTCTTCTGTGGCAAAAGTACTTGAATGGGAATTCCTCCAAAATGTTTGTGGTTCAATTTGATTTGCTTTAAATTTCGTTATAGCCGCCCATCGTTCATCCATATCTAATCCTCCATCCTTCTTTTGAATAATTTTACCAAACGTGGGTAAGCCAGTTACCGGATCAATATGAGCTATGCCGGTCAAAGCAAAGTTACCGGCCATGCCACCAATACTACCAATTCGCGATATGGCTCGAGCTGCCTCATAATCATTTAAACGAGCAACGTTTTTAGCAACATCCTCATAGAACAATCTAATAGCGGGCAAATTAACAGGACATTCATTGAAATCTTTAACGGCTAAATTATTACCCTGTTCATCTGTCTTAGTATATTCCTTTCCAATCAATTTTCTAACCTGTTCTTGAATAGTATGATCAAGCATCAATGTATTATGACCGTTTACTTTGGTTAATAATTCTAAAGAAACAATGGCCCGATCACCATCATTATGAGCAATTGATTTTTTTAGTTCTTCGATCAATAAGGCTTCTTCCCCATTAGTAGTTAACATCACGTCTTTGGTTTTTTCAGCCTGTCTTTTCCTGGCCTCTATTTCTGCCAAGGGCAACCTCTCTCTTTTTTTAAGACCAAATACACCTGGTCGATATCTTTCCTTAGAAATTATATTTGCCTGTTCTCGACTTCTCTCTGCCAAAGGCTCTTTTCTTGCTTTTAAATCGGTTAGTTTCTTTTCAGAATCAGTTATTAACTCATCGCTGTCTGTCGCTTTCCCCCTTAAATAACCTTCTAAGTTACTGCGTCCCTCTTTTGTATCAACGTCATATTTGACTCCGGGCTTTTCTGCTTCAGCCTTTTCAGTTATGTCTTTGACTTTTTTTCTCCATGCTTTAATTCTTTCTTTTTCCTCATCTTTCATGGCCGGTTGAATAGTGGGAATTGAACCGGAATGAAGCTGCTCTGCTAAATCAGTTTTTTCTTGTTTTTCTTGATTTAATTCATTTAAGTTTACCTTTTCCAAATCAATGTCTACATCTATTTTTTCAACCTCCACATCTGCCTTATTTTTCTCTTCTGTAGCTACTCTTATTTTTTCTTTTGACCTTCTAAAAAAATCTCCAGTTCTTTTGGCCCATACACCTGGATCTAAATTTTCATCAAGCCCCTCAGCTATAGGAGCGGCTGCCTCTCCAAGTATAGATGCTCTCTGTCTGGCCTTCTCCTGTTTTCTCTGTCTTAAGGCGTCTTTGGCAATATCATAACTAACCCCTTGAAACCTTTGGAGTCCTTTAACTCCTGTTACATGGCCTAACCCCCTAACCGTTGCTTTTCCAATTTTTTCAACGGACCGATCAACTCCTTTTAAGCCAAGTTTTCCCGCCCCCTTGGCTACAGCTTGTATTTTACCAACTGCCTGGCCAGCCATTTTTCCACCAGCTACACCCATTTGTTGAGCAACCATTAACGAACCTATTAACATGGCAATGCCGATAACAAAATTTAAAACATATTGAGGCTTTCCTGCCTCAGAAACAGTTACTCTTAAATCTGTATCTTCAAGTAACTTTTCAGCCCCCTTGCTCCCAGGAGGAGCAACTGTTTGATAAAGTCCTCCTTGCGAAGGGGTTTCTTGAACTATGGAAAAAGAAAGCCAAAGAAAAAAAGCTAAAACTGGTCCAATAATTACCTGGGACATAAATTTGTCCCACCATTGCCGGCTATATTTTTGAAAAGCAGGTAAAACACTAGCCATAAAAGCAATAGGAGATAAGAGAACCAGAAACCAAAGGATAACAATTCTAAAAAGGAAAATCATCATAATAATAGTAACAACAATCAGGGCAACAATACTCATGATTAGGCCTAGAAATAGTGTAGTGACTTTTTCTTTGCCTACGCTTACTGCATCAGCTGTTGGCTCTAAGTTCATTAAATCTTTTAGGCCAAGCATCTCTGCTAAATTTCCTTCTCCTACTGCCTTAAAAGCATTAACAAAGGTTAACATTAAAACTTGGGCAAAATCAATAATAATTCCACAGATTAACTTGGAAAAATTAACCAAAATAGCCGCCAGAAAAAAACCACCTAAAAGTCTTTTATAGGAATATTTCTCGATTTTTAAAACCGTAGCAAAAGCAATAACTAAAAGAATAATAATAAAGACCATGTTGAATATATCTCGCATGATAATCCAACCCTTGGAAACCGCGGCTGAATTAATAAAATCATTATACTGAGCGATAGAAATTAAAAGCCTGATTACCACGGTCATTAATTTTCCAATAAAACTGATAATTGGAATCAGAAGCGCGCCTACAATACTAGCTACTCCTTCCCAAAGATCTATATCTATACCTTGTGCATATGCTAATCGAGGAATGAAAAGAACAACCACTGTTGCCAGTATTAAAAAAGCGGAAAAGACAAATCCTTTTTTACTTAAATATCTATTTTTGTTCATTTTCACTTATAATTAATTTACTTTAATGTATATACAGTAAAGCTTTAATTTCAAGGTTCTGACGAAGTCAGGTTCTTATCATGGTCTAACAATGATTGTGCCGTCATAAGGTGTGCCATAAGAAGCGGCTGTTCGACAACTAGTTGTCTCGCCGGCCCAGGCTGAATCAGTACTACACCAGCCCCAATTATCTTTAACCCAAACTTTTGGCTGATAACAACAAGCATTTGTCACGCCAGCAGCGGCACAAGCTGAACTGTTCCATCCTTCGCTTCCCTGACCAAAACAATTATAAATATAAACGAATTGGAAATATTCTTCTGTACAAGAATCATCAATATTAGCAAAATCTGGACCAACACAAACATCTTTATGATTTTTTGCCTTTACCCAACTCCCTTGTCCTGTAACCTGAGTATCTGTCCATTCAACCACAATTTCTTTAATTGGCATATGATCTTTATCTGCCCAGGCATAAAACTTTAAAATAGCCGGATAGGTCTGTGAGCGTTCAATATTTCCACTCTCTAAACCGCCAATAGTAATCTTATTCTCGTTATTCATTTCACACTCATTTGCCTGGTTACATGTAACCGAACCCACTTTAGGATATTCACCAAAAACCCCGCCACTTGTCGCGTCCCAAGTGTCAGAATAAGCATAATTACTACCGCCCCAATTATAAATATCAAATTTCCTAAAAAGATCATCTACTTTGTTCGCAGCAATTGAAGCCGATTGTGGAGACACACCTGATTTGCACTCTGCACCACAACTGAAGAAATGATTTGCTCCAACAATTGCATTACAATTATAATAACCATCATCTTCCGGACCTCCTGTCCCAACAGGAATCTTTTCATTAAGTGTTCCCTGTCTAGCTTTGGAAAAAGGATAACAAAGCGAAGTTGATGATCCGCCCCCATCGGGCCAATAATAATCATGACCACAACGTTTAGTAATGCCGAGCTCGGAAGTCTGACCGCTTTGACAAGCCAATAAATCACTATTATAAACACTTGGGGACACTTCTTTCCATTGATAATATCTGTCTGTAGCTAAAGTTCCTTGGGCTGGAGCCATGACTAAGGCGTCACAATATTGAAGACATCCATCATTAGGACAGGAGCTAAGTGCGCTTTGAAGATAGCCTGATTCTGGGCTTACATAATATGGGTATGTACCTGGATTACAATCCATCCAACCTTTACGCTCATCACATATAGACCAATCATAAGTACATTTATCATCCGCCCTCCAGCAATCATGATTTATTTCTCGCCAATCCCCAGCAGGACAAGAAAGCTGATTATGGTAGCCTCCACAGGTATCAATACAACCACACCAGGTATCCGTGCCGTCTCTAACAGTTGCCCAAGTTTTCACATCCCACCCATACTTCCACATTTTATGTGCACCCGGGGGAACATAAGCGGCTTTTAACCCTGTTTCGTCAACCAAACCGCCAGGAAAACTATCTACAGTTAATACAGTCCCGCTTGTTAATATTGCTTCTCGATTAGTCCCTAAACTTTCTCCAGCAACTTCAGTAACGGTAGAAAGATCTGTCCGATAATAATTTAAATACATACTAGCCTCATCTGCTGTTGCCATTTTACTGTTAGCCGGAACTCTCATCATTTCATCACAGTTACCTGAGCCGTCATTACTAAGACAGAAAAAACGATCCTGTTCTGTTGTTCTGCTCTGGGTGTGAAGACAGTAATATGTATCTGTACCAAGGGTTCGCCCTGCTTCGGCTGCCTGATATTGAATATCTGGATCACCTATGCTCGGACCTGGCCACCAAGTAATACAAGCATTAATATCATCGGGCTTAGAAGGATCTTTTTCTAAGCACCATCCACGGACGCCAATAACTTCTGTCTCTTTTGTTTGAGCTGAACAACTTCCTCCTGTTCCACAGCCATCAATGGTGGTACAGCTGTCCCCAACCTTTTTTCCTGAACCGAGCCCAACGCTAACACAGATATTATCATCTGGAGTAGAATCGTAGTTATAATATTTTACCATCCCACTATATTCTGCTTTAACATATGAACACTGACAATCTGTATAACTACCTGTGCCACCGTCTTCAGAGCAGATATTAGCATCTGGATATTCATGTCCTTCTCCAGCAACACTTTGAGGAAATGGAGAATCCTTTTCTGGAAAAATCTGACAAGACTTATCAAGGTTTGTTCCCTGACCATCAACACCGTCTCCATCAACACCATCAAAGGTCACTTGATAAATCCCTGAAGTTGGTGGATTTTCTGCCACATATAATCTTTCAATTGGATACATATTATAAAGAGAGTGTCCTGAATAATCCATGCCCGCCCAAGAAACATCCCGGCTTTGATATAAATCCTGGTCTAAGAGTTTGGGTTCTGCATGATAAACAATATGTCCACACTGAGCCGACTCTCCTGATCCGACCAAATCATCACAGCGACCAACAAATTCACATTCTTCACGATAAGAACCAGTTGATCTGTCCCAAACTACTCGAGAACCAATACAACTTAACCATTCACCACAAACCCGATCTCGGCTTACTTTTATAGCAATATTAGCATCTCCTTGTCCTGGATTAGTAGTTTCAGCCGTGGTTAATAAATCATTATTAAGAACGCTAGCGGCATAACTACCGGCTGAATCATAAATAAGAGAATCTGATGATTGAGATGTGTCATTAAATAAAACACATCCTTGTTTTAATCCTGCCCTATATTGACAAGAAGATTTATCTAATTTTTCATTATTAAGATAATGATACTTGCCTCTATTAGAGAGCAATTCAATGAGTTTAATATTATCAAAGTAGGCAATTCCATAGTCATTTCTATAAATTGTTGGAAGTATATGACAATGATCAGTATCTGAATTAGTAGTAAATGTTAGCCAGACATAGGTCCAATCTTGATTAGATGTTGTTATAAATTCTTCTCCTGAATTCCGGGTAAAATGACCGTTTCCACCTGAATGACCACTGTTATTATGGCAATGCAGACGAAGTCCAACTTTAGGAGTACCAGTCGTGGCAGAAATATTTTCTGTTTTTACATAAGCAGAAATAGTATATTCTCTATTTGGAAAAACCTCTATGCCGTCACTGTATAATCCATACCACTTTCCAGCAGAAGGAACATCTACCTTATATGACCAGCTCCCTGTATGAGACTCTGTGGACATTCCCCCCATAATTGGGGTTCCCTCGTTTGCAACATAACCATCAGGCATATTATCGTTATTGCTATCTATTTCTAATCCTCCATTAATAGACAGATTCTGACCTAATGGATCAATAAATTCAGTGCAACCAGACTGGGCTTTTGGACAAAGTCCAACCCAACCATCATATTCAGAATCATTAGTCAACCGAATTCCATAAGTTACTTCATTTGGCTCATAGGGTTCGCCATTTGAATTGTAATAACAAGCTTGATTAGTGTCTTTTTTAAACCAACCTGTCTTACTACTGTCTATTCCTACGGCAACATCCTCTCTATATTCGCAAACCTTGTTACCTGGATCTCGAAAATAAAACTGACCTTCGTATTCTTCGCACCCTAGGTCCTCTCTAAGACAAAGAGTTGGTTCATTGGTATATGAATCTGGATTATTAACTAAATAAATATCTGTATAAAAAACTACTTCTTGATCAATGTTTAAAGTTGGCAAACCAAGCTTTTGACACCCTTTATTTTGCTCATCACATTCTTTTTCCTCATCATTAACTAAATAAATTAATTCATCAGCTAAAATAGTGACATTGTCTTCTACAGGATCACCTGCATTAAATGTCTGAGAAAGGGCCCAAGTTGAATTCTGCGTATCAATTAACGATTCACAACCAACAACACTTTCTAAACAAAGTTGAGTAAATGATTTTAAATAATGACCCTGTCCTCCTCTGTCTTGATAAGCTTGACATCCAACCATTGAAACATCTGCTACATCTTCAGCATAACATCTCAAAGCTCCTGTTGAAAAAATTTCATGATTATCTAAGGTATCACATTCACAAGGTGTTTCCCAGGAATCTTTAATTAAATAAATGTCATCTTGGATCTCCTTTAAGATAATATTATCTAGATAAAAACTACCGTTCTCAATTGTTAGCTCTTCAGCTTCATCAGGTTCTACGTCAAAATAGAATGGCCCTAATTTGACCTCTTGCCACTCTCCTGGATTAAGGCCTGTTTTTGAAACTGTCGACAATGAATCAAAGCTTACGTCTATATTGCCGGTCCCTTTAATCCAGAAAGAAACAAAATAAGTTCTGTTTTTATAAACTAAATTTGCTACTGATCGAGAAGTTGAACCAGAAGAAACATTTAATGAATGACCTGGAAAATTAACTGATTCACTAACATTGATTCCCGAAGACCATTCACCAATATTCTCATCCTCAAAATCATCTAAAAATACTTGAAAAATATTACCAGCGGTTGGTCCTTTATGCTCTAGGCAACCAACGTCTTGTTTGGGACAAGCTTCTGCCTCTGAAACATCTGCCATTTGTGTTGTTTGATCAACGCTTCTGCGATAAAGCGAACAGGTTTCAGTGCAACTAATAGTATTTTTATAAAGACGGTAATAAATATTTCCACTTGCGTCATAAAACTGCCGACAATGAGGATTGACTAAGGCGTCACCTATGTCTTGACACTCACCCCACTCTATGTCAGGTGTTAAACTAACCTTTGTTGGTCCATTGGCATCAGGGTCTCCGGTATATTGTTGAGAGGCCTTTTTTAAATAATATTGTTTTAATTGATAACCTGTTTCTGTTCCTACCCAAGTATAATATTGTTGACACAAATCAGCATTTGGAGGATTAACAGAGGTGCCATCACTGTTAATAACTGCCTCACCCTGAGTGTTAGTCTTAACACATTGGCGAAGGTAAGAATAATGTTCCAAATCCTCTGTGTCCAGGTTGGTAAATTCTTCGCAACCTGGTGTGGCACAGGCCTCAGCACTTGAGGGAATTAGATTAACCCATTGGGGCGAATTTGCATCAAAGTGACTAGGCATCTGTTGAAAAGTTTCATATCCTAAACAACTAAAAGAACACTTATCTTGATTTTTTATTACCCCTGGAACCAAGGGATCACCATTGCTTGGGGTATAAAGTTCACAACCAACTTCATCAATTGAACAAGAAAGAGCATCTTTTAAGTAAATTTTATTTATTTCACCATAGTATCGATATGATGAGGCTGTCTCTCCGGTTTCAAATTTAATATTATCAAAATAGACTACCCCGTCTCCATATATTATCGGGGCAATCCAAACATAAAACCTGTCCGCAGGAATAGTAATCGTTTGAGCGTGTCTTTGCCAATTGGTTTCACTTCCGTCAAGTATAACAGTCGTTTCTCCTTGATTTCCATCAATATACCCAACTCCATCATCATCAAAATAATAATTTATTGTAGCATCACTAGGAGCTGTTTCCACTTTTATCCGAGCTGAAATTGTGTATTCTTGTCCGGGAATAACTTGAACTACTTGCCATAGCCCTGTATAATCAGAAATCTCGTCTGCTCCTGTATGTATAAATTTATAGGAAACGTCTCCATCTAAATAATAATTTGTATCTTTTATTTCCAAACCCTCCCAACCTGGATCATCCCAGCCATCAGGATTACCATCAACATCTGTATCTAATTCAAAGCTTCCATTAAAAATGAGATTGGTGCCTAATCCAGGAACGGTTCTAATATATTCATGACAACCAACATCCTGCTCAGAACATTCTTCAACCTTGTTGTTAAAGAAAATGCTATTATCTGCATCTGCATATTCAACATAAACAGGATATGCACAGGTTGTTTGGGTATTAGCAACTAAACAGCTTCCTGTTGCGTCTGTACATAAACATCCATCTTGCGATGTACAAGGGCTGCCAAGAGAACAGATAACGTCTGAACCAACTTGACGCGACTCTCCAGGTTCAACACAAGCCCAAGACCCTTCATTTAAATTTTCATCCCAATTTGAACAATACCATTTACACCCTGCGTTATTCTGGTCACAATCGCTAAAATCTAAAGTATTGGTTAAATAGGCAGTTTGGCTTTTATCTGAAGTTTTTTGATATGTTTGGCAACTAGCATATTGAGCATCACATTTGGTGCCATTCATGCGCCAAATGTTTTTTTCTCGCGTACAATAAGCCCAAGTATCACACTGACCATCCTCATCCTCATTAATACAATCTTTTAGGTCAAGGCAACTCTCCTGTCTATGAGTGCTCCCGGCCATAGGAATAGATGAATAACCCATGGCCCCACACTGATAAGTTGTCGCTTTTAAAACCCAATTTGGATCAACTAAATGGTAAAATTCATTATTAGGATTATCATTGTCAAACGCGTTAACAATTTCTTGTAATGACATTTCTACATCTCCTAATTCACGATTAAAAAGTTTTTTTGCTGCTATTTCCAAGCCAAGAGGAAAAATCCTGACTCGACGTAATTTTTTGACATTGGTCCAACTTAATAGACTATTATAATCACCTGGTTTACCAACTATCTGGCCGGGGTCAAGAAGTGAGGTTGGAGTTTTTTCCATGGCTTGTTGAATGGTTAGCTTCTCTTCAATGGCGCGCACCAACTTATTATCAATTAAACAATTAGTAGGTAATGCATATTTTTTGTCTTCTGGACAAACAGCAAATTCATCATAAATACTAATCTCATTACCTCTTTTTATTGAGGCAACGGCTAAATCAGCATAAAGAACGCTGCTTTCTTCTTGGGTAGGGGCAACGAATTCATCGGGCTTTGTTAAAAACGGGGTAGTCCTTTCAACTATTTCTGGAGAAACGGCTGGATTTAAACCTTTATCAAAAGCTTGCTTTAAAAGTTTAGTAAACAAAGTATTGGTAAAAATCCCAATGGCATCTGCTACAGCCACCCCAGTATATTCAATTGGTCCGGCTGAACCTTTTCTAATTGATTCTTCATATGTTGCTCTAATTCCACTGCCAGGCGTCAGGGTTAAATTAGAAATTTTTGTAGTTAAACGATTAATGTCTCCGGTTAGACCTTGCATAAATTTAGACTTTTCTATTGCTTCTGTTTGTTTTTTAAATAACTCACTTTCTATCTTAAACATCACGGCTACATCACTCGCCTCTGGATTGTAATCTCTATTAATATCTTCCAAAGTTGGCGGAGGCGTTGGCTCAAAGTCAGCAAAGTTGTCTAAAATATCTTTTACTCCTGCAATCGATTCATTACTCCAGTCAAGTGTTCTATTAAAAAAGTCTGCTGTTTTTTTAGCCGCGGCAGTGCAATAACCGAAGTTAGTTTTACACTCCTCTTCAGTATATGTCTCGCTACAAAGGGATAAACAATAATCATCTTTACAAAAGGCATCTTTATCTTTTGCGTGACAAGCGGCTGCCTTGGCTAAGCTTGTTTGTTGAAATGCCTCTCGTTGTTCTTGGGCCTCTAAAAGCGCTTCCTCCCAATTAGCTTTTAGAGAAGCTAAGGCACTTGATGAATAGCTTTTTGCTCCCTCCTGAATTTTTTTCAAAGCTTCAACGTTTTGTCTAAATACTTCGTCCTTCTCAGACAGGTCTTTAGCAAATATTAATATTTTTTCTTTAACACCTGCAACCAAAGATGGCTCTCCTTCTACCTGATGAGCCAGTTCTCTTCTATAACGAGCTGCTTTTCCTTCTTTTAATTCTATACTAAAATCAAATAATTTTTTCTTAGAGGCTTCTTTAAGCCTTTTTTTTATGGTGCTAAAAGAACACCTCATCTCCGGAGAAAACATCATCCCTTGATATTTTTTGTCCATACCGATTAACATGTTGAATTTAATGGTTGGATCAATGGGGTCACAAAGACTTTTTCCTGTAAAACCAGTAAATGACTTGGCGGTTTGATCAATCCACTCTCCTAAAACCTGGTCGCCCATTTTACTCCAATAATCTGGGTCTGTCATAAACATTGGTTTTTGGCCTTTGCCTCCTGTGGCCACGTATTCAGCGGTTTGCTCAGCCATCTGTCCTAAATAAAGATTAAGAGCATTTCTGTAAGCAATAGCTCCTCCATATTTCCAGGCATACTGAAGCAAGTCCCAGGTTTTCTCAGCCACCCATTTACCTCCTTGCATTAATAGGTGAGGAATATCAGTAACAACAAACTGAGCCTGAACACCTTTTGGAAAAAATAAACTAACTAATAAAAACATAGTTAGTAAGGTTGTAAATATTATTTTTTCGCCCCAAAATCTAGATTTCATAATATATTTATAATTAAATTACTTTAACTTTTATACAATAACGTTTAATTTCAAGGTTCCCGCCTAAATTTCGAAGAAACTTTGGCGGGGTTCTGCGTAGCGGGTTCTTACTATGAGCGTAGCGAATAGCAAGGTTCTTAAGCGAAGCGAAAGGTTCTTATTTTATCTCAAGATTTAATAGTGATTGTAAAAACATTGATTCTAATGTCTTGTCATCAACTGAATCCAACATGTCCTTGTCAGCTCCTTGTTCAATTAAAAATTGGCGAATTTGGGAAACGTCTAAATCCGAAAATTGGCGCTGTTGATCGTCTAGCGCCTGTAATTGTTTTAAATCTATTCCTGTTTCTTGTTTAGTTTCATTATATAGACTCTCCAGAGTTTTGTCATCAAGTTTATCCACAATTTCCTGACTTAAACCTGCTTGATTAATTAATAAATCTCTAATTTCTTGTATTGAAATTTTTTCTTCCTGGTTATCAGGCTTAACTGGGGACAAAACCGATTCTGAAATGGTCTCTTCTGAAGCACTGGGGGGTGTGTGATAAGGAGTTGACTCGGGATTAAGTGGATCACTTTGGGCATCTACTTCTTCTTTGTCTGAAAAGCTGTCACTATCTGAATCAAAAACATAAACAGATGTTTTATAAACAAATCTTTCATCAAAATCAGATAATCCGTCTCCATCTGTATCTTGTTCTGATAAAATAGCAAAAACCTCTGCTTGATCTGGAAGTTCTAATTCTTCAATAGGAACCTGTTTAAAGGGAGAATAAATTGTTCCTTTAAATTGAAAATAACTCAAGAAAACAGCTGAAAACCCAATGATAATTAAAAATATTATTAAACGAGTATCCGTTTTTGAAGTCATGTTTAGTCTTAAAAATTGATATTTTATTTTTTACTACTTATCTTTTGAATTAATTTAATCCATTCTTCTACTGATAATTCCTGAGCTCTAATTTTTTTATCTAAATTAATCTGTTTAAAAAACTCTTTGCCCCTCTCTTTACTTATCATAGCACTTTTTTCCAAATTGTTAAGTAAATATTTGCGTGGTGAAGAAAATCCAGCCCGAACAGTTTGAAAAAATAGATTTTCATCCTGGAAACGAGAAGAAATAAAAGGTTTTATTTTTAAAATTACTGAATCAACTTTGGGTTTGGGCCAAAAATTATCTTTTTTTATATTAGAAACTATCCTAACTTGACCATAAAATTGAGTCATAACAGATAATTTAGACATTCGAGGAGGCTGAGCAATAATTCTTTGTCCAACTTCTTTTTGTAAAATTACAACTATTGTCTCTGGTTTGATTGAATGAGATAAAAACCGTTTTAAGACCAATCCTGTGATATTAAAGGGTAAATTAGCCACTATTTTATAGGATTTTAACCCGTAATCTGATAATTTTATCTCCCGGATATCTTTTTGGACAATTTTAATATTTTGATAATCCTTTAATTCATTTTTTAAAACCATTACTAATTGTTGATCAATTTCTATAGCTACAACTTCTTTGGCTTTTTTTGCTAATTCCTTTGTTAGCGCTCCCAGGCCAGGACCAATTTCTAAAACATTATCTTGTTTTTTTAAGTCTGCTGCCTTTAAAACTTTCTTAATTACAAAATCATTAATTAAAAAATTTTGCCCTCGTCTTCGTAGGGGCTTAATCTGATATTGATGGCAAATAACTTTTGGACTTGTTAACAAAGACACTTGTTAAACAACTAGATTAATTAATTTTTTAGGAACAAATATAATTTTCTTAATCTCTTTATCTTTGACAAAATGTTGAATTTTTTTCCGTTGGCAGGCCATCTTTTCAGCTTGTCTTTGAGAAATATTAATTGGAGTTAAAATTTTATCGCGCACTTTGCCATTGATTTGGATGACTAATTCAATTTCTTTTTTTTGAATTAATTTTTCATTAAACTTTGGCCAAGGTTGTTGAAAAATACTTTGTTCTTCAGATAATTGTGGTTGAATCTTATGCCAAAGTTCTTCTGACCAATGGGGAGCAAGAGGAGCTAAAAGTAAAAGTAAAATTTTAATGTTATCCTCTGGAATTTGGGCATCAAAACCTATCAGTTCATTATTGTATTCCATTAAAGCAGCGACAGCTGTATTAAACTTCATATTTTCTAAATCCTGCCCAACTTTTTTTATTGTCTGATGTGTTTGTTGCTCTAATTTATTAAGATTCAGCTTTCCTTCTTTTTTATTTTTATTTTCTAAAACAAGAGTTTTAACTTTTAGTAAAAACCTGTTTACCCCTTCAATTGTTTTAGTATCCCAGGCAATCATTTGATCAAAGGGGCCCATAAACATTTCATAAATCCGAAGAACATCGGCTCCATATTTTTTAATAATTTCATCAGGGCTAACAACATTCCCAAAACTCTTACTCATTTTTCTTCCATCTTCAGCCAAAACAATTCCGTGAGAACGTCGTTGAGCATATGGTTCGGATGTAGGAACGACTTTTATGTCAAATAAAAACTTGTGCCAAAAACGAGAATAAAGAAGGTGTAAGGTTGTGTGTTCCATTCCTCCATTGTATAGATCAACAGGCATCCAATATTTTAACTTTTTAATATCAGCCAGAGATTTATCATTAGCAGAATCTAAATATCGTAAAAAATACCAATTTGAACCAGCCCAATTTGGCATTGTGTCTGTTTCTCTTTCGGCCAAACCATTACATTGAGGACATCGTGTTTTGACCCAATCTTTAATTGCGGCTAAAGGAGATTGACCAGTTTCTGTTGGTTTATAACTTTTAACATAAGGTAATTCTACTGGTAAATCTTTTTCTAAAACTGGTACTGTCCCACATTTTGGACAATGAATAATAGGAATTGGTTCGCCCCAATAATGCTGACGAGAAAAAACCCAATCACGCAGCTTATAATGAACAGTAAAATCTCCTAATTTTTTCTTTTTTAACCAAAGGGTTATTTTTTGAATTCCCTGCTTAGAGTCTAGTCCGTCAAACTCTCCTGAATTAACTAAAACACCATAATCAGTATAAGCTTGTTTAGAAATATCTCCCCCTTCAACCACTTCTTTAATCTCTAGTCCAAATTTTTTAGCAAAAACATAATCCCTTTTATCATGAGCTGGAACAATCATTACTGCCCCTCCTCCATAAGTAGCAATAACATAATCACCAACCCAGATTGGAATTTTTTCCTGATTAACTGGATTTAAACAATATGCTCCAGTAAAAACTCCTGTTTTCTCCTTGTCTAAATCTGTTCTTTCTAATTCAGACTTCTTTTTCGAAGCTTTAACATACTCTTCAACTTCTTTTTTCTGTTCTAATCTAGTAACTTTTTTAACTAAATCATGTTCTGGGGCTAAAACCAAAGCAGTTACGCCAAAGAGCGTATCAATTCTTGTTGTAAAAACTTCAATTGATTCCTTAATATCTACAATTAAAAATCTTGCATTTGCTCCCTGACTACGGCCAATCCAATTGATTTGTTGGGCTTTTATCTTGTCTAGATAATCTATTTTTTCTAAATCTTTAAGTAAACGCTCGGCATAATCAGTAATTTTTAACATCCATTGTTTTTGTTCTTTTCTTAATACTTCTGCTCTACAACGTTCACATTTATTAGAAATTACCTCTTCATTGGCTAATCCAATTTTACATTTAGGACACCAGTTAATTGGTATTTTAGCCTGGTAAGCTAATTTCTTTTTAAAAAGCTGTAAAAAAATCCATTGTGTCCATTTATAATATTTAGGATCAGATGTATTAATTTCTCTTGACCAATCAAAAGAAAGCCCTAAACTCTTTAATTGACGTTTAAATAATTTTATATTTTGTTTAGTTATTTCTTTTGGATGAAGGCCTGTTTTAATGGCGTAATTTTCCGTAGGCAGTCCAAAAGCATCCCAACCAATGGGATAAAGCACATTATATCCTTGCATTCTCTTTTTTCTAACTAGGGCGTCTAGGGCAGCATAACTACGCACATGTCCTACATGAAGTCCATCGCCAGAAAGATAAGGAAATTCAATTAAAATATATTGTTTTGGTCTTTTGTCAAAATCTTTAGCTTGATAAAGATTTAATTTTTCCCAAATATTTTGCCATTTTTGCTCAATTCCTTGATTTTTGGATTGAGGGGGCTGTTGATAATTCATACTTGACTAATTAAAACTATCTGCTATACTCTATTTTAGAGATGAATATAAATATTTACTAATCATAAGAACCTTTCGCTAGGCTCAAGAACCTTGAAATTAAAAAACGTTTTAATTTTAGCATAAATTCTTATTTATGCAAGTCAGTTTAACAAAATTTAACCGACAAATGTTAGAAAAATTAAGTCGAAACACTATTTTAAGCCTTGCTTACTTGTTTCGTTTTTGTTTAAAATGTCGAAAGCAGGTATTTTCTTATAAAAAAAGCTTTTTAATGCTCATTATCGTTGTTTTTGCTATTTTTTCTTATGCTCAACTAACAACTAACCTTCATAACGGCCCTTTTAAAAATAACCTGTTAGGAAAATTGTTTTATCAAGGACAAGAAGTAACTATTGAATCTGGATTGCCCTCTGTTTCTGATAAAATCAAAAAATCATTAGATCAGGACTTTAAAATTGCGGCCTGGCGTGAAGATGATATTTTAAATCTTAGCGAAGAATCTGAAATTGCTCTAATTTTAGGCAATAGTGCATTAGTTGCTCCTGAAACAGAAATTAATGAAAATGACATCCCTCGACAAACTCGAAGTGAAATGGAAACATATATTGTCCAGCCAGGTGACACTATTAGTACAATTGCCGGGCAATTTGGACTTAAATGGAATACTATTCTCTGGGAAAATAATCTTGGTTATTGGTCTGTTATCCGACCAGGAAATAAATTAAAAATTCTTCCCATTGATGGAATGAGCCACCAGGTAAAAAGGGGTGAAAGTCTTTCTTATTTAGCGACTAAATATAGAACTTCTGTTGATAAAATTATCGAGTTTAATGGATTAAATACAAACTCAATTCTTAGCTTAGGAGAAATTATAATCGTCCCTGATGGAACGCCCCCTCCAGCTCCCAAACCAGTGTATCAGCCTTCTACTCCTCAATTAGTTGAAGAAAATTATTCAAACTATTGGGACTGGCGTAAAAATACCAAATGTCATCGATTTGTTTCACGACAATGTACTGACTGGGTTGCTTTTAAATGGGCAACTGAACAAGGACAATGTGTTCCTAGCTGGAGTCATGCTAAATACTGGTTTGGCAAAGCTCAAAAAGCAGGTTATGAAACAGGGAGAACTCCTCGCCAAGGAGCGATTATGGCTCTAACTTGTACTAGTTGGATTTGCGGATATTATGGACATGTTGCCTATGTCGAAGACTTTGATGAAAACACAGTGACCATTTCTGAGATGAACGGAATAAAACGAAGAGAATATTCTCAACGGTCTTTTAAAAATATTACCAATAAATGGCAGGGCGGCTGGAAAATTCTTGGCTATATTTATCCACAATAATTTTAAAAATAAATAATATATTTCCAAAATATATTAAACAAGCTCTTTTAAAGGAGAATATTTCAATAAACAAAAACTAACGAAGGAGAATATCATGAAACGATCACTCTTGTTTTGGTTGCTAATGAGCTCTATCATGGTGATAGGGTGTAGTAAATCACCAACCGATTCCAATGGTAATGGTTCTGATCCAGATGATCCTTTTTGGGAACAAATCTATGAAGCTTCATCTAATGGGATGCATGTTGATCAAGGCGGGGACATCCTTTTGACTACTGTTGATGCCACCGGGATTACTCCTGTTATTGCCAAGTCATCAGACAACGGCGACACCTGGAATACAATCCTGTCCGGCTATGGAACTCCCTATCTGGCTATATCGCCCGACGGCGATTTCTATGCCAGTCATTTCCGTTCACTCGACAATGGGACTACCTGGGAAGAAATCGGCCTAAGGACGATTAGGTCAATGGATTTTACATCCTATGGGTATGTTTTTGTCACGGCTGGAGACGATGGCCTGCTCCGATCAGGCGACAAAGGAAATTCTTGGGTAGAAATGGGGTTTTCCAACACTGAATACAATGATGTTTTCGTGGATGTTGATGAAGAAGATCGAATCATTGTTGGGTTCATGCACGGGATCTGCTATTCCACAGATAATGGAAATACCTGGTCAGACACAACTCTAAACGAACCCGTTTCTTGTCTGGCTGTTAACTCTCTCGGCCATTTTTTCACTGGATGTGGATATAGGAAGTTTGCCATATCAACGGATGATGGTGAAACTTGGACATTCCAGGAAATAAAAAACGAGATAAATGTAACAGTCGGAGTCGGCCGGATTGTTATTGGTCCGCACGATGAGGTTCTCATCTACGCCGGTGGAAAAATCTTCCTATCAGAAGACAATGGAACCACCTGGGCGCTCATCTGTGAAGGAATAATCCGGACCGCAGTTCCCCGTCTTACTGGGATGGGCATTAGTTCAAACGGGCATATCTTTATTTCAGCTCACAGTGGAGTCTGGCGAAGCATAGACCCTCTTGAAGGATACTAATCCGAAAAAACGAATAAAAAAAGGGCAGTAAATCACGCTGCCCTTTTCCCTTTCCTGTATTAATAATCTATTTTCTGTTGTAAAACATTAAAATATTCCCATTGGCTTTGAATGGGAAATTTCCACTCCTTGGGAAGATCGCCATGAAAATCAGAGCCAGCTGTAATGATTAACCCTAATTCTTTGGCTATTTTTTGCCAGTGCTCTGTTGCCTGCCAAGAATGATGAGTAGAAATTGCTTCAAGTCCATCTAGCCCTATCTCTTTTAATTTAAGAATCAGGTTGTCGTCTTTCCAGGAAAGATGTTGACCAGGATGGGCCAAGACTGCTCGCCCGCCAGCTTGTTTTATCAACTTAATAGCCTGGTCAATTGGAATCTCTGTTTCTGGACAAATTGATTGATTGTCTCTTATAAAATACCTTGTAATAACTTCTGTAATTGGAATAATTTTCCCTTTAAACCAATTAAAATCTTTTTTTATTCTTTCCCAATTTTTAGAATGTTCCATCAGAGGATTAGCCAAATGAACCAACCCTAAATAAGAGGATTCTGTGTCAAAAACTTCTTTTTCACTTATTTCCCAACCTTTGTCTTGTAAAATTTTAACTGCTTTTTTAACACGGGGAATTCGTTGAGCTTGAAGTTCTTTTAAAACACTGTTTAACTCTTTATTCTTTAAATCAAAACCGTAGCCTAAAAGATGAAGGCTTTTGTTTTGATAATGAGTATAAATCTCTACCCCGGAAATAGCTTTGAGGCCAGCCTTTTTCCCTTTTTCTAAAAATTCTTCAACCCCATCTACTGTATTATGATCTGTTAAGCTAACAAAACCAAAATTATTCTCTTTTAATTTTTTAACTAAATCCTTTGGCGAATAAATACCGTCTGAATAATAAGAATGAAAATGTAAATCAATTTTTTTCATTTTATCTTTTTTAACTGAGCTAATTTTTCTTCTACTTTTTCAAAAAGAATCCTCATTCCCTCAGTTTTACCCTCTTCGTCAGATCCAAGAAAACCTAAAATAGCCGCCATTTCTAATTTTTTTTGAATTTCAAAATAAAGCAATCTAGCCTGTTCACTCTGAAAAAGAGGCTTCTGGAAATAATTCTTTAAAAAGCTCTTTCTTATTTTATCGGCTATTGGCAAAAATTCAACAGCGTGATAACGAAACATTGAATCGTTTTGAGCTAAAAATCCACCGATATCTTCTAATGGATCTCCATAAAAAGCATAACAAAAATCAATTACTATAAATTGATTTTTATTTTTTATAATATTCCCCCAATGAAAATCACTATGAACCAATCTAAATTGGGGTTTATTTAGAAAAAAATTACTGTTCTTTAGTCTAAATATCCATAATTCTTTTAATAATTTGTTAAAAATTGGAGAAAACTGAGGAGTGCACTTTTTAACCAAAAAAAACCAATGCCGACGTTCTTTTTTTTCTTGTGACAAATCTTTTATTGGCAAAAATCCTGGCTTTTGTTTTAAAGAATGGATTCTTTTCAACCACTGAGCAATTAAAGGTGTGGCCCTAACAAATGAATTAAATTTCTTTTTAGGAAACAATTCTTCAAAAGAATTTCCAGGAATTTCTGAATAAAAAAGAACGTTTAATGGCCTAAAATATTCTATTACTGGAATAACGTTTTTCCCCAATCCTTGTTTTTTTAAGGCATTAGCGATCTTCCATTCTCTTTCTGGTAAATCTTGATATTTATGAACTCTAGCTCTGATAAATTTTTTTCTTCTACTGGTAATTAATTCGTACCTTAAACTCATATTTCTAAACTTATTGCGAAAGTTTCTTACTAAATGAATTTTTAAGTCATTTAATTGTTCGTTTTGTGATAAAAATTTCTTTCTCTTTTTTTTAAAAAATAAAAACATATATTCTTTATTAAGAATATGTTTAATATTTTTTACTTTTTTTGTTCTAACAAATATCATTTTTTCTTTTTCCAGCCTAGGATTTTAAATTTAAATCCTTGACCCTGAACAGATTTTTTATAAGGAATTTTAACCACTAATTCATTTTTATTGTCCTTTTTAAAAAATACAGGGGCCCATCTTTGGCTTTCTGCTAAAACGGCTAATTTTAATGACCTTCCCTGATCAAGATCATGTTGTTTAAGAAATTTTAAAATCTGGTTAACTAGACTTTGGGGCTTAACAGTTATTTTTACTTTTCCCTTTTTATATTGATAAGAACATTGATGGGGTTGATGATAAGTCCCTGATTGAGAAAACTTGATTATGCTCATTGCGTCCCATCCTCTCTCTCCTGGCCAATGTTCAATGTGTTGGCTGGGAATTTCACAAAAATAAACATTATTATATTCATCTTTAAAAAATCCCAAAGGATGGCCCATTTTCTTTTTTAATAAACCTGCTTTTATTTCATTCAAAAAGTGTTTGGGTTGTGTTTGAATAAATTTTTTCTTCTGAAAACCAATGAAATGTTTTTTGGCAAAAGCGGAAATTTCCTCGGGAGCATACTCCCAATAATCTTTAAGAGAAGGTAAATGTCTTATCTGTCTCAAGTCATCAACCACGTGTAAAACATCATGGATATCCATGCCATTTTTCAATTTATAAATTGCATCTCGCCACTTAATTGCTTTTTCAAACTCTTGATCTTTAATTGCTCTGTTCATTTCGTCTTCAAACTCTAAAACCATAGCATTAAATTGCCCAGCTAAAACCCTGTTTTTATAGGGTCTTAATTTAACTGTATCCATGGCTTGACGATAGGCTTGGCGGATTTTTCCGCTTCTCTGCCATTGAAAGGCTAAATCTATTATTTGGCGATAATACTCTTCTGCTTTATTTTTATTCCTCTGACTAATATCAGGAATGGAAAAAACTACCTCTTTTAAGATATTGGCTCCTTGCTCAATCATTTCTAAAGACCACCAAGGCTTAGCCGAGGCCCACCAATATTGATCTGACTGTAAGGCACAATCTAATTTTTGACGAATTTCTTTATACCAGGAAATTTGAGGATTTATTTTTTTAACTAAATCTATAACAAAATAAGTAAATTGCCATTGAAGTTCGTGAATTGGATTTTCCGGGTGGTGCCAAAGAGTAAAAGAATGTTCTTTCTTTTTTTCTAACCAAAAGTCCTGTTCTTCAGAAGACCAAGTACTGTCTCTGGCTTCTATTTCCTGATCAACCCCAAATTCCTTAATTAAATCTGAAATAAAAACCTTAGAAATTTTTTTATCTTGATATATTTGAAAAAGAAAGTCTTCAAGTCCTGGACGATGATGTCCAAAGGTTTCTGCGTCCATTACAGTTAAAAGATATCTGCTCTTTTTTATTTCTTCTGCTCCCATTTCTTGAACAAAAGATTTAAAACTTCTAACAATAGCGGAGAGAATTAAAACGCTAACCCTTTTATCACGAAAAATAATTTTAAAACCCTTTAAACCTTTGATGTTATAAATTTTTTTAAAACCTGTTTTTTTCTTACTAGCTAATTCTTCAGCAATTATCCAATTAAACCCCATTTCTTTAGCTGCTTGAGCAACTTTTTTACTGTAGCCTAGCTCTGGAGAAAAAAATCCTTTTGGCTGCCAAGTTTTGCCAAAATATTTCTTATTGGTTTGTTCGTTAAGCCTGATTTGTCGTTTAATCTCGTCTCGAGGCAAAAGAGGTAAAAAGGGATGGTATTTAACTCCTCCAGTAAATTGAATTTGACCCCTTTGGGCAAAATCCTTAATTTGTTCAATCAAATCAATATAGCCATTTTGGGCTAAAAGTTCGGTTAAACCAGCATTGATATTAATGGTAATTTTAGCTTTTGAGTTAGAAGCCAAGCCACTAATAATCTTACGATAACTTTCATTAACAATTCTTTCTAAAATATCTAATTGCTGATTATACGGTTGATAAAAATGTAAAAAATTAGCCCATTTCATAATTTTTTTAATTTTTTTAAACTTGGTAAAACAATATTCTTTAAAGCCGCTTGAGAATACTGATAATCTGGTTTCCAAGACCGTTTGGCAAAATAATGCCAACCGATGCAAGAATGAAGACCTGGCAATGTTTGTTTTAATAAATCCTTAAGCTCTTTATTTTTAAGCATTCTTTCTATTCCTCCATATTTTTTAACTTTTTGCTGAAAAATTTCATCAAATTCTTTAATCAATTCATGCCATTCAATCATTTTCTTTCTGCGTAGAGCCTTATGCTTTCTCCAAACTCGGCCATGTTTATTTGGTTGCCACCAAGGAAAAGGATCATTAGGTTTTGATTCCATGTCCCAAGAACAAGGCTTAATTTTGGCGATAGGAATTACTTCTGCTTTTTTCCAGTCAAATTGACTAGGGAGACGAAAATCTATCTGGGTTTTAAGTTTTAAAAAATTGCCTATTTCTTTATAGTTATCTATTTTCCTTAATCCCTTTTTTGATCCTGCGTTTTCCCAATCTCTCATTAAAACAAATCTATCTTTATTTAAATAATTTAAAACATATAAAAATATTTTAGAAGAATGAACTGCTCGTCGTATTTGAGCCCAAACCAAATCTCTTGGTAAATATTTTGGTCTCTTAATATATTTGGGCCTACCCTTATAATCCTCTGCGTTCATAAACAAATCTTTAAACAGAGTGTTAAAAACTATTACTCTTTGAACCCCATTATTAAACTTAATTTTAATCGGTCCATTAAAATTATATTCACCAATAGCCTTATCAGGGATTAATAAGATTAAATTAGGAAAAATTTCATGAATAACTTTTAAAACACGTTGGTCAATTGCTCCCTCTGGGGGCCAAAACCAGGTTGGATTACCAATATATTTTTTAATAACCTCTTTATCTAAAATAATCTGAGCTTTAATTAAATTATTGCTCAACATTGGTAATATTGAGTGAGAATAAGCGCTAATGCCAACTTCAATGTTCTTTTTTTTATTAGCAATTTTTAAATTATCAAGAGTCTTTCTAGCTAGCTCTTTAATTGATTTTTCTGCATTTAACCATGTTTCTATTGTCCATCCCTGAAGCTGGACTCCCCGGGGGATTAGGCCTTTTCTCATAGATAAAGAAGTGGGCAAAAAAATTCTTTGTAAATTTCTTTTTATCCACTTAGGAATAAAGGTTTGTGAATGAAATGGTTGGTATCCATGAATTAAATCATAAAAAATCATATATTTCTTATTTCCAAGAGCCTATCTTTTCAATCTCTTTATAATGTTTAAGTTTTTTTCTTCTTTCTAATTCTTTAAAAATATTTTGGCTAATCATCTCCACTTGTTTATAGGTTTCAATAGTAATACTTTTTTCCAAAAGAGAAAGTATTTTTAAAAATCGATTTGTGTTTTTCTCAATAATTCCAAAATTCCACCAAGGTTTAGCCGAGGCCCACCAATATTGATCCGAAGCAAGAGCCTTGTCTAAAAGCTTTCTGGCCTCTTTATAATTAGAATTATCTCTAGCTTGTTTTATAAGACTAATAAACAAATTAGTTAATTGCCATTGATATTGATGAAGTTGATTTTCTGGATGTTGCCAAAGAGGATATGGAATCTTTTTTTGTAAATCCTTAATCTCTGTTGACCAGCTTGAAGGCAAGGGTTCAACTTCTATTAAAGGTTTATTTTTAAACATATCTAGGTATTCAGAATAAGTAATGGTTTGTATTTTAGAACTTGTCAAAATTTCAGCCCATAAATCAGCTAAATGTTTACGATGGTGTCCAAGGTTTTCCCCATCAAAAGCAGTAATTAAAAACTTATCTGACCGGCCATCTTTTTTAATAGATGAAAAAAACCTATCAATTGAATCTAACCATTTTCCAAAAAAAAGTAAACTTAAACCACGATTACGAAAAACTATTTTAAGATTTTTTGTTTTATAAATCTTATCAAATAAAACCTGGCCAAATTGTCCTTGATAAGCAATTTCATCTAAAACAATCCATTGATATCCTAAGCCTTGAATAACCCGAGCAGTTTTTTTATCATAAGCCAACTCAGGCAGAAAAAAACCTTTTGGCTGCCAACCTTTACCAAAATATTTTTGATTAATATCTTCATTAAGTTTTATTTGACGACTTACCTCTGCCTTTGGTAAAAGGGGTAAAAGTGGATGATAAGCAGCTGAGCCGACCAATTCTATCTGCCCCTTTTTAGCCAAATGTTTAATTTGCTCTAAAAAACTTTGATGGCCATATTCAACTAATTGCTCGGTTAAAGACGCGCAAATATTTAAACTAAGTCTGATATTAGGATTTGATTGTAAAACAGCTAAAATCCTATTATATGATTCTTTAACAACCTGGTCAATAATTTCTTTTTTTTGACCAGGGGGTTGATAAATATGTAAGAGATTGGCCCAATACATAACTATTTTTTGTTATTTGTTTTTCTTTTTCGAATTGCTTTTCGATAAAGAGTAATATATTTTTTAGCTGGTAAAGTCCAAGAATACGACTCCTTCATTGCTCGACGAACTAAGGTTTGCCAGGTGCTTTGTCTTTCATAATTTTCCAAAGCTCGAGCAAGGGCAAATAATAAATCCTTTGAACCATAAGAAGTAAAAACAAAGCCGTTTCCTCTTCCCGTCTTTGGATTATAGTCAGTAACAGTATCTGATAAGCCCCCAACTGCATGAACAACAGGAATTGATCCATAACGCAAAGAAATTAATTGGGAAATTCCGCAAGGCTCAAAACGCGAAGGCATTAAATAAATGTCTGAAGCAGCATAAATCTTTCGAGCAATATCTTCGCGGAATGGTGAAACAAATAATAATTTTTTAACATGTTTTCGTTTAATCACTCGCAAAATATCAACATAAATTCCCCCTCCACTGCCAATAATAGCAACTTGTAAATTTTGTTTTAATAAGAAATCTAAAAGCTTAATAATCAATTCAAATCCCTTTTGTTCAGTTAAACGATTGGCTAAGCCAATCATGGGGGTATTTGGATTTATTTCCAACCCATATTTTTCTTGGAGAATTAATTTATTTTCTACTTTTTTCTCTAATAAATCAGCGTCGTAATTAACATAAACGTCTGGATCAAATTTGGGATTAAAAATAGCATAATCAACTCCATTAATAATCCCATAAACATCTCTCTTCCTTCTTCGTAAACGATTGTCTAATTGACAACCAAACTCTGGGGTCATTAGTTCCTGAGCATGGCGCAAACTAACTGTATTGATAATATCTGCATGAATAATGGCTCTTTTAGCAAAATTTAATAATTCTAATCTCTCTAAATTTTCTGTTGGCAGGCCCTTACCTTCATCTCTTTTTTCTAAAGGAATCTTCCACCAATCCTCTGGACCCTGAAAAAGTAAATTATGAATGGTAAAAAGCGTGGCCACACTTTTTAGTTTCTCATCCTTATGATACTTCATTTTTAAATAACCAGGAATCAAGCCTGTGTGCCAATCGTGGCAATGAATTATCTGTGCGTCAAACTTTAAAATTTTGATTAATTCAATCGCTGCTAAATTAAAAAGAAGGAACCTCAGACCATTGTCTGGATAGGCATACATTCCTAGACCCCCTTTTTGCCGAGAACCAAAAAGCTTGCGCTGACAGACAAAAAAGACCGGATAGTTATCCGGACAAATAATTTTTTTAAAGCCAAATCTATATTTTTGGCCAGCAAATTCTAAGGTTATTCGGGCGCTTAGATTTTCCAAAGGCCAATCCTTGTTCTTTATAAAACCATAATAAGGGGTAATCACCATTACCTGATGACCTAAACGCCGCAAAGCCCGCGGCAAAGACCTGGTAACATCTCCTAATCCTCCACTTTTAGAATAAGGTGAAATTTCAGAACTAACGTGAACAATTTTTAAGGGTCTTCTCATAAATATCCTAGATAATGACTAGCAATAATAAACATGGCGTGAGACCAAGATAAAGGATAAATACCTTGGCGGAAATCTTCAAAAATTTGTTCAGGAATATAATTTTGATAACCATCTTTTTCTATTCTTTTTAAAACCCACTCATAATACTCAAGAGCCCCCTTCTTGTTCCCGCTTAAAGCATAACATATTGATAACCAAAAATTCAAAATCGGCCAGGCCCCGCTGCCTTCTTGAGAAGAGCCTTCGCCGTCATAATAATCAAACTGGTAACGATGAACCCCTCCATTAATCACTAACTTTTCTTCTATCCTTTTAATGGTTTCTCTAATTTCCTCGCTCTGCGGTTCATAAATTTCAAAAGGCCAAACCAACCCAAGCAACGAAGCGTCTATGTTTGAATCGTTAATTTTACCAAAAGTTCGATAAAAATATTTTTTCTCTTTATTATAGGCTTTTTTAATTTGTTCTATCATCTGCCAGGCTGTCTCTTTCCAAAGAGCAACCGGTTGTATTTGATAGGCTAATAACAATCCTCTTGCACAAGCCGCCAAAGAATAAGTAAAATTATTTTTCATAGTTACTGAGGTATGACGATGAAACTCCTCCCAAATATCAATCGTATGCGTATCAAAATGAAATTTATCCCAATGATGACAAAGCCCATTACTTAAACGTTCTATTAAATCTTTATATTTTAAAGCTTGTTTAATGTCTTCTTTAAAATGCCAATGAATTGCCCAAAGAATCTCTCCCGCCTGATCGGGCTGGAAAGAGCGCCCCATACTCCCCAATCGACCATTAGTTGCATAATTAGCATAGAGTATTTTATTCCTTTGAAAATCTTGTGGCGCATGATCAAGCCAGGAAAAAAATGGCTCTTGAATGGGAATATTTAAAATATCAGCCGCAACACAGACAAAAGCTGCGTCGCGTGGCCAGACCCAACGATAATTAGCTGCTTCCCGATGGACATATGGCTTATCAATGTTTGCCGCAACAATAGCCCCGTTCTCTAAGGCACAATCTTTAAAAACTTCTCTTGACGTCTCAATTAATTTTTTAATGTCTTTCCTCATAATTAAATTACTTCATTATCTATACAATATAATATTTAATTTCAAGCTTTGCTTATAATTTAAAATTTTTTGTTTGCGCACAAGTAAGGGCAATAGCTAGGGCGTCAGCCACATCATCTGGACGAGGTGTTTCCTTTAATTTAAAAACTATTTTTACCATTTGCTGAATTTGATTTTTAGAAGCTCGTCCATAACCAGTTAAAGCTTGTTTAACCTGGAGAGGCGTAAATTCACTAACCTTAATTTTGTTCTCTGCTGCAGCTAAAATAGCAACGCCCCTTGCCTCGCTGACCCTCATTGCAGTTTTGACATTTTTAGCAAAATAAATATTTTCTATAGCAATTTGATCTGGTTTATTTTTTTTTATCAATGCTTCTATTCCATGATAAATCTGAGACAATCTTTTAGAAAAATCTTCTTTTTTAGAGGTTTTGATGCAACCATAATCAAGAGCTATCAATTCATCATTTTTAAAAGAAATAATTGCATAACCAATGATTGCTGTACCTGGATCAATGCCTAAAATAATCATTTTACTTATCTAAAAAATTATTCAATATTTGTATAATAATCATTAATGTCTGGATTATCATCAAGTTCGGCAAGAGTGGCATTAACCTTTTTTTTTGATTCTTTGTCAATTTTAATTAAATCTTTAGCAAACCACTCTATCTGAGCATAATCTATTTTTACTCCCTGATTTTCTAATCCCTTTTTTATTTTTTCTAAATCCTCTAATTTAGTGTAAATAGCTAATTCATCTCCCTCTGTTCTTATGTCTTCAGCGTTAAGATCAATCGCTTTTAATTCAATCTCTTCTTTCTTTTTTAAATCATCAGTAACAATTCTAATAATTCCCCTTTTTTCAAACATCCAGCAAACAGAATTTTGACCAGCTAAGCTTCCTCCATGTTTATTAAAAATCCGTCGCAAATTAGCCACGGTTCTATTCTTATTGTCAGTCAAAGCTTCAACAATAAATGAAGTTTTATTAGGACCAAATGCTTCATAAATCACCTCTTCAATCTGCCCGCCAGTTGATTCTCCTGTTCCTCTCTTAATTGCTCTTTCAATATTATCTTTTGGTAAATTAGCTTTTCTTGCGTTTTCAATGGCTAAACGTAATTTAAAATTACTGTCTGAATCTCCACCGCCCTCACGAGCGGCAATAGTAATCACATTGCCTAATTTTGTAAACATAGCCCCTCTCTTAGCGTCAAGCGCCCCTTTAGAATGCTTTAATTTTGCCCATTTTGAATGGCCACTCATAAAAATGTAGATAAATATTCTTTATTAAACAACTCTTATTATATCAAAATCAACCGCTTTATACAATAGACAACCCTTAATTTTAGTGTTAAAATACTAACATATTTAAAAAGTAATGTTTTTCTATGAGTTTTCTTGATAACATTAAACAAATTCAAAAATTAGATAAATCTAATATGTCTGATTTTATTGCTGATTTACCAGAAAAATGCTCAAAAGCCTATACTTTAGCCCAAAAGATCATTTTACCTCAAGACTATCAAGATATAAACATTGAAAATGTTGTTATCTGTGGCATGGGCGGTTCGGGAATTGGTGGAGAATTGGTTAAAAATATTATTGCTGATCAGCTTAAAAAACCTATTATTATCATCCGGGACTGGAATCCCCCTAAAATGATTAATAAAAATAGTTTAGTTTTTCTAGTGAGTTATTCAGGCAATACTAAGGAAACATTATCTTGTGCAGAAATAGCCCTTCGGGCAAAAGCTAAAATTTTTGTCATTACTCAGGGCGGAGAATTAAAAAGATTTGCTCAAAAAAATAAATTACCTATTTTTAATTTTCAATATAAAACGCCTCCTCGAGCCAGTTTAGGTTATCTTTTAATGCCTATTTTGATTGTTTTAGAAAAAAGTAAACTTATTAACCTCAAAAAGCTACAAATACCTCACAATTTAAAAATATTAAAAGAATTTAACCAGCTCTTCTATCCTCAAACGTCAACTGAAAAAAACATTGCCAAACATTTAGCCTATTTTGTCTTTGATCACCTGCCTATTGTTATTGCCCCGACAAATCTTTCTGGAGTGGCTAGGCGTTGGAAAACACAATTTGCCGAAAATGGCAAAAATTTTTCTTTCTTTGAAACTGAACCAGCCATTTTTCATAATTTTATTGAAAGCAGGTTTCCCCAACGCTTAAAAGATGATTTTGCTTTTTTAATCTTAGAAAATCTTAAAAAACAAACAAAATCTAAAAAATCTTTAAAAGAATTTGAAAAGCTTTTAGAGGAACAATGTATTTGTTGGGAAAAAATTCCTCAATTTGGCAAAAATATCTTCACCCAGATACTCTCTTTGGTTTTACTTGGTGATTGGATTAGTTTTTATCTAGCCATGCTCAATCAGGTAGACCCGACACCTGTACAACAAATTGAAGCAATAAAAAGAAGCTCAAAAAAATAAATAATGTTGAATATTTTGTTTGTTAAAATTAAAAAAAACTGGCAATGGTTAGGTTATTTTTTTATTTTTGCCCTGGGTTTTATTGTTTTTCTCTACCTTCTTATTCCCCCGGGGATTCTTTGTCCAGATAGTTTTTATCACACTAAGATGGCTTTGATGATAAAGGATCAAGGCCTGATTCAAGATTTTCCCTGGACTCAATTTACTACCTATAAAGACCTGTTTGTTGATCATCATTTTGTCTATCATTTATTTTTAATTCCCTTTCTTAGTTTGCCCACCCCAGATAATCTGGATACTTTTTCAGCAGAACTTGACCCTTTAATTAAGGCTAAACTAGGGACTGCATTTTTTGCTGCCCTGGTTTTTTTGTTTATTTATTGGCTTTGTCGACGCTTAAAAATAAAGCTGCCTTTTGTTTGGACTTTATCTGGATTTTTGGTTTCTTATTTTATCCTTCGCCTTTCCCTTATCAGGGCCCCAGCTTTATCTTTAATTCTTCTTATTCTTGGCTTTTATTTTATTTTAAAAAAGAAGTATTTAGGACTATTCTTTGTTTGTTTCTTTTATGTCTGGACTCATGGCACCTGGCCTTTAATATTAATTGTCGCTATTTTATATTGTCTATCTCAAACTGTTAAAAATTTAACTATCAATTGGACTAATATATTTATTGAAAATAAAAAGAGGTTATTTCAAACCATTAAATACGCTTTTATTTACTTTTTTGAAAAAAGTAATGTAAAAATATTATCAACCTGTATAATGGGTCTTTTCTTGGGCCTGGTTATCAACCCCTACTTTCCAAAAACACTGCCTTTTTACTGGTTTCAAACAATCAAAATCGGTGTTTTAAATTATCAAAACAAAATTGGAGTAGGGGCTGAATGGTATTCTCCTGATCCCCAAATGCTTTTCTTTAGTGTTTTACCAATTCTTATCCTCTGGTTAATCTCTCTGGCCTGGTTTATTACTAAACAAAAAGGACAAAATTCTTCATCCTGGTTTTTCGTTTTTGTCTCTACTTTTTTTCTTCTCTATACATTAAAGGCGAGACGTAACATTGAATATTTTGTCCCCTCAGCCATCTTTTTGAATGGACTCATTTTTACTCAAATAGCAAAAAAAATAAATTGGGGAGCTCTTAAAAAACATTTAAAAGAATTTTTTCAAGGACCAGACAATATTTTCTATTTTATCACTACGATTATTTCAAGTATTTTAGTAATCTTTTTTATTGGATTTTATCTTAATTTTAGTATTAAAAACCTTTTCCAATCTTATACTAATGAATCTCGTAGCTTAAATTCTCTGCAAATGGCTAGTCATTGGATAAAAACTAATGTCCCATCAGAGGAAATTATCTTTCAAAGTAATTGGGCAATCTTCCCTCATTTATTCTATTTTAATACTCAAAATTATTATATTAATGGTCTAGACCAAACCTTTATGTACGAAAAGGACAAAGAACTTTATCAAGACTGGCTAGATTTGGTTTCTTATCATGTTGATCCAAATCAAACGGCTCAAATCTTAAAAGAAAAATTCAAGGCTTCTTATGTTCTGGTTGACAAAAATGATGAACGATTTACTAGATTAATAGAAAAATCAAAATTTTTAAAACAAGTTTATAAAGACGACCAAGCCAGTATTTATCAAATAGATTTTAACTATGTCCATTAAAGCCCCTGACTATAAAATTGTTGCGGTTCTTCCTGCTTACAACGCAGAAAAAACATTAAAAAAAACCTTACATGACATTGATCAAAATTGGGTCGATGAGATTATTTTAGTTGATGATGCCAGCCAAGATAATACTGTAGACCTAAGTAAAAAACTTGGGTTAAAAACATTTAAACACAATAAAAACTTAGGATATGGAGGAAATCAAAAAACTTGCTATGAACAAGCTTTAAAATTAAAGGCTGATATTATAATTATGATTCATCCTGATCACCAATATGATCCTACTTATATTCCTCAAATTGTTCTTCCTATTATCCGAGGTAAGGCTGATGCTGTTTTTGGCTCACGAATAATGGTTAAAGGGTGGGCCCTAGAAGGAGGAATGCCTTTATGGAAATATTTAGCTAATATCTTCTTAACCAAGATAGAAAATCTTTTTCTGGGCTTAAAACTCACTGAATATCACTCTGGTTTTCGGGCTTATCATTCTAAAATTTTTAAAAATATCCCTTTTAAAAAATTTTCAGATGACTTTGTTTTCGATACTGAAATTATTGTTCAACTCAAAATTCACAAATTTAAAATTAGAGAAATTCCTATTACCACTCGCTATTTTAAAGACGCCTCTATGATTGGATTTAGAAGGGGCGCTCAATATGGAATGGATATTTTAAAAGTACTTTTTAATTTTACTTTATCACGACTAAATATAAAAAAAGATCCCCGTTTTAAAAAAAATGACAATTAAACAAATTAGACAAAATATAGATAAAAAAGAATGGTCATTTTTAGCCATCATTGCCTTTCTTTTAATTTTTATCACTTCTTTACCCTATGTTTATGGTTATTTAACTGCTCCAGAAGATACCTATTTTTTAGCTGTTTCTGGTGTCAACCGTGGTGATTATGCTAATTATTTTTCCTATATTGAACAAACTAGAGATGGGCACTTATTATTTAAAGATCTTTACACTACAGAGCCGCAACCAAGAGTAATCCTTAATTTATTCTTCCTAGGGCTTGGTCTTTTTGCTAAATTTTTTAATCTTTCAGCTATTGCTATTTTTCAAATTAGTAGAATTATCTTAATTCCTATCTTTGTTTTCATTTTTTATCTTTTTATTTCTCTTTTATTTAAAGAAAAATTAAAAAGGAAATTGGGATTAATCTTTATTTGTTTCTCGGCTGGATTAGGAGGTTTATTCTCTTTATTTCTTACCTTTCCTACTTTGCAAATACCAATAGATTTATGGATTCCTGAAGCATTTACTTTTTTAAGTTTATTTCTTAATCCTCTTTATATTTTTTCTTTTATATTAATAATCTTTGCGTTCTTTTTAATACTTTTAGCCAAGAAAAATGCTTCTTATAAATATAGTTTTTTAGCTGGGGTCTGCGGATTAATTCTTTTTCAAATTCATCCTTATGACATTCCTATTATTTTTCTAACTTTATTTATTTTTTGGATACTATCAAGCATAGTAGAAAAACGTATCAATTGGAAACTTTTTAAACATTATTTGGTTTTTATCTTGGTTTCCTCGCCGTCAGTCATATACTATTTTTGGCTTTCCACAAGCCATTTTGTCACTGTAGAACGCCTTGCCCAAGCCTCCTCTCTTTTAATTACTCCATCAATTTTAGCTTTTATTTTAGGATATGGTTTTATTCTGCCTTTGACTTTAATTGGAATATATGTCTTTTTGAAAAAAAAATCTTCTTATCTTCCACTTTTGATAGCCTGGCTCATGGTCCATCTTGCCCTTCTTTGCCTTCCTTTACCCCTTCAAAGAAAAATGACAGAAGGATTACATATTATTCTTTGTGTTTTTGCTGTTGAAGGAATATGGCTTATTCATCAAAAATTTAATTTATTAAAATATAAGTTTTTGTGGCTTGTTATTTTTATCTTTCTTTTTAATTTTTCAAATATCTTTATAATAAAAAGAGACATTAATTATTATAAGACTTCATATTTTTCTATCCCAAAAGAGTTAATCTCTTCTATGAAATGGCTAAGAATTAACTCCCCCAAAGAAGCAAATGTTATTAGTAATTCTGACATGATTACCAACAACCTAATTCCTGCTTTTTCAGTAAGAAAAATTTATTTTGGTCATCGAATAGAAACTATTCAGGCGGCAAAAAAAGAAAAAGAGGTTTCTTGGTTTTTTGAAACAAATAAAAATGACGATGAAAAATATTCTTTTCTTCAAAAAGAAAAATTAGATTATGTTTTTATAAATAAAAAAGAAGAATATATTTTTCACCCTAGAGAAAAACCATATTTAAAAATTATCTTTGATAATAATACTGCTAGTATTTTTCAAGTTCTATAATTAAAATACATTAATTTATATACAATGGAATTTAATTTCAAGGTTCCTAAGCGTAGCGAAGGGTTCTTATAATCTATGAAAATTACAATCGCCATTCCGGCTTACAACGAAGAAAAAATCATTAGTCAAAAAATTGACCAGCTTTTTAAGTTTTGCCAAGAACAATTATCAGATTATCAATGGTTAGTTGTTGTTGCTATTAATGGCTCAAAAGATAAAACATTAGAAATCGTCCAAGAAAAAAATAGAACATATTCTAACTTAGAATATGTTAACTTAGATGCCCTGGGTAAGGGCGGAGCAATTAGAAAGGCTTGGCAAACTCATCCCGGCGATATTAATATTTTTATGGATGCTGATCTCTCAACTGAACTAAAGTCAATCCATGAACTAATCAAAGCAATTAAAAAAGAAAACTATCAAATAGTTATTGGTTCTCGATATCAAAAACAAAGTCATTTAGAAAGATCCGTTATTCGTTCCCTTTTTACATATGCTTATAATCTAATCTTAAAATTATTTTTTAATCTCAAAATAACTGATGCTTCATGTGGATTTAAAGCTGTTTCTCGAGAAGTAGTAAAAAAAATTGTTCCTAAAATTAAAAACAATGACTTATTTTTTGACACAGAACTTTTAATCCTGGCTCGTCAATCTAATTTTTCTATCAAAGAAATTCCTGTTACTTGGAGAGATGAGAATCAAAGAAAAACAAAAATCAAAATATTTAAAACCTCTTTTGATTATTTTAAAGAGATTATTAAAATAAAAGTGCGCCTTAGAAAGACGCACTAGAATTCATATAAAGTGTTGTAATTTTATTATTCAGGAAGGGGTTCACTTGTAGCCTCTTTGGTTACTCCGGATAGTCTTTCAACTACGAACTGAGAAATGGAATAAGAGAATATAACAATTATTAAACCAATCAAAGCTGATGACATTAGCTTTTTTGCTTTAGTTACCTGCTCGGCATTTCCGCCAGAAGTCATCCACATTATTCCGCCAGCAATCATTAAGACCACTAAGATTATTCCCATTAAGCCAAGGATAACTCCGATTATCCGACCAACAATTGCTGTTGGTTGAGTCTCTGATCCTAAACCAGCCACGTTTGCTGTTTGTTCCAATTCTCCAAGTTGAGCAAAAGCGACTTTTTTTTCTACTAAAAAACCGCTTAAAGCTAAGAGTAAAATTAATATTATTAAAACATAAACCACCTTCTCTTTCGAGTCGAGATGTTTCATAATACTGTAATTAAAGATTCTAGGTTGTTACGCCTGATAACTTACCAATAACAAATGCAGCAATAGCGTAAGCGAGGATAACAATAATTAAACCAATCAAAGCTGATCCCATCAATTTTTTAGCACTCTTAATTTTCTCTTCATTTCCTCCAGAGGTCATCCACTGGAAGCCACCAACAATAATTAAAACAACTGCCACCAAACCAAGGAGACTTAAGACTATCTGAATTATCTTTCCAATAATTTCAGATAAACCAGCTGAACCATAACCTGCTCCTGTCTGAAAATTGGTCAAATAATCATTCCCAAAATTTAATTGACCTAAAGCAATCGCTGGGAGTAAGAGTAAAGCGATGATAAGCCCTGGAACAATGTAATTTTTCATTTTAAAACTCTTTTTCGCTTCTTAAACCCTCTTTTTTATGAAGCGAATATTTAATCAAACAACGACCTTGAATGACTATTTAATTATACTATTTAATTATTAATTTCTATTCTAGAGGCAAATAAGGGATTCGTCAAGTTTGAAGTGTGGATATCTTTATTTGGTGCTAGACAAAAAAGCATTTAAAATAAAATCTAGAATGGCATAACTAAGGAAAACAAAAGCTAATCCAAAGATTGCCCAAACAAGTGTGTCTCTTCCTTTTTTAATTTTTTCTGCTGCTCCGGCTGAAGTCATCCAGGTTATTCCACCATAAATAAACATTACTAAAGCCAAAACGCCAACAAATCCTAATATATAGGCAATAATATCTCCCACTAAAACAGGGATGTCTCTTTTCCCCAAAGGATCATCTAGTTGAGGCATGTCTTCTTGGGCTTGAACAAAATTAGATAATAAAAAACATCCACTAATAATAAGGCTCACAACTAAAATGAAATAAATTTTTGGTTTTTGTTTCATATAATATTTATAGACAAGGATTAGTGATGACTCCAGCATCTCTTAAAATTTCTTTATAAGCATCTCTTGTACCCGAACCAACCCTTCCGTCTACGCTCAAACAATAAGCATTAGGGCAGCCACCACTATTAGCTTGTTGAAATCTTGTTGTACAATCTCTTGTTGTCGAGCCAAACTTACCATCTGGAGTTCCACAATCACATCCCCAGTTATTAAGTTTTTGTTGATATGTTAAAACTTCTGAAGACTGACATCCTTTATTTAGTCCTGTCCACGTACAACCATAACACCAAGGCCGATTATCTGAAATATTATCAAGGAGAGGACAATCTGACCAGCCTTGATCTTCTGAAACTTCACTTGATTGAGGTAAATATTCTTCTGCACCAAAAGCTTCCATTACTACACGAACAATTGTAAAGGCAACTAAAACAATAATCAACCCAACAATTGCTCCCTTAATCATGTCTTTCCCTTTTTTAATTCTTTCGGCTGAACCGCCTGAGGTTATCCATATTATACCACCAATAACGAAAAATAACAAAGCAAAAACACCCAGAAACCCTAAAACGTTTCCTGCTACATTAACTCCCATTAAAAGAAAATCATTTAAAACACAGTCTCCACAGCAAGAACAAACCGGATTACTAATAAAAAAACCTACATGACAATCTTCTACTTTGTTAGATCCTTGACAGATACAATCATAGACGCCTTCTGAGATTTTTCGACAACAGCTACACGCACTCCCTGAGAACATTCCACTCCCGCCTTTGCCGATTTGTCTACAAAGACTGGAATTATATTCTCCACACTTAATTGTACACCATTGCTGACAAGCATTTTCTTGAGCCTGGACAGCTTTAGGCATAATCACTCCTAACAAACAAATAATTAGAATAATAAAAATTGTTTTTTTATAATTCATTTTCCTTAATAGGTTAAATTAACTTTTTGAGCACAATATTTAATCGCTTCCTCAATAGTTTTTTCTCCTGTTAAAGTATCTTTAATCATTTCTTTAAAGGCTTCCTCCACCAAAGAATAATTTTTTCCTTGATACCAAGTCTGAGCTGTTAATACGCCTCTGGCAAATGGAGCTAAATCAAAATCTTCTAATTGTCTTTGAATTAATGCTCTATGGGCTGTTGGTCTCTTTGTCCTTTCAATAAAAGTCTGAGTATTTTGGTTCTCTATAGCATAAAGTAAAAAACTCCAAGCTTCGGAAGGATGTTTTGTTTTTTTAGAAACTGTTTCTAACCAATACTGGGCGTAATTAACCTCTTTAAGTGAACTGCTGATTTGTGGAACCTTGGCAATATCAAAATTTAATTTTGGTGCCTGAGATTTAATAATGGGTAAATAATTTGAGTAACCTAAAATAAATCCAACCCTGCCTTGAATAAAAGCGTCTAATGAATTTATCATTTGTTCATTCCAGGTATAAATTCCTTGATAAGGATTGGCAAAGCCAGTATAAAAACGTATTGCTTCTATTCCAGGAAAATAACCTGGATCATCAATCAGCGCTTTATCAAAAATGACCTGATCTCTCTGATTAACCATTGATGTCCCGTTTTGCAACATTAATAAGGAAAGTATGTCTGTTAAATTGGCTACATTTTCTGCTGTTCCCATGGCTACTCCAGATTGAATAAAATTTCCATATCTATCTTGCAATGTTAAAGCGCTAACACTATTAACAAATTCTTGCCAAGTTTGAGGAGGATTAATTATTCCAGCGTTATTTAAAAGTTCTTTGTTATAATAAAGAACTAATAAATCCAGCCCTAAGGGTAAGCCATAAATTTTCTCATCTAAAATGACCCCATCTGATACTGCTTCAACAAATATTTCTCTTAGCTCCCTTAAATTTGGTGCTTTTTTTCTTTCCTCAACAACTTTTGGCTCTTTTTTTATTGTCCCAGCCATTACTTGTCGTGCTAAAACAATTTCTTGGGACAAATTAACAGGTAGGATTTTTGTTTGATATTTTCCTAACCAAGTATTAGGAATGGAAAAAATGTCTGGCCCCCTGTCTTCGGCCCAAGCTTCTAAAAGAGCCTGTTCATATTCTTCTTCACGAATTGTTTTATAGGTAATAGAAATATGAGGATATAAAGTTTGCCAACCATCAATAATTGCTGCAAAAGCATCTTGGCTGTCTTGGGTTCGCCAATAAACCAAATTTATTGGCTTAATTTTTTCTGCTATCTTCTCACTGGCTGTACACTTACATCCCAGGCCAGAGGTAATTAAAAAAACACCTATTAAGAGTCCTATTAGGATTTTTGTTTTTCTCTTTCTCGCCATACAATCTATTTTATGTTCTTTAAAAATTTTTTCAAGTCTTTTCTCATTTCCTTATCTTTAAGGGCAAAGGCGATATTTGCTTGTAAAAATCCTTGTTTACCACCAAAAGTATACCAATCCCCGTCAAATTCGCAAGCATAAGCCGGTTTTGTTTTAAGAAAAAGATTAAAAGCATCGCTAATTCCTGCTTCCTTTCCTTTTTTATAAGGAATTGATTTCATACATTTAACCAATTCCGGGGTAATAATATATCTACCCACCACCCCCAGATTAGAGGGTGCTTTCCCTGGTTTTGGTTTCTCAACTATTTTTTTAACTTGATAAATTTTTTGTTCTAATTTAACAGCTTTAATTGAACCAAAATGCCGAATCTCTTTTTTAGGCACTCTTTTTACGGCTAAAACTGGATCTCCATATTTCTCAAAAACGTCTATTAGCTGTTTTAAGCAGGGTTTTTTGCTATCAACAATATCATCTCCAAAAAGTACTGCGCATGGTTCATTTTTAATAAATTCCTGGGCACAAAGAATTGCATCAGCCGTCCCCCTTTGCTGCTGTTGACGAATAACAATAAAATCTGCCATCTTATGAATCCGGCGAACAGTTTCTAACGCCTTTTTCTTCCCTGCTTGTTTTAAGCGGGTTTCTAATTCAAAATTAAAATCAAAATGGTTTTCAACCGCTCTTTTAGTATGACTAGTAATTAAAAATATCTGTTTAATCCCAGAAGCAACAACCTCTTCAACAATATTTTGGATAACTGGCTTGTCTAATAAAGGTAACATTTCTTTTGGTTGAGCCTTAGTAGCTGGTAAAAATCTTGTCCCTAAACCAGCTACGGGAATAATTGCCTTTGTAATTTTCATTTTATAATTAAATTACCTTAATTTATATATAATAATATTTAATTTCAAGGTTCCCGCCGAAGGCGAGGTTCTTATTTTATTAATTTAATAAATCTCCTCTTACCTACTTTTATTACCATACCAGGCTTTGGCTTAAATTCGTATTGCCAATCTTTAAATACTTTATCATTAATCTTCACTCCCCCTTGTTCAATTAATCTCCTTGCCTCACCCTTGCTGACGGTTAATTTTGCTTCTACTAAAACATCTATTAATTTAAATCTTTCTTTGTTTATTTTATAAACAGGAATATCTTCTGGTAATCTTTTGTCCCTAAAAACTCTATTAAATTCTTTTTCTGCACTCTTTGCTTGATTTTCTCCATGGTATAGTTTCACAATTTCAAAGCTCAAACGCGCCTTAAGATCTCTTGGGTTAGCTCCTTTTTTTATTTGTTCCTCAATATCTTTTATCTCTGCATCTGTTAGTTGAGTACAAAGTCTGAAATATCTAAGAATCATGTCATCTTTCATAGACATTAGTTTCCCGTATTGATCCTTGGGGAGGGCTGTTATATTAACAACGTTTCCCTGACTAGTACTCATTTTATTCCCATCAAGCCCCTCTAACATTTTAAAGGTCATTATGTCTTGAGGTTCTTGATCATATGCTTGCTGAATTTTCCTTCCGGCCAATAAATTAAATAATTGATCATTTCCTCCAACTTCTACGTCAGCTTTAATCATTACTGAATCATAACCCTGATAAAGAGGGTAATGAAATTCTCTTAGAGAAATATCTTCTTGGCTTTCCCAGCGTGTTTTAAAATTTCTCCTGGCCACCATTTGTTGAACACTAAATAAGTCAGCTAATTCATCAAGCTTACGCGGCTTTAATTTTCCTAACCATTTACTATTGCGATGCCATTCAATCTTTCCTGCATTTAAAACCTGGCTAATCTGTTTTTTATAATTTTTTAAATTCTTTTTAATTTGTTTTTCTGACAAAAAAGGCCTTTTGTGGAGCTTGTCTGAAGGATCGCCTATCTGAGCTGTGTAATCTCCTAGAATTAAAACTATCTGGTGTCCTAATTCTTGAAACTCTCTTAATTTCCATAAAGTTATTGCTCGACCCAAATGAATCTGTGGGCCAGTCGGATCTACACCATGTTTAACCCTTAATTTTTCTCCTTTTAAAAGGCGTTTTTCTAAATGCTGATAATCAACAACTTCTTGAACATTACGAAAAAGAAGTCGTTTTATTTTCTCTTTATCGATTTTCATGCTTCTAGTTTAAAACAAAAAAACAAAAAAATCAAGTGCATCTTGAATTTTTACCCCTTTTTTGATATAATAACTCTATGCCAGTCAAAAAGAAAAATATAAAAAGAAGATCGTCTTGGAAAAGCCGACCAATTGGCAAAAAAACCAGGTCAAAGGGTCGTTTTAAAAAGACAAGAAAAAATCAAACAAACTCTTTGCGTAGTTTTTCTATTTTCTTTGGTTTTTCTATTTTATTAATTAGTGTTTTTGTAATTGGCACTTTTTCTTGGCTCACTTATACATTACCTAATCCAGAAGAACTTTTACAAAGAAACATTGCTCAAAGCACTAAAATTTATGACCGCACTGGCAAAGCAGTATTATACGAAATATTTGCAGAAGAAAGAAGAAGCTTAGTTGAGCTTAAAGACATACCTCAAAACTTAATTAATGCCACGTTAATGGCTGAAGATCAAGATTTCTTTACTCATCCTGGATTTGATCTTAAAGGAATCTTTAGGGCTATAATTGTTGATGTTTTGCAAGGAGGAAAGGTTCAAGGAGCGTCTACTTTAACTCAACAATTTATTAAAAATGCTTTTTTAACTACTGAAAAAACCTGGCAACGAAAAATTAAAGAATTACTTTTAGCCTATCAGTTAGAAAAAAAATATTCTAAACAAGAAATTCTACAAATGTATTTTAATGAAATTCCCTATGGATCAAACGCTTACGGGGCTGAAGCAGCTAGTCAAATCTATTTTGGAAAATCAGTTAAAAATTTAGGGCTTGATGAATGTGCTCTCTTAGCGGCTATGGCTAAAGCTCCTACTTATTATTCTCCACGAGGTAATCATCAGGATGAATTAATTCTCCGCCGCAATTATCTTCTAGATGTTATGGCTGACAAGGGACATATTTCTCAAGAATTAGCTAGTCAAACAAAAAAAATAAGTACTTTAGAAAAAGTTACCCCTCGTTATGAGAACATTACTGCCCCTCACTTTATTATGTATGTTAAAGGACTTTTAACAGAAAAATATGGTCAACGATCTGTTGAACAAGGTGGGTTTAAGGTTATTACCACTCTTGATGTAAATAAACAAGAAATTGCTGAAAAAGCAATTGAAAATCAAGCTAAAAGAAACGAAGAAATATTTAAAGCAACTAATGCTGCCTTGGTTAGCATTGACGTTAAAACAGGACAAATTCTTGCCATGGTTGGCTCAAAAGACTTTTTTGATGAAGAAATTGATGGCCAGGTTAATGTTGCCACTCGTCTTCGCCAACCTGGTTCTTCTTTTAAACCAATTGTTTATGCGGCGGCTTTTGAAAAAGGCTATACTCCTGACACAATCCTTTTTGATGTAGAAACAAGTTTTGGTCCAACCGGAATTGATGATGAAGAATATATTCCTCAGAACTATAATGAAAAATTTTATGGACCAGTAACTATTCGTCAAGCTTTGTCTGGATCTTTAAATGTTCCTGGAGTTAAAACCCTTTATTTAACCGGCGTAAATAATGCCTTAAATTTAGCTCAAAGAATAGGCTATACTACTTTAGTTGATAAGAGTCGTTACGGACTATCTCTTGTTCTAGGTGGAGGCGAAGTTAAACTTCTTGAGCACGTAGCTGCTTTTGGTGTTTTTGCCAGGGAGGGAGAAAAAATTCCCACTACCTGCATTCTCAGAGTAAAAGATGCTTCAGGAAAAGTCCTTGAAGAAAACGATCCTGAACTTTTTATTCCCCAAAGAGCTATTGAACCTCAAATTACTCGCCTTATTAACAACATCCTTTCTGACAATCAATCCCGTGCTTTTGTTTTTGGTGAAAATAACCATTTAACCCTACCTGATCGCCCCGTAGCGGCTAAAACTGGAACAACTAATAATTTTCGTGACGCCTGGACAGTCGGCTATACTCCTGATCTAGTGGCTGGCGTCTGGGTTGGCAACAGCCGCAACGAAGCAATGGCAGATAAGGCAGATGGCTCTAATGTTGCTGCCCCTATTTGGCAAGAGTTTATGGCAAAGTCCTTAATCAATACTCTGGCAAAAGAATTCACTCCTCCAGAGCCAATTATTGTTGATAAGCCTATCCTTAAGGGACAAATGCCAAGTGAAATTACCCTTGAAGTTGATAAGGCCTCTCGCAAATTAGCGACTGATTTAACCCCTGATTCACAAAAAATAAGAAAAACATTTAAAAAATATTATCCTATTCTCTATTATTTAGATAAAGATGACCCTCGAGGGCCAATCCCTAAAAACCCCGGCCTTGATTCCCAATATGAACGCTGGCAACAGGGAATAAAAGATTGGCTAGAAAAACTAAGTGAAGAAAATGGAGACGAAATTAAAATAGAGATTCCCCCGACTGAATATGATGATTTACATGTTCCAGCAAATCAACCAAGCTTATCAATCATCTCTCCACAAAATGGAATAACAGTTAGTTCCCAAATTTTACCAATCAAATTAACAACCGCGACTCCTAGAGAAACTAGCAAATTAATCTGCTATGTTGATAATATTCCCATAGACTCGGTTTCTCTTGAAAACGTTCCTAACAACTCTTTATCTGAATGTTTTATTAATTTTGCTGGCCTTGATTTAGGAGAACATAAAATTAAGGTTAGTGTTTTTGATGATATTGATAATAGTAAAAGTCAGGAAATTTGGGTTATTGCTAATAAAACATTTAATCAAGAAATTTCCTGGTTGAATCTCGACAATAATGATACTGTTTTACAAAAAGACTTTCCTTTAAATTTAAGTGTGTTAGCTCCTGCCTTAAAAATAAAAATGGTTAGATTCTTTGCTCAAAATCTAACCACATTACAAACTTCTTTGATTGGAACAATCTTTAATCCAGAAGCAAGTGGAAGAATAAATTTAAACTGGAATATGGCCGACAAAACAGGCTATAAACTATGGGCAGAAATAATTGACACCAATAATCAAACGCTGATTGGGAAAGAAATACAAGTTGAGGTTAAATAAAGATGAAGCAATTAATTATTGGCACAAAAAATCAAGCCAAGTTTAATCAAATAAAAGGGGTCTTGAGCTCCCTTAACATTGAAATAATGGGGCTCCCAACAGGGATTGATTTACCTGAGGTAATCGAAGACAGGGCGACTGCCCAAGAAAACGCAAGAAAGAAAGCAATATTTTATTCTCAATTTTTAAAGAAGGCTGTATTATCTATAGACAATGCCCTTTATATCGAGGGCTTAAGCCTTGATAAGCAGCCCGGAATTAATGTTAGAAGAATTAAAGGAAGGACTGATAGACCAAGCGACAAAGAACTTTTAAGTTATTATCAAAAAATATTTAGACCATTAGGAAATAGAATTAATGGACATTGGGAAGTTGCAATTTGTGTGGCTCATCCTAATGGTCAACTTAAGGAAACAACAATTGTTTCTCCTCGTATTTTTACCAATAAAAAAAGTGAAAAAATAACCAAGGGATATCCCCTTGAATCGCTACAAATTGACCCAAAAAGTGGTAAATATATTTCAGAAATGGATCAACAAGAACAGAATGTTTTTTGGAAAAAAATAATAGGGAGTCCTCTAAAAATTTTTGTTGAAAAAGCTATGTCCCTGTAGGCCATAGCTTTATTTAAAATTAAAATATAAAAACAACCCTGAAATGAACCTAAAGGGTCGTTCTTAATTTCACATATTTTCTACTCTTTCTCCACTACAATCATCACTTTTTCTCCCTGCAGCATGACTTCCTCTGCCTTTTCATCCTTGGAAAGAAACTTTATCTCGTCTAAAGAAAAGGGCCAATCATGGATCGCCTTAAAAAAAATATCATCTGAATATATAAAATCTGCTCCTAGGCGTGTTCCTGGATCATTAGTAATGATCCCTTTTTTATTATACCCCTTTACAACTAACATATGATATGGTGGTCCTGGCTGGCGATAATAGGGATTTTTTAATAACCTCCCAGCTGCTGGAACGATAACAATATTGCCCTTGCTCAATTCGTATTTAACATTATCGATACTGTCTACGTTGGTAATATATATTTTTTCTATACCAAAATATTGATCAGCCAATCTGACCGTTTCAGAGGCATTTAAATCATAATGTCCACCCCAATTATCTTCTTGCCATTTAACTGAATCTAAAATTTGTTCATTTGCTTGTTCTTTGGTTAATTCTTGATTATTTAACCAGGCATTAGCAATAATTAAGACGGCTTCTTCGCAAGCCTCTTTATGTAATTCGTCCCACTCAGCAAACGGGGCTTGAACAATAAAGGGAACTGACAAATCAACTGATTCTTCTAGCTCTGAAGAAAAATCTTGGACAATAGTCTCTTCTATTTCAGATTCTTCAGGGATATTTCCAATAGGAAAATTTTCTGTTGAATTTTGTTCTTGATAGTCTTGTTCTAATGGTTTTTGCTCAACATCTGGAGTAGAAGAGAAATCCTTTGGACTAAATAACCAAAAATCAAAAACAAAAACTACCGCTAAGACAACGAATCCGATAATTATTTTTTGAAAAAGACTTTTACTTTCTTCCATATTGTGCTTTATAGTACTTTAAATACTCTCCAGACTTTATTCTTTTCCACCAATCCTGATTACTCTTGTACCAATCAATTGTTTCCTTTAATGCTTTGTTAAATTTGTGTTTCGGCTCCCAGCCAAGTTCTTTTTTAATTTTTGTCGCATCAATAGCATAACGTAGGTCATGTCCCTTGCGATCAGCCACATATTTAATTTTATCTTTACCAAAACCTAAAATCTTAAGAACTTGATAAGTAATCTCTAAATTTGTTTTCTCTTCATTTCCTCCAATACAATAAGTCTCTCCTGTTTTTCCTTTACGTAAAACGACATCTATAGCCTGACAGTGATCTTCTACATATAGCCAATCTCTAACATTAAGCCCATCTCCATAAAGGGGAACCTTTTTACCTTGTAAAAGATTGGTGGCAAATAAAGGAATAAGTTTTTCTGGAAATTGATAAGGGCCATAATTGTTGGAACAATTAGTAATAGTGATGGGGAGTTGATAAGTATGAAAATAAGCCCGTACCAGATGATCAGAGGCTGCCTTAGAAGCAGAATAAGGACTACGAGGGTCATAAGGTGTTTTTTCATTAAAAAAGCCTGTTGGGCCAAGGCTGCCGAAAACCTCATCTGTATTCCCACAAAAATCTAACCTTCCATTTCTTTCGATAATAAAATTTTTATTGTCCTCGACGTTTAAACACCAAATTTTTCCTTTATATTTTTTTTTGCTAACATTATCCCTTATTAACATTTTTCTGCGACCCGAAAAACAAACATAATAACCATGCCCGCTTATCTTTCTATTTTTATAAAAACTTTTAGAAAATCTTCTTCCGACTAATGGTTTTTTATTTAATTTAAAAGCCAGCTCACAAATATCAGAAACAAGTTTTTCCGAGACAGTATAATAAATTAGGCTCCCCTTTTTTTTACTTCCATCACTATCTATTAATCCGTCTAATAGATATTTTAAATATCTAGGAGAATAAGTCAGCATCCACCTGGGTATACATTTATTCTTAGCCCCTTTTCCGAATTGTTCGAAAAAATCCATCCACTCCTTAGAAGAAAAATATAAATGCTCTCCTGCCCTTCCTTGATGGGTATGAAAAGGTATGCCTAAAATCTTTAACGCCCCCTCCACTTTCTTTCTAGCTTTATCGCTTCTAGGAACATCAAAAAATATTCTGTAACTATTTTGTTCGATAAGGTGTTTGTTTTTTGTCCTTATGCTATAGAATCTGCCCTTATTATCCCTGCCCCTTCTCATATACTCCGTTTTATTTAACCCTGTTTTTGATTCTTGAATTTTTATTTGATGGCTAATAAATCCATCACCTATAAAAAACCCACACAAATAAAACAAATCTTTTGTGATCAATTTTCCAATATTTTTAATCCTGGTAAATTCTTTGTCTTCACCTGCCCATTTAGCTTCTGGCATAAAATTTCTACTTCGCGATAATAATTCTCTCGCTTCTTCCAATTTGATATTACCGCATTTTGTTTCTAAATACATTCGATGATTTGGGGTTGTTTTAATATCTATCCTTTTGCTCTTAAAATAAATCATCTCTCCTTGATAATCTTGAATAATAACTTTATTCACTTTTTTTTCTTCTAAGAATTTTGACTTGGAATTAATACTAAAAACCACATCTCCTTTTTTTATTTCATTATATTTTTTAAATCCATCTTTAGTTAAAGCTCTTGTCTCTTCGTCATAACAAGAAACATGATGAAATCTTTTGTTTCCATGTTTAGTGGCTGCATTTAATAAGGTAGTTGTTCCCAAAATATTGGTGTTGATAAAAGGCCCTGGATCTAAAATAGAACGATCAACATGACTCTCTGCTGCTAAATGAATAATCGCATCGCATTGTTTAACCAAACTATCAACTAATTCAACATCGCAAATGTTTCCCTTGATAAATTTGTACTTAGGATTATTTTCAACTTCTTTTAAGTTTTCTAAATTGCCACAATAGGTTAACAAATCAAGGTTAACTATTTCATCTTCTGGATAATTTTTTAAAATATAGTGGATAAAATTTGATCCAATAAATCCAGCTCCACCAGTGATTAAAAGTTTCATAACGCTTAATATTATATTTATTTAAAAATCCAAAACTTTTGAATAACAAAACGAAAAAACAAAACAATAAAAGCCGCAAAAGCCTTGGCTAAAATATCATAAACAGAAAAATATTCCACAAACGCAAATAACAAATACTGGTAAAAAACCATTCCCCCTGCTGCCCCAACAACCCAAAATTTAATATATTGAGAGGCAATATTATCCCCCTTGTCTTTAAAGACCCATGTTTTATTTAAAATAAAACTGGCAAGTGCTCCAACAGACATAGCAATAAAATTAGTCCAGAGATAATGTGTCTGCCAAAATAAAAAAACTCGAGTTAAAAAAATGTAAATAGCGAAATCAACTAAAGTTAATGATCCTCCCGAAATAATAAATTTGGTTAATTGTCTTAAATAAAGATGTTTGCCAACAATCGGTAATTTAAACAAAAGCCTGTCTGTCCAGGAAAATAATTTTTTTATATTTAAAAAAAATCTTTTTGTCATTTAAGATAAAAACTTTTGTTTCTATTATGTTCTTCTACTGTTTGGCTGAAAATCATTTCTCCTTGATCTGTTGATAAAAAACAACAATAATCATTTTCTAGGGGGCTAAGGGTGGCTTTAATAGAAGAAAGACTTGGATTGTTAATCGGTGCCGGGGGCAAACCTGCATTAAGGTAGGTATTATATGGGGAGGGAATCCTTGTGTCTTCAAAACTTAACCTTGCTTTAGGATCACCAAGAATATAATTAATAGTTGCGCAAGATTCTAATGCCCAACCAACTTCCAATCTTTTCCAAAAAATATCAGCGATTAAACGCCGATCTTGATCTAAAGCTGCTTCTTTTTCAATTAAAGAGGCCATGGTGACAACCTCAAAAATGCTCCTTCCAGCTTGTTCTGCTTTTAGTCTTAGTCCGACACCTATTTTTTCATCAAAGTTCTCCAACATCCTTTTGATAATTGCTTCAGCTGTAGTTTCTTTATAAAACCGATAAGTATCTGGAAAAAGAAAACCTTGCAACATGGCCTCTTTAGAAGATCTTTCTACTGCTTCAGATAAAAATTCGTATTTATCTAAAATCTCTTGATTTTGGCTAATAGTATTTAATGCGAGTAAAAATTCTTCTTTAGAAATAATCTCCTGTTCTTTTAAAAATTCTTCTATTTCTTTATTAGTCCAGCCTTCAATAAATGTTATTTCCCTTTCTTGGGCCAATGGTGAGCTAATTAAAGCCCTAATCAAGTCTTTTAATCCCATTCCCATTTCTACTTTATATTCGCCTGGCCAAAATTTATTCTTAGCCCTGCTTAAAAAAGAATAAAGCTCAAAAGTTTTGACATTATTTATCAATCCCTGGTCTTTTAATTTTTGACCAATCTCTTTCAATCCCTCTCCTTTTTCTACTAAAATAGTCGTCACCTCTATGTCTTGTCTATCAATAACAGAAACATTTGGAGAGGAGTTTTGAAATGAAAAATATAAAACAATAACAATAACTGCGAAAATTAAATAACCCAAAATTATTCCTTTTTGGGACATACTTTTTTATATAACTCTTTAATTTGTTTTTTCTTTTCTTCAAAATCTGAAACTTCTCGTTGCAAGCGAGCTTTTTCTAAGCGAATATATTTTCTCACACTTTTGGATAAACGTTTTTTAGACATTTGATAATCGAATTATGTTTTTTATATTTATTTCCTTCAAATCATAACAAAAATTAAAAACAAAAACAAGAGACTAAGATTTGTCATTTTAATTAAAACAGGTTATACTATAATCATGAATTCCAAAACCGACACAATCTATGACTTAATCATTATCGGAACCGGACCAGCTGGTTTAGCTGCCTCTATTTATGCCTCTCGTTATGGTTTAAAACACTTGATTCTTGGCATTTTCAAAGGAGGAACGGCTACAGAGGCTTTTATAGTTGAAAATTATCCAGGATTTAAATCAATCTCTGGCAATGAATTAATGCAAAAATTTATAGAACATGTTAAACAGTATAATCCTGAAATAATCCCCACTGAAGTAAAGAGTATGAAAAGACAAGGGAATTATTTTGAAATAAAAACCGAGTTGAGTAAAATTTTCAAAGCTAAAACGCTTATCTTGGCCCTGGGCGTTCACCATCGGACCCTCTCAATTATCGGAGAAAAAAAATTCCTTGGCAAAGGAGTCAGTTATTGTCATACCTGCGATGGGCCTCTTTTTAAAGATAAAATTGTAGGCGTCGTTGGGGGCGGAGATGGAGCCTTAACAGCTGCTCTCTTTCTTTCTAAGCACGCTAAAAAGGTCTATTTGATTCATCGACGAAAAGAATTTCGTGGACAAATTGCTTGGCAACATAGTGTTGCCAAAAACAAAAAAATTATTAAAATATTACAAAGACAGGTAAAAGAAGTACGTGGCGATAAATTTGTAAAAGAGCTTGTTTTAGATCTTCCCCATAAAACAAAAAAAAGTCTTAAGGTTGATGGACTTTTTATTGAGATAGGCACTTTGCCATCAGGAGGAAAAATAATTTTTGAACCTCCTTTAAACTTAAAAAGGGATAAATTAAACTATATTGTTACTGACCGCTCAATGCAGACAAATATTCCAGGGATATTTGCTGCCGGTGATATCACTAGTCCGCCGGAAAAATTAAGACAAATCCTAACTGCTTCTGCTGAAGGATCTATTGCCACGGCCAGTGCTCAACGTTTCTTAGCAAAACAAGGATAATCTAAAATAATCGTTATATATCTATTAAGAATGTTCTACCCCTGCTTTTTATACAGGTTGACATGAAATAAATCAAAAGGATAGCAAAGGGGTATTTTTTTTAATAACACCCTGTCAAAGCCCATTTGTCGAATAATCTTGTCTAATTGCCTTGCGTTATAATAATGTTTCCCTGCTCCGGGCCCACTCGCCTGAGAATAAGTACCCTTTATAATAAATCTTAATGATTTATATAACGTAGATTCAACCGGTGAGCTCACTATTAAATGGCCATCGTCTTTTAAAATTCGCTTGATTTCTATGATCGCTACTTTAATATCTTTCATGTGTTCAAGAATATCTAGACAAACTACTACATCAAACATATAATTCTGAAAGCCCGTTTTTAGAATGTTTCGAACCCTAAAATCGCAATTCCTAATTTGCGTTTCTAATTGAATAACTCTTGGATTTAAATCAATTCCCCACATTGCACGGGCTTTGATGCCACACTTATTTATTAATTGAATGAAATACCCATCTCCACAGCCTATGTCTATTAAAACATCTGTTTTGATTGTTTTTAAAAATTTCAGTGCTATATACAGTCGCTTTTTGAACAACCATTTAACAGCTGGATTTTTTGAATAATACTCTGGAACAATCTTTTTCAAAGGGATATCAAATTTTTGGTTTTCATCTAATTGAATATTATTCATATTCTCTTTTTAACGAAATTAAAATCTTTGTCAATGTCTTTATGTCAATTGATCCTTTTTCTCTTTCTTAGCAAAACAAGGATAATCTAAAATAATCATTTGCCAAATCAAAATAATTATACCAACAAGAATCATTAAGTCAGCCACATTAAAAACAGCAACAAACGGCAAGTCAAAATAATCTATTACTAATCCATGTTTCCAACGATCTAAAAGATTACTAAAAGCTCCTACTAAAATTAATAGTAAACACGAAATATTAACTAGATTTCTTTGTTGATAACTCTTAATTAATTTTAAAACTACCCAGAAAAGAATAATAATTAATAAAAAATAAAAAAATATTCCCTTTAAAGGAATACCCAAGGCAATATTCGGGTTAGTCGAAAGAGAAAAATTAAAAAAATAAATTTCCTTTGTTGCTCCCTCAAGAGCAAATTTTTTTAAAGATCTGTCTAAAATAAAAAGAAATAATATTAAGAGATTAACCCAGAATAATCGTCTATTCATTGTTATTTTTTAATTTTTACCTGTTTTGCAAGATAAACAATATCGCGCTGTTGGCAAAATCTTTAATCTTTTTTTTCCTATCTTCTTGCCGCACGTTTCGCATAAACCATATTGATTACGAGTAATTTTTCGTAAAGCTAAATTAACCCCTTCTAATGATTCTTTTAGATTTTCTCCCATAGAAAGAGTATCAACAAACGCTGCCACTTCATCGGCATTTTCATCTTCAGCTCGACCATACTCTGGAAATTTCGGCTCATACCTGTTTCCACTTCGACCACTCTTTTTAGCTATCTGTTCAAGCTCTTTTTTAATTTTCTGCCGTTGAACTTGTAATTCTTCTTTTATAGAAGATAAGCTACTTAACATAAACATTTATTTTTAGTTTTTAAGAGAAAAAAGGGGGTTGCCCTTGTTTTCTTGTAGTCTCAGTCTATAAGTATATAATTAAAAAATCGACTAGCAAGGGGGCTTATCCACAGGTAAATCCAATTATAAGCCTAATGTTAACCTTCCTTTTATCCCTTGTTCTGTTTGAATAATTAATAAATTTTTTAAAGGTAATTCACTGCCTTGAAAAAATATACCTTTTTCAATTTCTTGGATTTGAAATCCAGAGAAAAGCTTATTGGGAGCGTTAACAATTTCTTCAAATAAAGAAATTTTATTAGCAATAAAATTCTGTTCCTTGTCTTGCCAGACAATAAAACCCGCTTGTTCTTGATTTTCAAAAAAATCCATTGGCCAGTAATGTACTAATGTCTGATTGAATTCTTCTGTTTTAAAATTAAACTTATTTGAATCAACAATTAATTCTGTAAATTTCGTTTGATCAGGCAATAACACTTGTTTTTTAATTGGTTTTTGAATAGCCAAGGCTTGTTTAATTTTCTGTAATAAAAAATCAGTTGAGTTGATTTGAGGTAAAACAAAAACAAAACCTTGATTAGAATTATTATCCGAGATAAAATCGTCAAAAGAAAATAAATTTTCCTTGTAATCTTGATTGGACAAATTTATAGAAAAAAATAAATTTTCAGCATTTAAAATAGAATAAAGACTGATTCCTGCTAAATCGTTCCCTGTCTGGCTGATTTCATTTTCTTTTTTTATTTCTTCTTGTAAATCTTTAAAGCTAATATAACCACTTGCCCAAACTGAAAACCCTGGTCCTGAAAATAAAGAATCTTTTTTATTAAGAAGGCTTTGAGACAGAAAAAAATCTGAAGATTGAAAATCGTTTAAAAAAGACTGAGGAGAAACTACCCAAACATGTGTTGTTAATTCTTGCACATGAAAACCCTTTAATGATTTAATTAACAAAGAGGGATTGGACCATCTTTTCAACTTTAACAAAAGAACTATTTCCATTTTTGATAAAAGCCCTTTATTGTTTTCGTGGGTTCGTTCCTGGGGAAATAAAACTAAGGCAATTTCATCTATAAATCCTATATTTTCTCCTTTAAATGTATTCTTAATTAAGGCCAATCTGGGATCATTTTCCGGAAGACCAGCTAAAATTTGTTGTATTTTTAAATCATTAAGCCACTGATTGCCCAAACAACCAGTTCGTCTAGCTTGATTCAAATCTAAATGTAAATAAAGAAAACTATTTTTAGGAACGAATTCGATTAAATTATCTGGCTGCCAAAAAAAATAAATAGACAAAGCAAAGATAACTAAAATAATACCTAAAAACAATATTGCGTTTCGTGACCTAAGTCTCATAAAAGCATAATAAAATAAAGCGAAGGGCTTGTCAATCTTTCTAAAACCCTTATAATAAGATGTATGCAAGATACAACAAGTAAAAAAGACTATAGTCAGTTAATAAAATCCCTACCTAAACTTGGTGACCTTATTGAGGGGACAGTTATTGAAATTGGTCGTAATGAAATCTATCTAGATATTAACGGTCTAACCACTGGGGTTGTCAGAGGACCTGAACTTTTTGACGAATCTGGAGAATTTTCTAACCTAAAAAAGAAAGATAAAATTTCCGCTACAGTCGTTGAATTAGAAAATGAAAAAGGATTGGTTGAATTATCTTTTCGTCATGCTAGTCACAAAAAGGCTTGGAACAGGCTTGAAGATATCGCTAAAGGCGAAAATTCTTTATTAATTAAAGTTATCGAAGCAAACAAGGGAGGTTTAATTGTCCGAAGTGGTAAAATCCAAGGATTTTTACCTGTTTCACAGTTAAAACCCGAACATTATCCTCGAGTCGACGACGGTGATAAAAATAAAATTTTAGAAAAATTAAAAAGCTTTATTAACAAGGAAATGCTTGTCAAAATTATTACCATTGACGAAAAAAATGGAAAGCTAATTGTTTCTGAAAAAGAAGTCGGACCAAGTAAGAAAAAACTTATACATAAAAATTACAAAATTGGTGATGTTATTAAAGGAAAAATTAGTGGATTAGTTGACTTTGGCATTTTTGTAACTTTTGACAAAAATCAAGAAGGCCTGGTTCATATTTCTGAATTAGCCTGGCAAAGAATTGACCATCCTCAAGATATAGTTAAAGTCGGAGAAACAGTAAAAGCAGAAATTATTGGTATTACCGATGATGGTAAAATTTCCCTTTCCATTAGAAGATTGTTAAAAGACCCCTGGAGTGTGGTCAAGAAAAAATATAAAATTGACCAAAAAGTTAAAGGGAAGGTTTTAAAGATTAACCCCTTTGGTCTTTTTGTTGAACTAGACAAAGACATTCACGGATTAGCCCATATCTCAGAATTATCAAAAGCTCCAATTAGAGATATTTCTAAGGTCGCCAAAGAAGGTGATATATTGGATTTTAAAGTTGTTTCAATTGAGCCAGAAGACCATCGTCTTGGACTATCATTGATTGAAAGTAAAAAATAGATTATGAAATCATTGATTAAAAATTTTCTTATTTTCTTAATCATTTTTTTGATTATCTCTGGAATCTTTAGTCTCTTGGGTAGTCAAAGCAAAAGAATTCAAGAAATCAGTTTAAACGAATTGGTTCAAGAAATTCAAGACGAATTAGTTCAAAAAATTACCATAGAAGAAAATCGTTTAAACATTCTCTTAATTGATCAAACACAACAAATTACATTTAAAGAAGAGAATGAATCTCTTGTTGAACTATTAAATAATTATGGTGTTTCTCCTGAAAAACTTTCCAAATTATCTTTGGTGGTTAAAAGTATGAGAGGAAGAAACACTTTTTTTAATATTATTTTTCCTCTTCTTATTCCCTTACTTTTATTAATCGGCTTGATTTATTTCTTTTCCAAGCAAGTTAAAGGGGCTGGGATGCAAGCTTTTAAGTTTGGAGAAAGTAAAGCAAGAAAAGTTAATCCTCAAGATAAAAAAGTAAAAACCACCTTTAAAGACGTGGCTGGCGTTCAAGAAGCTAAAGAAGAATTAAAAGAAATCGTTGACTTTTTAAAGAATCCTAAAAAATATATTCTTCTTGGAGCAAAAATCCCCAAAGGTGTTTTATTGGTTGGTCCTCCTGGCTGTGGAAAAACTCTTTTAGCGCGAGCTGTAGCTGGAGAGGCTAATACTCCCTTCTTCCATATTTCTGGTTCAGAATTTATTGAGCTCTTTGTTGGTGTTGGAGCCTCACGCGTCCGAGATCTTTTTACTAAAGCAAAAAAGAATCTTCCGGCTATTGTTTTTGTGGACGAATTAGACGCTGTTGGTCGTCAAAGAGGAGCGGGGTTAGGAGGTTCACATGATGAAAGAGAACAAACCTTAAACCAAATCTTAGTTGAACTTGATGGCTTTGAACCAAATATTGGTCTAATTGTCTTAGCGGCTACTAATCGTCCAGATATTTTAGATCCAGCGCTATTAAGACCAGGCCGTTTTGACCGAAAAGTAATCCTTAATTTACCAGACATTAAGGGTCGTGAATCAATTTTAAAAATTCATGCGAGGGGAAAACCACTCGACCCAAAAGTTAATCTTAAAAAAATTGCTGAGAGAACCCCCGGATTCACTGGAGCTGACTTAGAAAACCTTTTAAATGAAGCTTCAATTCTATCCGCTAAAACAAATAAGAAAAAAATTGGTTTAAAAGAAATATTAGAAAGCGTTGAAAGGGTTCTTTTAGGACCTGAAAGAAAAAGCCATATTCTCTCAAAAAAAGAAAAAGAAATTATCGCATTTCATGAAGCAGGGCACGCTATTGTTAGTCATGTTTTACCAGGATGTGATCCTGTACAAAAAATTTCTATTATCTCCCGGGGACAAGCGGCCGGTTATACCTTAAGCATTCCTGAACAAGAAAAATTTCTTAAAACAAAGTCTGAGTTTTTAGATAATCTTTCTGCTCTATTAGGAGGATACGTGGCTGAAGAAGAAACCTTTGGACAAGTGACAACAGGGGCGGCTAATGATCTTCGCCGGGCAACTCAACTGTCTCGTAAACTAGTAACCGAATATGGGATGAGCAAAATATTAGGACCAAGAACTTTTGGCGAAAAAGAAGAAATGATTTTTCTTGGTCGTGAAATTGCTGAAAGAAGGGACTATTCTGAAGAATTTGCCCAAATTATTGACAAAGAAGTTTCTAGTTTCATTAAGCTCTGCTATGATAAGGCCAAAAACATTCTTCAAAAAAATAAAACAAAACTAGAAGAAGTTGCTCAACTTTTATTAAAAAAGGAAACCTTAGAAAAAGAGACCTTTCTTAAAATAATGACTAAAAAGAAATAAATTATTAATATGAAACCTGAACTAAAAACCTTGTTTAAAAATTCTTGGAATTTTGTTTGGCATCATCCATTTCTTTGGCTCTTTGGCTTCTTTGCTGCTTTTTTTACTAACAATGAAGTCCATTTAATTATTGCTAATTTCCAACGAATAAATAAGTGGGTAGATCAATTAATCATTTTTAAATCTTTTCAAATACAGTTTCAAAATCTTTTAAATACTTTCACTCCTTTACAATTTCTTAATATAAAAACTAATTATCATTTAATCTTCGCTGTCATTGTTGTTCTTTTGTTTTTTTACTTATCCTTTCTTTCACAAATTTCCATTATCTTATCAGTAAAAAATCGTCATTTTAAAGAAAAATTGTCTTTCAATAAAATGTGGAAAAAAAGTAAAAATTTTCTTTGGCCTATTGTTGGAATTTATTTAATTATTTTCCTGCTTATTTATGGCTTCTTGTCTTTATTGGGCCTTTCTTTTTTCTATCAAATACCTATTCCTTTTGTTGTTTATGTTTTTTTGTTTATAATTTTAGGCTTTCTCATTTCTTTTATCTCTAGATTTACTATTTGTTTCATAGTCTTAGAAAAAAAGAAATTCTTTAACGCAATCAAAATGGGAACTATATTCTTCTTTAAAAATTGGTTGACCACAATTAAAATTTCTATTTATTTTTGTTTAATCACTATTTTAATCGGATTAGGGCTTTTCTTAGTTTCTGTAGGAACAGCCGTTCCCTTCCTAATCCTTGTTGACCTGTTTTTACGTTTAAATTTTGTTATTGGTTTTTGGTTAATTCTCGTCTTTTGGACAATTCTTATTCTTACTTTCTTCCTATTATTAAGTTCTATTTTTTCTGCCTGGCAATTCTCTGTTTGGACTTCATTTTTCATGCGACATCGTAATTCCTCTGAAAAAGAATAGGAAAAGATGTGGATAAAGGACAATCTTTCTTATGTATTTAAATTTTATACAAGGATAACTTAATCTATTAACATTTATTCAACACATTATCCCATTCTTTCCCATATAATCAATATTCTTAAACGTCTTTTTAAAGGCTTTTTACTAAAATCTCCTCTTTTCTCCACTTAGTTATTACTATATACTATATATAAATATATAATATAATAATATAATATGAAATTTTCATGTCTTCAAGAAAACCTTTCTCAGGGATTGAATACTTGTACCCATTTAGCAGGTACAAGCAGAACAAGTTTACCTATTTTGAATAATATTCTATTAACAGCTCAAAAGGGTTTTCTTAAAATTAGCGCTACCAATTTAGAAATAGCAATTGAAACAAAAATTAGAGCAAAAATAGAGAAAGAAGGAAAAATCACTATTCCAGCACAGTTATTTAATAATTATATAGATCTTTTGCCAAATGAAGCTTTAAATTTTGAAACAATTAAAGACGAAATATCGATTAAGAGTAAAAAACAAAGTGCAAAAATTAAAGGAATTTCGCCTGATGAATTTCCTATTATTCCTTTAGTTGAAACAAAAGAAAAATTTTTAATAGAAGGGACAGCATTAAAAAATGCTTTAGAAAAAACAATTTTTTCTATTTCTTCTTCAGAGGTAAGAGCTGAATTGAGCGGGGCTCTTTTTTCTTTTAATAAACCAGAAAGAAATAAATTAACAATGGTTGGAACAGATAGTTATCGATTAACAGAGAAAGAAATTTCTGTTAAAAATACGCCTTCTAAGACAATTAAAAATCTTATTATTCCAGTAAGGACGCTTCAAGAGGTATTAAGAATTATTAAAGATAAAGGAGATGTGGAGATATGTTTGTCAGAAAATCAAATATTGTTTGTTCATAAGGGCACAGAACTCACCTCACGAGTAATTAACGGAGAGTATCCTGACTATAAGCAAACCATTCCCCAGGCAATAAAGACAAAAGTTTTAATTAAAAAAGAGGAGTTTTTAAGAAGCGTTAAAGCGGCTAGCTTTTTTACTAAATTAGGAATAAATGATATAAATTTGAAATTTTTAGCCAAGGAAAACCAATTGATTATTTCTTCTCTTAATAGTCAGATTGGTGAAAATAAGGCAATATTGCCAGCCGAGGTTGTTGGGGAAAATAATGAAATAGTTTTTAATTATCGTTACCTAATAGACGGTTTAACCAATTTATCCGGAGATGAGGTCAGTCTAGAAATAGTTAATGATGACACCCCTGGATTAATAAGGTCGACAACAGATAAACATTACTTATATTTAATTATGCCGATAAAAAATAATTAACTTCCTACTTTTTAAAAAAAGTAGGATTAATGAGGTTTTTATGAACAAAAAAGAATTAATCGAAGCCTTAACCAAAAAAGGTAAATGTTGTTCAAAAGCAGAAACAAGCAGATGCTTAAATGCTTTTGTTGAAATTATTAAAACAACCTTAAAAGGAGGAGGGAAAGTAGTTATTGCTGGTTTTGGTACTTTTTCAGTTAAAAAAAGAGCAGCTCGAATTGGAGTTAACCCTCAAACTGGAGCAAGGATTCAAATTCCTGCCATGAGAGTTCCGAAATTTAAAGCAGGACAAGACTTTAAAAAGGTTGTTAAATAGTTTTTTACACTTATATAAAAAAAGGCCTTTTAAGGGGTCTTTTTTTAATTTAAAAAAGCCTTAAAGGGCTATATTAAAACAATGTAACGTTTTTAGCTTTAAATCGTCTTAATTAGTAGTGCTAGACTAGTATTTAGAAAACTAAAAATATTTTGTGCCAGGGTATGTCCAATTAAGGCCCCTGGCTTTTTATTGTTAAATAGTATGGTTTTATAACGAAATACGAACTTTTTTGAAAATAATTATTAGGGGTTTATGATTTAGAAATTTTTCACTCTTACAACCCCGCAAAATTCGGGAGAATAAAAAGAAAAGGTTTAGGGGAGGGAATTTTTATCTGCCCTTTTATCCAACCGAAGTTTTATAAAGGCGGGTTTTCTCGTCCAAACGTGTTTTTTTATTTCGCCTTGCCAAATGCGCCGCCGAAACGCAAATATTATGTTATCCACAGTGTAGACTTGACGAATTCTTTCCGAATTGGTACAGTACTGATGTACTATTACAACAGTACACAATTATGAATTCAAAATACAAACAAGAATTAATAAATTTATTTATCCAAATTAAAAATCCCAAACTTATGGATGAGTTTTTAGAGGATATTCTTACTCCTGTAGAATTTGAAGATATAATTACTCGCTGGCAAATTATTAAACAATTATCAAGAGGCGTTCCTCAAAGAGAAATAGCAAAGCAATTGGGAGTAAGTATAGCCAAAATAACACGTGGTTCGCGGGAATTAAAGGATAAAAAAGGAGGATTTAATAAAGTATTGAGCATGAAGAAATAATAATTTATGCAGATCAATAGTAGAAAAAATTATTTAGCTTGGTGGACTTGTTACGATAAAGGCAAGATCCAATTTTAGTATTACTAAATTTTATATAAAGCGCCTTGGATCTTGCCAGGGCGTTTTTTGTTTTTGTCTGAAATAGGTTGGTGAATGATTCGCCAGTCTAAACAGACAAAAAAGATCTTTTGCGAAGGAGGAAATTATGCCGTTTCGTACTGACGTATCCGAAAAAAAAATGGTGGGGATAGGAATCGACATCACAGAGGTCTGCAACCGCAAATGCCCAACTTGCTTCGTAGCTCACACGCCACGCAACATGACACTGGAGATGTTCCAATGTATTGTTGACCAAGGGATCGAAATGGGTTTCACAGAGCTGTATATACTGGGTGGCGAGCCCACTACCCACCCCAACATTATGGAGTGCCTACAGTACATAAAAGGTAAGTTTAGCCTCGTGATTCTTGTTACGAATATGGATCGCCTGGCAGACAAGGCTTTTTGTGTGGCAGTAGAGAAAATGGGTGTGATTATTGCTGGACAACGCCACACGCTTGCTTCAGATAGTGATAACAGTAAGATGGAGTACCTGCTCACGGGTGGTAATCACCTCAATAGCTCTCACCAGGCATGGGAGAACGTAGCCTTGTTTTTCCCTGCTAACCGTGTCTGCGTGCAGTGTTGTATCACGGCGCCAGTGGTCAAGAACGGCAGTATTTACGAGGTATTCCGCTGGTGTCGCCGGATGGGATATGAACCCGTAATGGAGTTCACTAAGGAAGGAGGTGGCTTCAAGCGTGGTTGTAGTTTAGATGTGGATCCAACCACTATGCTCAGCGTGCTCGAGGAACTCCGCCGCATCGACCAGCAGGAATTCGACCTACCTGGCGCGGATTTACTCTCACCTCAAGCCTACGGGAAGACGTGTCACATGCAGGAAACCTCAATCCATTTTTGCGTGGACGGCGAGGCAATTCCTTGTGTGGGGTATCCGGCCTTAAGCTACGGTAACATTATAACCACCGGAATCAGGGAGATGCTCGGACATCCACTCAGAGTTCACATCTCCAATCCGCAGGCCTGGGTGTATGGTTACTGCCGTGATGAGTGCCCTCACTTTGACCTATGCACTGGTGGCTGTCGTGGTTCGAGTTTCGACATGTCTGGGTGTTATCGGGCGAGTTTCTATTACTGCCCGTATATCCCGCGCGAGCGTCTTACTCTCGTTGACATGATTCCTCCCTCCTGTGCTGGCTGTCCTCTCGAGGGCAAACCGGCCTGTAATCCTCGGCGTTAATGTGCCGATATAGGGTAGGAGCTGTAATAATTAAACATTACAGCTTCTACCTACCTTCCCTCATTTTAAAATCTGTGAAATAATAACACTATTATGATATCAATATATAAAAGACAATTTAGAATAATTAAAAAATACTTAGGAATTAAAAAGATTATTTCAATTCGTTTTTCTAATACCAAAACCTTGAATTTTAAAAAATATAAAGATACAGTTTGCACAGCTTTGGCTCGAAGTTTCAAAAATAATATCTCTACATATATAGATAGACAAAAGGGACAATTGTGCCCTGGTGGCAATTATTTTTTGAACATTACTCACCTGTCAAAAAAAGAAATTTGTAACGTGTATATTAAAGACGAAAAAGTTTTTAAAAATAATACTGTCTGCTCCCTTTTTTTAAAAAAGTTGCCCAAATATCCTTCTTTAGCACAAAAAAGATATATATTATTTACTCCATTAAGTGAAGAAATTAGAAAACCCGATGTAATAATTTTTTTGACTACTCCAGCACAGGCTGGTAGAATTTTAGGGGTAAGTGTTTATAAGAAATTATCTCAACCTTTAATAATGCCGGCATTATCAACCTGTGCTAGTATATATGCACCAATTGAATCTAATAGAATCCATTTAAATTTTATTGATTATTACGACCGGTATTACCAAGGAAAACAAAATGGACAATTGCTTTGGAAAGATGAAGAGCTGATTGTCTCAATGCCATATGGTATTTTTAAAGAAATAATCAAGTGTATTCCGCTGTCGGCTCATGGAAATTATAGACCAAAAATAAAACCGCAAAAAGTTGAGTAGTTATAAACCATGTGGCGTGCCAGTACATTGGCACAAAAAAATACGGTTGGGCGATATACACCGCCTACCGAATGTCGTTCGAAAACCAAAAAGTTTTTATTGGTACCCCCAGTAGGAATCGAACCTACGTCAACTGCTTAAGAGGCAGCTGCTTTACCATTAAGCTATGGGGGCTTTAAATACAATGCCTCCGAAGGGAATCGAACCCCTATTTACAGTTCCGAAGACTGTCGTGTTATCCATTACACCACGGAGGCTTAAGATATTTAAAAAATTAAATCGGAGACAGGAACTCCGACTTCTCTCTTTTAGATAAAATATTCTTTTATTCTTTTAAAATTTCTTCAGGATAATTAGCATGAGCCAATGCAGTTTTTAAGGTGATCGATCCATTGCGATAAAGTCTTTTTAGACTTTGTTCTAGGGTACACATTCCTTCTTTGCTGCTAGTTTGTAAAACAGATTTGATTTGTGCTACTTTATTCTCGCGAATTAAATTAGCAGCAGCACCAGTGTTAATAAGAACTTCTCGGGCAGCAACTCGTCCGCCGCCTATTTTAGGTAATAAGTGTTGAGAAAGAATTCCCTTAAGAGCAAGGGCTACCTGGAGCCGGATTTGCCCTTGTTGATCAACCGGGAAAATATCAATAATTCTATCAATAGTTTGGGGAGCGTTGGCAGTATGAAGAGTAGCTAAAACCAAGTGACCAGTTTCTGCTAAAGTAATTGCCAAAGCAACGGTTTCTAGATCTCTCATCTCACTGACCAATATAACATCAGGATCCTGACGGACAATATGTTTAAGAGCGGATTGAAAAGAAATCATATCTTGATTTAATTCTCTTTGAGCAATAACGCTTTTTTTTGAAGTAAAAACAAATTCAATAGGGTCTTCTAGCGTAATAATATGACAAGCTCTTTTATTGTTAATATAATCAATTAGGGCAGCTAAAGTAGTTGATTTTCCACAACCAGTGGGACCAGTAACAAGAACTAGCCCATCACGGAGCTCTGCAAAGTCGTAGACTGCTTTAGGCATATCAATTTCTTCCATTGTTGGAATCTCGGGGCAGATTAAACGAGCGGCTAAAGCAAGGACATTTTTTTCCCAAAAAATGCTAACCCTAAAACGAAAACCACCTTTAATTTGATAAGAAAATTCTAGATTTTTCTTATTAAAAAGTTCATCTTTTTGGTCTTTGTTAATTACAGGTTCTATCAAAGACAAAATATTTTCATGTTTAAGGGCAGGCCAGTTTTTTACAGGCCTCATGACCCCATCAATACGAAAAAATACAGGTAAATTTGTGGCTAAATGGACGTCGGAAGCTTTTAAAGAAATGGCTCCCTTAAAAATTTCTTCAATATTCATTTTATTTTTTTAAACCCTTTCAACATATTCCCCTGTGTCTGTATTAACCCCAACCAAATCATCTTTTTTTACAAAAATAGGAACAGTTATTTTAGCTTTAGTTTCCAAAACAACAGTCTTTGTTGGAGTTGTTGCAGAATCCCCTTTGACACTTGGAGGAGCTTCAATAACCTTAAGATTTACTTTTTTAGGCAATTCAACATTAATTGGATTTTTATTAAAAAAGAGAACATCGACCTCAAGCCCTTCTTTTAAGAATTTTTTCTTATCTGTTAAAGGTTTTAAAGGAAGAAAGAATTGATCATAATTTTGATTATTCATAAAAAAGACCTTTTCTTCTTCAATATATAAAAAGTTTGCTTTAATTTTTTCTATATTAGCTTCTGCGACCTTGTCAGAGGCATTAAATGTTTTTTCTAATACTTGTCCCGTGGCAAGATTTTTTAATTTTGTTCTAACAAATGCCTGGCCGCGGGCCGTTTTAGAATGTTGAGAAAAAATTACTTGATAAGGCTCGTTGTTTAACACAATAACAATTCCTGTTTTTTTAAGATCATTAACCTGCATCTTTATTATTTCTTAACAAATGGAAGTAGAGCCATGATCCGCGCTCTTTTAATTGCTCTAGATAGCTTTCTTTGATGTTTAGAGCAGGTTCCTTTTTTGCGTCGGGGAAGAATTTTTTCGTAAGAGGAAACAAATCTACGCAAGATGTCAGTGTCTTTATAATCAATTTCATTAATATTATTGACGCAAAAATAACAATGTTTTTGGTTGTTGTTCTGATGATTATTCATAATTCAAATGGATTAAACAATCTATCGCGAATTAGTAAATTCGTGTTTTAATAAATTTTATCTTATAGATTCTAAAAGGGTATTTCTTCAACGTTAATTTCGTCTGAAACAGGAGCTTCTTCGTTTGGTTTTTCTTCTTTTGGCTGTTCAATTCCAGTGCCTCCAGGCCTTGGCCCTAACTGGAGCATTTCTGCAACAATTTCAGTTCTTGTTTTTTTATTGCCCTGAGGATCTTGCCAGTTTTTTGTTTGCAGGCGCCCTTCAATATAAACAAGACCTCCCTTTTTTAGGAACTGTTGAGAGATTTCTCCCAATCTTCCCCAGGCAATTATATTGTGATACTCGACCTGTTTCTTCTTTTCACCACTTTCTCTGTCCGTCCAGAAACGATTTGTTGCCAAACTGTATGAAGTTACTGTTTGTCCTGACGGAAGAGTTCTTGTTTCGGGGTCTCGCGTAAGATTCCCCATAACAATAGCTTTGTTAACATTCATAAAAATTTAAGAAATTATTTATTAATATTATATTTTAAATAAATCGTCAATTTTTTCTCCCAATTTCTTAAGATCAATTTTTTTGGTACTTTTTCCACTTTTTAATGTTTTTTCTTCCTGTTTTTTTTGAGATAACCGAGTAACCTTTTTTTTCTCAATTTTTTTAGTTACCAAGTGCCTTAAAATTTCAGGCATTAATTTTAATTTTTGATCTAATTCTTTTAATTTTTTTGGGGCAATTTCAAAATTTAATAAAAGATAAAAACCACGATAAATTTGTTTAATTGGATAAGCTAGTTTTTTGTTTCCCAGGTTCTCTTCTTTGCTGATTTTTCCACCTAATTTTTCGACTATTTCTTTTACTTTTTTTGAAACATTCGGCAGGTCTTTTTCAGTTAGAGGAGCGGGGACAAGGTACAATAATTCGTACATAAACGTTGACAATTATTTAATTCTAAAAGACAATAACATTATGACCTATTTTTTTATCTTAGGCAATAACCCAACTTTGTCAATAGCTGAAATTATCAATGTTTTGTCCAAACAGATAGTTAAGATTGAAAAATTTTCTTCAGAAGTTTTACTAATAAAATTATCAGGAAAGGTCAGTGTATTAGAACTACAAAATCAGCTGGGAGGAACAATTAAGATCGGACAGATAGTCGACCAGGTTGACCTGAATTCCTTTTCAGATTTAATTAATAAGGTTTGGCAGTTTTTACCTAAGAATTTATCTAATTTATACTTTGGCCTTAGCACTTATTATTTAGGAGACCAGAAAAGAGATATAAGCAGGAAATTAAAAAAAGCAGCCCTAGAAGTAAAAGCACGTTTTAAAAAACAAGGAGTCGGTTGCCGCTGGGTCGAGTCTAAAGAAAAGGTATTATCTTCGGTTATACTTCAAAAAAATAAATTATTAAGCCGTGGAACAGAAATAGTTTTTTTAATAGATAACAACAAATGTTATACAGGGAAAACCTTAAGTTGCCAGTCTTTTAAAGACTATGCCTTAAGAGATTTTGGTCGGCCAGCCAGAGCCATAAAAAGGGGGATGATTCCTCCAAAATTAGGACAAATAATGCTTAATTTAAGCAGAGATTCAGGTTTTTCACTTGAAAAAACTTTAATCTTAGACCCTTTTTGCGGCTCAGGAACAATCTTGCAAGAAGCGCTTTTAATGGGGTTTAAAAGCATTATAGGAACAGATAAAGACAAACGAACAATTATTAATGCCCAAAAAAACCTAGAATGGTTGGTACAAAAAATAAAACAGCCTCTAAAGGGCGTCAGGATTTTTTATTCTGATGCGAGAAAGATTAGCAAAAAGATAAGAGCTAAATCAGTGGGGGCAATTGTAACAGAACCATATTTAGGTCCTTTAAAATTTTCTTCATCAGAATACAGCTTTATTGTTAGGGAATTAGGACAATTATATCTTTTAGCTTTTGAACAGTTTAGTAGAATTTTAAAAACAAATAGGAGAGTAGTAATCATTTTTCCAATATTTAAAATCGAAAATAAACAACATTTTTTACCTATTCTAGATAAGCTAAAAAATCAAGGATGGCAAGTACAACCCCCTATTCCTCATTCTTTATTAAAGAATCCAGTGATTAAAATAACAAAACGGGAATCTATTATTTATTCTAGAACAGACCAAAGAGTCTTAAGGGAAATTTTTATATTTAAGTTAGGTAAACATGAGAAAAGAACGAACAATTAAAGGATTAAAAATTGTTTTCCAGCATCTTGGCAAGTATAAGGGCGATCTTATTATACTTTCAGTCCTGGGTGTAATTTCAGCCATAGCCAATGGGGTGGTGCCTTATTTGGTCGGTCGTTTTTTTGATTCAATTTTAGTTCCATCAAGGATTTTTATTGGGGCGATAGTTGAGATGCCTTTATTTTTATTTCTTATTCTAGTATGGGTCGTAGTGCAATTGATAGCAAATTTTGTTGATTGGAAAAGTAATGTAAAAAATGCTCATTTGAGCGAGACTATTTATTCAAAATATATTATAAAGGGGTTTGGTACGCTTTTAGAGTTGCCTTTATCTTTTCACAAGAACCGCAAAATGGGTGATATTTTTGACAGAATAAGCAGGGCAGCTAGCCGGATGGAGCAGATCGTGGGGACTGTAATCATTGATTTAGCCCCTCAGTTTTTGAGTATTTTAGTCGCTTTGATAATATGTTTTTATGTTAATTATTTTCTAGCCTTTTTTCTTTTATTAAGCGTATTTGTTTATGTTATAGTTATTTTTAAAATAGCGCCTCCTTTGATTAGGCTTCAACGTAAAATGCATAGAGCGTATAATATAGCCTTTGGTAGTGCTTATGACGCTGTTTTTAACATATCTGCCGTTAAACAAGGGGTGACAGAAAAACAGGAGCATAAAAAGCTTTATAAAAATTTTTATTTAAAAGCATCAAAATTTTGGCAAAAAATGTACTCAATCTGGCAAAAAATGAATTTTTATCAGCGTTTAATTATTACCCTTACCCAATTTATCATTTTTGTTTTGTCAGTAATTTTTATTCAAAAAGGAACAATGACAATCGGCGAATTAGTGATGTTTAATGGGTATGCAATGATGCTTTTTGGCCCCTTTGTCCAATTGGGTCGGAACTGGCAAACAGTTCAAAATGGTTTGGTGGCCACAGAAAGAGCAGAGGTTATTTTATCTGTGTCAAAAGAAAAATATATTCCCAAAAACGCGACAATTCTTTCTGATATTAAAGGAGAAGTGGTTTTTAAAAATGTTAGTTTTGCTTATAAAAAGGAGAATAAAGTGCTTGATAACATTAGTTTTACGGCTAAATCAGGAGAAGTTGTGGCCCTGGTCGGAGAATCTGGGGTTGGCAAAAGCACCCTTGTTGATTTGATCTCCGGATATTATTTTCCCCGAAAAGGAAAGATATTAATTGATGGATACGATATTAAGAATTTTAATTTAAAATTTCTTAGGAGTAAAATTGCTGTGGTTCCTCAGGAGATTGTTCTATTTAATGATACGATTAAAAATAATATTGCTTATGGAAATTTTTCAGCTACTGATGAAGAGATAAAAGAAGCAGTGAGAAAAAGTCATGCTAGTGAATTTATAGAGTCATTTCCTAAAAAATATAAGCAGATTGTGGGTGAAAGAGGGATTAAGCTCTCAGTTGGCCAAAAGCAAAGAGTAGCTATTGCCCGGGCAATTTTGCGAGATCCTAAAATATTGGTTTTAGACGAACCAACATCAGCCTTGGACGCTAAATCAGAAAAATTTATTCAAGAATCCTTAGAAAAGCTAATGAAAAATAGAACAACTTTTATTATTGCCCACCGTTTAAGCACGGTCAGAAGAGCGGATAAAATTTTGGTTCTTGAAAACGGTAGAATTGTTGAACAGGGCCTGCATCAGGATTTAATTAAGATCCCTAATGGTGTTTATCATCAGCTTTACAGATATCAAATCGGCTTGTTATAATAAATGAGTGAAACCCGATTTCAATCATTTAAATATAGAAGGAGAAAGGAGGGGTAAAGAAAATGTTAAAATGAATTTATGCGTATTGGAATTGATGCCCGGTTTTATGATTTGTCAGTAGGAATCGGGCGTTATACGGAAAAATTAATTACTCATTTAGAAAAAATTGATCAAGTCAATGATTATTTTATTTTTCTAACCAGAGGAAATTTTAATTCTTATCAACCGCAAAACCCAAAATTTCATAAAGTTTTAGCCAATTATCGTTGGTATTCTTTTGGAGAGCAGCTTTTATTTCCTTTTAAGCTCTATAGAGCCAAGTTAGATCTTTTTCATTTTTTACATTTTAATGTACCATTTTTATTCTGTAATAAATTTATAGTGACAATTCACGATTTGACTCAAAGAGAATTAACAAAGAAGGCCTCAAAATTACCCCCCTTATTTTTTTATTTTAAAAAGTTATTATATTTTTTAGTTATTAAAAATGCTATAAAAAAAGCAAAAAAGATTATTGCGGTTTCTGGTTTTACCAAAAAAGAGATAATTAGACATTATAAGATAAAACCAGAAAAGATAATTGTTATTTATGAATCAGCAGAATAAAATTAAAGAACCATACCTTTTATATGTTGGAAACGCATATCCTCATAAGAATTTAGAGAGATTACTTCAGGCTTTCAAGATTATTTTGAAAGAAAGTCCAAATTTATCATTAGTTCTAGTTGGTAGAATAGATTATTTTTATAATAGATTACAAGAAAAGGTCAGAGAATTAAATTTAGACAATAAAATTATTTTTACTGACAGAATATCTGATAAAATATTAAATGATTTATATAAAAAAGCCTTAATCTATATTTTTCCTTCTTTGTCAGAAGGATTTGGTTTACCAGGACTAGAAGCAATGAAACAGGGGCTACCAGTTGTTTGTTCAGATAAAGGACCTTTACCAGAGATTTATGGCCAAGCAGCAGTTTATTTTAATGGAGAAAATATTAAAGAAATGGCTCAGATGATTTTACAAGTAATTTCTAACGATAGTTTAAGAGAAAATATGAGAAAGCGAGGTTATTTACAGGTAAAAAAATATTCTTGGCAAAAATGTGCTCAAGAAACATTAGAAATTTATAATCAAGTATTAGAAAGAAAAAAGATATAATCGTATTTTACGACACCAAAACTGCTTTATAAAAAGCAGTTTTTTGTTTTTTTATAAATCTATTGACCATTTCTAGTTGATTTTTTATTATAATTTTTCAGTACCAATTATTTTCGGTTTAAAGTCTTCATCTAATGATTCTGGAATGGCTCGGATTAATTTTGGCAGTTTTTCTACATAATGATACCGCCATTTTTTCTCTTGTTCAGAAAATTCTTTTTTCCATTGATTAAATTGTTTTTCTTTTAAGCCATATAAACGGCCATCAAGAGCTGGAATAATAATTTTTTTAATAGTTTCTCTTCGGCGAACCAATAGTTTGGCCTGATGTCGCCATAATGAAGGTTTTTTTCGATCTTGATAGTTATATTCATAAACAGACTCTTTTAATCCCAAAGTATTTTTAACAGAAAAAACTAAATTTCTGTCATTATAGTGCATTTGAAGCTGAAAAACGGCTATTTTTTGTTTGCCTTTATTATGAGAAACCCAACCAAAATAACCTTCTCCGGTAATTAAACCAGCAATGAAGTCTAAAGAAAGTTTTTTAGTATTTGTAATCTCTGGAATTTTAGCCATGAATTATAGATTAGATGGCACATGTTCTTTGAAGAACAATTTGTTATACTGTATAACATTATATTACATATTATATTAAAATCAACCAGTACTTGTGGATAACTTTTGACTGGTTTCTTCAGTTTAACTGTTGTTTTAGTGTCGTAAATTATATAACTAAAAAAAGAGAATTAATAAATACTCTTCTTAATAGGTTAAAACAGCTTTTTAATAGGCTAAAACAGCTTTATTTTATATGAGTTTTTAAAAAATGAAACCCCCCATAAACTCCGGATTTATCTCCTAAACGGTTCTTAAGGATCGGTGGAGATTTAAAAATTAATAGATTTTGTTTAACAAACTTTCTTAATGGGCTAAAAAATATTCTCCCCTTTTTGCTAAATGAACCGCCAATAATAACAACATGAGGAGACCAAAAAACAATAGTATTTATTACTCCTTGAGAAAAGTTTTTAGCAAAGTCTTGCCAAATTTTAACATTATTACAATTTTCAGGTTTAATTTTATATCTTTGGTAAAAAGTCTTGCCTGAAACATATGACTCAAGACAACCTTTTTGTCTGCAATTAGGAAAGTATTTTCCGTTCAGTCTAACAATTTGATGGCCTGGCTCAAACCCTTGAGCCGATTGATCAATTTGTTTATTAATAATTCTTGCTCCTCCAATTCCGGTGCCAATTGCAAGGTAGGCAACTATTTTGTATTTTTTTCCAGCCCCAAAAACAGCTTCACCAAGACCAGCTAGGGCAGTGTCGTTTTGAATAAAGACAGGGCATTTAAATTTTTTAGATAAGAGCTCAAAGATTGGTTTATTTGTCCATTCTTTAAGGTGTGGGGATTTAATTAATTTATTTTTTTTTGTATCAATTATTCCATGAAGGCCGAAGGCAAACCCTTTAATTTGGCTTTGTAGAGTCATTTCCTCAACAGTATTAGTTATTTTTTTTATTCCTAAATTAAAATTTTTTCGTGTAGAAAAAATTCTATAGTCTTTAATATCTTTGAGGTTTTTTGAGGTCGCCACACGAGTGTTTGTTCCACCCGTTTCAATTGAGATAAACATATTTTTAATTATTTCATTAATGGACCTAGGCAGAATCGAACTGCCGTTTTCGCAATGCGAATGCGATGTACTTCCACTGTACTATAGGCCCTTTAATTTATTTTTTAAAGATTCATCCTAGGGATAAACAATCCAAACGTTTTCTACTTTGCGAGCAAAATAATCTGGTTTAATTTTTGATCTTGGCTCCCAATGGAGAGTGGCAGACGTCACTTTATTCTTTTCTTTTTTTAAGAATTGGGTTGCCGCCAATAAAGTGTTTCCAGTATCGGCCTTTTCATCAACTAAAAGTACATGACGATTTTTAATGTTTTCTCCAGGAAGAGAAATTCTCCTTAGTTTTCCCCTAACCCCGGGTTTTAAATAATAATTATAACCAATAACATGTATTTTTTTTATATCTAAAAGATATGACAGAACAGCAGCTGGTATTAATCCACCCCGAGAAACCGCTACTAAACAATCAAAATTTTGTTTACGCAATTTTTTACTAATAATCAAACAATCCTTAACCAATTGAGGCCAAGAATATAACCTTTTTTTTAATTTAGCCATAAATCTTATTTTCTAAATCCCCCTGAGAGGAATCGAACCCCTATTTAGGGCTTAGGAGTCCCTTGTTCTATCCATTGAACTACAGGGGGTAGGTAATTTTGTCTTTTATTTCTTTATAGTTAAATCACCTAAATTAACAAGGAAATTAGTCTTAAGATTAATAAAATACAGGGCAATGATAATAACAAGAACAATCAATGCAACAACAATAGTGCTTTTTAAGTCCCTTTTTAAATTAATTGATTTTTCCTCTATTTGTTTTTCCATAATTTTTAATTATTCTTCTTTATTTTAGCCAGAGAATCGCTTTTGTCAATATTTTTAATTGACCTAATGAGTCTATTTTGTTATAATATTAATGTTGATAATAAAAAAATAATAAATCATTAATTTATTTATTATGCTTGGTAAAGATTTTAAAGTAAAACCTGAAGACGCAGAAACAATAATTGGTACAGGAGTAAAAGTTGAAGGAACCTTTAGTGCTTTTGGCGATGTTATTGTTAAGGGGCAATTGATTGGCTCTTTGTCAACAGAAAACGATGTCTCTTTAAGAAACAGTGGAATGATTGAGGCTAATATTAGAGCAAAAAACGCTTCAATTGCTGGAGAATTAAAGGGAAATTTAAGTGTGGACGAAAAAATAGAATTAGCAGCCACAGCTAAAGTTTCAGGCGATATTCATTGTCGAGTTTTAGCGATTGAAGAGGGGGCTATTCTTAACGGTCGATGTAAAGTCGGCGGAGCAGGCCCAAACAATCTTAAAGAAAAGAAAAAAGAAGACAAAGTTGAAGAGAAATAACCCATTAATTTAATGGTTATTTTTTCATAATTTTGTCTACTTATTTGTAGTGATTCATTTATTTGTATTAGTCTATGTATTTTTATATTTATGATTCTTTTTTAACAGAGAAGAAATATGCTAAAGTAGTTTCTAAAATAGAAACAAGGTTGGCTAGTCTAGGGATCGCAGGCAAGAAACATCAGTTATCTATTTTAAGAAGCGTAGATGAGATGGTTGAAGGAATACTCAAAAAAGAATCCCCAACAATTGTCGTTATTGGCAGCGATCAGACTTTTTGTCGTGCTGCTCTGCCCATGGCCAATACAAACGCTGTTCTTGGTTTTATTCCTACACAAGCAGATTCGTTAATGGCCAACCTTTTAGGTTTACCAGTTAATGAGTATGCGTGTGATGTTATATCTGCCCGTCGAGTTGAAGGGATTAGCCTTGGAAAGATTAATGGTCAACGTTTTTTTTCTTCCCTTGAATTCGACGCTAATAAGACAAAATTAACAGCAGATAATAAGTATCAGATTATTCCTAAGAGAGTAAAAGCAGTTAAGGTTATTAATTTAGACTTACTTCAATTTCAGGAGATGTCTCAAGAACCAGACTGGCAAAGATTAGCCAGTAATCCAAAAGATGAATACCTGGAGGTTTTAATGGGAACGCCAGGAAAAGAATTTTGGTTTTTAAAAAGAAAAGAAAAAAGAGATAGTTTATTCTTTGTGAAAAAGTTAAAAGTAAAATCTAAAAAGCCTAATCAGGAAATTTTAATTAAAGTTGATCAGGAAAAAACAGTTAAAACACCAGCTTTAATTGAATCAGCCAAAGAAGGTTTAAAAATAATCGTAGGAAAAGACAGACTTATTTAATTAAAATTGAAAGTGAAAAAAACAAAAAAAAGTACAGTTTCTAAAAGAGTAGAAATTGCCCAGTTAATTGATCATACCAATGTTAGTCCTGTCGCTACAACAGCGGATATTGAAAAACTTTGTCAGGAAGCACAGGAATATAGTTTTTATTCAGTTTGTTTAACGCCCAAACGAGTTGCTTTGGCAAGGAAATTCTTAAAAAAGACATCAATTAAAATAGTTTGTGTTATTGGGTTTCCGCATGGAACCCCAACTAGGCAAGCCAAGGTTCTAGAAACACAAGCGGCTATTAATAATGGTGCAGACGAGATAGATTTGACAATAGACTTGGGAGCATTTAAAGATAAAAATTATCAACTTGTTTTTCAAGAAATGAAAGCAGTTGTTAGGGCAGCTAAAACAAAACCAGTTAAAAGTATTTTAGAAATAGGTTGTTTAACTGAGAAGGAGCTTAGAAAGGCATGTCAAATAGCTGAGAAAGCGGGAGTTCAATTTATTAAAACCAGCACAGGTTATGGCCCTCGAAATGTAAAAGAAAGCGATATTAGGTTGATCAAGCAAATTGTTAAAGGGAAAATGAAAATTAAGGCTTCAGGCGGAATTAAGACCTACGTAGAAGCTTGTTTAATGGTTAAGGCAGGAGCTGATCGTATTGGTAGTCGAGCAGGAGTTGAAATGATAAAGATGGCTAATAAAATAAAATAATCTTAATGAAGATATTATTCGTTGCATCAGAGGCTCATCCAATTTTAAAGGTGGGAGGAATAGCTGACGTAGTTGGCTCTTTAACTAAAGAGATAAAAAAGAGCGGACATGATGTTAGGGTTGCTATGCCCTTTTATCAACCCTTAAAAGACAAGAAAATAACCCCTTTAGATAAAATCGCATCTTTACAAATAGAATTCAATAAAACGTCTGAGAGGATAAATATTTTTGAAACGTTTATACCGGGGACGGAAAAACAAACAGACGTACCAGTTTATTTATTTGAAAACAATCAATATTTAAGCGACAAAGGTGTTTATTTAGACACTAAAAGTTTTTTGTACCTGAAAAGATTTCTGTTTTTTTCTCAAGCAGTATTACAGATGTTTCCAGTCCTTAACTGGAAGCCTGATATTATTCATTGTCATGATTGGCAGTCTGGACTAATTCCTGTCCTTTTAAAGATAAAACAAAATTCTGCTAAAAATGATTTATCAATTAAAACCTTATTTACTGTCCATAATCTTCTTATTCAAGGACGCTGGAATTATACCCAAGTTTTAAAATGTCTGAATCTAAAAGGAAATGAAATTCCGTCCTTGTCTCAAAAAATGAAAGGTCTTTACGGAGAAGATTTTAATGTTTTACAGCAGGCAATTTTAAATTCTGATTTAATTAATGTAGTTAGTCCTGGATATGCTAATGAAATTAAGACAGATTCTTATTATGCTCGTGGACTGGAAAATGTTATTCAAAAAAGAAAAAAGGATTTAACCGGTATTCTTAATGGAATTGATACAGATTTTTTCAATCCTGAGACAGATCAATTTATAAAAAGAACTTATTCGATCAAAAAATTAGATCTTAAAAACCTTAATAAACTAGACTTGCAAAAGAAAGCTGGTCTTAAACAAGATGTAGAGATTCCTTTGTTTTCTATGATATCTCGGCTAGACGTTCAAAAAGGAGTAGATTTGGTTTCTCAGGCAGTTGATGAAATTGTTAACATGGGGGGACAGATTATTTTTCTAGGCACTGGCCAAAAGGAATATGAAATAACATTAGAAAAGGCGAGCAAAAAACACCTTGGTCAAGTTGCTACTTATATTAAATTTGATCAAGCTCTGGCTCAACAAATTTATGCTGGAGCCGACATCTTTCTAATGCCTTCGCGTTTTGAGCCCTGTGGCTTGTCTCAATTAATTGCTATGCGTTATGGAACTATTCCTATAGTTAGAGCAACCGGGGGTCTGCGCGATACAGTAGAGAATGTAAAGATAAACAGAAGGCTATTTGGGCTAATAAAACAGATTCAAGGAACAGGTTTTGTTTTTAATAATTTCTCTTTGCCTGAATTTATTTCTGCCATTAAACAGGCTTTGGGGTTTTATCAAAATAAACAAAACTGGAAACGACTACAAACTAAGGTAATGAGACAGGATTTTTCTTGGTCAAAGTCTGCTCAAAAATATTTAGAATTATACGATAATTTAATTTAAAATGAATATCACCTGGTATGGACAATCCTGTTTTAGGATACAAAACACTCAACAAAATGTTTTAATTGACCCTTATAGTTCCCGACAAGCTGGTTTAAGAGGTCCTAATTTTAAATCAACAATCACGATTTTAACTAATCCAGAGGACAAAAAGGCAATTAAAAAAGATTCTAGAGAAAGTTTTTTAGTTACAAGTCCTGGAGAATATGAGATAAGTGGCATTTTTGTTTATGGAACACCTTTTATAAGAAAAGATAAAAAATTAACTGTTTATCAAGTTGAAATAGATAATGTCAGGTTTGGTATTTTAGGAGAGATTAATTCTTCTCTTGCCAGTGAAGAGTTAGAAAGCTTAGATGGGATTGATGTTCTGTTTGTGCCAATTGGTGGAGGAACCATGATTGGCCCGGAAAAAGCAGTAGAGATAATTAATTCAATAGAGCCAAGGATTATTATACCCTGTTGTTATCAGATTCCTAAAATTAAAATAAAATTGGGCTCACTCGAAAAATTTCTGGGAGAAATGGGAATAAAGAAGATAGAAAAATTGCCCAAACTAATCTTGCGTAAAAAAGACTTATCTTCTGAAGAGACAAGAATGGTTGTTTTAGAACCAAGGGGGTAGGATAAGACTTTCAAAAGGGGTTAAGTTGGAGTTTCTATGAAAAAAAATTTTTTAACTTCATTAATTATTTTTATCCTGATATTTATTTTTATTATTTGGGCATTTAATTTAAAAACCATATTAGACGAGGATGAGATTGGGAACAGCCTACAAACTCTTTTTAAACAGGCCCTTGGTGATATAAAAAATTCTTTAAAAGATATGACCGAGGGAATTAAAACATTAAGGGACGAGGATTTGCCTAAATTTTTAAATGATGAAGAAGTGCTTCGTTTAAAACAAAAGGTTTTAGAATATGAAAAAAAATAGGAAGAAAACACAAAAAAATAAATTTAAAAAAACAAAACTTAAAAAAGAAGAAGTTAGTTTAGTTCATGACAAAATTGAATTAATTGACCTTGAACAGGAGATGGGACGGTCTTATTTAGACTATGCTATGAGTGTAATTGTAGCCAGGGCTTTGCCAGATGTCCGTGATGGACTTAAGCCAGTTCATCGGCGCATTCTTTATGCTATGTCTGAAATGGGATTAAAACCAAGTGCTAAGCATAGAAAGTCTGCCACAGTAGTTGGAGAAGTTCTTGGCAAATTTCATCCTCATGGAGATACTGCTGTTTATGATTCAATGGTGCGCATGGCTCAAACCTTTTCTCTGCGTTATCCCTTAATTGATGGTCAAGGAAATTGGGGCTCTTTAGAAGATGATCCAGCTGCCATGCGTTACACTGAGTGTCGATTAACCCCAATTGCTGAGGAACTTTTAATTGATATTGACCAAGAAACGGTTAATTTTGTCCCTAATTATGACGGAGCTTTAAAAGAACCCCAGGTTTTGCCAGCAAAATTACCTTGCTTGCTGCTTAACGGAGCAATGGGAATCGCTGTTGGCATGGCAACTAACATTCCCCCTCATAATTTAAATGAAGTTTGTGATGCAGCTATTTATTTGATTGATCATTCAAAAGCAGAGATGGAAGATCTTTTTCAATTTATAAAAGGGCCAGATTTTCCTACTGGTGGGATTATTTTCGATTCTAGTCAGATTAAACAAGTTTATGCCATTGGTAAAGGACCGATTGTTATGAGAGCAAAGACAGAAATTGTTGAAAAAAAATTAAATCAATTTGATATTGTTATTAATGAATTGCCCTATCAGGTTAACAAGGCAACTCTTCTTCAAAGAATAGCAGAACTTGTTAAAAATAAAAAACTTGATGGGATTAAAGATATCCGTGATGAATCTGACAGAGAGGGGTTAAGGATAGTAATAGAACTTAAAAGGGCAGCTTTCCCTCAAAAAATATTAAACAGACTTTTTAAATTAACTGACCTGCAACAAGTTTTTCATGTTAATATGGTTTCGCTTTCCCAGGGAATTCAGCCCAAGATTTTAGGACTAAAAGGAATGTTAGAAGAGCACATAGGACATCGCCAGATTGTTATTCGCAAACGAATAGAATATAACTTATTAAAAACCAAAGACAGGGTTCATATTTTAAAGGGACTACAAATTGCCCTTGATCATTTGGATGTTATTATTAAAATTATTAAACAATCCAGAGATCGTGAGACAGCAAAAAAGAATTTAATAAAAAAATATCGTTTGACTGAAATACAAGCCCTGGCTATTTTGGAGATGCGCCTTCATCAATTAGCTGGCCTAGAGAGGACGAAAATTAAAGATGAATTAAAAGAGAAAATTAAAAAAATAAAAGAATTAGAAGAAATTTTAGCCAAGCCAAAGATGATACTGAAGATCATTAAAAAAGAGATGAATGAATTAAAAGAAAAATACGGAGACGCTCGCAGAACTAAGGTGGTTTCTCGTGAAATTGAAAAATTTAAAGAAGAAGATCTAATTCCAAATGAACCAACTGTAATAATCATTACTCAGGACGGTTACATTAAAAGATTAGCCCCAGAAAGCTTTAAAACTCAAGCCAGAGGAGGAAAAGGAGTAACTGGACTAGAAATAAAAGAAGAAGACAGGGTCCAGCATTTGGTCACCACCACCACCCATTCGGACCTTTTGTTTTTTACGACTCGTGGCAAGGTCTTTCAAATCAAAGCCTATGATGTGCCCCAGACACAAAGAACAGCCCGCGGCCAGTCTTTGGTTAATTTTTTAGAGATGGCTTCGAATGAAAAAGTTTCTGTGCTTTTACCAGTTTCAGACTTAGAAAATTATAAATATTTAGTTATGGTTACGGAAAAAGGGGTGATAAAGAAAGTACAGATCACAGATTTTGCCAATGTAAGACGTTCGGGCCTAATCGCCCTTAAATTAAAAAAAGACGATACATTACAGTGGGTTAAACCAAGTACTGGCAAGAACGAAATAGCATTAGTTTCTGCTTTAGGCCAAGCAATTAGATTTAAGGAAAAGGACATAAGAGCAATGGGAAGAACGGCGGCTGGTGTTCGAGGAATGAGACTTAAGCCAGACGATATAATTGTGGGCATGGGCATGATTTATCAGACAACTCAAACCAAGTCCTCAGAAGACAAATTATTAGTGATAACAGAAAATGGCTTTGGGAAAATGACTGGTTTAAAGAATTATCGCTTTCAACACAGGGGTGGCTCAGGGGTGAAGACTGCAAAAATAACAGAAAAAACAGGCAAGATTATTAGCGCGAGAGTAATTAATGAACAAAGATTACCTACTTTTGTTAAGGGTGACTTGTTGTTAATTTCTCGCCTTGGCCAAATTATTCGCTTGCCCTTAAAGAGTGTACCAGTCATGAGTCGTTCAACCCAAGGAGTTAGATTGATGAGATTTAAGGGGAAAAACGACAAAGTAAGTTCATCTACTTTAATCTAAAGTTTTTATAAATATATGGCAGAATTAATTCAGCAGCTTATTGATCAGGGTTATTTAAAAACCAAAAAAATCATCCAGGCTTTTAAGAAAATTAATCGTCGAGATTTTGTTTTACCTGATATGCAATCAGAATCGGGAGAAAATGTTCCTTTGACAATTGGTTATGGGCAAACAATTTCTCAACCATTGACAGTTGCCTTTATGCTAGAATTGTTAGATATTCAAGAGGGCCAAAAAATATTGGATATCGGTTCTGGCTCTGGCTGGACAACCGCCCTTTTAGCTGAAATTGTTGGACCAAAAGGAAAAGTCTTTGCCATAGAAAGAATTCAAGAGTTAAAAGACTTTGGAGAAAGTAATACCTCTAAATATAATTTTGTTAAATCAAACAGAGCTGTTTTCATGGTCGGAGACGGCACCAAAGGTTTACCAGCCCAAGCTCCTTTTGACCGAATACACGTGGCTGCAGCAGCTAATAAAATCCCCTCAACTCTATTAAAACAATTAACAATCGGTGGAAAGTTAATTGTTCCTCAGGGAATTAATTTTCAAGACATCGTTTTGATAGAAAAAATAGAGAAAGATAAATATCAACAAGAAAAGTTTCCCGGTTTTAGTTTTGTTCCTTTAATAGGGAGTGATTAAAAAGAATAAATAGATGCTTTTGAACCAAAAAAATATTTTAATAATTAGCATTTTAGTCATCACTTTGTTTTTAAGTGCGGTTTGTTTTTTGTTTTTTTCTCAAGAGATTGAAACCAAAAAAACAACAGAAAATTTTGTTACTGGAGAACTATTAATAAAATTGAAAAATCATTCAAAAATTTATAAACTCAAAGACCCGGGCTTTAATTTACAAGATTGGCAAACAATTGTCTTAGAGATTCCAGAGGTTGAATGGGCTGAGCCGAATTATTTATTACAAGCTAGTTATTTACCAAGTGATCCATATTATCATGAACAATGGTACTTAGATAAGGTAAAGGCCCCCCAAGCCTGGGATTTAACTAAAGGCGGCAGTGAAGATATTATTATTGCTGTTTTAGATACAGGCGTAGACATAGACCACCCTGATTTAAAAGATAATATTTGGGTTAATTTGGATGAGCTTAAAGGTGACGGCATTGATAACGACAACAATGGTTACATAGACGATTTTAATGGTTGGGATTTTGTTCAAAATGTTCCCAATCCAAAGCCAAAATTTGATAAAGAATATACTGAAGGAGGAATTCATCATGGGACATTGGTTTCAGGCATTGCAGCAGCAATTGGCAATAATTTAGAAGGAGTTGTTGGAGTGGCCTGGAAAAGCAAAATAATGCCTTTACGCGTGCTTAATAGTGAAGGAACAGGGAGTATAGAAGATGTTATCCAAGCAGTTAATTATGCTGTTGATAATGGAGTCAAGATTATAAATTTGAGTTTCGTGGGTACAAATAAAAGCTATTTTTTAGCAGAAGCACTTAAAGAGGCCTGGCGTAAAGGGGTTCTTATTGTCGCCGCGGCGGGAAATGAAACTACTGGCGAATCTGTCAATTTAAATGAAAACCCTAATTATCCTATTTGTCTTGATGAAGATGAAGAGAATTTTATTATTGGTGTAGCCGCAGTAGACAACACCGACCATAAAGCGCTTTTTTCTGATTATGGATCCAATTGCGTTGATATTTCTGCTCCAGGAATGAGAATCTACGGTCCATTAGTTTATAATCCTAATTATGACTTTAAAGAATATTATGGTGGCTATTGGTCAGGCACGTCAATTTCTGCTCCAATTGTATCGGGCTTAGCTGCTCTAGTTTGGTCTATTAATCCTTTATTTAGTCACAAACAGGTCCAAGATTTTATTCTAAATCAGACTGATGAGATTGATTCGATTAATCCTGATTTTGTTGGAGAATTGGGCAGAGGACGAGTTAATGTTTATAAAGCAGTTGAAAAGGCCTATAACCAACTAGGTGGAGTTCCACAAAATTATTATATTATCACTGGAGCCGGGCCAGGAGGTGGTCCTCATGTAAGGGTTTTTGATTCAGTTGGTTTACCAAAAGGCGGCTTCTTTGCTTATAATGAAGATTTTCGTGGAGGGGTTAATGTAGCTGGTGGTGATGTTGATGGCGATGGTTTAGACGAGATTATCACTGGACCAGGTAAAGGAGTGGAGTCAGAAATTAAAGTTTTTGATTTATCTGGTAATTTAAAAAATAGTTTTGTTGTTTATCCCCCTAAGTTTTTAGGAGGGGCGAACGTAGCCGTCGGTGATGTTGATGGCGATGGTCAAGATGAAATCATCACTGGAGCTGGGCCAGGAGGTGGTCCTCATGTAAGGGTTTTTGATGGGCAGGGTAATTTTAAGTTTCATTTTTTTGCGTTTAATAAAAATTTCTTGGGTGGAGTTAATGTAGCCGTAGGAGATACAGATGCTGACAATAGAGATGAAATTATTGTAGGGGTTGCTTCTGGTGCCTCTTCTTATATCAGAGTCTTCAACGCAGAATTTCTTTTACTTCGACTTCAATTTTTAGCTTATTCTAAAGATTTTTATCATGGAACAAACATAGCTGTAGCTGATTTTGATGGAGATCAACAAGTTGAAATTATTTCTGCGTCAGGGCCGACAACAGAACCAAGAGTAGAAATTTTTGATTCTTTGGGCAATCATTTGTCTCAGTTTTATGCCTATGTTCGTCATTTTCATGGAGGAGTTAATGTGGCAACAATGCAAGCAGAATAATATATTGATATTAAATCAACTTTATGTTGGCAGAGATTCGTAAAGATTATTTTTTAGACAAATATGTCATTATTACACCTCGTCGAGCTAAACGTCCACGAGGAGTTAAAGCTAAGACAACTTTTTCTCAGGAAAAACCTTGTCCCTTTTGTCCTAAGGGTGTTGAAAAAAAATTAATTATTAAAACCTACCCTAGTTTTAAAAAAAATGAGCCATGGTCAGCCATGGTTATAAAAAATAAATATCCAATTGTTACTCTTAATAATCCAAAAGCATATGGTCAACATGAAGTTATTATTGAAACCCCAAATCATGGGAAAGAGCTTTCTCAATTGAGTCTTCAACAGATTGTAAGTCTATTAGAAGTTTTTAAGGATAGAACAAATATTTTAGCTAAGATTTCAAAAATTGATTATATACTAATTTTTAAAAATGAAGGAGGCAAAGCAGGGGCTTCTTTGGCCCATGCTCATTGTCAAGTTTTTGCTTCAGGGATTTTACCGCCTGATTTATCAGAAGAATTCACAGCCATGCGTCAGTATCAACAAAAACATAAGCGTTGCCCTTATTGTGATATTATTAAAAAAGAGGAAAAAAGTTCAAGACGAATTTATGCTGACAGGCATATGGTTGCTTTTGCTCCTTATGCCTCGGCTTATCATTATGAGACCTGGATATTTCCCAGGAGACACATTGATAATATTATTCATTCTTCTAAACAAGAAACAGTTGCCCTAGCTGAGATTCTTAAAAAAGTCTTAAAGAAAATTTATCAATTAGGTCTTAGTTATAACCTTTTTCTTCATCAGGTCGTTTCTAATAAAAACCAACATTTTTATTTAAAAATTCAGCCGCGGGAAGCTGTTTGGGGAGGAGTAGAACTTGGTTCAGGAATTGTTGTTAATTCCTTATCCCCTGAAAAAGCAGCGGCTTATTTAAGAAAATAATTTTATGAAAAATTTTTGGGGTAAAATTTCAGGATTAGATAAAGAAATTTTAGAAAAAAAAGGTCAAGAAGTAACTGTTGTCTATAAAGAAAAAAGACAAAAAAGTAAGAAATCCTTATTGCGAGAAAAAAAAGAAGAGGTAGGACAGGAAGAATGGATGTCTGACACAAGTCAAGGGCAGTTGGTAGTTGATATATATGAAAAAGACGAGGCTTTAATTATTGAATCAACTATTGCTGGAGTAAAAGCTCAAGATATTGATATTACTATTGAGCCAGATTTAATTGTTATTAGAGGAGAAAGGAAAAAATCTAAGAGAGTAGAAAATAGACGATACTATTATCAAGAATGTTTCTGGGGCAAGTTCTCTCGAACGCTTGTTTTACCTTTTCCCATAAAACCTGATCAGGTCAAGGCTAATTTTAGAAATGGAATGCTAATTATTTCCTTGCCCAAGGCAGAAGAAAAAAGCAAACAAGTGCAGATCAAAGAATAATGAGAAAAAATGAGGACAGGAAAGAAATCGACAAAAAGTTCAAAATACCAAAAAAGAGGCATTTTTTATTTAGTAATTATTTTAATTATTATTGGAGGGTATTTCTTTCTTTTTCAAGAGATTTATGCTTTGGCCATTTATCCCCGAGTTTATTGTGCAGACAATTTAAGGTTAACAGGGCTAAAGTTTAATGAAGCCAAGGCTTTAATGGAGATTTTAGTTGAAAAGATAGAAAAACAAGGATTTTCTTTTTCTGCTCAAACAGAGTTGGGAGAGAAACGGGTTATTGTTCAACCTACACAAATTGCCTTAACAGATCCAGACCTTAGTCGTCATCTAGTCTCTTTTGATGTAAATAAAACCTTAGAAAATGCTTTTCAGATTGGCAGAGGAGGCAATTTTTATCAGAGAATTAAGAAAATAATTTCAAGTCTAACAAAAGATCAGACTGTAGATTTGGTTTTTGAAATAAATCAAGATGAAATCAGGCAGGTCTTAGAGGAAAATTTTAAAGAATTAGAAAAACCAGCTCAGAATGCCCATTTGTTAATTTCCAATCAAGAGCTAGTTTTAGCACAAGAATCGGCCGGATTTATTCTAGATTATGATACGTCTATTAAACAATTGAAAACAGGATTAAAAGGTTTTCAAAATAAAGAAATTAAAATTAGTATTCTTTTTAAAGAGCCACAGATAAAAGCGGAAAATTCAGAAAAGGCCTTTATTCAGGCCCAAGATTTATTTGCTTCAGCTCCTTATGCTTTAGTCTATAAAAACAAAAAGTGGATTTTACCCGATACTAAGATTGGAGAATGGTTTGAATTTAAAAAAGGCGGATTTGACAGGGTTGTTTTAGGTTTTAACCAACAAAGCATTCAAAAATATCTACAAGAGATTGCCAAAGAAATAGATGTCGATCCAGTTAAGCCGCAATTTGAAATAGAAAATGAACGAGTCATTGAATTTCAAGTTGGTCAACCAGGTTTTGTTTTAGACCAGGAAAAAAATGCAATAATTATTGCTCAGATGATTCTGAACAAAAAAGAACAAGTAGATTTAAGAGTGGATGAGATTGAACCTGTTCCTCTGCCTAAAGATATAGATAGTTTGGGAATTAAAGAATTAATAGCTGAGGGAAGTTCCAGTTTTGCTGGAAGCCCTAAAAACAGAAGATATAATATTAAAGTTGGAGCGGAAAAATTACACGGAATTTTAATTAAACAAGATCAGGAATTTTCTTTGGTTCAAGCCATTGGAGAGGTAAACAAGGAAGCAGGGTTTTTACCAGAATTAGTTATTAAAGGAGATCGGACTATTCCTGAATATGGCGGGGGCCTTTGCCAGATAGGAACAACAATGTTTCGTTTAGCCATTAATGCCGGCTTGCCAATTACCGAAAGAAGACCGCATTCGTATCGTGTTTCCTATTATGAACCAGCCGGCATGGATGCCACAATTTATAATCCCTGGCCAGATTTGAAATTTATTAATGATACCAACCATCATTTACTTTTACAAACAGAGATTCAAGGAGATAAATTGAGTTTTAAATTTTATGGCACCTCTGATGGTCGTCAGGTTAAAACAACCAAACCTGAATTATCTGATATTGTTAAACCAGGACCGGTTCAATATGTTGAAACAACAGAATTACCTCCAGGCGAAAAAAAGAAAGTTGAATCAGCTCACGCTGGAGCAAACGCAGAATTTATAAACATAATAACCTTTCCTAATGGTATTGTAAGAGAAGAGATTTGGAAAAGTCATTACCGTCCCTGGCCAGAAGTTTGGCTGGTTGGGAAAGAAATAGAGGAGATAGAAGAAATAGAAGGAGATATAGAGATTATTAATTAAAAAAGAAAAATGAACATTACAGAACTAGCCAGAAGACTAAAAGTTACCCCTAATGAGCTTAAGCAAACTTTGCCAAAGCTAGGTTTTCATATTGGCCCAAGAGCAATTCAGATTCCCGATAAACAAGCAGAGAAAGTAATTAAAATTTGGCAGGAGAAGAAAGTAAAAGAAAAAGCTTTAGCTAAAATTAAAGAAAGAATTTCTCAGACAGATGAAAAAGAAAAAACATCTGAATCTCGCAAAGTGATTACTTTACCCCCAACAATTCAAGTGTATCGTTTTGCAGAAGAGTTATCCATGTCCGTACCCAAAGTAATGAGTGAGTTAATTAAAAATGGCATTCTGGCCAGTGTCAACGAGAGCTTAGATTATGAGATTGCGGCGATTATTGCTGAGAATTTAGGAGTAAAAACCGTTAAAGGAGAAATAGAACAAGAAGATTTAACCCAATCTCTTAAGAGTAAATTAGGGGAGATTTTAAAAAAGGAAAATAAAAAGAACCTAGAATCAAGGCCTCCCGTAGTCGTAGTCATGGGGCATGTTGACCATGGAAAAAGTTCTATTCTTGATGCCATTAGACAAAGCAAAATCGTTGACCAAGAAAAAGGAGGTATTACTCAACATATCGGAGCTTATCAAGTAGAAAAAAATAACCACTTAATTACTTTTATTGATACGCCAGGCCATGAGGCCTTTCAAAGTATGCGGGCCCGGGGAGGAGAACTGGCTGATATTGCCGTTCTGGTGATAGCGGCTGATGACGGAGTTCTGCCACAAACATTAGAGTCTGTAAAAATTATTCAGCAACAAGGCATCCCTTTCATTGTCGCCATTAATAAGATTGATAAACCAGGAATAGACGTAGAAAAAGTAAAGAAAGATCTATCTAAAATTAATCTAATACCAGAGGACTGGGGAGGGAAAGTTATTTGTGTATCAGTTTCTGCTAAAACAAAACAAGGGATAGAAGACCTTTTAGAAACAATAAATTTAGTTTCAGAAATGGAAAAAGATAAATTACTTACCAACCCAAAAGGAGATTTACTGGGCGTTGTAGTAGAGTCTCATTTAGACCCAGGGTTTGGACCAGTAGCCAGTGTAATTATTTACCAGGGGATTCTTAAAAAGGGTGATAATATTGTTATTGGTCAAACTTATGGTCGTTTACGTTCCCTTAAGGACCAGTTAGGAAATTCAGTCAATGTTGCAAAAGCAAGTTTCCCAGTCCAAATTTTTGGATTAAAAAGCCTGCCTCAGGTAGGAGAATTAATAGAAGTAATTAAAGATAGCCGCGAATTTAAAAAAAGAATTAAACAAATGACTCAAACGCCAGTGTTTAAACAGGAAACTTTTGCGGCAGATTATTCTCAAGAAAAGGACAAATCAGTAAAATCAATAAAATATATAAATATTATTTTAAGAGTTGATGTTATTGGTTCTCTTGAGGCTATTACTCAAGATCTAAAAAAATTAGACCACCCAGAGGTGAAGATTAAGATTTTAAAAAAGGGTCTGGGAGATTTAACTGAGGCAGACGTTGATCTGGCTAAAGCGGCTCAAGCCTGGTTAATTAGCTTTGGAACAGAGATTAACAGGTCAGCCAAACAATTGGCTTATGAATTAAATTTAAAAGTAAATCATTATCAGGTCATTTATGATTTAACAGACGACATAAAAGAAGAAATGAATAGGTTGTTGTCCCCGGAGATTTCTGAAGAAAAAACAGGAAAGCTTGAGGTTTTAAAGATTTTTCAACAAACCAATAAAGAGATTATTTTAGGAGGAAGAGTTATTGAAGGCAAGATCATTAAAGATGGTATTGTTCGGGTTTGGAAAACAGAGGTTGTTAATGGAGAAAAAAAAGAACCAGAATTAAAGGGCGAAGGCAGATTAACTCAATTACAAATTAATAAAAAAGATGTAGAAGAAGTAAAATCAGGAACAGAATGTGGAATGAAGTTTAAAGGACGAGTTAAAATAGAAGTTAGCGACATCTTAGAAATTTATAAAGAAGTGAAAAAACAGAGGGAGATATAGAATTAAATAATTATTAAATAAAAATATGAAGGGTATTATTCTAGCGGGAGGGACAGGAAGCAGAATGTTTCCTTGTACTAAAGTTACAAATAAACACCTGCTTCCAATCTATAACAAACCAATGATTTATTACCCCTTAGAAACCTTAGCCAGAGCAGGAATAAAAGACGTTTTAATTGTTACTGGAGGAAACAGTCCAGGTGATTTTCTTAAACTCTTAGGGAATGGTAAAAGTTTTGGGTTAAAAGAGCTTCATTATACGTATCAAGAAGGTTCAGGAGGTATTGCCGAAGCCCTGGGTTTGGCAGAAGATTTTGCAGACAATGGCAGGGTAGTGGTTATTTTAGGCGACAATATTTTTGAAGATAACATCTCTCAGGCAGTTAAAGATTTTAAAAAGCAAAAGTTGGGAGCCAAGCTTTTTTTAAAAAAAGTTCTTGACCCAAAACGTTTTGGCGTGGCAGAAGTTAAAGGTAAAAAGATAATTAACATTGAAGAAAAACCCAAAAAGCCCAAAAGCAGTTATGCTGTTACTGGTCTTTATATGTATAATGGTCAGGTATTTGATGTGATTAAGACATTAAAACCGTCTCAAAGAGGAGAATTAGAAATTACTGATGTAAATAATTTCTATATTAAACAAGAAACAGCTACTTATGAAGTGGTTAAAGGTTTTTGGTCAGACGCGGGAACGTTTGAATCTCTGTTTAGAGCAACCAATTTAATAGAAAAAAAGATTTCCAGCAAATAGACTTGCTTATTTGTCTGAATATGATAGAATAATTCCACTATGTTAACGATAAAATTAAGCCGAAAAGGAAAAAAGAATCAACCATTTTTTCGTATAATCGTATTAGAAAAAAGTAAAGATCCTTGGGGGGATTTTTTAGAGGATCTGGGCTTTTTAAATCCTTTAACAAAAAAAACCTCTCTTAAGGTTGACAGAATAAAACATTGGATTTCTCAAGGGGCTCAACCAACAGGTTCGGTTCATAATCTATTGGTTAAGGAAGGGGTTATTAAGGCAGATAAGGTTAAGGTTACAAAAATCCACAAGAAAAAGGCTAAAAAGAAAAAAGAAGAAAAGCCAAAAAAAGCAGCAAAAGAAGAAAAAAAAGCGCAAACTAAAGAGGAATCACCAGACAAGTCTTGACAAACCTTTTATTTCTGTTATTATTAAAGCAGATTTCAATACAAGACCAGTCTTAAACAAGACAAGAAACCTTTATTTGAATTAATTCGGTTTCAAGAAAAGGTCGGTAGACTGCAAGGATGTATTTGTTCTTTAATTAATAGTTAATTTGAATATTAGATTAAGTATATGGCAGAAAAACATTTAGATAAGGAATTCTTAGAACACCTGATTAAGGCTCTTGTCGCTCACCCAGAAGACGTTAAAATAGCTCGTAACGTTGATGAGATGGGAGTTTTACTTTCTCTTAAGATTCACCCAGAAGACATGGGTCAGGTTATTGGCCGCCAGGGCTCAACCGCTCGCGCCATTAGGTCCCTTTTACGCATTGTTGGCTTAAGAAACAATGCTCGCGTTAATCTTAAGATTGAAGAGCCAGAGGGTTCCACAAGAACCCCACGGGCAAGTGCAAGTGCAGATGAAGAATTAAAATTATAGATTCACCCCATAAATGGGAGTAAAAGTCGTTACCCTATGGGTGGCGATTTTTACATCTTTAAAAAAACAACCAATGCGTTTTGAAATTATTACCATCTTTCCTCATATTTTTGATTCTTTTTTAAAAACATCAATTATTAAACGGGCCAAAGATAAGAAACTGATTAATATTAAAGTCCACGATTTAAGAAAATGGACTACAGACAAACATAAAACAATTGACGACAAACCCTACGGCGGTGGTCCAGGCATGATTTTCAAGGTAGACACACTTTACAGGGCATTAAAAAGTTTAAGTACAGGGAAAAAAACAAAACAAACAATAGTTCTTTTAACTCCCCAGGGCAGGCAGTTTGATCAAAAAATAGCTAAAAGATTGTTAAAAAAAAATAGACTTATTCTTGTTTGTGGAAGATATGAGGGATTTGATCACAGGATAAAGAAGTTTGTTAATGAACAAATTTCTATTGGTCCATATATTTTAAATGGGGGCGAGGTTCCGGCAATGACTTTAATAGAGGCGATGACCCGATTAATTCCAAAGGTAATTAAACAAGAGTCTTTAAAAGAAGAGAGTTTTGAGTTTTTAAAAAACAGATCAGAATATCCGCAATATACTCGTCCACAAGCCTTTACATATAAGGATAAGTCTGGTAAGATGAAAACACTAAAAGTACCTAAGATTCTACTTTCAGGAAATCACGCAAAGATCAGAGAATGGAAAGAGAAGCACATATTTTAATAAAAAAGTTCTTTGACAACAAAATGAAGAATTTCTCGAAGACAGAGAAATAACCATCATATTCCTTTAACATTTTTTATTTATTTAAACTCTTATTAAGAGAGTTTGATCCTGGCTCAGGATGAACGCTGGCGGCGTGTCTAAGGCATGCAAG
>CAZQVF010000007.1:0-71963 GCA_964596735.1 uncultured Gammaproteobacteria bacterium
GCTAGAACGATTCTGACGCTGAGACACGTAAGCGTGGGGAGAGAACGGGATTAGATACCCCGGTATTCCACGCCGTAAACGATGGATGTTGGACATTGGAAGTGGCGACCCTTTCAGTGTCGCTATAAAAAAGCTAACGCGTTAAGTATCCCGCCTGGGAAGTACGGCCGCAAGGCTAAAACTCAAAGGAATAGACGGGAGCCCGCACAAGCGGTGGATCATGTGGTTTAATTCGACGCTAAGCGAAGAACCTCACCAGGGCTTGACTCGCTAGGTTGTAGATTGGCCGAAAGGTTGATTGACCGTAAAATCGGAACCTAGTACAGGTGCTGCATGGTTGTCGTCAGCTCGTGCTGTGAAGTGTACCGTTAAGTCGGAAAACGAGCGCAACCCCTACTCTTAATTGCCATCGTTCCTTTATTGGAAGCTGGGCACTCTAAGAGGACTGCCAGTGATGAACTGGAGGAAGGTGGGGACGACGTCAAATCAGCATGGCCCTTATGCCCTGGGCAACACACGTGATACAATGGCTAGTACAAAGGGTTTGCAAAATCGTAAGGTGAAGCTAATCCCATCAAAGCTAGTCTTAGTTCGGATTGAGGTCTGCAACTCGACCTCATGAAGCCGGAATCGCTAGTAACCGTATATCAGAACGGTACGGTGAATACGTTCTCGGGCTTTGTACTCACTGCCCGTCACGCCAAGGAAGTCGGCAATACCCGAAAGTCCGCGTTCGCGGGAATAAGGTAGGGCTGGTAACAGGGGCGAAGTCGTAACAAGGCATCCGTAGCGGAAGCTGTGGATGGATCACCTCATTTAGAGGATCTAACCCTTACATTATTAAGTAAGAGGTAGGTCGACCTTTAAACCTTTTTGGTTTAAGGTAAGGATTGTTTTTTCTCTGTTTTCGAAAAGCTCTTCATTTTATTATTTAAGTCCCATGTTTGGGACTTTTTTATTTAAATTTTTATTCTTGACAAAAACCCTAAAATATGATATTTTAGAAATGAGTAAAGCTCTTTTCGTCAAACAATTTTCAAACAAAAGGAAGGTTAATAAAATGAAGAACAAAACTCTGATTATCTGGGCAATTCTAATAACAGCACTGACAATAGGAGCATTTCTTGTCAGCTTCAGTAGTTTACATGGCGGAATGATGATAGGAATGGAGAGGTATAAAACAGCCGCTCTGGCTATTGGTCCGGTTATTGGACTCATTGTTGTTATCAGTGGCGTCGCAGTTGCTTTTGTGGGCATTGCTGGCGCTACGGCTGGCCTCTCAGCGATTGTTGCCCTTGGTATTATGGCCGTTGCTTTTACAGCATTTGCAGGATTGATGACTGGTTTTGCCATTATGATTGTTTTTGTTATTGGTGGTGTAGGTTGTTATATTGTTTATTCTACCATAGCTAATAATGAAAATAAGGACTCCATAATGTGTCTTAATATTATGGAAATGATAGCAATAGCCGGGAGTCTCGCAGTAATAACTTTTAGTTAGTTAATGAACGCTTTTTGTAATTCATTTTTATCTAGGTGCTGGAATATCCTGTTTTAGCACCTTTTTAATTGACCAAAACTAAAATTTTTAGTAAAATTAAGCTATAGGGGAACCTTGACTTGTTGAAAATAATTTATTACAGTAATTAATTGAGGCTAATATGGGCACGTAGCTCAGCTGGTTAGAGCGCGTCTCTGATAAAGACGAGGTCGGAGGTTCGAATCCCCCCGTGCCCACCATGGACAAATTAAGGGCGGCTAGCTCAGCTGGTTAGAGCGTTTGCTCGACACGCAAAAGGTCACAGGTTCGAATCCTGTGCCGCCCACCACTTAAACTAAGTTTTATTATGTTTAGTAAGAGAGCCAGGATTAATTCATTACTGGTTAGAAAAAATAATCCTGTTTTAAACTTAAAAATTCTTGAGAAAAAAAAGTTTAATTTCTTAGAAGAACTTAAACAAAGATTTCCTTCGGCGGAAATCTTTTTAGTTGGAGGAGCAGTCAGAGACCTACTCTTATCAAGGAAGACACAAGATTATGATTTTGTAATTCGTAGAGTTAAAGTGAAAGCTTTAGAAGAGTTTTTAAACAGCCAAGGAAAGGTTAATCTAGTTGGACAGACCTTTGGTGTTTTTAAATTTGTTCCAAAAGGAGGAGACAAACAAAATCCATTTGACATTGCTTTACCAAGAAAAGATTTTTCTTTGGGCACAGGTGGTTATCGAGATGTGGAAATTCAAACAAGTCCAGGATTATCAATTAAAAAAGATCTAGGTCGTCGAGATTTTACAATTAACGCCATGGCTTTAAAGTGGGAGAAATTTGATAAAAAAGGTATGGGCCATTGGCAAATTATTGATCCCTATCGCGGAATAGATGATTTAAAGAAAAAAATCATTCGAGCAGTAAGAGATCCTAAAAAAAGATTTAAAGAAGATTATTCTCGCATGCTCAGGGGGATAAGATTCGCCTGCCAACTTGATTTTGAAATAGAAGAGAAGACCTGGAAGGCTCTGAAAAATCAAATTAAGTTTATTAATAAGATAAGCAGAGAAGTAAGGTCAGTTTCAAGTGGAAGGATAGTTGAACCAAAGGTTATTGAAAAAAGAGTGGTTCCTTACGAAGTAATTGCTAAAGAGTTTTTAAAAGCTTTTGTTTTCCATTCCGTCCGAGCTTTTGATTTATATGACCAAAGTGGTGGTTTTAAAGAGCTGATGCCAGAGGTCTTAAAAATGAAGAATTGTCCTCAACCGGAAAATTATCATGTTGAAGGAGACGTCTGGAAACATACTCGTTTGAGTTTAGAAAAATTAAGCTCACCTGATCTTAAAAAAAAGTGTGGCAAGGGAGTTCTCTCGAATGAGGTAATTATGGCCACACTTTTCCATGACCTAGGAAAACCATACACCATGCAAACTCCAGAAGAGCATGGAACAGATAGAATAAGGTTTAATGATCATGATGTTGTTGGTGCGGAAAAAGCTAAAGAAATTGCTCAAAGATTAAGACTTTCTAGTCCAGATAAAGTTGGAATTGATATAGACGAGATGACCTGGCTGATTAAACAACACATGGTTTTAATTAAAGGAGATATTACAAAAATGAGACCAAGAACAATTGAAAAATATTTTTTTAATCCACATTTTTCTGGCCAAAAGTTACTTCAGATTTCTTTTGCTGATATTTCAGCAACAATTACAGAAAAAGGGCCATTAAGTTTTGATAAATTCAATCAAATGCTAGAGAGAATCCATGGATTAAAAGAATTAAGTGAAAGTAAGAAAGAATTACCAAAACCATTGATTACAGGTGATGATATTATGAAAGAGTTTAATCTATCTCCTGGGCCTCAGGTTGGTAAACTTTTAGAATCGGTGCGAACAGGACAATTAAGTAGAAGAATTAAGAACAAAAAACAAGCTTTAGATTTTTTAAAAAAGAAAGCTAAAAAGAAGTCTTAAATATTTTTAAATAGACATTTTAAAAAGGGGAACTCCCCTTTTTATCTTATTTTTGCTAAAATATAAGTGATGTCAGTTGACTTTTTCTCTAAATTTGATAAAGTGAACATTCCAGAGCAGAATGAAGATTTTTTAATTGTTAATAAACCATCTGGTTTATTAGTTCATCCAGATAAATATTCAAAAGAACAAACATTAATAGATATTCTTTTAAAAAATTATCCTGAAATAAATGGAGTTGGTCAATCAGGTCGCGATGGCATTGTTCATCGTTTGGATAAAGACGTTTCCGGTGTAATGGTGGTAGCTAGAACTCAAAAAATGTACGATTTTTTAATAGCGCAGTTTCAGAAAAATAATGTTAAAAAACAATATTTAGCCTTGGTTTATGACCAACCACCAGAGAATAAAGGGATAATTGATTTGCCTTTAGGGAGAAATAAAAAAGGGAGAATAATAGCCATAACATATAGAAGAAATATTAAACAGGAAAAATCAGCTATTACTAGATATGAAATAAAAGAAGGATTTAAGAACTTTAGTTTGTTAAAAGTTAGCCTTTTAACTGGGCGAACACATCAAATTAGAGTACATTTACGCTCCGTTGGCTGCCCAATTGTAGGAGATCAAAAATATAAATTAAGGGATAAAAAATTAAAATCTCCTCTTGAATTAAATCGTATTTTTTTACACGCCAAATATCTTGGTTTTCATAATCTACAAAATAAATGGCAGGAATTTAGAAGTGAATTGCCAAAGGAGTTAAAGGAATTTTTGAAAAGTTTAAAAAATAATTAATAATGGGAACGTATTTAAAAATTTTAGAAAAATACGAGGAATCAACAGTTAAAAAAAGAGGATTAACTATTACGGTTTCAGGGCTTTCAGTGTCAGGGAAAGACACGATTGCCAAAGAGGTTGCCCATCACTTTAAATTAGAGTTTGTAAATACCGGTGATATTATAAGAAAATTTGCGAAGAGAAGGGGGATTTCATTAAAAGGGGCTACAAGAATTTTACCAGCAAAGATTGATTTAATTGCAGATAGGCAGATTTTAGATCTTGCCATGAAAGGAGGTTATGTTATTGCCGGAAGATTGGCTGGCTGGGCGGCTGGAGATTTTTCTGATTGCAAAATTTTTGTTGATTGCAGAAAATCGGTTCGAGCCAAGAGATTAAGTCAGAGAAACAGTTTGACACTTTCTCGAGCCAAAAAAGCATTAACTCAAAGAGATAGTAGAGACCAAGAGCGCTATCAACGGCTTTATGGGGTCAATCTAAGGCAAAAAAAGATATACGATCTTATTATTGATAATAATAAACAGGGCATTGAAGAGGTTAAGAAAAAGGCCATTCAAATGCTTAGGAAATTTTTAAAGAATAAATATGACAGAAGAAAAAAAAGTTGAAGAAACAAAACTTAAAGCGGGAGAAAAAACCCAAATGCCTGAGATTAGGTCAGGAATGTTGATAAGGGTTCATGAAAAAATCAAAGAACTTGATACAAAAGGTAAGTCAAAAGAAAGAGTTCAGATTTTTGAGGGGATTGTCATTGCTCGACGTGGTGGCCATGAACCAGGGGCAACTTTTACGGTTCGTAAGATTGCTACAGGTGGTGTTGGTGTAGAAAAAATTTATCCCTTAGCTTTGCCAAATATTTTAAAAATAGAGATAGTTAAAGAACATAAGGTTAGAAGAGCAAAGTTGTATTATCTGAGAGGCAAGTATAAAAAGAAATTGAAAGAAATTAAAAAGATTTAAGCCCAGGTGGTGGAATTGGTATACACGGCAGCTTGAGGAGCTGTGCTCTTTTTGGGCGTGCGGGTTCAAGTCCCGCCCTGGGCATTATATTTTTGTACAATTTTAACTTGCACATTGATAAGTTCTATGGTACAATAATAACATGAAATATGAAGATTCACTAAGAAATAGAGTTAGGCAATTAAGAAAAACAGGTAAGACTTATTCAGAGATTAAAAAAATAGTCAGGAGACATGTTCCCAAGAGTACCCTTTCATATTGGTGCAAGAATGTTAAATTGTCACAGAAACATCAAAAGAGAATTCAAAAACTGATTTTAAATAATGCAAAGATGAGTCGCGCCATTGCATTGATTGTTAATAAAAATAGAAGAGAGAAGTATTTGAGGTCGGTTGCCAATCGCAATAAGCATTTGACAACGGTATTAAAGAATAAAGATGTTGCGAAAATTGCGCTTGCGATGTTATATTTAGGTGAAGGATCTAAAACCAGAAGAGGGTCTTTAATGTTCGGTAATTCAGAGCCTTTTATAATAAGTCTATTTTTGTATTTATTACGATATTGTTATAATATAGATGAAAGTAAATTTCGTTGTACGCTTCAATGTAGGGCTGATCAAGATATAGAAAATTTGGAAAAATTTTGGTCTAAATTAACGAAAATTCCTCGATCACATTTTTATAGAGCCAAGATTGACCCTCGAACTATTGGGAAGCCTTCTAAAAAGAGTGGGTATAAGGGGGTCTGTCGTGTAGATTATTTTTCTGCTGATTTATTTATAGAATTAATGATGATATCTAGTATAATTTATAAGGGCCCATAGCTCAGTTGGTAGAGTGTCTGCGTGGCACGCAGAAGGTCGGGAGTTCGAGCCTCCCTGGGTCCACCACTTGGGCATTTGGCCCTTCACTTTAGGGAAAGAGTCCAAGACATTCTTTTATATAATCATAGGTTTTTTCAATAATTACAAGTAGAGGGGCACTTGGCGCAGTGGTAGCGCGTCTGGTTTACATCCAGTAGGTCGGGGGTTCGAATCCCTCAGTGCCCACTTTCAAAATTATATTAGAGTGATATAATATTTATTTAATTAGCCGAGGTAGCTCAGTGGTAGAGCAGTAGACTGAAAATCTACGTGTCGGCAGTCCGATTCTGCCCCTCGGCACTTTAAAATAGTTAATATATGATAATATTATTTTTAAGTGTTTTTAAAATTTGTCCCGGGTGTAGCTAAACACTCGGTTTTTATTTAAAATTATTTATATGAAGAATTCTGTTAATCCTTGGAAAATAGCAAAAAAGCAATTAGACAACATTGCCAAATTATTGGATATGGACAAAAAGGTTTTAAAAAAATTAAGTCAACCAGATAATTTTTTAGAAAAATTTATATCAATCCGAATGGACAATGGCATAAAGAAAAGATTTAAGGCATATCGTTCTCAATATAACAATACCTTAGGTTCCTATAAGGGAGGCGTTCGCTTTCATCCACAAGTAAACAGAGATGAGGTTATGGCTTTATCAATGTGGATGACGTGGAAATGTTCTTTGGTAAATATTCCTTTCGGGGGAGGAAAAGGGGGTATAACAGTTAACCCCAAAAAACTTTCTTCTAAAGAATTAGAAAAACTAGCTCGAGGTTATGTAAAAAGTTTTTCAAATTTTCTAGGAGAAGATAAAGACATTCCTGCTCCTGACGTAGGAGTTAGTTCTCAAATAATAGACTGGATGACAAAGGAGCATATTAAGAATGGAGGAACTAAAGCTGGTTTTACTGGGAAGTCAGTATCTCTTGGTGGATCAAAAGGGAGGACGCAGGCAACAGGCAGAGGAGGATACTATATTTTAGAAAGGCTAAAACAAAAATTAAATTTAATTCCTTGCCAAACTAGTATAATTATCCAGGGATTTGGTAATGTGGGTTATTGGTTTGCTCAAGAAGCTTTTAAAAAGGGATATAAAATTGTTGGTTTAAGTGACTCAAAAGGAGGAATCTTGAGTAATAAATTTAAAAGATTAAATCCCGCAGCAGTTTTAGAACATAAAGAGAAAACAGGTTCTGTTATAGGTTTTCCCCAGACAAAGACTATTAGCCAACAACAGTTATTAGAGCAGAGGGTAGATGTTTTAGCACCCGCTGCTTTAGAGGGAGTGATTCATCAGAATAATGTTGATAAAATAAGAGCCAAAATAATTATTGAATTAGCTAATGGACCAGTAGATTCGAGCGTAGATTATATTTTGAAAAGCAAAAATATTATTGTTATTCCAGATATTTTAGCAAATAGCGGTGGAGTAATTGTGTCTTATTTTGAATGGCGTCAAAATAAAGAGAATAAATTTTGGACAGAACAAAAAGTTAATCAACGACTTAAACATAAAATAATAAAAAGCCTTGACGATGTTTGGAATATAGCCAGAGAAAGGAAAATAGATATGAGAACAGCCGCTTATGTTCGAGCGGTTTCTCGAATAGTTAAAGAGATGCAAAACAGTTGAAAATTATAATAAAAAAGCTAAAATAAAAGAGTTTAAAGGATTTCTGATTTAATTATTAGATATTATGTCAAAAGTAAAAATTTTAATATTATTTTTTATCATCATTTCTTTTTGTTTTGTTTTCCTTCCTAATATAGTCAGGGCAGAACAAGATTTCACTTGTGTGGTTTATTTCACTGGCATTGGCTGTCCACATTGTGCCAAGGCAGATCCAATTATTTTAAAAAATTTTTTAAATAAATATCCAGATTTAGTTGTTGTTGAATATGAAATTTATCAACAGGTAGAGAACGCTCCTTTGAATTATCAGGCAAGCGAATCTTATCAGACAACTTTTGGCATTCCACGTATTATTTTTGGTTCAGAAGATTATCTTGTTGGTGATCAACAAATTATAAATAATTTTAGTTCAAAAGTTAAAGGGTTAAAAGGAAATAAATGTGCTCTAGTTGATGGTAAAATAATTAGTTTTAGTGGTCTGGATTTAAGCTCATTGCCCGGTAAACCTAAAATTTGGAATCAAAATAGAATTTTGATTAAAAATAATCTAGAAGGGAATTGGATTTTTGCCTGGAACGGAGAAAATGTTGAAGAAAGAAATACGGAGGATATTATCAATAATAAAGATGTCTTACAAGAATTGATTAAAACAGAGAATATTTCAGGGCTTATCCAAGGAATAAACTACAAAACAGTTGGATTAATAACTGTTTCCCTATCTGGACAGAATATAATTTTTAATAATAGCGTTGAGTTCGTTGTTGAGGGAGTGGGGGAACCAATTAGTCGGGCTCTTACATTGTCTAAAATTTTATCCTTAGCCACTGTAGACGCAATAAATCCCTGTGCTTTAGCCGTTTTAGCGTTAATGTTGATTACCATCTTAACGTATAATCCAAATAATAAGAGAAAAATTTTATTAGCCGGCCTAGCTTTTGTTTGTTCTGTTTTTATCATGTACCTTTTTTATGGTTTAGTGATTATTAAGTTTTTTCAATTAATTCAGGCCTTAACCAGTGTACGTTTATGGCTGTATGGGGCTTTAGGATTTTTAGCGATTGTTTTAGGAATTTTAAATATTAAAGATTTTCTTAAATATAAACCAGGAGGCCTGGGCACAGAAATGCCCATGTTTTTAAGACCTAAGGTTAAAAAAATAATTTCCAGAGTCACTTCACCGGCTGGAGCATTTGTTGTTGGCGCTCTTGTCACCGTTTTTCTTTTGCCCTGTACTATTGGTCCATATGTAATTTGTGGAGGAATTTTATCTACGTTAGGATTGTTAAAATCTCTACCCTGGTTGTTGTTTTATAATTTAATTTTTGTCCTGCCCATGCTGATCATTACTATTATTGTTTATTTAGGTGTTGCTAGAGTTGAAAATGTTTCTGACTGGAAAGACAAAAATATTAGATATTTACATTTAATTTCCGGAATAATTATTCTTCTTTTAGGCTTAGCCATGGTTCTTGGTTGGGTTTAAAAAATAATTAGAATGCCATAAAAACAGGCATTGAGCCTGTTTTTATTTTGAGTTTATAATGTTTCAAAACCTAAAAAATAAAATAAGAATTTTACCTATAAAACAAAAGCCAAATGACGTTTGGCTGTCAGGTAAAGTTGTGAGAGGCAGAGGATTGGCAAAAAAAATCAAATCCCCTACTTTAAATTTTAATAATCCTAATATTCTTCTGGGACAGAAAAAAGGAGTTTATGCTTGCCTTTTAAAGATACATAAGAAAATATATCAAGGCGTACTTTATTATGGTCCAAGGTTAATTTTAAAGGAAAAAGAAAATATTCTAGAAGTTTTCGTTTTTGATTTTAATAAAGAAATTTACGGAGAAACAGTTTTTTTCCAATTAGCTGGTTTTATACGAAAGCCAAAAAATTTCCCAGATTTTATTAGTTTTCAAAAACAATTAAAACAAGATTGTTATAGAGCCATAAAAATTTTAGAGTCTACCACTAAACAGTAAACTCTTTTTATGGAGCGGGTAGGGGGAATCGAACCCCCGTCATCAGGTTGGAAACCTGAGATAATAACCACTATACGATACCCGCTTTATTTGGATTATAAATTAATTTTACGTGTCTGTAAAGACCATATTGACTAATTTGTTTTTTAGATTATAATCTAAAATAGAATATTAATGAAAGAGGGTATAAATTTAATATGAAAATAAAAAAGAAACACCTTTTTCTTATTTTAATCATAATAATTATTATTTTTTTAGTTTATTTCTTTATTAAAGAAAAAGAACAAGAATATGATGTTATTTCTGTAGAAAAAGGAGATTTAATTCAAGAGGTTAGTGTTATTGGTCGAGTAGAACCGGCAAAGAGCGTTGATTTGGCATTTGAAAAAAGTGGCCGAGTAGCTAAAGTTAACATTAATATTGGTGATCAAGCAGTTATTGGACAAATTTTAGTAGAATTAGACAATAATGATTTAACGGCTCAATTAGCACAAGATCAAGCTGCTTTGGAAAGCGCTCAAGCTGGATTAAGACAATATGAGGCAGCTTTAGATGCAGAGAAAGCAAGGCTAGATGAATTAAAAGCAGGGGCTAAGTTAGAAGAGATTCAAGTAGTAGAAACAAAGGCTTCTAATGCAGAAAAAACATTGACTGATGCTAGGGTTAATTTAGAAAATGTGAAAAACAAGGCAGATATTGACCTATTAAACCTTTATGACGGGATTGAAGATATTCTTAATGATGCATATTTTAAGGCAGATGATGCATTAAATAAACAAATAGATGATTTATTTTCTAATGACTCTTCGGCTGATCCAACAATAACTTTTTCAACATCTGACTCACAGGCTAAAATAGATGTTGAGCAGGGTAGGATTAGTGTTGAGCAAGCATTTTTGTCTTTTAAAGCAGAGGTTGATAACCTGTCTTCTTTAGACTTAGATCAAGCTTTAAATAATGGAGAGGAACATTTAGTTACTATTAGAATTTTTTTAAATCGTTTAAATGAGGCAGTTAATACGGCAACAGGTTTATCGTCAACAGTTCTTAGTACCTATAAAACCAATATTAATACAGCCCGAACCAATATTAATACAGCTATCACTAATATTAATAGTCAGAAACAATTAATTGCTGCTCAAAAAATAACTAATCAAAATAATATTAATACTGCCCAGACAGGAATTAATGAGGCTCAGAGCGCTTTAATTTTAGCAAATGACGAACTTATTCTTAAAAAATCTGGAGCAACAGATGAGCAAATCAGAGCTCAGGAATCAAAAGTTAAACAAGCTGAGTTAAATATCACCTCCCAAAGGGCCCAGGTTAAGCAATCTCAAGCTAAAATTGAGAATGTTCAAGCTCAACTAGCCAAGACAGTTCTTAAATCTCCAATAAATGGTGTAATTGTTGAACAAGAAGCTAAAGTTGGGGAAATTATTTCACTCAATACTTTAGTTCTTTCAATTATTTCTGAGATAGATTTTGAAATAAAATCTAATGTTCCAGAAGCCGATATTGCTAAGATTAGTTTAGATAATTTAGCAAAGGTTACATTAGACGCTTATGGCAGTGATGTTGAGTTTAATACCAAGGTTACTAATATTAATCCAGCAGAAAGAATTATTGAAGGAGTCGCTACCTATCAGGTTACTTTAAATTTTATTAATAAAGATGAAAGAATTAAATCAGGAATGACAGCCGATGTTAATATTTTAACTGCTGAGAAAAAGGACGTTTTAATGATTCCCAGCCGGACAATTCTTAAAAAGAATGGGAGAAAGTTTGTTAAATTATTAATAAATCAAGAAGGAGAAAAAATAATTAAGGAAGTGAATATAGAAACAGGATTAAGGGGCTCTAGGGGTAAAATAGAGATTATTAAAGGTTTAGAATTGGGAGATCAAATAGTTCTTCCTTAAAAATATCTATGTCTTTAATTAAAACAGAAAAAGTAGAGAAGATTTACGGAGAAGGAGAAGTAAGAACTCCCGCTTTAAGGGGAGATTCTTTTATTATAGAAAAAGGAGAATTTGTTGCGATTATGGGTCCTTCGGGCTCTGGAAAATCAACATTACTTCATATTTTAGGATTTTTAGACAGACCAACAAAAGGAAAGTATTATTTTCAAAATAAATCCATGGACGAATATACGGATGATGAGTTGGCCCAAATCAGAAATGAGCAAATGGGATTTATTTTTCAAACTTTTAATTTGCTCCCTCGTACTAATGTCTTGGACAATGTAAAGTTGCCTCTTTATTATTCTAAAATATCAGAATCTTTATGGGATAAAAAAGCAAGAGGAGCACTTGAAATGGTAGGACTTTCTCATCGCTTAAAACATGATCGCTCCCAGCTTTCTGGAGGAGAACAACAAAGAGTGGCAATTGCCAGGGCCTTGGTTAATGAACCAGATGTTATTTTTGCTGACGAACCGACTGGGAATCTTGATTCAAAATCAGGACAAATAATAATGGATATTATTCAAAAACTTAATGACAAGGGTCACACAATTATTATGGTCACTCATGAACAATATACTTCAGAAATGGCTAAAAGAATTATTAAATTAAAAGACGGTTTAATTGAAAGCGATACCAAGGTTGTTGAACGGCATTTTGCCAAAGAAGGATTATTTAAGTAAATTATGAGAATAAAACACGCCTTTAAAAATGTCTTTATTGGACTAAAAACGAATAAATCCCGGTCTTTTTTAACTATTTTAGGAATTGTTATCGGAATTACTTCTATTATTTTAATCATGTCTATTGGTCAGTCGGCTGAAGATTTGATTTTAAATGAAATCAAAGCAATGGGTGGAAATTTTATTCAGATTAATCCAGGTAAAGAAATAAAAGGACCTCAAGACATGGCAGAGATTATGTTCAACGATTCTTTAAAAGATAGAGACATACGAGCCTTAAAAAATAAAAACAACGTTCCTGATTTAGAAGATATTACCCCTGCTGTTTTTGTTCCGGGAAGTGTTTCATACCGTGGAGAAACCTATAAACCGATTATTATGGGGTGGACAGCAGATTGGATGGCAAAACTTTATGATATTTATCCAGAAAAAGGAGAGTATTTTACAGAAGATGATATCAAATCTCTTTCGGCTGTAGCCGTAATCGGAGAAAAGGTAAGAGAAGAACTTTTTGGACACACAGAGGCTATAGGGGAGAAAATTAAAATTAAGGACAAATATTTTCGCGTTGTCGCAGTACTTTCTTCAAAGGGACAGGTTTCTTCTTTTATGGATGTAGATAAATTTATCATTATTCCTTATACAACGGCACAAAAATATCTTTTAGGAGTTGATTATTATCCAGAAATTCATATTATGGCCAAAGATGAAAGCCTGGTTCCTGGAATGGTCGAAGACATAAAGATAACTTTAAGAGAATTACATAACATTGATGATCCAGAAGACGATGATTTTCATATTACTACTTCTGAAGAAATGATTGATATGATCAGCCTAATCACGGGTATTTTAACAATTTTATTAACTTCTGTAGCGGCTATTTCTTTAGTAGTTGGCGGGGTGGGAATTATGAATATCATGTTGGTTTCAGTCACAGAAAAAACCAGGGAGATTGGTTTGAGAAAAGCTTTAGGAGCAAGAAAAAAAGATATTTTAATCCATTTTTTAATTGAATCTGTTGTTTTAACTTTTATTGGGGGAATGATAGGTATTAGTTTGGGAATATTATTTTCTTATTTAACATCTTTAGTTTTAGCGCAACAAGTGAGCCAGAATTGGCAGTTTGCTGTTTCAATGCCGGCAATACTTTTGGGCCTAGGGGTTGCTAGTTCAGTCGGACTAATTTTTGGTTTATATCCAGCAAAGAAAGCCTCTTTAAAAAGTCCAATTGAAGCACTAAGATATGAATAATTTTTAACAAATAAAATCATTGATAACAAAAAAGCAGATTATTTAATCTGCTTTTTTGGTCGGGATACCGAGATTCGAACTCGGGCTAAATCCTCCCAAAGGACTCGTGCTACCGTTACACTATATCCCGTTAGTTATTATATTTTACATTTTTTATTTAAAAAATCAAGATAAAATAGCTTTAAAAAGTTTAACCACCCATTAATTTATAAATATATATATAAATATAATGGGTGGCTTTTTAATTTTTTCCTCCTTGGTTTTAGTCTACTCTTCTAGCTGTTTCAGGAATCAACCTGTTGTCCAGGTCGCTAAGACGAAATTCTAGCCTTTCTTTTTTTCCATCTGAAATCCTTGGATTTGCCAATTTTTGTTGAATGCTCGCCCTTTCTGTAGTGTAATTTGTCGAGCGGATTGATTTTTTGATGTCTGCTGCAGGTACCTCCATTCGCCGGTCTCCTTTTTTGGTTAATAAAATCGGCCTTTGTTTGACCGACTTGTTTAATGATTGTCTAATTTTTTAAAACGAAGTCGGCGGTTAATAACTAGTTGATAAAACAACAAACCAAATTAAACCAAAATGAATTGGTTTAATATTACGTTTAGATTGTTTTGTGTAACTGGTCATATATCCGCCTTTAATTAAATTAATAATATAGAAATTAAATATTTGTGTCAACAAAACTTTTCCACAGAAATTATTTTGATTGAAAAAGCTATGATTTTTTGTTATGATTCAAATATGAATTATATTATTTGCCACTACAGTGAAATCGGACTTAAAGGTAAGAACCGAAAATTTTTTGAGGAAAAATTGATTGAAAACATCAAACGTTGTTTGGATGCTCGTTTATACGAATTTGTTAAAAGAATTTCTGGTAGGATTATTATTAGATTAAACCCAAGAGGAATAGAAAAGCAATCAGAAATTAAAATTGCCTTAAAAAATGTTTTTGGTTTGGCTTATTTTTGTTTTGCTCATGAATCTGAGCAAAACATAGAATCAATTAAACTGCAGGGTTTAGAAATTTTAAAGCAAAAAGATTTTAACAGTTTTCGCATTTTAACTAAAAGATCAAAGAAAAATTTTTACTTAACTTCTCCAGAAATTGACAGCCAAGTGGGGAAATATATTGTAGATAATCTAAAGAAAAAAGTTGATTTGAAAAATTCAGAGATAATACTTTTTATTGAAATAGTAGAAAAATACACTTTTCTTTATTTAGAAAAAATTAAAGGACAAGGAGGTTTGCCCGTTGGAGTTAGTGGCCAGGTTTTGCTTTTACTTTCTGGTGGAATTGATTCACCAGTGGCTGGTTTTCAGTTAATGAAAAGAGGCCTTAAGCTATGTTTTATTCATTTTCATACTTATCCTTATACGACCGAAAAGTCAATCAAGAAGACAGAAAAAATGGTTAAACGTTTATCAAGGTTTCAAGGGAAATCTAAGCTTTATCTAATTCCTTTTGCAGAAATTCAAAAACAAATAGTTTTAAAAGCACCAGTTAAGTTAAGAGTAATTTTTTACCGACGATTAATGGTCAAGATTGCCCAAGAAATTGCTAAAAAAGAAAATATTTCTGTTTTGGCGACTGGTGATAACTTGGGTCAAGTAGCCTCTCAGACACTGGAAAATATTAATGTTATTACTCAGGCAGTTGAGATGCCCATCCTCAGGCCCTTAATTACTTTTGATAAAGAAGAAATAGTTAATAAAGCAAAGGAAATTGATACTTATAAGATTTCTATTTTACCTGATCAAGATTGTTGTAGTCGGTTTGTGCCAAAACATCCAGAAACAAAAGCTTGTTTAAAAGATGTTAACAAAGCTGAAAAAAAACTTAAAATAAAAAAATTGATTAAAATCGCTATAAAACAAATTGAGATAAAACAGATTATCTAATTTTTCCCTCTTGACTTTTTACTAAGATTGATATAATATTTTATTATCTTTGTTTTATTATTTAAAGATAGAAAGGAGGAACGTTAAGGAGGTTGGGTCGCCATAGGCCCGTTAAGAGATCATTCAAAATAGATAAAACTGAAACTCAAATTAGGAGAGAACTATGCAAACTCAAATAGCCGGCTTATCAGAAACGATGACAATAAAAGCTCTTGTATTAGGGCAGGTGACAGAGGAAAGGGAAATGATTGAAGGGATGAAATCTTTTCCAGTTTTAAATAATTTCACGTCTCAAGAAAAAGAGATTCTCAAAGCAACAGGAGATCCGCGGGTTTGGTTGATTGCTACTTTTTTTGACAAACACTTAGTTAAAGCAGGAGTTCAGCTAAAAGGAAGTCAAATAAGCTATAAGTCTGCCTGCGATTCAAGAGAAGAAAATCATTTTGCAGATCCGAATCAGTCAGACGCCGGAATCACAGAATCTTTGGACAGACAGGCGTTATTGCTAGGTCATTCTAACCACAGAATAGGTTATTTAATAACCGGCATAGAAAGATTTATGCAACAACTAGACAAGTACGGGTATTGTCGGGAGTGCGGCGAACCAATTTTTCTTGAAAGGTTAGAAGAGGTTCCTCATGCGGGACTTTGTGTACCTTGCAAACAAAGGATTAACGGCGAGTAAAAGGAGGTTTTTTAGAATTAATCAGCGGGTCAAAGATCCGCTGATATTCTTTTTAAATTAGTCTAAACAAGATTAATACATTTTAGTTAAATCAATTCCAGTGTAGTAGTATTTTAAAATTTGTGAGTAATTTGCTCCTTGATTGGCCGCTGTGATTCCCCCCATTTGAGCAAGCCCCACGCCATGGCCCTTAAGTGTTTTTCCTTCACCCTGAGGGTCATTTTTTGCCTGTAGATAATCAACCGGAGCTTTGGTCATATTTGCCTGATAAGAAGAACGGGTTTGTCCATCAGTTTGAGCAAAATAATAAGCAAGAATAGGATCATTTTGATAAGTAGCAACAATTCCTTTTGTTTGAGCAACAGCGGATAATGCATTAGGTCCTCTTAATTCTTTTTGGTATCCGCGATAAACCTGGTCTGCCTGAGTTGATCTAACAGTGAAAAAGGGCCGACCATCAGGTGTGTTAGTATATTTAGGGGTAAGGTAGCGGAAAAGAGCATAAGTACGAGCGGCAATAGTTTGAGCCTTTAAAAATTCCATAGGTGAAGAATCTCCTACCTCAGAAATGCCTTTCATATACTCCTCCAGGGGTAATTGATTAATCAACCAAAGGCGTTTAGTATTAGGATTATAGTGAATTTTTAAAGCATCCCTGAATTCATTGTCATTAACATTTTTTCCCCAAAAGGGACCGTTCTCCCAGGAATGGATTTTAAAAATTGTTGAATCATCTCCCTGAAGTTTGAAATAAGAATCAGACATTAAAATTCGTGTTCCCTGAGAATCATTAATAAAATAACGATTAAGTTCATAATTATAATCTACTTCAGTTGTTTCACCAGCAGTATTACGAACTAGGAGTTTATTATTTTGATCATAAATATTATAGAGTTTATTGTCTAAGGTAGAAATTTGAAAAGGTAGATAATCTAGTTTTTCAGGTTCTTCAACATAAAGAAGTCCTATTTCAATTTCTGGTCCCTCTGAAAGGTCTGTCCAGCGAAAATCATTAATAATATTTATCTCTGAAGACACATCTTGCCACCAGGTTTCAGTTGGTTCAGATGGAGGAGTGGGAGTTGGTTCAGATGGAGGAGTGGGTTCGGGAGTAGGGGGCAAAATAACCTCGGCCCCGACCACTTTAATGGCAAATTCGATTTTTCCACCGGGAATAGGATTTGAACCAGCATAGAGTTGAAATTTTTCCCAATAAAGGCCATCTTCATCGGGAGCTGAAAAAGTAAAACGAAATAAAGCCTCTTCGCCTGGAAAAATCATTAAGATTGGATTAACACGGTTAGGAATATAGTCATCGTACCAGGTAGAATGAGTTAAACGACTTTTCATTCCAGAAATAGTTCTAAGAACAACTACATTGTTTCCTACACCCTGCCAAAGAGCATCGCCAGTATTTTTAAATGTAACCCAGAATTCTAGACTCTGGGTTGGTCCGAGTTCTGGGATGGCAGCATGGCTCTGGGCTAATTTTTCTGCCTGATAATCAGTGTTAGCTAAAGCAGGTGGGGCAATAATAAATAACCCAAGTAGGCATAAATTTAAAATAATATATTTAATATAGGGTTTTGTTTTCATGTATTTTAGTTTAACTAAGAATAAAACAACGTCAAGTTTTTAATCTTGCTGATCTATGTTTTTCTTGATATGATTAAGCTATGACGTTAACAAAAAAGGTTGCCCACAATTTTATTTTGCAAATTATTGGTCGAATTTTAGCTTTAATCTTGGGTCTTTTTGTTATTAGTTTAATGATGAGATATTTAGGCCCAAGAAATTATGGTTATTATTCAACAGCATTTGCCTTTTTGCAGGTTTTTGGAATTATTGCTGACTTTGGACTTTATTTAATTATTTTACAATATTTAGGGGAAACAGACCTCTTAAAAGGGGCAGAAAAAGAAAAAAGGGTCAGATATATAATGGGAAATATTTTTACTTTACGATTTTTTTCTGCTTTATTTTTTTACGGCGGAGCTTTTGCCCTTTGTTGGATCTTTCCTTATCCGAAGATAGTTAAACTTGGAGTAGGAATTTTATCAGGGTCTCTTTTCTTTTGTACCTTAATTCAGGCTTTGTCTGCTTTTTATCAAAAGACATTGCGCACAGAAAAAATTTTCGTTGCTGAGGTTCTAGGGAAAATTATCACCCTAGTTTTAATGGTTTTGTTTGTTAAATACAATTTTAGTTTTTATTCAGTTTTAAGTGTTTTTGTTTTGGGGCATTTAGCTAATTTTTTGTGGTTATTTTTTGCGGCAAGAAAATGGATTCTTTTGAAATTTAGATTTGATTTTATCTTTTGGCGAGAAATTTTAAAAAAATCTTGGCCAGTTGGTTTAGCAATTATTTTTAATGTTTTTTATTTTAAGGCCGATACTTTAATCTTGTTTTTTTATCACTCGCCAGAACACGTGGGTTTTTATGGTGCATGTTATCGTATTTTAGAAGTTTTAATTACTATTCCTCCGCTTTTTCTTGGACTTATTCTACCGCGTTTAACCAAAGCTTGGAAAGATAAAGACAAAGTCCATTTAAAGATTTTAATTCAAAAAAGTTTTGACTTTTTAGTTATGATTTCTCTCCCCATAGTTTTTGCCACCCTAATTTTAGGAGAAAAAATTATGACATTAATTGGTGGTCAAGAATTTAGTTTAGCTGGAAATATTTTAAAAGTAGTTATTATTGCTTGTGGAATTTTATTCGTGGCCGAATTATTTAAACACATGATGGTGGCAATTGGAAAACAGCGGCAAATACTTCCTTTTTATTTAATCACCGCCTTTTTATCTTTAGTTGGCTATTTTATTTTTATCCCTAAATATTCTTATTGGGGAGCAGCCTGGGTGACGGTTTTTAGTGAGCTTTTAATGTTTATTTTTGCCTTTTGTTTAGTTTGGCAGACAACTAAGATATTACCTAATTTAAAATTCTTCGTTAAAAGTTTAGGAGCGAGCTTAATTATGTTTTTGTCTTTGTTCTTTTTAAATGATTTAAATTTATTTTTATTAGTTTTAATTGGTCCAGTAATTTATTTTGTTTTCCTTTATATTTTTAAAGGAATAGACAAACAAACAGTTAAAGACATTATTAAATTAAATTAAATGTTATTTGTTTTATTAATTCCTTTTGCTTTTTTAGTTTGGTTTAGGCCCAAATACGCTTTGTGGCTGACCTTAATTCTTATTCCTACTTATCAAATCAAAGGAATAATTTATAATATTCCAGTGACGCTTTTAGAGTTGATGATCCTGAGTCTATTTTTAATCTATGGGTTGAAGAATATAAAAAGGATTAAGGAGCTTATTCAAAACTTAAAAAACTGGCAATGGCCGATTTTAATCTGGTTAATTATAGCCACATTAGCCATGTTTATTTCTCCAGATTTAAGGGCTGGGGCAGGAGTTTGGAAGGCTTATTTTATTGAACCAATTTTATTATTAATTGTCTTTCTTGATTTAATTAAAAACAAAAAAGATTTGAAATTGATACTTTCAGCCTTTATTTTTTCTGCTCTGACTGTTTCAATTTATGCTCTTTATCAGAAATTTGTTGGGCAAGGTATTTGGAGTACAGAAGTTTGGGGACAACCTCAGGTTTTGAGAGTTACAAGCTTTTTCCCTCATCCAAATTTTCTAGGTCTTTATTTAGGCCCTTTAATGCTTTTGGGCCTGGGTTATATATTTTCTTATATTAAAAACAAGAATATAATAATTGGTTGTGCTCTTTTACTTTTTGTTATAACATCCCTGTCTTTAGTTTATGCTCGCTCTGAAGCGACTATTTTGGCTGTTTTAGTGGGACTATTTTTTCTCGGTTTAATTGTTAAATCAAGCCAAAAATATACCTTAGCCTTTTTATTTATTATTCTCTTGCTCATTTTTTCTTTTCCTGTTTCTCGAAATTATTTTGTTCAAAAAATCGGCTTACAAGATCTTTCTGGTCAATTACGTTTTAATATTTGGCAAGGAGCAGTTGAGTTAATTAAAGAAAAACCTGTTTTGGGCGTAGGATTAGATGGTTATGAAAGACTGGCTCCTGATTATCAAAAAAGATTTTATGATCCTCACACAGGTGAGTTAATTTCAGTGGAGACCCACCCTTATCCGCATAATTTATATCTAACGCTTTGGCTAGAGCTAGGATTATTAGGATTGATTGTCTTTACTTGGATTTTAATTAAGTTTTTTAAACAAGGATTTAAACAATTAGACAAAAAAAATGTTATTATAAGTACATCAATCATGGCGGCGATGATAGTTATTGTTATTCATGGTCTAGCTGACACCCCTTATTTTAAAAATGATTTAGCCATATTATTTTGGCTGATTATTGGATTAAATATTGTTAATAAAAAAGTTTTTGATTTAAAATAATGCAATCAAAGTTTGTAAATAATGGGAAAATCAAATTGTATTATGAGATTTGTAAAAAAGAACCAATGATGGTCTTTTTGCATGGAGGAACCTGTAATCATACAGTTTTTAAATCTTATCGTGATCATTTTCATAAATTGGGCGCTGGGTTTTTAACCTTTGATCAAAGAGGGCATGGTAAATCTTCTTGTCCTTTGTCCAAATCAGATTACACTTTAGAGGCTTATACGGCTGATCTAGAAAAAATTCTTAAAACAGAGAAAATAGAAAAAATGATTTTGGTTGGTCATTCTTTAGGAACAATAGTAGCTCAGAATTATACTATTAAATATCCAAATAACGTAGAAGCTTTAATTTTAATTTCTCCTTCTTATAATTTTAAAAAAACATTTGAGAAAAGTTTTTTAAGAAAAATTTTTTTAGGACTTGATCCCTTGCTCAGACAATTATTAACTAGATATAATCAGGTAAGGGGTTTTACAAATTTTAAACGCAAGCGACATTATATAGATTTTAGTCAAGAAAAAATCAAGGAAATCAGTGATATAGATTTTCTAAAAAAAGTGTATGGAGAAGATACTTATAAACATGTACTGGCTGATCATGCCATGGGTCGAGCAATTATGAAATGGGACATTGAATCAATTGTTTCAAAAATACAAACCCCAACTTTAATAGTTCATGGAGACGCTGATAGATTGGTGTCAGTAAAATCAGCTTATAAATTATATGAAATGATCCCCGGAGCAGAAAGGCCAGTGATTATTCCTGGTTTGCGACATGGTCTTGTTTTCCGATACCCCAAATTAATCATAGATACCATAGAAGAGTTTTTAGTTAAAAAAAATAAACTTTCATTATGAAAAAGAAAAAAGTTTTAATCATTGGGGCTGGCCCAGCAGGTTTATTTGCCGCATTTGCTTTAGTTAAAAAAAACAAATTTGAAATAACAGTTTTTGATCAAGGACCTGGGATGAAAAAAAGGTTAAAAAATAAGAATGGAGTAATCGGCCTTGGTGGAGCAGGTCTATTTTCTGATGGTAAATTAAACTTCTCTTTAGATATTGGTACTAATTTAAGAGAGATTATTTCTGACAAAGAACATTTATCTTTGGTTAATGAAGTGGAGAGAATTTTTGCTAAATATGGAGACATGGATTTTACCGAGTCAAAAGAAACAAGAGCTAAAAGAGGTGTTTTAGAAAAAGAAGCGGCCAAAAAAGGTATTAGATTTCTCCCAACTAAAATGGCTCACATCGGCTCAGATTTTTTACCTGAAATTATTAATAAAATAATCAATGATTTAGAAAAACAAGGAGTAAAGTTTGTTTCTGAGGTACAAGTAGAGAGTATTAAAAAGAATAAAATTATTACAAGTAAAAAAGAACATACTTATGATTATTTAATTCTAGCTCCAGGTCGTGGTGGAGCCCTTTGGCTAGAAACGATAGCCCAGGACATGGGGATAGAATATAAATATAATCCTTTGGACATTGGTGTGCGAGTAGAAGTTTCTAGTGAAATTATGGAAGATGTTTGTCAGATTGAATATGATCCTAAGTTTCATATTCGAACACCCACCTATGACGATCAAATCAGAACCTTTTGTACTTGTCCTCGCGGCTACATAGCCATAGAAGAACACAGAAATTTTATACTAGTAAATGGTTATAGTAATCGAGGCAGAAAGTCTGAAAGCACTAATTTTGCTTTTTTAGTAAGAGTAAATTTAACAGAACCATTAGAGAACACTAATTTATACGGTCAAGCTATTGCTCAAGAAATGACAACCATTGGCGGAGGAAAACCGATTTTACAAAGACTTGGAGATCTTTGTAATGGACAACGAAGTAGCTGGCTAAGGATAAAAAAAAGTCATCTTAAACCAAGTTTAGTAAATGTTACTCCGGGCGACATTGCCATGGGTATGCCTTATCGTTTTGTCAAAGATATTCTTGAAGGGTTAAAAATATTAGATAAATTAATTCCCGGAGTGGCTGACAACGGGACATTACTTTACGCTCCAGAGGTTAAATTTCATGGGTTAAAGGTTTTAATCAATGATTTTTTACAGACTAACATAGAAAATATTTTTGTCGCTGGCGATGGGGCTGGGCTTTCGCGAGGAATTGTTGGAGCAGCTGCTTCGGGACTTTTAGCGGCTAAGGGTATTTTAGAAAAATAAAACATATTAAAATAATTTGGAGAGGTGGCTGAGTGGATGAAAGCGCGGCTCTCGAAAAGCCGTAGACCAGCAATGGTCTCGTGGGTTCGAATCCCACCCTCTCCGTTTTCTTAATAAACAGATAAATTATTAATAAAATAAAAATAATGGATCATGTCGCTATTATGAAAAAATCTTGGAAGCTAACTGAAAAGATTTTATTTGGAAAGAAAAAGATTGAATCAAGATGGTATAAGTCAAAATATTCTCCATGGGGGAAAATTAAAAAAGGTGATATTGTTTATTTTAAAGATTCAGGCGAGCCGGTTTCAATAAAAGCAAAGGTAGAAAAAGTTATTACTTTTTCTGACTTAACCCCCAAAAAAATAAAACAGATTTTAAATAAATATGCTAAAGATGATGGAATTGACAAAAATCAATTGCCCAAGTTTTTTAAACGATTCAAAGATAAAAAGTATTGCCTTTTAATCTTTTTAAAAGACCCAAAAAAGATTAAACCTTTTTATATTAATAAAACTGGATTCGGCATGATGTCAGCTTGGTTGGTTGTGGAGGATATTAATAAGATTAAGGTATAGATTTTTTCTATATTACCAAATAGTTATCCACAATTGACAATTAGAGGTTTTCATGTATAATATAATCACAAGATAAAAACGATGTTAATTATTATGCAAAACAAAAAACATTTAGTTTTTAAAACCGGTGGTTAGCTTTGGGCACCTCTTTTTAAGGCCAGACAAACCGCTGGTAAGCGGTTTTTTGTTTTCTAGAGCTCATTTACAATTGAATAGGATAAAAAGCATCTAAACGAAACAATATATTACTCATATCTATATATTTACTTTAAGGTAAATATGGATTAAGTAGTGGATTAGAGAAAATAGAGCATATGGTGGATACCTCGACACCAAAAGCCGATGAAGGACGTAGCAGCCTGCGATAAGCCTCGGGAAGGTGGCAAGCAACCTTTGATCCGGGGATTTCCGAATGGGGAAACCTGATTATGCAAAACATAATCGTCCTTATTTTAAATGAGGAAGGGAACCTGGGGAAGTGAAACATCTCAGTACCCAGAGGAAAGGAAAAGGAATAGTTTCGCAATTCTTTATAAATTTTAAACTTTTGTTTATTATTTATATCTTAATGGCGAAGCGAATATTCCCTGAGTAGTGGCGAGCGAAAAGGGAACAGTCTAAACCTTAGAGAATCTCAACTATTTTCGAGATCTGTCTTCGGACAGAACCTCTTGAATAGTGAAAGGTGGTAAGGCCAAAATATTTTCTAGGGGGTTGTGGGGTAATTAACATTTTATTACTTGCTTAATAGAGTTAGATTTTAAATTCTTAATTGAGTGGTCTGGAATGGCCAACCAAAGAAGGTAAAAGTCCTGTAAGTGAAAAGTTTTTAAATTTTAATAGTTAATTATTTCCGAGTAGTGCTGGACACGTGAAATCCAGTATGAATCAAGGCGGACTATCGCCTAAGACTAAATACTTTTGGTGATCTATAGCGAACTAGTACCGTGAGGGAAAGGTGAAAAGTAGCCCGGTGAGGGCGGTGAAATAGTACTTGAAACCATATGCTAATTAAGAGTCAGAGCCCTTTTAGGGTGATGGCGTTCCTATTGAAGAATGAACCAACGAGTTTTACTTACTAGTTTGGTTAAGTCTAAATATAGACGAAGCCGTAGTGAAAGCAAGCGTTAAAAGCGCGACATTTGATTAGTGGGTAAAGACCCGAAACCGAGTGAGCTATCCATGGCCAGGGTGAGTCCTAGAGAAGTCTAGGAGGAGGCCCGAACCCGTTGGTCGTGCAACACCATGGGATGAGCTGTGGATAGGGGTAAAAAGCCAATCGAACTCGGTAATAGCTGGTTCTCCCCGAAATAGCTGTAGGGCTAGCCTGTCTTGTAAACTTTGGGGGTAGAGCACTGACTGGGTGTGGGTGGAGCAATCCTACTGCATCCAACCAAACTCCGAATACCAAAGCTTAATAAGATGGAGTCAGACTATGGGGGCTAAGCTCCATTGGTCTAAAGGGAAACAGCCCAGATCTCAATCTAAGGTCCCTAAATCTGAGTTAAGTGTGAAAGGTGGTGAAATGACTTCGACAATCAGGAGGTTGGCTTAGAAGCAGCCATCCTTTAAAGAAAGCGTAACAGCTCACTGATTAAGTTGTCTTGCGCCGAAAATGTACCGGGGCTAAATTCAGTACCGAAGATGAGGGTGTCTTCTTTTATTAGAAGGCGCGGTAGGGGAGCATTCTCTAGGCGGTGAAGTCGAATCGTAAGGTTCGGTGGAGCGTAGAGAAGAGAGAATGTTGGTATGAGTAATAAAAAGTTCGGTGAGAAACCGAACCACCGCAAGTCCAAGGTTTCCTGGGCACTGATTGTCAACCCAGGGTTAGGCGGTCCTAAGTCTCTGGCCGAAAGGTCGAGTCGATGGACAGACGGTCAATATTCCGTCCCTAATATTAGTTTCCAATGGAATGACGCTTCTTCGAGCTTCAAGCGTGTTCTGGCTATACGCGTTTAAATAATGGGTGGGCTTTCTAGGCAAATCCGGAAAGTGTAAAGCCTGTTATGAATAAAATCCTCGCAAGGGGAAATTTGAGGGGAGAGGGGGCCAAGAAAAGTTTCTAGGGCTAAGCTAATATTAACCGTACCGTAAACCAACGCAGGTGGACGAGGAGAGTATCCTCAGGTGTACGAGAGAACCTTCGTTAAGGAACTCGGCAAAAAAGCGTCCGTAACTTCGGGATAAGGACTGGTTCAGCTTCGGCTGGACCCGCAGCGAAAGTAGCTGGGCGACTGTTTACCAAAAACATAGGTCCCTGCTCAAACCGTAAGGTGATGCATAGGGGCTGATGCCTGGCCAGTGTCAGAACGTTAAGGGGAGGGGTGATCCCTTTTAGGGTGAGCTCTGAACTTAAGCGCTGATGAACGCCGGCCGTAACTATAACGGTCCTAAGGTAGCGAAATCCCTTGTCGGGTAAGTTCCGACCTGCATGAATGGCATAACGACCTGGCAACTGTCTCAACGAAGGCCTCGATGAAATTGCAATAGTCGTGAAGATGCGACTTATCCACGGTTAGACGAAAAGACCCCGTGAAGCTTTACTATAACTTAATATTGGATTGGGGATGTGCATGTTCAGAATAGGTGGGAGATCTTCGGATCAACAGTGAGATACCACCCTTGTATGTTGCTAATTCTAATCCCAATTTATTTGGGAGACAGTATTTGGTGGGTAGTTTATCTGGGGCGGATGCCTCCTAAAAGGTAACGGAGGCGTTTAAAGGTCAGCTTAGCGCGGATGGAAATCGTGCTGGACGTGTAAAGGCACAAGCTGGCTTGACGGCAAGACTTACAAGTCGCGCCGAGAGGAAACTCGAACTTAGTGAACCGACACTTGCTCATAGTAGCGGTGAAGATTATCGGATAAAAGTTACTCCGGGGATAACAGGCTGGTTTCGCCCGAGAGTTCATATCGACGGCGAAGTTCGGCACCTCGATGTCGGCTCATCGCATCCTGGGGGTGGAGAAGCTCCCAAGGGTTTGGCTGTTCGCCAATTAAAGCGGTACGCGAGCTGGGTTCAGAACGTCGTAAGACAGTTCGGTCTCCTATCTACCGTGGACGTTCGAAACTTGAGAGGGCCCTTCAATAGTACGAGAGGACCTTGAAGGACGAACCTCTAGTGTACCAGTTGTCCTGCCAAGGGCATTGCTGGGTAGCTACGTTCGGTTTGGATAAACGCTGAAAGCATATAAGCGTGAAGCCGTCCTCAAGATTAGGTTTCGTATCTCACCACTTTGGTTAGAAACAATTGTTTCCGAGCAAAGTGGTGGGAAAAAGGCTCCTGGGAGAATACCAGGTATATAGGCTCTAAGTGTATGGCCGGCAACGGTTTTAGCTGAGGAGTCCTAATCAGCCAAATCTCTAATCCACTACTTAATCCATATTTTATATTTTTATCTCTTTTAATTTTTTTGAAGTCAGAATTCTCGGTGTCTTTAGCGGAGTGGTAACACCCGTTCCCATCCCGAACACGGAAGTTAAGCACTCCAGCGCCGATGGTAGTCTTTCGGGCGAGAGTAGGTCGGTGCCGAGAATTCTGCCCTCAAATAATTTTTAGAGAGGTATGATAACTAAGAACAGGCCCTTTTTGAGCCTGTTCTTTAGTTTCTACTAAGCTTTTTTAATTCTATTAATTCTGTTAAAATAAGACTATGAGAATTATTGCTGATATTCATAATCATTCCCGATTCTCTCGGGCTTGTTCGCCTCAATTAACTTTACCTAATTTGGAAAAATGGGGCCGGATTAAAGGGGTTAATTTATTAACCGTTGCTGATTTTACTCATCCGGTTTGGATTAAAGAGTGCGAAGAACAATTAGAGCCAGAAGGAAATGGATTTTATAAGGTAAAAGGCGGTCAGGGCGATGTTCATTTTATATTTACCACTGAGCTTTCTTTTATTTACAAAAAAGGTGAGAAATGTAGAAGGGTTCATGAGATGGTTTTAGCCCCTTCAATTGAGGTAGTTAAAAAATTAAACAAAACCCTAGAAAACAGAGGTTTTAATTTAAAATCAGATGGTCGGCCGATTTTAGGAATATCAGACAGAGATTTTGTAGAATTAGTTAAAAATGTTGATGAAAAAATAGAAGTGATTCCCGCTCATATCTGGACGCCTTGGTTTTCAGTCTTTGGCTCAAAATCTGGTTTTAATACTATTGAGGAATGTTTTGAAGACATGAGTCAATATATTTTTGCTTTAGAAACTGGTTTAAGTTCTGATCCACCTATGAATTGGAGGGTTTCTGTCCTAGACCCATATATTTTGGTTTCTAATTCTGACTCTCATTCATTAAAAAACATCGGAAGAGAAGCAAATGTTTTTGAAATAGAAAAAAATATATTCTCTTATGATGAATTAATTCGTATTTTAAAACAAAAAGACATAAAAAGATTTCTTTATACTATTGAGTTTTTTCCTGAGGAGGGCAAATATCATTTTGATGGCCATCGCAGCTGTAATATTGTATTTGATCCTCAAGAGACAATAAAAAACAAAGGACTTTGTCCAAAATGTAAAAAACCTTTAACTATAGGAGTAAGTTATCGCGTTGAACAATTAGCTGACCGCGATCCAGGATATGTCCCCAAGGATAAGCCCGGATATAAAAGATTAATTGAATTAGATAAAATTATTGCCCAAGCTCTTGGGGTAAAAGGGCGAGAATCAAAAGCGGTGATGAGTATTTATTGGCCAATGATTGAAAATTTAGGAAACGAATTATTTATTTTAATAGATTGTCCTTTAAAACAAATGAAAGATAAGGGGATTGATGAAAGAATTATTCAGGGAATTGAGAGAGTTAGACAAGAAAAATTATTTATCAACCCTGGTCACGACGGGGCCTATGGAGAAATCGGTATTTTTGAAAAACCAGAGAAAGCTAAAAAAGGAATTATTAAAAAGAAAAAAGTCCCTAGAGGACAGAAAGAATTATTTTAATTGACATTTATTAGTAAATAGAGTATTATTTTAAAACTAAAAAATTAACTGTTTAAATACATGAAAAAACTATATCTTGATTACGCGGCAACAACGCCGACCGATCCACGGGTTATCAAGGCAATGCTTCCCTATTTCTATAAATTACCAGGCAATGCTTCCAGCTTGCATGAGCCTGGACAAGTAGCGAAAAGGGCCATGAACCAGGCACGCAAGACAGTTGCCGAGATTATCAAAGCCGAGCCAGAAGAAATTGTTTTTACTTCAGGAGGAAGTGAAGCAGATAATTTAGCCATTAAGGGCGTTTTTTATAGCCTAAATCACCCGCGTCCTCATATTATAACTTCTAAAATAGAACATCATGCCGTTTTATACCCTTGTCAATTTTTAGAAAAACAAGGAGTAGAAGTGACTTATTTACCAGTTGATAAATACGGCATGGTTAATGTTGTTAGATTACAACAGGCAATTAAAGACGAAACCGTATTGGTTTCAATTATACACGCCAATAATGAAATAGGGACAATCCAACCAATTAGAGAAATAGGTCAGATTATCAAAGCAGAGAAAGAAAAAAGAAAAAAGAATAAAAATTCCTTACCTATCTATTTTCATACTGATGCGGTCCAAACCTTTGGTCATATACCAATTAATGTTAATGGTTTAAATGTTGATTTTCTTTCTGCTTCGGCACATAAGTTTTATGGACCCAAGGGTGTTGGTATGCTGTATGTAAAAAAAGGAATTAAAATTGAGTCATTAATTCATGGAGGAGAACACGAAAAAGGGAGAAGGGCATCAACTGAGAACATCCCGGGAATTATTGGTTTTGCCAAAGCCGTAGAATTAGCTGACCAAGAAATGGATAAAGAAAGCAAAAGATTAATTGTTCTAAGAGATTCTTTAATAAAAAAAGTTTTAGATAATATTAAGGGCTCTCATTTAAATGGACATCCAGAAATGAGATTACCTAACAATGTCAATATTAGTATTGAAGGAATTGAAGGAGAGTCGATGTTAATTGAACTAGACGCTTTTGGCATTTATTGTTCTACTGGGTCAGCTTGTTCCTCAGCCGCTCTAGAACCTTCCCATGTTTTGATGGCCATGCATTTAAGGCCAGAAGTAGCTCACGCTTCTCTGCGTTTTTCATTAGGAAGATGGACAAAGAAAAGTGACTTAGATTATGTTTTAAAAAGACTAACCATGACGGTCAATCGTTTAAGGGGAATCTCCCCTTTAAAGGTCAAATAATTAATAATATTAATATATATTACTATGGGATGTTTTGATGAAAATAGTGAAATAATGGAACATTTTTTTCACCCGCGTAATGTAGGAAAAATGGATGAACCAGATGCTACAGGCAAAATTGGTAATGCCATGTGCGGTGATATTATGGAGATTTACTTAAAGGTAAAAGATAATGTAATTGAAGATGTAAAGTTCCAAACTTATGGTTGTGCAGCAGCAATTGCCTCTACGTCAGTTTTAACAGAGCTAGTCAAAGGAAAGTCTATTGATGAAGCTTTGAAAATATCTAATAAGAAGATTAGAGAGATATTGGGAGAAATGCCTAAGCATAAATATCATTGCACTGTATTAGCCGAACAAGCCTTAAAAGATGCGATTGAAGATTATAAAAAGAAACACAAAGAAAAGAAATAAAAAAGACAGCGATATTATGGAGGTATATCGCTGTTTTTTATTTTTAAAAAATATGTAATGCACTATATTGAAAATAGTTCGAACTTATTTCGCCGCTTGTGGTGGCAGGCAAGCCCCCAAAATTGAGTAGCCTCTCCGCCTCTGGACGAACTTCGCCTCGATCTTTAACAATTCAAGTTTTTTTGACAGCGGATTCTTTTTATAATGTTCAGGTTTATGTAATGTAATCAAAATTTATTATTTAGATAAAAATTTTAATAACCGTACTTATGCCAAATAACCATACAAAAATACCAAAAAGGGCCAAGGCGATGTCGGGCGACATTTTTAATAATCTAAATAATTGATTAGTTATAAAATTGGTTATTAGTATCGCACCACCCAGCATCAAGATTAAAAATACAATTGCGCCAATCAACCACCCCCATATCCATATTGAATTTATTAAAACTAATAGCCATTGTATTAAAGCAAATACTAAATAACCAACCGGATATTTTAATAAATTACGTTTGTAGAAGACATTACAATATGCCCAAAATGATATTGTAACTACGGCCATTACAGCAATAATGGTATTCATAATTTAATAAAAGTTTTAATTAAAAATCATCGCCAATACGCTTGTTATTAAGGCTATTATTGAGATAAAAATAGCATATCTAGAATTATTGGCCTGACCTTTTTTGATTAACTGTTCAATAATAATTTTTCTAGATATTGTTCCGTTGCCATAACCATATTCCTTAATTCTCCATCGAGAAGCTTCACGTTCTAGTTCAGAATCACTCATCTTATAGTATTTGTTTACTGAAAATAAGCTGAATATTTTTTTCATAATATTTAGGCTACGATTTTATTTTTTCAAACACTTCTTTTACACCTGCCTCGGATAATTTTTCTGTGAATATAAGATTAATGTCATTACATTCTTTTAAGTGTGGGTATTTATTTTTAATTTTTTTAATCAAATAATCTAATGTTTGGAAAAATTTTTCAACGCCCTTGTCTATTTTTTTATCACCTGAATAGTTAGCGCTTTTGTGTGCCAAAAAGTTGTCACGATAGGTTTTTATAGATTCGATAAAAACTTTATGCTTGTTTAGTTCACTATTCAAATCCTTTTCAAAAATACTATCTTCTAATAGTTTTAAGATGTAATAAATAGATAACCTTGGTTTGTTTGTATCTTTTTGAAAGTATGGAGGATCAATTAATCTGGCTACAGAGAGTATCCACGAATGTAGTAATGAAACGATTGCTATATTAAAAAAATTTTTATATTGGCAGCTGTTTTCTATGCATTCATCATTAGAAAAATATAGCCCTTGTCTAACCTTCTTATTAATTTTTCTTTGATATTTTACATAATAGTTATTTGAATACATCCAAACACAAAATTGCTGGTAAGCTTGATTTACATTGTGCGTGAATTCATCTAATTGTTTTTTTTCTATCATAATAATATTTTTGTAATATTCTTTTCATGGTTGATAGTGTTAATACAAATAAAAGTATAAAAATATATATAATCCAATGTGGATAGAAAAAATATATACCACTAAACCATAACATATTTAATATTACACCTGCCACAAATCCATGTTTATTGGCATTTACCCATATCGTTTGGAAAAAATAATTTTGTAATGCACCTAATATTATAATTATAAAAATTGCCTTTAATAATAGTCCCCACCATATGTCTGGTGTTATATAAATTCCAGTAAGAGGTAATATTGTAAAGATTGTTGCTATTATAACGCCAGTATTGGAATTATCATGGATATTTTTTTGTTTACTCATTTTTTTAAGAATGAAAAATAATTTATTTCCGATAACTGTTCATAATACAAAATATTTTTGAAAAATATTCTTTCTTTGTATATTATACGAAACGTTTTTTCAAAAATTTTCTTTTACTAAAATGTGGTTCGAGCCGATATCTTTTACAGGTTTTTTTGGCAGTTTTTTAAGATCGCGTCGAAGCGACTGCAAGTAGATTGACTTTTTCTCGGTGGTGCGGACGGTGGGAGTCGAACCCACACGGGTTTCCCCATAGGATCCTAAATCCTACGCGTCTGCCAGTTCCGCCACGTCCGCCCAAAGTTCAAATATAAGGTTTTATCTTTTGAAACTTTCTAGACAAATAAATGATATTTTTAGAATAATAAATGCAGTTCAATATCTTTAAAGAATCTTCTATTCCATATTGTAATTCTTCTGCTCTTGTTGTTTTTGTTATAAAGCCACCAATAGTATTAATCTCACGCTTTATTTCTTTATAAAGCCATTTTAGAAACGTCGGGCTTGCTGATATAATTCTAAATCTAATTTGATCGTACTGACTTTCTGGATGTTTGAATACCTTAAAAGATCCATCACCGTCGAATAATCCTCTTAAGAAATCTGGAAAAAATTTAGAAGGAATATTTAATTTTTTTAAAGAAAGACTTTTTCGAGGCTTTAATCCTATTTTACAAAGGAACTCGTAAAGTTTTTTATTACTAAATTGGACTTGATAATATTTTTTTATTTTTGTATATCCGCTTATCTTTCTCCCGATTTTATTTTTTAATCTTAAACATTTCATGAAATTTTTTATCTGTTCAATGTCTTTCGAAGTAAACATAAGATGTCGTCCATCTGAAGAAAGACATCCGTCGGCAGTAAATAGTCCCACGGCATAAGCAAATTCTGGTGTCCATTTTATAATATAATTTTTATTTTTTTGACTGCCACGCATAAATTAGGTTTATTTATATCCCACCACTTCGGCTTTTTTTGTATTAAAATGCCGGGAGAGGGACTCGAACCCTCAAGGGCTTGCGCCCACAAGATTTTAAGTCTTGCGTGTATACCAATTCCACCATCCCGGCTCTTTTAATTTATTATATATATTAATATATTTTTTGATTTTATGGAGCGGGCGAGCAGAATCGAACTGCCGTCTCGACCTTGGCAAGGTCGCATAATAGCCACTATACGACGCCCGCATTTTTACATTCCCTCTAGTATTATAAGCTCTAACTTGTTTTTTTCAAGATCTAAAACGGCAAAAGTTGCCTTATAAAACATGCCAGCCAAGGTTCCTGGGTTAATCAGTTTTGTTCTTCCTATAGTTTGCTCCCAAGGCTTGTGATCATGGCCGTAGAAAATATAGTCATATTTCTGGGTTTCTCCTAATTCTTTGGCTTTTGTTGAGTGATGAGTAAAGGCTATTTTTTTGTTTTCTAAGGTAATGGTGCCGATTTGTCCATATATTTTAAAAATTTTAAAGGCTTTTGCTTGTTGATTTATATCATCAACATAGTCGGCATTACCATGGGTAAAATGAACTTTAGCATCTAGTTTCTTCGGCCAAGAACTGATCAAACTGATTAATTGACAAAGATCCCCACAATGGATAATAGTAGTGACTTTATTTTTTTCACAAAAATCCAAAGCCTTTTTTAAGTTAGGAAGATTATCGTGTGAGTCTGCGAAGATAGCTATTTTCATCTACTTTGATTTTTAAGAGATTCAACGACCTGGCGATTAGTTAAAAGATTAGCAATGTACATTTGCCCTGATTCAGATTCGAGATTTTTAATTATCTGCTCCTGACCTAAATACGCTTTTTTCATTTGCTCAGTTTCTTTTTTAATATCTTCTTCACTTACTTTAATGTTTTCTCTAATAGCTATTTCCCGAATGGCCAGGGCGGTTTTAATTCTTTCTTCAGCCTTAGGAATAAATTTTTTTCTCAATTGTTCCTCTGTTTTTTTTATCGATTTTAAATAGTCGTCAAATTTAGGAGAAGTTGGATCATCCGGTCTCTCAATATTACCTTTTAATTCAGCAATCATTTTATCTAGTTCGTGCTCAATTAAAACTTCAGGAAGATCTTCAAACTCTGATTTTTCAACTAATTGTTTTAATATTTCTATCTCGACCCTTTGCTCTTCTTTGTCGTTTTGTTCAGTCATAATATTTTCCTTGATTTTATCCTTTAATTCTTTAAATGTTTTTAATGGGCCCATTGATTGAGCAAATTCATCATCTAATTCAGGTAAGTCAATTTGATAAACATCTTTAACTATTGCCTTAAAATTAACTTTTTTTCCAGCTAATCTTTTATCATAATGATCAACTGGATAAGTAAAAGAAAATTCTTTTTTATCACCCTTTTTTAATCCAGTTAAATTAGCTGATAAACCAGGCAAATATTGGTCATTTCCTAAAGTAACAGGGAAGTCTTTCATTTGACCATCTTCTAAAGGAACCTTATCAATAAAAAGATTTAAATCAATTAAAACCTTATCTTTTTTTTTGCAGGCTCGGTTAACTAATTTTTCTTGGCCGCGCATTGATCGAAGCTGTTCAATGGCTTGATTTACTTTTTCATCTTTTACTTCAACTTTATTTTTTTTAACTTTGATCTTTTTGTAATCACCGAGTTTAATTTTAGGGATTAAAGCGACAGTTAATTTAACAATAAAAGGATTGTCAGGGGCGAGTTTTTGAATTTGAACTTGAGGCGGTCCAGCCGGATTAAGACCCTCTTTTTTAATGATTTCAGGATATTTGGCATTAATGGCGTGTTCAGCCGCATGTTCTAATATCTTTGCTGGACCAATTTGTTCTTTAACCATATGGGCAGGAGCTTTGCCGGCTCGAAAACCAGGAATTTGTATTCCTTCAGATAAATGTTCAATTGCTTCATCATAAAATGGTTGCATTTTTTTTACAGATAATTCAACAGTAATTTCAATTAAATTTTTAGGTAATTTTTTTGTTTCTACTTCCATGTTTTATAATTAAATTACATTGTTATTTATACATATAGAATTTCAATTTCAAGCTTCTGCGTAGCAGGTTCTTATTTTTCTTTTTTAGTGGTTTTCTTGGGTTTTGTTTCTTTCTTTTTAACGGTTTTTTTAGGCTTCTTTTCTGTTTTCTTGGGTTTTGTTTCTTTCTTTTTAACGGTTTTTTTAGGCTTCTTTTCTGTTTTCTTGGGTTTTGTTTCTTTCTTTTCTTCTTTAGTTTCTTTTGTTTCATCTTCTTCAACTTGTTCTTGAACATCAATTCTCCAGCCACTAAGCTTGGCCGCCAATCTAACGTTCTGTCCGTCTCGGCCAATAGCAAGAGATAATTGACCCCTTTTTACCTTAACTAAAGCAGAATTATCTTTTTTATTCAATTTCAAAGAGGCAACTTTGGCTGGAGAAAGAGAGTTAAAAATAAATTTTTCAGGATCTTCACTATATTCAATAATATCTATTTTTTCACCTCCAATTTCATTAATAATGGTCTGAATCCTTACCCCTCTTTGCCCAATACAAGCGCCAATTGGGTCAATTGACTCTTCTTTGGTCCAGACAGCCACTTTTGACCTGCTTCCCGCTTCTCGAGCAATGGCTTTTATTTCCACTGTGTTATTAGCGACTTCTGGAATTTCTAATTTAAACAATTCTTTTAATATTTCTGGATGACGACGAGAGAGAATAATTTCAGGCCCTTTAGTTATTTTATTAACAGAAAGTACATAAAATTTAATTTTTTGATCAGGATGATATCGTTCCTCACGAACCTGCTCATTTAAAGGAAGAATAGCAGTAGTATCCTTTAAATCGATTAAGATAGATTGTCTTTCCTGTCTTTGGACAATACCATTAATAATTGTTCCTTCTTGTTCTTTGTACTTTTCGTAAATACTTTCCCTTTCGGCTTCTCTTAATCTCTGAACAATTACTTGTTTGGCTGTTTGAGCGGCAATACGGCCAAATTCAGCAGGAATTTCCAATTTTTGTTTAATAACATCACCAATTTTAGCCTTCTTTTTCATTTTCTTAGCTTCAGATAGTTGAATATCTGTTTTAGGATTAAATCGTTTTTTATCTTCCTGATTTTCTGTATCTTGTTCTTTTTCTTCCTCATCAAAGTCTTCAACTACGATTTTTTCATCAAAAACTTTCATTTGACCACTTTCTGGTTCAAATATAACCTTAAGATTTTGTAATTTATTACCGAAATCTTTACGATAAGCTGAAGCTAGAGCTTGTTCAATCGCTCCCAAAACCTGTTCTTTAGAGAGTTTTTTTTCTTGGCAAATTTCTTCAATTGCCGATAAGATTGTGTTCATAAGATTAAATTAATATAAATTAAACTAGCTTAAGGGTATTAAGCTAGTGTAAACATATTATACAAGATAAATAAAAAAAGGCAAGGGGTTAATTTTTAACAAAAACTAGGGCGTAGTGATAAGGACCGGCTTTAACTTCTTTTCCTAGAATCAAACCACATCTGTCAGCGTTTCTTTTTACCTGTTCTGGTCCGGTTCGGTCCTGAATCGGCGGACCAAAAGGAGCTTGGGTTTTTTTCCAATCAGTGATTAAAAGTTTTCCATTCTTTTTTAAAGTTCGGACGGCTTCTTGAATAATTAAATCATCTCTTTTTGTTTGAAAAAGGACATTATTAATCATGGCTAAGTCAACAGATTCATTAGGGATTTTCGTTGCTTGAGGAATTTCTAAATTAGCCCAAAGAGTCTTAATATTAGGAATACCAAATAAATTGGCCATACTGTTAACATTTTCCAGGGCTGATTTAACTACATCAACAGCATAAACTAAACCATCAGGACCAATTAATTTGGCTGCTTGTAAAGTAAAATATCCGCGGCGGCCACAACCTAAATCAGCCACGGTCATTTTTTCAGCGATCCCTACTTTTTCTAATAAAAGGCGAGCATCAATTAATTCCTTACCCCCAGGAACTTTAATTTGTTGTTCTGCCATATAATTATTAGTTATTTTATTTATTATTTATTAGTTTAGATTATTTGAAAAAATTTGGCAAGATTATTTTAATTATTAAGATATTTGTCTCGCCCCTCTTTCATTATTGAAACTTTATAAATACTATAGATTAGGATTATTACTCCCGCCCATTGGGCCCAAGACAAGAGGTTGTTGCGGATCAAGTATTCAAATAAAATAGCAGAAAGAGGAAAAGCCAACTCGCAAATAGTAGAAACCGAAGCAGTCACTTGTTTTAAACCATAATAATATAAGAAGATAGCCAGGCCACCAGTAGAAAAGACAATAATTAAAAAAGTAATAAATTGATGTAGGTTGATTTGATTAATATTATTTATATCTCCTGTCCCTATAACCACTAATAACATAATCAGAGAAGTTACGCCAAATCTCAGATAAGTACCTATTCTAAAGCTTATTTTTTGAATGGCTCGTTTACTAAAGACAGTTGAAGAGGCAAAAGAAAAAGCGGCTAATAAGGAAAATAAAGCAGCCGCAATTGTTTTTTCACCAGTAGAAAGATTTGGTGTTTCTAGGCCAAAGGTTACAAGATAACCACCAATAACCGCTAGACCAGCCCAAGCAAAGAATTTTTTAGGCAATTTTTCTTTGAGAATTAACCAGGCTAGTAAGATGGCAAAAAGTGGTTGAAATTTTTGTAATAATATTACTATTGAAAGATTGACAAAGTTAACATAGAATAAGGCTTTGGTAATGGCCATTGTTCCAATGGCTCCACCAAAAATAGCAACCCAAACAAAAGCTCCCCAATCACCCTTTTTAAGTTTTCTGACCTCTTTGAACTCTCTAATAAAAAATGGCAACATGACTAAAAAGGCCAAAGCATGTTCCACAAAAACCACCAGTGGTACGGGTAAACTATAAAGTGATGGTCTAAGGACTATACCGTCCAGGCCCCATAGAGCTGCAGCAATGACGATGAATAAGGGGGCTAATTTTTTTAAAATATGCATAGATTAAAACAACTTATTTATATTATTAAATCTTATACGAGTTGTATTTTTGCACCCAGTTTGTTAAGGCGGTGATAAAGATCTTCATAGCCTCGGTTAATTGAATACATTTTTCTTAAAACAGAAGTGCCTTGAGCCGCAAGCATGGCAATGAGGATAATAGCGGCCGGCCTGAGAGCAGAGGGACAAATGATTTCTGTTCCTTTTAATTTTGCCGGACCTTTAATATAGACGCGATAAGGGTCGGCAAGGATAATTTTTGCTCCTAGTTTAGCCAATTCAGTGTAGTAAAGAGCCCGATGTTCATAGACCCAATCATGAATTAAGGTTTCCCCTTTGGCCTGAGTAGCAATGGGAACAAAAAACGGCAGGTTATCAATATTTAATCCTGGAAATGGCCGAGCATAGATTTTTTCTTCTAAAGCAGTTAATTTTGAAGGATATGTTTTAATGTCAACTAGCTTGGTAAAGCCGTTTCTAGCTTTATATTTTCTCAAAATCTTGAATTTAAAATTCATTTTTTCTAGTTTAAGTAATTCTAGCTCTAAGAATTCAATAGGACAGCGTTTAATGGTTAAAGCAGAATTTGTAGTGGCGGCTACTGCTAAAAAGAACATTGATTCAATTGGATCTTCACTTAAATAATAGTTAATTGGTTTGTTAATATTTGGTTTTCCCTGAACAGTTAAGGTGGTCGTGCCAATCCCGGTTATTTTTACCCCTAATTTTAATAAAAAATAACAGAGATCTTGAACCTGATAATTGGCAGAAGCCAGCTTAATTGTAGTTTTTCCATGAATTTTTGCTGCCGCCATTAAAACATTTTCTGTGGTTGTATCCCCTGATTCATATAAGACAATTTCGGCTGGCTTTAAACTAGTTTTAGAGATTTGATAAAACCTGGAAAGTGTTTTTATTTTTACCCCTAGTTTTTCTAAGGCAAATAAATGAGGGCGGACAGTTCTTAGTCCTAATTTACAACCGCCGGGCTGAGGAAGTTTAAAATTAGGAAGCAGATGAGTTAAGGGCCCCATAAGCATAATAATACTCCTGGTTTTAATGGCTGCTTTATGGTCAAGATTGTTAATATTTATTTTTTTGGGGGGAATAATTTCTAAATCATTTTTATCAACCCAATCAATCTTTATTTTCAAGCTTTTTAAAACCTCCATAATGCGGTTAACCTCTTCAATATGAGGGACGTTTTTTAAAACAGTTTTGTTTTTATTTAAAAGAGAGGCACACATTAAAGCAACCGCGGCATTTTTTGAAGTGTTAGTAGTAACAGTTCCTTTTAATTTTTGACCTCCTTGGATTTTGAAATTCATAAATTATCTAATTAATATTATCAATAACCAGTGAAAAGGCAACAAACCGTTCCAGACAAGGGCCATTTTGTTTTTCTGGCTTTAATTACTCCGGCCAAGGATAAGAGGGAATTATATGCATTCATTGAAATACCCGTTTCAGTTTTTAATAATTTTTTAGCCTGTCTTAAGGATTGATCACTGATAATCCAGCCTGAGCCTAATGATTCTTGAACCGCCTTGTTAATTTCTTGTTTTCTTAAGCCAATACGATCAACAATAGCCCCGGCCAATGAGGTTTTTCGAGGAGAAAATTGATGGTCAAAATTTCTAGTTAAGGGGTGAATTTTTTCAGTCTGGACCAGATGAATTTCTATTTTCTTTTTTAATTTTTTAAACCCTTGATGTAGCCCGAGGGCAGTAATACCAGAAGAAGTAGGAATAAAAACAGATTTTAAATTCGGAATTTGGCTTAATTCTTTGGCCAAAGAATAATAAGCTTGGGGAGCTGTTGGTTCAGTTGAACCACGCAAAAAAACTGCTTTATGTTTTTTAGAAAATAAAAAGGCCTGCTGTTTAGGTCTTAATACTTTTTTAATCTTAACATCTTGGCAGATGCCAATGGTTTTTTTCAAACGTTGAATTTTTTCTACAGAAATATTTTTTGAAACAAAAATCATTAAACTACTCTTTGTTTTTACATATTTGGTAAGAAAATGAGCCGCAGCAATAGCTGCATTTCCTGAAGAAGAAATAACAAATTTTTTTTGATCTCTTTTTAAATGATCTTTAATGAGTTTTTCTAGTAACCTGATTTTATGGGAACCGGCTTCGTTTAAATATTCATGTTTAATCCAAAGACTAGGCAAACCAATTTTATTAGCCAGGCTAGGATATGATTTTTGTAAGGTTTTATTCATTGACATTAGTTGCTCTTTTTTTTAAAATTAAATTACCTTATTATTTATACAATTAATTTTTAATTTCAAGCTTTGCTTAATTTGAGCGTAGCGAAAATCAAGGTTCTGCGAACGCAGTGAGCAGGTCCTTATAATAACTTTATGAATTTAGTTTGTCCAGAATGTAAAAATAATATTGAGCTCCCTGGTTCAACAGATTTATCTGTGGGAAGTGTTTTAGAATGTAATACTTGTGGGATTACTCTTGAGGTAGGAAAGATTGACATTGACAATGAAAAAGTTAGCCTTGAGGTGATTGACGAAGGCAAGTAATTGTTTGTTCTATCATTCCTCTAAAACCATGAGAACCGAGAAAAATAACCACATCTTTTGGTTTAACTTCGTTGACTAAGAAATCAACTAATTTGTCATCATCCTCTAAATAAAGAACTTTTGTTTCTTTATTTTTTTGTCTAATAATATTTGCCAATTCTTGTCCATCCATTCTTTTCTCTTGATGAGCATCAGTCTTGGTTTTGGATAAACGAGGAATAATTAAATAATCAGCTTGATTAAAAACATGAGAATAAAATTTCTGACTACTAATAGTACGATTACCCACATTGGGCTCATAAACAGCAAATATTTTTGCTTGAGGAAAATGTTTTCTCACCGCCATTAAACTAACCTGAGCTTTACTTGGAGAATGAGCGATGTCATCAATAATCTTAACTTCATTTACTTTGTCTCTTATTTCTAGACGACGTTTGACCCCTTGGAAGCCAGCTACTGATTTTTTAATTATGTTCAAATCAATTCCTATATTATGGGCCAAGGCAATACCAGAGGATAAATTTTCAATCAAATGTTCTCCCAACAAAGAGGTGGTGAATTTACTTAAAATTTTCCCATTGCAGTAAATAGTAAATTCAGAAGAACCTTTTTTTAAAGAGTTTATTTCATAAGTATAGTTTTTATCACTAAATTTTAAACCCTTTTTACCATAGCGAGTAATTTCAGCCTTAGTTTGACTAACAATCTTATCTATTTTTTGATCATTTTCTCTCTGAGCAGCAATAATTTGTCCATTTTGGGGAATTAATTTAATAAGCTCTTGGAAGACTTGATTATATTTTTTTTCTGTAGGAAAAACATCTAGATGATCCCAAACAATAGAAGTCAAAATTAAGTGAGTGGGTTTGTATAAAAAGAATTTTGGATAAGGATCCCAGCGAGCCGTAGTATATTCATCTCCCTCAACAATACTCCAATTACCCTGATTGTTTTCAGCTCCAGAGTCAAGGTTTTTTGCCAGACCACCGACAAACCAACTTGGGTTTAAATCAGCCTTTTTAAATAAATGAGCCAGAAAGGCAGCAATAGTAGTTTTGCCATAAGTTCCGGTAATGACAATGGAATTCTTTTTAATAATATACTGAGCCACTATTTCAGGATAAGATTTAATGGTTAAATTTTTTTCTTTAGAAAACAAGTATTCAGGGTTTTTTAAAGAGATAAAATTACCAACAACAACTATTTCTGGTTGATTCATCTTTTCTGGATGCCAGCCAGGGTAAAAGTCAATTTGATGTTCTTTTAGAAAATCACTAATGGGAGGAAAGAATCCTTTATCAGAGCCGGTTACCTGCCAACCCATTTTTTTCATCATAACAGCAATGGCGCCCATGCCGACGCCACATATTCCAATAAAATGAATGTGTTTTTGTTCTGTCATTTTAAATAAATAAATTTGTCCAATCTTTTGGCCAGCGAATTAAGTCAGTTGTTGGCAACCCGGTTTCTTTCTCTGTTCTTTTAATTACTTCTTTAGCTTGTTTTTCTTCTAAGCCCTGAGTATTTAAGGCAATAGCGACTACTTTTGTGTTTCTAAAATTAGGGAGAACAGATTTTTCATAGGCATAAATAGCATTTTTGATTTCTGGTAATGGCAGTAATTGACATCCAGTAATTCTTTTCCTTTGTGGTCGATGAACCAAAACTAAGTGGGTTGGGCAGGCGCCGTGAATTAGAGCTAGAGAAGTTGTTGAATAAGCCGGATGAAACAATGAGCCCTGTCCCTCAATAAAATAAATATCGGGATTGTCTTTTTCTTTTTCTAAAATCATTTTTTCAACTGCTCCGGCCATAAAGTCGCCTTCACATTTATCAACAGTAATGCCCCAGCCCTCAATCATAATAGCGGTTTGTCCGGTGGGAATAAGACAGGGCTTTAATCCTTTATTCTTGATCATCTTTACTAATTCATAAGTAGCGGTTAACTTACCAATAGCGGCGTCAGTCCCCACAGTCAAAACAATGGGTTTTTTTATTTGATAGGCTTGACAACTAGCCAGAGGGAGGTTTTGAGGAGGAATTCTTGTTTCCCAAATTTTTCTTTTTTCTTTTTCGGCTGCTTTTTTAAGTTGAGGAAAAGAACAGAGAGGGGAATGCATGCCACTGACAATATCAAGTCCATTTTCTAAGGCCCAGCATAAATCATTAAGGAAGAGTTTGGGCAACTGCCCTCCTTCAGGAGCAATGCCAATAACTAAAGTATTGGCATTGGTTTTTTCCTTGGCTTCTTGAATGGTTTTAAAAATAGGAATTTTTTTGTTTGTTTTTAAAATTGTTGAGACATCTGTTTTTTTGCACTGAGAGTCAATTACTCCAACTACCCTATATTGAGCATAGCGTAAAATTCCATCAGCTGTTTTCGCTCGCGAAGGCATTTTCCCCCGCATCTTTAAATTAAAAGCTCCTTCAACATAAATCAAAATAGACCTGTTTTTGTCATTAAGATTTATAGATGTGTTTAAAATAAGAGATTTTAATGCATTGCTAGCCATAAGCCAATAATAACCATAAATGAATTAATAAGCCAAAAGCGCATTACTATTTTTTCTTCACTCCAACCATGAAATTCTAAATGATGGTGGAGGGGAGCCATTTTAAAAAGGCGGCGGCCCAAACCATAGCGCCAAAAAGTTTGTAAAATTACAGAGAAAATTTCAAGCAAAAAGATAAACCCAAAAAACGGGATTAACATTAAACGATTTTGGGCAAGCATCATTACGGCAAACAAAGAGCCCATGGCTAAAGAGCCAACGTCACCCATTTGAAAACGAGCCGGTTTAATATTAAAATAAACATAAGCAATCAAAGCTCCAATAACTGTGGCGTTTAAAACAGAGAACGGAAGACTTCCTTGAAAATAACTTAAAATAGCTAATCCACCAAAGGCAGAGATTAAAACTCCTCCAGAAAGCCCATCAAGACCATCAGAAATATTAACAGCATTGGCAAGGAAAACAACAATAAAAATAATAATAGGGAGCATCCAATAACCTAAGAAGATTTCACCATTAAAAGGAATCCACACATAAAGCCATTCTTCACCCAATTTAAAAACAATCCACCAGGCCGTAATCGCTCCGGCAGTAATTTGTAAAAGGATTTTTTCATGAGGCAAAACCCCGCGGTTTGGTTGAGGACTAAAAATATGAAAACTGTTGCGGAATATTATCCAAGGCAGAGTAATGGCTAAGTAAGAACGATACAGGATATTTTTATGAACCTTAATTAATTTAAAGGTCATTTTTAAAGAACGGACATGCCGTTTTTTGCCAAAAACATTTAATACATCGTCCCAAGCTCCTAAAACAGCGGCTAAACACATTACGCCGATAGGGACATAAGTAAATCTTTGATCCCAATTAAAAATAACAGTAACAACTAAAATTGTAATTACTATTAATAAACCACCCATAATGGGCGTGCCAGTTTTCTCTGTTCGATGACCAATTCCCTTGGCCAAACCAACTTCAAAAGTTCTTTTAATTTTAAATCTTTCTAATAAACGAATCAACAAAGGAGCGCCAATAAACGCTACTAAACCAGAAAAAATAACAAAAACTAGGGTCGTGTTTAAGATAGAATGATTTAAAATATCAGTCATAGTTAAAATTTTAACCGTCGAATTACTATTTCATCGTTCATTTTTTCACTTAATTCTTTTAAGCCACTTTTCTCTAAGAGAATAGTATTTTGAAATACCCCTGGACCAAAATAATCTCTTTGTTTTGGTCTGGGAGCATGAACATAGACAATTTTTTTAATTTGGTTATTTTCTTTTTTTACCTTTGTTATTAAGTAAACATGTCTGAGGTCGGTGCGAATTAACATATCATCTGGTTTAATTTTTTGAAAATCATTAATCAGAAAACTATTTTTGTCATTAGCGAGAACGCGAACACTGATATTTTCTATTGGCCTGAGCCAAGCAATAAGCCAGCGCCAGGGATTTCTAAAAAACGAAATGATTTTTATTTTTTTTAAAATATTTATTTTTTTGTTTTCTTGATAAACAGCTTGAAGAACATAAATGGCCAGACCAGAACAATCAATCCCAAGATTATGTTCAACTAAAAATTGGTAAAGCCTTTGCTCTGATAATTTGTTTAAATCAACTTCTTCTTTTAAACTAACGAAATTTGCTTCATTAATAATTTCTTGAGCTGAAGCCTTGCCCAGGAATACTCTCAAGGCGGCTCTTTGTTTTTTTAAATTAGTATAATAAGGACAAATAATGGGCTTGCCGCCAATAACCATTTTTAAATATGAATCAATAATCTTTTGGCCAGACTCTGGAATTTTAAATGTTTGTTCATTCATTTGAAGTTTTTTAGCAATTGTTTGGCAAAGGTGTTTAATTGATTGTTTTTAGTAATAAATCCGGTTTTAAGATTTTGAATTCTAAATAATTCAGTATTGTGTTTTTCTGTTTTTAAATCACCCTTAATTATTTTAATATCTGAATAGTTAATTTTTTTAAATTTAAGGCTATTTTTATTCTTTTTTCTAATAATAATCTGAGCTCCGCGATTAATTCTTTGAAAAGATTTTTCAATCTGTTCACCGGTTCCAGGTAAGGGCAGATGTAATAAAGCAGCGACATGAGCGGCAAAGATGGTAATTCCCTTGCCTTGTTTTTTTTGTAAAGCGGTTTCTAAACCAGTTGAGGCTGGTTGCCGGGCATTGATTTCAATAACCAGCCATTTTTTTCCTTTGATAAAATCAATACCAAACAACCCTTGCCAACCATTTTTAATCATAGCTTGTCCAATTTTTTCAGACAAGGCTTTAATTGTTTTAAAATCGTTTGAATTAAGAGTTTTTTGAGCTAGAGACCAATCATTGCCTGTTGTAGAATAAGGAAAATCAGTTAACTGTTTTAAGCCGGTTATTTGATAACTAGGAGTGCCGATTAAAACGCATTTTTGCCAAAGACAAATACTGACGGTAATAGCGGGGCTGTTGATAAATTGAGTACATTTTATTTGTCTTTGAGGAAATTTTTCAATTAACTCTTTCCATTGTTTGGCTTGAGAAATTAAAAGAGTACCCTGGCCAGTATGGCTACGGTTGAATTGACCAATAAATGAAGACCCCAGGGTTTTTTTTAATTTTTGAAAAGAACTTTTATTTGGAGTAGTAATAACTGTTTTTGGTAAACTTGCAGGAATAATTGTTTTTAGCCATTTGTATTGGCTAATCTTATTTTCATATTTTTCCACTAAATGATAATCTGGATTTAAAAGTTTTAATTTTTTTTGTTTAGCTAGTCTTTGAATTTTTACATTGTTTTTAAAAACAATAATAGAGCTGAGGGGTAAAGTTTTTTTTTCTAAAATCTCTGTCGTATCTTTGGGAGGAGTATTGGTAACAGTTTTGTAATTTACTAACCTACCTAAACCAGAGGCTCTTTCTTTCTCTCGGGTAATATAAAATAAAGGTTTTTTTGAAATTCTTTTTTTAATTTGATTGAGAATTTGTTTATTAGTAATCATGGGTGGTGTTTGTTTAACTTTATAGAATATAAAATTTTTCTACAGGTACAATAATTACCAAGATTCCAATTATACTTCCGATTCCTAGAGCGCCAATAAGTGAGATAGCTTGTATTAAATCCATAAAAAGTAGATTTAAAATAATTTAACGTATTCTTTCATTTTAGGCAAAAAATTCTCAGGGCGCGTTTCCAGTTCTTTCAATAATTCTTCTTTTAAAAACCACTTAATTTCTTCAACTTCATCTTCTTGAATTTTAAATTCATTAATATCTTTATCAGTAATTAATGTGTACCACTGAGTAAAATGATAATATTCTCCTTTGGTTTTTCTCTTTGGTCCCGGTGTTGGTTTAATGTTTTTAAGTCCAAGTTCCTCTTCGGCTTCTTTGATTATATTCTTTTCATAACTCTCACCCTCATCAACGGTTCCGGCAGCAGCAGGGCCCCATCTTCTTGGATGATGAGATTTATTACAATGACGTCTAGCAAGTAATATCTTCCCGCTAGAGTTGGTAATCCATAAAGCAGAAACTCGATATATATCTTCTTTTTTTAGAGTGCCCCTGTCTTTATGGCCAATTATATTATCGTCTTTATCTACAATTATTATTTTTGGTTTTATTATTTTTGACATTATTATGTTGATAATTTAATAAAGTGGACCCGAGCGAAACAGGGTGGAGCGAAAACGCAGCGTTTCCAAGCGACCAGAGGGAGCGCATAGTTAATTCTGTACCCCGTTAATAAATTCAATAAGCTTATTCCTAAAAATAGCAGAAGTCCAAATATCATTATGTCCTTTTCCTTTGATCAACACGTATTCTTTTTTTTCAGTTAGAATTTCGTCAAATAATTTCTGAGAAAATCTATGGGGGATTACAAAATCACTATCACCATGCAATATAATTATATTTCCTTCAAAATTCTGGAGCCATTTTATATTATCATATTTTTCCCTCAATAGAATTGATGCAGGATAAATAATGTACTTTGATTGGGCAACATCATCTAATCTTGAAAATGTCGTAACCAGAATTAAAGAATCAACATTTCCTATATAGACATGATAACTTGCCGCTCCGGAACCAATGCTTTGACCGTAAACTATTACATTTTTGAAAGAATTCTCTTCAACAAAATTGTGAATATTCTGAACATCTTCAAGTATTAATTTTTTAGACGGTTTTTTATTGTCATTTGAATAGCCAGCATATTCCACAAAAATTAATGAATTGTTTGATTGTTCAAAAGTTGATTTAAAATAACTGCGGTCACAGGCAGATCCTGCATTTCCATGATAATAAACAATGACCGTATCAAAAGAGCCCTGTTTATAATAAAATCTTGTTCCATTATAATTTATTTTTTTATAATCTTTAAATCCAGCGCAGTTTTCAAAATCTTGATTATCTGGATAATAAATCATTGATTTTTGTTTGAGAAAAAGGAATAAACCAAACAGGAAATAGGTTATTATAAATGCTATTGAAATATTGATAATAAATTTTTTAAATGGCGCATAATTTTTAGTTAATTTTATTTTGATAGGCTTTTTCTTTAATAATTATATATAAAAATTATTCTTTCTTTACTGCGATTACATCAATTTCAATATCACAACCTTCTTTGACAGTCTTACTAATTTCTACTAAAGTGCTCACTGGTTTTGAATTAGCAAAATATTTATTCCTGATTGGAGAAATTTTTGAAAAATCGCTCATTTTTGTGACATAGATAACAGCTTTAACAACATCATCTAATGATGAATTTGCCTCATTCAATATTTTTCGAATGCTTTCAAAAACAAATTCGGTTTGTTTTTCTATATCATCAGGTGCAATCGCATTTCCATTTTTATCCATAGCGATTTGTCCTGTAACGAAAATCATTTTGGAATTACCCACATCAATTTTTAAGCCATGTGAGTATGCACCCATAATTTCAGCGGAACCTTTTGGATTAATTTGTTGTTTCATAGTAGTAAAGAAAAATACTAATTAATAAAACTTTGTCTTTTGAAAAATTTCACATAACGTTCCTGCGTATACGACGTTTGCTTGTGAGTGTGCTGGTACAATTTTTTCAAAAACCAGCTAAGCTAACAAGCAAATGTGGGCGAAGGCCGAGCTGAGGCCTGAGCCGCATACGCTGTGTTAGGCGAGGGTGAGCCGTAGCGTAGCGGAGGCGAAAGCGTAGCGTCCCCTTGAGTTCAAGCCTGAGCCCTTCCTCGATTTAGTTTTTAACATTCTTTTGTTTGATTACAATAATTTGTCCAGTAATATGGTCTGCCTCTTTTGAGGCTAAAAACAAAGCCAAGCTCGCGACATCTTCAGGTTGAAGTGCATTGTCTGGTGTAGCGTCCTCTGGGAAAAATTTTTTGTACGCTTCAGTTGCCACGTCAGAAGGCGAAATTCAATCCCCGAAAATGCCTTATCTTTTGAATGCCAAATTCCAGCCACATTAACGAGAATATCAATTTCGCCTTCTGATTCTTTAATACTCTGAGCAAGTTTTTTTATCTCATCAATCTGTCTCAGATCAATACAAAAAATTTTTCCTTCACCGCCAGCTTGCTTCACAAGTTTAAGTGTATTTTCTAACTCATCTTTTGAGCGAGCTAAAAGTATAGTTTTCGCACCTTCCGAAGCGAGCTTGACGGCGATAGCACGACCAATACCAGTACTTGCACCTGTTATGACGGCAATTTTGTTTTTTAGCTTCATAAAATTATTGTAATCATTTAAAGTTTATAAAACAATCGATAGCTTGATAGGCTCAGGCTTGAATTTCGTATAACTCGTTATTATACAAACCATTTTAAGAAAGTGGACCCGAGCGGATTTGAACCGCTGACCTCCTCATTGCAAATGAGGCGTTCTGACCAACTGAACTACGGGCCCTTTTTAATAATTATCGACCACCAAACAGTTTGAAGATTCCATTTAGAATATCATTCCAAATGCCAGTCATAACAAAAAGACCAAGGAAAATAATAATAATTCCTAATATTTTATAGAAAAATCTTGTGCCCCCCTCAGAGGGAAACTTATCTTCTGCCCAATTAATCCGACCAAAATTTCTTAAAAACCAAGCAGATTTTATAGTCATTAAGGCTCCAGCAACAACAATTAAAAGGCCGATAATAATTTTAAACATAATTTAGTTATTAAAATAAAGAATGGTGCGCGCAGAGGGATTCGGACCCCCGACCCCAGGCTTATAAGGCCTGTGCTCTGACCGCTGAGCTATGCGCGCCTAAGTAGATTATAACATTATAGCACGATTTTAGTTTATGACAAGAATTGATTTTTTGACAAACTATTTAAAGATGTTAAAATTGTCTGATATGGCTTTGAAAAACAATAATAATATTATTTCACAAAAAGAGCTGCCCGAAGACAAGAAAATGGATTTGAATTTACGACCAAAGATTTTAGAAGAATTTATTGGTCAAGAGAAATTAAAAGCTAACTTAAGAATTTTTATTCAGGCAGCCCATCAGCGAAAAGAACCCTTAGATCATGTTCTTTTTCATGGTTCACATGGGCTCGGGAAAACAACTCTTTCCTATATTATGGCGAATGAAACAGAGGCAGAAATTCAAGTTACTTCTGGTCCGGCATTAGAAAAAATGGGGGATTTGGCCGCTATTCTCACCTCATTAAAGGACGGAGGCATCTTGTTTATCGACGAGATCCATCGTCTTAATCGGTCGATTGAAGAAGTCTTATACCCGGCCATGGAAGAATACGCCCTAGACTTAATTGTTGGCCAGGGCCCGAGTGCTAAAATTTTGCGATTAGATCTCCCTCAGTTTACTTTAATTGGGGCAACAACTAGGCCGAGTTTGGTTTCTCCGCCTTTGCGCGATCGTTTTGGGGTTGTTTATCAATTAAATTTTTATCAGACCTCGGAAATTAAGGAGATTGTTTTGCGCTCAGCTAATATTTTAAAAATAAAGATTGGAGAAAAAGCAGCCCAAGAGATTGCCCAATGTTCTCGTTTTACCCCAAGAGTAGCTAATCGACTTTTAAAAAGAGTAAGAGATTTTGCCCAGGTTCATGGTCAGGAAAAAATTGATCAAAAGACTTCTCAGCAGGCTTTGGAAATGTTAGAAATAGATAATTTAGGATTAAATCACACAGATAGACGCATTTTATCTTGTTTAATCGAAAAATTTTCAGGTGGACCAGTAGGGATAAAAACATTAGCCGTAGCTACTGGTGAGGATTTAAATACCATTGAAGAGATTTATGAGCCTTATTTAATTCAATCAGGCTTTTTAGATCGAACCCTAAGGGGAAGGACAGCTACTCCGTTGGCCTATAAACACCTGGGGTTTAAAAATACATTGTTATGAAAATGATTTCTCAAAAAAAAGCAATTATCTTATTAATCATTATTTCTATAGTTTTTCTTATTTTTGGCATTATTTTAGGAGAAAATTTAATTCAACAAAAATTTCCCCCTGTTGTTTCAGAAGAAATTAGTCCTGATTTTGATAATGAATTGTTTTGGGAGGTTTGGTTAGCGGCCAAAGAGAATTATGTAAAACAGCCGGTGGATGATAAAAATCTGTTTTATGGTTCTTTAAAAGGATTGGTCATGGGATTGGATGATCCTTATTCTATTTTTCTAGAACCAGAATTAGCGGAAAAATTTCTTGAAAATATGTCTGGTAGCTTTGAGGGAGTGGGTATGGAAATTGGAATTAAAGAAGGACGACTAACCATTATTGCCCCTTTGCCTGATACTCCAGCTTTTCGATCAGGCCTGAGACCAGGTGATAAGATTTTTGCTATTGATGGAAAAGACACCAGCGGGATGGGTCTTGATGAGGCCGTCCACTTAATCAGGGGACCAAAGGGAACAACAGTTACTTTAACTATTTGGCATGAAGGAGAGACAAAAACTAAAAACGTTGATGTGGTTCGTGACGTTATTGATATTAAAACAGTTTCCTGGGAATTAAAGGGAAATAAAATTGCTTATTTAAAAGTTTCTCATTTTTCTGAAGATACTTGGAAAGATTTTAAGAATATTGCCAGGGTTGTTGTTAGAGCTAATCCTAATGGGTTAATTCTTGATCTACGTAATAATCCGGGCGGTTATTTAGATACGGCAGTTAACATGGCTGGATATTGGATAGACAGAGAAATAGCGGTTTTCTCTAGAGACGCTGAAGGCAAAGAAAAAGAATATAGAGCTCCAGGATGGGCAGATTTAAAACACATTCCCACAATTGTTTTAGTTAATCAGGGATCTGCTTCTGCTTCAGAGATTTTAGCTGGAGCTCTTCAAGACTATAATCAAGCAACAATTTTAGGAGAAAAGACTTTTGGCAAGGGCTCGGTTCAGGAGTTAGAAACACTAAGCGACAACTCTGCTTTAAAACTTACAGTCGCTTATTGGCATACTCCTCTAGGCCGTTCAATTAATGAAGAAGGAATTATTCCAGATATTGAAGTCGAACACACAGAAGAGGACTATTTACATGATCGTGATCCGCAATTAGATAGAGCTTTGTTAATCTTGGGAGGGGAACCTCCAGAACAATTAGAAGAAGAATAAATTTTAAAATTTGAAACAAAAGAGAGTCATTGACCGACTCTTTTTTAAATACTATCTAAATTTATTTATTTAACACTGACAAATTTTCTTTTAACTAATTTTCCATCAAATTTTTTTTGTTTTTTCTGATTAAAAAAAACATTACCTTTAGTGATGGCATAAAGAGTGTGGTCTTTACCGCAACGGACACCTGTTCCTGGGTGAAATTTTGTTCCTTTTTGTCTAACAATAATAACTCCCGGCCAAACTTTTTGTCCGCCCGCGGCTTTAACGCCTAATCTTTTAGATTGTGAGTCGCGACCCAAAGATGTTGAGCCGCCTGCCTTTTTGTGAGCCATGTGTTTTATTTTAAACAATATTTAAAACTTGTCAATCTTAATAATTTTCTATATGGTTAATATAGCTTTAAATTATTTTTATGACCTTTGAACAAACATTACAACAGGTTCAAAAAAAGAAATTTTGGAGAGACAGGAAAATGTTAAGCTTGATTTTATTGGCTTTAATTTTAAATCTATTTGTTTGGGCTTACCTTTTTTTCATCTTCTGGGGAAGGGCAGAACCAGTCCTTTTACATACAGATATTCTATTCAATGCTAATTTAATTGGTTCTTGGGTAAGATTATTAATTTACCCTATTTTAAGTTTAGGAATTTTATTAATTAATTTAATTCTTATTTTTCATTTTTATCTTCTGCGTCAAGAAAAAATAGTAAATCTGCTGGCAAGCGCGCTTTTGCTTGTCCAGGTTATTTGTCTTTTTTCTGTTTTACTAATAGTCAATTTGTAGTTATGTTAAAGAAAAAAGAATTTCACCAGCCTGATTATATTTTAATTATCAGTTTTTTTATTTTAATTTTTATCGGCTTACTTTTTCTTTCATCGGCAAGTTATTTTGTTGCCTGTGAAAAATTTGATGACTGTTTTTTTCATTTAAAACATCAATTGCTCCGCGGCCTTTTACCAGGGCTAATTTTATTTTTAGCTTTTTCTTTTTTTAATTATCAATTTTTTAAAAAATGGTCTTTAATCTTATTCTTATTAACCCTCTTTCTTTTGGGTATGGTTTTTCTTCCCGGGATTGGTTTGGCCAAAGATCAGGCCCATCGTTGGGTTGATCTAGGGATTGTTTTTCAGCCGTCAGAGCTTGCCAAACTGGCCTTTGTTATTTATTTGTCAGCCTGGTTAAGTAAAAACAAGGATAAAATTAAAAGTTTTAAAGAGGTCTTTTTGCCATTTGTCGTTTTTTTAATAATTGTTTCTGTTTTAATTATTCTTCAACCAGATTTTGGCACTCTAATGGTTTTTCTTTCTCTGGCCATGGTGATTTATTTCATGGCTGGAGGAAGGATATTATATATAAGTGGATTAATAGTGGTGGCCGTTCCCGCTGTTTTATATATGCTTCAAAAAACTTCTTATTCATGGGATCGCATTACTGCTTTTCTTCATCCAGAATTAGATCCGTCAGGAATTGGCTATCACATTACTCAGGCTATTTTGGCTATTAGTTCAGGAGGAATTTTAGGACGAGGGCTGGGCTATTCTTCACAAAAGGTTTCTTATCTTCCAGAGGTAATCAGCGATTCAATTTTTGCTGTTATGGCTGAAGAGCTTGGTTTTGTGGCAATATTAATAGTAATCGTCTTATATTTTTACATGACTTATCGCATTTTTCGCTTGGCCGCTCTTAGTGATCAGTTTTTTGGAAAATTATTAGCCGTTGGTATTGGTTTTTGGTTTATTTTTCAGACAATTATTAACATGGGAGCAATGTTGGGAATATTTCCACTAACTGGCATTCCCTTGCCCTTGATTGGTTATGGGGGCTCTAGCTTTGTTGTCTTTTGTGTTGCCTTTGGTATTTTAGTAAATATTTCCCGTCAGATTAATCTAAAAAAGGGATAAATTACAGAAATTTATCCTCTTGACAAATTTTGAAAATCTGCTAAAATGTTAAACAGAAAATATAGCAGGTTGTTTTTTTTCCTTCACTTTCCTGTTTATCAGTGGCAAAACCGGTCATCCCTCCTATCCGGGAAGTAGCCATGAGTCAAGGTTGATCTTGCTTGTCAAGCGTAGGCCTTGGGCTGGTAGGCAGGAACGTGGAGGGAAATTTCAAAAACAATCTCAATAAACATGGAGGAACAGGTCATGAGAAAGATAATGTTGTTTGGACTAGCCGTTGTTTTAATTTCCTCCTGTGCCAAATGGGAGGTTTTAGAACCCACGGACGGAGAGCTCACCATAAAGTTGTTAAATGTTGAAGTAACATTTGACTATGACAACAGCGAGTTAATTGTTTTTAACAAGAATTTTGGCGGAGCTCATGTAGTAGTGGATCGCAGAGTTGACGATTGCTGGTCTGATTATACAGAGATTTTCAATCGTCATATTTCTGGAAACACAGAAGTTATAGAAAGGACCTACTTTGAAACTGACGATAAAATCAGACTATATGTAACGGTTGATAATCGGGATGAAGATGATCCGGAAAGATGGAGTTATTTTCAGCTAGGCAAACAAGCTGTTGCCGCGGAGATTTTTCCAAATCAAATCCCTAAAGATTTTGAACTTAGGTCAGGTCCTGACGGCTCGTTGATTCTGGAGTTTACCCTAGAGTAAGTTCCGTTTGATAATGCAATAAAAAGCCCTGCAACCGCGGGGCTTTTTAAATTATACTACTGCATTCAGTTTCTCCTCAAAAAATTTATTGTATAGATATTAAAATATCTTAATTATATTCAGCCATTGCCTGGGCCGCTCCTTTTTCTAAAGCAAAAGAAATTGCTTGAACAGATAGATTAATCGCTTTTTTAACTAATTTTTTTTCTGGTAAGGAAAATCTTTTTAAAACAAATTTTTCTGTTGGTATTTTTGGAATAAAATCATTTGTTTTTGCTCTAATCCCAAGGCGGAGCCTAACAAATTCTTTTGTTCCTAGTTCTTGAATAATTGATTGAACTCCTTTATGTCCGGCCGAAGAAGAGTTCTTACTAATCCGAATAGCGCCAACAGGAAGATCAATATCATCATGAACAACAATGATTTTTTCTACTGGAATATTATGTTTTTTTTGAGCATATCTTACAGATTTTCCTGAATCATTCATAAAAGTCATGGGTTTAATTAGTTCTACATCTTTGTTGCTAATTTGTTTTCTAATATATTCGCATTCGGCTTTTTTGCTTTTTTTCCATTTTTCTTTTTTTGCTAAAATATTAACAACCTCAAACCCAATGTTGTGGCGAGTATGATTATATTTTTTCCCTGGATTTCCCAAGCCAACAATTAAAATCATGTTATTAAATTTATTTTTATTGGGGTGCCCTCAAAGGGCCATCTTTTTCTTAATTCTTTTTCAATGATATTTATCTGGGCTTGTCTAATTGCTTTTCTTCTAATAATATTTCTAGAAACCTGAAGTAAAAACCCAGGAGGCTTGATTCCAGCTTGTTTGATTTTTACCCTTTTCCAAATTTTTTCCTCAAATTCTCTTTCTACAATAATTTCTTTTAAGAGATTAGTCAAATCTTTTTGTTCAATCCAACGATTATAGTTTGTATTAACTTTTTGGATTAAAGGAAATATTTTTTCTACATTTACTCCAGTCTTGGCGGAGATTAGAATACGAGGAGCCCATTGAGCCAAGGGATTCCAGAGTTGATATGATTTTTTTAAATCACATTTATTAACAACAACAATCAACCCCTTGTCTTTTTTAATTATAAAGTTTAACAGGGCCTTGTCTTGATGACTGATATTTTCTGAAACATCAGTTAACATTAAAACAAGATCCGCTTTTTTAATTGTTTCAAAAGATTTTTGTACTCCAATTTTTTCAATACTTGATTTTATCTTTGCCCGCCGACGAATGCCAGCCGTATCAATTAACAGCAATGGTTTTCTTTGAAAATAAATAAGAGTATCTTGAGGTCCGCGAGTAGTGTGAGGCAGAGGAGAGACAATTACTTTTTCTTCTCCCAACAAGGTATTTAAAAGAGTTGATTTACCAACATTGGGTTTGCCAATGATGGCAACCTTTAAAGGAATAATTTTTAATTCAGGTTTTTTAGATTTTGTTTTTGATGTTTTTTTAAAAAAATCTATTGTTTTATCTAGTAAATCACCAACTCCGGTACCATTGGCCGCGGAAATAGGAGAGACCTCGCCAAGTCCTAATTTTAACCAGGCTTGATTCTGGGCCCACTTTCTTTTCTGAGGATTGTCAGCTTTATTTAAAACCAAGAAACATGGTTTTTTTGATTTTTTTATTAAACGACTAATCTCTCTTTCAAAATTAGAAATGGGTGGGCCAGAAGAAGAATCAGACAATGGCCGGATTTCAATAAGAAGAAAAACAAGATCGGCTTGGGCAAGGGCCTTGATAATATGTTTTTTAACTTCTTTTTCTATTTGATCTTGAGCTTTTTTTTCTTCAACTCCCCCTGTGTCAATAATCATAAAGTCTTGGTCTTGCCAATGACAAATTCCAAAATTACGATCCCGAGTAGTTCCAGGTATTTTAGAAACAATGGCCTTGGGCTTGCTAATTAAACGATTAAAAAATGTTGATTTACCAACATTAACTTGACCAAGTAAAACAATTTTTTTCATTTGTTACTTACCTAAGATAATTAAAAAATCAGCTTGAGAGTCTTTAAATAAAAGTTTTAATCCTTCATTTAATTCTTGATCAACTTCTCCATTAAGTATTTTTTGTAATTTTTGTTTTTCTAATTGTTTTTCAGCAGAACTGATTTGATAAATTATATTTTTTTTATAATTTCTGCTTAAGGCATTTCCGATTTGGACAACTTCAAAACCTTGTTCGGTTAATTCTTCTTTTATTTGTTTGGCCAGGCCAGTTATATAAGTACCATTTAAAACAACAAGCCTGGTTGTTTGATTTAACACTTGTTCTAATGACACCTCCTCTTCTGTCGAACCAGTGGTTTTTTGCCCAAAAAGAGATAATTCAGTGGCATTTGATTTATCTAAAAGGTTTTCTGCTATCTTGGATAGCTCTTTAAAGTTTCCATTTTTTGTTTTTAATACAAAGGCTCCTTGTAGAGTAATTTCAGATTTTAATGGTCCATTAGGCTCAGTTTCAATGACCTTAGTAACAATGTTTTCATAGTCAACCTCGGCGATTAATTTAGCTAATCTAATGCTTTGACTCAGGTCTAAGTTGGTACTCAGATTATCTTTTAACGCATTATAAAAACCCCAAATTTTTCTAGGTTGAGAAATGATATCTTCCTTTTCAAATTTTTCTTTAATAGCATAAAGAATTTTTTGTTGACGCTTGGCCCGGGCAAAATCTGAATCTTCTCCATTGGTTCCGTGTCGAGAGCGGGCAAACTGAAGAGCTTTTTCTCCATTCATAGTTTGTGGTCCTTTTTCAAAACTAATAACTCGGTATGAAAAATTTACTCCAGGAAATTGGTTGTCAACAAATCCTTGTTCTACCTCTATTTCAACCCCGCCTAATTCATCAATCATTTCTTTAAAAAGATTAAAGTCTACTCTTACCCAATAGTGAATAGGTAAATCAAAAACATTACTAACCACTTTGCTGGTTAAAAGTCCGCCATCTTTTGATTCAGCCACTCCCAAAGCATTGGCTGAATTTATTTTTCGCCAACCATAATTTGGTATAGGGACATAAAGGTCGCGGGGAATAGACAAAAGACCAATTTGCTTGGTCGACGGTTTGATACTGGCTAAAATTATAGTGTCAGTTAAATATGGGCCTTCATGTTGAGCTCCGCCCATACCCAAGATTAAAATATTGGTCCGATCTAACAGCTCTCCTTTTAAAATTTTATCTTTACCGACCATTAAACGAGCTACTCCTTCCCAAAAAGACAAGCGACCTAAATTAGTGATTAAACTATTTTGAGAAAAGATAACATTTGTAGAAAAGAAAATTGTTAAAGCAAGGAAAAAGACCAATGAACGAAAAACCCAACGACTTTGGTTTTGTTTCTTTATATTGGGATGGTCAATTACTACCTTGGGAGGAGAAACACCATCGATTAAATTAATTTTTTGTTCGGGCATCTTATGTATTATAAGTAAAATTTAAAATTAAAGTGATTTAATTATAGCAAAAAACAATAGTTAGACAAGAAAGACAAGCGAATAAATATTTAAGGTTAAGGCTGTGGATAACTTTTTAAAAAATTTGTGTTATACTAAAACTAGATTTTAATTATTAATTATAAATAAGTCAGTAGTTTATGAAAAACAAAAAAGGCTTTACATTAATTGAGCTTTTGGTTGTGGTCGCCATTATGGGACTGTTGGCTGCTCTAGCTGTGATTGCCCTTAATACTGCTCGAGCCAGAGCCAGAGACGCTCGTCGAGTTTCTGACATTAAACAGATTCAAACCGCCTTGGAGTTGTTTTATATGGATCTTTATAAATATCCAGCTGATCCAACCGACAATCTTATTGAAGACGAATGTTTAGATGAAGATGGTTTTACAGAGTCAGCAGATTGTGACGCTGGTGGAACAACTTATATGGGATCAATACCAGAAAATCCTCAGCCGAGAACAGATGGCTCTTGTGCCGACACCGTATACACTTATAATGCAACAGACGTTGGGTCAGGTACAGACTTGAGTTACTACATTATTTACTGTTTAGGTAGTGCGACAGGTGACATTGAGGCAGGGGCTCATTATGCGACACCAGCTGGCATTGCAGATCCGTAAACCTTAGTTGAAACTATTTAAATATTTAAAAATCCGTATCTAGCGGTACGGATTTTTATTTTACATTTATTTAAAATTCAGCTTAAATTAGTTGGATTTTTTTTATAATTTTGTTAAAATTAAATTACCTTAATTTCTATACAATAAATATTTAATTTCAAGGTTCTGGCGAAGCCAGGTTCTTATTATTTAAATAATGACTAATAAACATTTGAAAGCATTTGATTATATTATCGAGATTGGCTGGCTCCTTATCTTTGCTTGCTCGCCAGTATTTTTTGCTCCATTTGTTCATGGGACCTGGCAAATTGGCGAGAGCTTTTTATTTCAGGTTTTAGTAGAAATTTTGTGTTTTGTTTGGTTGTTAAAACTAGTCATTAATTGGCAGAAATTTAGTCTTAAAAAATTAAAGGAAATACTTTTAAAATTCAAACCTGTTTTACCGGCCCTTATATTTATTTTTATTCTTGGTTTAGCGACAATTTTTTCTCAGTCATCTCATTATAGTTTCTGGGGTTATTATACTCGTAAAATGGGGTATTTAATTTGGCTCCATTTTTTTATTTTCTTTTTAATTCTTTTTTTCAATCTTAAAAATCGAAAACAAATTGCTCGCATTTTTTACATTATTGTCTTAACCACTGGTTTAGTTGTTCTTTATGGTTTTTTACAAGTACTTGGATTTGATTTTTTTAATTGGAGTGAACCGCCTTCATTGGGGCATCGCGTTTTTTCTACTCTGGGGCAGCCTAATTTTTTAGCCTCTTGGCTTTTATTGGTTTTTCCTGTTATTTTTTGGATTATTTTCCGTTATTCTTCTCAAGACCATTTAAAGGCCCCTCTTTTTTCAACTTTTAAAAAAGAAAAAAAAGAGCATTTAGATAAAACAATAAATACGTCTTTTTTAAAAAAGATTTTTTTTCGTCCTATTTTTGTCTGCTTATCTTTGTTGACGGTGATTATTCTTGTTTTGACGCAGAGTCGAGCCAGTTGGATTGGCTTTTTCTTGGCCCTTTTCTTTTTTATTATTATTTTTTCCTGGCAGAAAAATCAAAAACGTTTAGCAATATTATTATTTGTTTTTTTAGTTTTGTTTTCTGTTTTTATTGTGGCTCTTAATATTTCCCCATTGCAGATTAAAGCGACAGATCATCCCTTGATGATAAGATTTAAAACATTGAGTCATTTAGCAGAAGCCGGTCGATTAAGATTTATTTGGTGGCAAAATAGTTTAGATTTAATTGGACAAAAACCAATTTTTAGTTTGGGATTTGGACCAGAAACGCAACATTTAAATTTTCCTCAATATTATGAACCAGAATACGCTGCTTTGGAGGGAATTAATAAAATTCCAGACCGAGCCCATAATGACATTTTAGACATGACTCTAATGTCTGGCCGCTTAGGATTAATGAGTTACATGTTTTTAATTCTTTTAGTCTTTTTCTCTGGATTAAAATATATTTTTCAAGGAAAAAATCATTCTTCTTTTATGATTTTAATTTTATTAACTGGACTATTTGGTTATTTAATTTCTCTCCAGTTTTCTTTTCATGTCATCCCTACCGCCATTTATTTTTGGGGCTATCTAGCCATATGTTTAAATATTTTAACGCATGCTCAACAGAATTAGTAAAATTGTTCTTATTGGCTGTTTTTTTATTCTCCTTATTTTTAGTCTTTGGCATTTTAATGTCAGGATTTTTTTAGCTGACTATTATTACCAGCGAGTTCTTTTAACTGATCAATGGCCTGAGATTTTAGATTTTTATAAAAAGGTTTTTTACTTACATCCCGGAGAACCTTTTTATCATCAGAAGTTTGCTGTTGATTTAAAATGGGGATTGCAGTTTTATCAGGATAAGGAATTTAAAATACAGATTCTTGATTTAGCCGTTGATCAAATGCAGAGAATTAAAGAAAAAGACAGGTCTTTTGGCACTAAAATTTATTTAGCCCGCTTAACCGCATTAAAAGCAGAAGCCACTCAAAAACAAGAAGATTTTTTAATAGCCGAGCAAATGATTGAAAAAGCAAGTCAGATGTCTCCCAAGGTAGCTCGAGTTTATAATGAGTGGTGTCAATTAAAAATATATGAGAAGAATTGGGAACAAGCCAGAGAAATGTGTCAAAAAGCTTTTTATTTGTATCCGCCAATCGATCATCCTCAAATGAATCAGAGTCATCGTAATTTAGTAGTGGCTGAAATGTCAGAGGTTTATGAAAAATTAGGAGAAATTTATTTGGCTTTGGAAAATTATGAAAAAGCAGAATCAATGTATAGACAGATTTTAAAGTTCTATCCCTTAACCCGAGTTGATCTTTGGAAAAAATTAGGCGATATATATTATTTACAAAATGATTTAGACACGGCCATTGCCAGAAATTTTCATGGCCACACGCTTAAACCAGGTGATTCATTTTGGTCATTAACCTTGGGTCTTTTATATCAAGAAAAGGGTGATTTAGAAAAGGCCTATTCTTGGGGAGAGAATGCCTTAAGGTTAGATCCTGAAGACAGGAGAATAAAAAGCTTTTTAACAAGTTTAAACAAAAACAAAAATGAATAAAGAAACACAAAGACTGCAAAAGGTTTATGCTCAAAAATATAAGATAGATTGGGACAATTCAAATTGTCCGGGCCACCCCTTGACGCCGCTTTCTTTTTATTATCACCAAGCCCGGGAACATCATTTAACAAAGTTGTTTAAAAGACATAAATTAAAGCTGAGTCAGATAAAAATTCTAGACATGGGCTGTGGTTACGGCCATGTTTTGCGCTGGCTAATACAGGTCGGGGCCTTGCCTGAGAATTGTTCAGGCATTGATTTAATTGATTACAGAATTAAAAAAGCCAAGCTGTTAAACCCAAACATAGATTATTTAATTGAAGGTGCAGAATCATTGTCATCTGCTGACAAAAGTTTTGACCTGGTTTGTTGTTTTACTCTTTTCTCGTCAATTTTAGACAAGGCAATGCAGGAAAAAATTGTCCGAGAGATAAACAGAATTTTAAAGCCAGGTGGATACATTCTCTGGTATGACATGTTTCGCAAATACCCTAGAAATGCAGATTTGGCTGGCATTAATAAAAAATATCTAAAAAAATTATTTTCTAATTTTCAGTTTATTGATTTAAAAAAAGTTCATTTTCGTTATGCCCACCGTTTAGTAAAAAGAATTTTATTGTTTAATTTATTTTTGGAATATTTGCCAATTAAAAGTCATTATTTAGGATTATTTAAAAAAAATGATTAGAAAATTACTTCTATATTTAGAAAGATATGTTCCCGAAGAAAGATATGTTCCTGATAAGTCTTTAGAAGACATCCCAGGGATTCATTCTTCCCGGTCTGATTTTGTTTGTGCTTATGCCAAAGACAAGGTCGTTTTAGACGTAGCCAGCGGAGACGGTTATGTGGCATATGAGTTGGCAAAAAACGCAGGAGCAAAAAAAGTAATTGGTTTAGATAACTTTAAACAAGCAATTGAATTGGCCAAGAAAAAGTATCAACATCCTTGTTTAGAATTTCAATTAGGTCGGGCAGAAAAAATGTCTTTTTCAAACAACTATTTTGATTTAATTGTTTCCCTTGAAACAATAGAACATGTAAAAGATTATCATATGTTTTTACAAGAAGTTAAGAGAACATTAAAACCAGATGGAATTTTTATTGTTTCTACGCCAAACAAAAGAGCTACTCTTCGCGGAGCCATGCTCAAAAAACCTTTAAATCCTTATCACTTAATTGAATTTACAAAAAAGAAATTAGAGAAATCATTAAAAAAATGTTTTGATTCTTTAGAATGGTATGGTCAGTTAATAATTCCCAAGAAAGATTTTAAATATTTTTTAAGAAAAATATTTGGCCAGGTAAAAAAAATAGTTTTTACAAAAAAAGACATTAAAATAGTGTCTTATCCTAAAGACAAAAGAAAAGATGTTTGTAATTTTTTTGTTGTTTGTTCTCAAGTAATTAAGAAATAACATATGAATATTCTTCTAACCAACTCTCCCGCCCCTGTGTTTTCTCCCTTTAGCACTGATGAAAAAAGGCCGCCCCTGGGGTTGGGTTTTTTAATTTCTGTTTTAAAAAAGGCCGGACATAATGTTTTTTTTATTGATAATTATCTAGATCCAAGTGATTTTTTAAAAACAGATTATTTAAATAAAAATAAAATAGATTATATTGGTTTTTACATAAACACGGTTTGTTTAAATGAATCTTTGGAAATGTTAAACCAGATTCAAGAATTAAGAGAAAAAAGAAAATGGTCTGGAAAAATCATTGTCGGCGGGCCTCACACATCTGTTGAATTGAAGACCATTCCTGATTTTGTTGATTACATTGTCCAGGGAGAGGGCGAACAGGCTATCTTGGATATTTTATTAGATAATAAAACAGAGAGAATTGTTAAACAAGGGCGTTGCCAAAAATTAGACAGCCTGCCTTTTCCGGCTTGGGATTATTTTGTTAATCTGCCTTATGATTTTACAGTTGAATGGTTTAATCAGGTGCCGGTTTTTACCATGAATACCAGTCGGGGATGTCCTTTTAACTGCGCCTTTTGTTCTGTTTCTTCAATCTGGGGAGTAAAGTATTTTGGTTTTAATGCTGAAAGAATTGTCAAGGAAATTGAATATTTAATAAAAAATTATCAAGCCCAGGGAATATATTTTCGCGAGGATAATTTTACAGTTGATAAATCAAGAGTAAAAAAGATTTGCCTGTTGTTATTAGATAAAAAAATAAACATTAAATGGGCTTGTGAAACAAGGGTTGATACCTTAGACAAAGAATTAATTAAATTAATGAAAAAAGCTGGTTGTCAGGGTTTTTACATTGGCGTAGAAAGCGGGAGCCAAAGAATGTTGGATTTTTTAGAGAAAAAGACTAATTTAAAACAAATTGAAAAAGTTTTTCAATGGGCCAGAGAGGTTGATGTTAAAACTTATGCTAGTTTTATGGTTGGCTTGCCCACAGAAACTTCAGAGGAATTGCAACAAACCCTGGATTTTAGTCAAAAGATTAAACCAGACAGCACTGGTTTTAATATCTTTGTCGGCATCCCAGAAAGCAAATTATATCACTATGTCATAGACAATAACCTATATGAATACATTGACAAAAGAGGTTTGGTTTACTTAAAGGGTCATGACAAATTAGTGGACAGGTTTTATCATGGAGATATCAGAACCAAAATACCCAAGAGAGAACCAACAAACAAGGAAAAGAAAATATATTTTGCCAATCTTTATTTAAAACAAGGCATGAATTATTTAATGCAAAAAAAGCATTTAACGGGTTTTAAAAGATTTTTTAAAGCCATGAAATATAATGCCGGGGACATGAGAATATATCCGGCTATGGTTTTATGCTTGTTTCCTTTTAAATTGGCTCAGAATTTAAAATATTGGCGGCAGAGAATTAAGATTAAATCTTCTCAAAACAAGAAACTAAAAAGTAAAAATGAGTGATAAAAATCCAAAAGTTAGTGTTATTATGCCTGTTTATAATCAGGAAAAGTTTTTAAAACAAAGCATTGATAGTATTTTAAATCAAACCTTTAAAGATTTTGAATTAATTATTATTAATGATGGCTCAACAGATAAAACAAAAGATATTTTAAATAAATATGCTCAAAAAGATTTACGAATCAGGGTTTTTTTTCAAGAAAATCAGGGCTGTACAAAGTCTTTAAATTATGGAATTAAACAAGCCAAGGGAGAATATATTGCCCGCCAAGACGCTGATGATATTTCTTTGCCCAAGCGCTTGGAAAAGCAAGTGGACTTTTTAAATAAAAATAAAAACATTGGATTGGTTGGTAGTTTTGCTCAGGTTATTGATGAACAGGGAAATAAAAAGCAAAAGATTCTTGGTCAATATACTGGGAACAGGGATTTAAAAAAGCATTCTTTTTGGTCAGATAAATTCTGCCACTCAACAATTATGATAAGAAAGGAATTATTAGATAAAATTAATGGATATGACGAGCATTTTGTTTGTTCCCAAGACACAGACCTTTATTTCCGCTTAATGCCTTATACGCAGTTTGCTAATTTAAAAGAGGTTTTTTTACTGTACCGCGAACACAAAGATTCTCTTAGTAAAACTAAAAAGAAAAAACAAGAAAAATTTGCTCAAGAAGCAAGAAAAAGAGCGATTAAATCTGGTCTTTATCCTAAATATTATTTGTTGTTTCTGTTGTTTATTCCGATTTTACCTATTTGGTTGAAAAAAGTTTTAAAAAAGATTTTTAAATTTTTGATTAAATGAAAGTTTTAATTATTTGTTATCATCCACCAAGCAAAGGAGGCTTAGGTATTAATACTTATTTAATTGCTCAGGGTTTAAAAAAGGCCGGGACTGAAGTTGAGGTTGCCTCTACTGAAGATTATCCTGGATTGAAAACACATATTTTTAAAAAATATGGGAAAAGCCCTTTTTTTTCTTTTAATGAAAAATATCTTTGTTCTTTTTTAATTAAAATTATTAAAAAACAGAAAATTGATTTAGTTCATGTTCATGACCGTTTAACTTCATTGGGGGCTTTAAAAGCGGGTAAAAAAATACAAAAACCAGTTATTGTTCATTTTCTTGATTATTGGTTTGCCTGTCCCAAGGGCCATTTATTAACCAAAGATTTAAGCACATGTTCAGGCATACAATTAAGCAGATGTTTAAAATGTATTTTAGGAAAAGGATTTTTATGGAATTTGTATAAATACTTTTTCTTAATTAAAAGAGCGCAGAGAAAATTAGATCAGGCCCAAGCAAAAATTGTTGAAAGCGGGCAGGTAAAACAAATTTTACTGGCCAACAAAATAAAGAGAAATATTTTTATTGTTCCTGACCCGGTTGAAAATGATTTTTTTGAGTTTTTAACCGAACAAGAAAAACATCAGGTTAAAGAAAAATATAACTTAAAACAAAAAGTCGTCTCTTATTTTGGAGAATTAACGGCTCATAAAGGAGTTTTTAATTTAATGCAGATTATTAAAAATATTAGTGATAATAATTTAGACAAAAACACCTCGTTTTTAATTGCTGGCTGGGGTGATTTAGAAAAATATTGTCAAAATTTTATTAAAGAAAATAAGTTAAAAAATGTTATTTTAACCTATGTTGATAAACAAGAGATTAAAAAACTTTATGCTGTTTCTGATATTGTTCTAATTCCTTCAACATGCCAAGACCCTTTTCCTAGGGTGGCTCAGGAAGCCATGGCTCAGGCAAAAGTAATTATTGGCTCTGATATGGGAGGGTTAAAAGGATTAATTGAGCATAATAAGACGGGATTTTTATTAAAACCAGGTGATTTAAAAGTTTGGCAAAAAACAATTTTAGATTTATTAAATAACCCTGACTTAAAAGAAACAATGGGCAGGAAGGCAAAAGAAAAAGCTCAAGAATTTAAACAAGAGCTTGTAATTCAAAAGATAATTAAAGTTTATCACAAAGTTAATCAGATTTAATTTATTTTTAATTTTAAGACGTCTTTTTACCTTACTTTTTTTTAAAAATTAAGTATAATAAAACCAGAAGTAATTAAATGTTTATGGTTTTGATTTTTTACTTAATTGTCTTTATTCTTGGCTTAGCTTTCGGCAGTTTTTTAAATTGTTTGGTTTATCGCCTGGCTTGTCGAAAAACAGTTTTGGGCCGCTCTTTTTGTCCTAAATGCCAGAAAAAGATTGTTTGGCTTGATAATTTTCCTTTGGTTTCATTTGTTTTGCTTAAAGGCAAGTGTCGCGAATGTAAGGAAGAAATTTCCTGGCAGTATCCTGTGGTTGAATTAATCATGGGTTTTTTATTTGTTTTACCTGTTTGGCGTTTTCATTTAATCACGGGTGATTTTTTATTTTTCAATGACATCTCTTTTTATTTATTACTAGTCCGTGATTGGGTAATTTTTTTCACCCTGGTCTTTACTTTTGTTTATGATTTAAAATACTTAAAAATAGAAGACATTGTTCTTTTACCCGCCGCAGTTTTAGTTTTTATTTTAAATTTATTTTCCCAGCCAGGTCAAAACATTTTGATTATAGCTGGTCACATGATTTTGGCTGTTTTAATCGGTGTTGCTTTTTTTGGCCTTCAATATTTATTTACCAAAGGAAAAGGAATTGGCTTAGGGGATTTACGCATTGGCCTTTTCATGGGCGTAGCTTTAGAAAACTGGATAAATATTTGTCTGGCCTTGGTAATTTCTTATATTATAGGGGCCTTGGTCAGCCTGTTTTTAATTGTTTTTAAGAAAAAAGAGCTAAAAAGCCAAGTGCCCTTAGGCCCCTTTTTAGTCATCGGGACCTTTGTGGTTCTTATCTTTGGCCAGCAAATAATTAATTGGTATTTTTAAAAATGTTTAAACAAAAACAAAAAAAAGCTTTTACTTTAATTGAATTAATGGTTGTTATTGCTATTAGTGCGGTGGTGGCAACAATGGTTTTTTCAAATATGCGTTCTGGCGGGCGAGCCGGCGATGTCAATGCCAGCGCAGAAAAGCTGGCCGGAGTAGTTAAACAAGCCCAGATGATGTCTTTAAGTGGGAAATTAGTTGATGAAAGTCGGCCCACAGGTGGTTATGGAGTTTATATTGATACTTTAACCAGTCCTCATTCTTACAAGCTTTTTGCCGACACTTTTAACGTGGGCAATCATGAATATGATTCTGGTAATGATACGGTTATTCAAACCATTGAATTTGGAGAGCAGATAGATAGTACGCCGTCGCAGACATCTATAATCTTTATTCCACCACGGGGAACAATTTGGGTCAGCGTAGGGGCAGGGGGAAGCCTTTTAACCGGCAGTGATACCGCCCTTGTTTTATTACAACATATTGATGCTAATTTTTATGCCTATGTACGAATTAATTCACAAGGAGAAATTGATGTACGAAAAACAGAATAAAGCCCAATCATTAATTGAAACCATTGTTGCCATTGGCATTATTGTTGTTGCCATTGTCGCTATTTTATCTGTGGGCTTAACCTCCGTAGTTTTAGGGGGACAATCATCAGAAAGAGTTTTGGCTACTAATTTAGCTAGAGAAGGAATCGAAGTTGTCTATGCAATTGTTAGTAGTAATCGTTTAGATCCGGATCAGTCTTGGCCCTATGGTATGACTACCAATGACATTTATATTATTGACTACAATGACACTGCTTTGGATACCGCAGCTACGTTTGATGGGGGAGAAACAATTGATAATTGCACCAATTGTTACCTTTGTAAGCAAGTTAGTGATTTATATACTCACGTTAATTGTCTTTCACACCAAGTCTTTCGAAGAATGGTTGCTGTTTCAGCCGGAGATGATTTAGGTGGTAATTGTAGTGGTTGTGAAAAAAAACTTGTGGCCACGGTTTACTGGATTGAAAGAGGGAGAGAGCATACCCTTACTTTAGAGTCCCACTTAACTGACTGGCGTTAATTTTAAAAATGACAAAAATACATTCTAAACAATCCTTTACCTTAATTGAACTTTTAGTTTCTTTAAGTATTTTAGTTGTCGCAATTTTAGCTGCTTTGGGCATTTATATTAATGTTATTGGGACAAGGCAAAAAACCCTAGGCCAGCTTAATATTCAAGAAGACGGCCAATATTTAATGAGTTTAATTGTTAAAGATATTCGGGCGGGTATGGTTGATTATGATAACTATGGAGCAATCAGTTCCCCTGAGGACGAATTATTGCTCTTGGATTTATCCGGAGACCAGGTGCGTTATAAGATTAGTGCGGCAACTCCGATTGTAGACGGCGACTGTACAGTCAGTCGTTGTACTTTGGAAAGATGTGAAAACAGTGATTGTAGCGTGGCGGGCAATTATCAAACAATCACAATGACAAATATTAGCTTTGAACGCTTAGATTTTTATATCAATCCAACAAGTGATCCCTTTACGGCTGGATCAACTACTTATGAACACCCAAGAGTAACAGTTCTTCTTAAGTTAAGATCTCTAAGGGAAAAACCAGGAGAGAAAGAATTAATTTTACAACAAACAGTGCCTCAAAAATATACTTATCGCAAGTGAACTACTCTACACCTGAGGGCGCAAGAGCTTCCTGCTTCACAGTCGAGAGCAACCTCTCAACTCCACAGGCGTTACTTCCCGTAGTTCCTACGGTAGTTAATGCTAATTGAAGAATATTTCTAGCGGCGTTAATATCTCTGTCTATTGTTAAGCCACAGTGAGGACATTTGTGAATTCTTACGGCTAAAGATTTAGGAACAATCTTTCCGCAACTAGAGCATATTTGAGATGTATTCTGAGGATTAACTCCTATTGCATACAGACTAGCTTCTTCCGCTTTGTATGTAAGCATTTGGAGAAATTTACCCCAGGAGGCATCGGCGATTGACTTGGCTAAATATCTGTTTTTAACCATGCCCTTGATAATCAATTTTTCAAAGGCAATCAATTGAAAGTTATTTACAAAAGATCTGCTTAATTTGTGTAAGAAATCTGTTCTTTGATTGTTAATTTTTTCGTGGCATTCAGCTACCTTTAATCTTGATTTGGCCCTATTTTTGCTTCTTAGTTTCTTTTTAGAATGTTTTCTCTGAATCTGGGCTAGTTTCTGCTCTGATTCTCTGAGATATCTAGGATTATGTATTTTTTCTTCTTGAGAAGTAGTTAAGAAACTATTCAACCCTACATCAATCCCAATCATATTTTCATGTTTGATACTTTTGACTCCTGTCTTAATTGGCAGTTCTTGCTTGATCTCAACTGCAAAACAAGCATACCATTTATTAGTTGAAGTTCTTCTAATTGTTAATGTTTTAATGTTTCCTTTGATTTCTCTGTGAAGTATGATTTTCAAAGAGCCTATTTTTGAAAGCTTCACGCTATTGTTTTTTAATTCAAACCCTGATTGAGGGTAAACAAGACTATCATATCTATTTTTTCCTTTAAATCGAGGATAGCCTGGTTTTTGTTTCTTTCCGTTCTTGTTTTCTAAAATTCTTCTAAAGAAATTCTGAAAAGATTTGTCCAATCGTCTGGGCACATCTTGGAGAACCTGAGAATATATCTGTCCTAATTCTGGTTTTTCGTTTTTAAGCTCTGGTATTTGTTTTATCTGGTCATAGCAAGAAACTTTTGTTTTATCCTTTTCATAAAGATTCCTTCTTTGTTCAAGAAAATAATTGTAAAGCCAGCGACAGGAACAAAGAGCTTTTTCTAAAATCTCCTGTTGGGTTTTGGTTGGATAGAGTCTGTATTTATAGGTTCGTTTTAGCATATTTTTGTCTTCATATTTATGTCTTTATTATATACTATCTTACGAAAAATGAGAGCTTTCATCTCGCCCCCTAAAGGGGGTAAGTTTTCTCGCTCGCGGGTCTATAAACAAAATCAAGGTATTTCTTTAATCTTAACCCTGTTAATTATTAGTTCTGTTTTAACCGGAACAATTTTGGTGGCTGATATTACTATTCGCCATAGTCAAATTATTCATGGGGCTGAAATTTCTGAAAAAGCCTATTTTGCTGCAGAAACAGGAATTCAAAAGGCGGCTTATCAGGCAATGAAGAATTATACAGATATTTCAACCTATAGTTTAGATGACAGCTTTGGCGATGGTTCAACTTATACAGCGACAATTAGTGCTGATACAGAGTGCCCCAACCCTCCTACAGAATGTAGTGCCCTGCCCATTTCAGCAACCAATCCATGGACAGTGACCTTGTCAGCAGGAGAATCTTTTCAATTAAATATTGATATTAATGGTGCAACCTACCCAGCGAGTGTTCAGATTACTCGCTCTGGCTCAACAGATACAGATATTATTGTTTATGAATGTACAACTGCAGGGGATCCTCGAGCTTGTTCTTCAACCATGAGTCAGGTGTTCAGCATCACCTTTCCTTATACATTTAACATCACGGATTATGAGACTAAATACTATAGATTAAGGATCAATAATGTCGGAAGCAGTTCAGAAGATTATACTTTAACTCCAACCGGAGCATTACCTATTGGTATTGAAATAAGCTCTACAGGAGGCTATACAGGATATGAACGTAGGTTAAAAACCAATTTGCCTAAATGGCAGGAATTTGGAATCTAAGTTAGTTGTTTTTTATTTTTTATTTTGCTATAATATTAATATAAATTAGGATAATTGATGGATTTTTTCAGATTTTCAGAATTAAATTTTAACTCCACCATATCAGGTTGGAGAGATTTGGATTTTATTATTTTTAACATTTAATACATGGTGTTGCCAAAGTTTTTACAATCATATTTTTGGGATGTAGATTTTAAAAATCTTGATACTGATAAATATTCTCATTTTATTCTGGAAAGGATTTTGGAATATGGTGATAAAAAAGATTTAAATTGGGCCACAGAACATTTTTCCAAAGATGCTTTTAAGAAAACGGTTTTCTGTTCCCGCTCCCTTAGTCCCAAAAGTGCTAATTTTTGGGCTTTGATTTTAAATTTAGACAAGAATAATATTCTATGTTTGAAAAAGTCGTCACTAAAAAAACAAAACAAAATTTGGCTACATTAAGCCGAACTTCAATTTTAAGAAATTTCTATTTAGCTGGTGGAACGGCTTTGGCTTTACAGCTTGGTCACCGGACCTCTATAGATCTAGATTTTTTTAGCGCTCAGAGATTTAAGCCAGAATTGATAGCCACTCAAATTAGAGAAGTAGGAGAATTTTCTTTGGAATCAAAAGATTGGGGTATGCTCCACGGTATTTTTAAAGGAACAAGAATAACGTTTCTTTACTATCCCTACCCCACTTTATTTCATTTGAAAAAGTTTGAGCGGGTTAATGTTGCTGATTATTTAGACATTGCCTGCATGAAATTAGATGTCGTTTCTACTCGCGGGAGTAAAAAAGATTTTATTGATCTTTATTTTATTTGTCAAAAGATTCAATTAGAAGAGGTTTTTAAAATTTTTAGTAAAAAATACAGAGAAATAGACTTTAATTTAATCCATATATTTAAAAGTCTTTGTTATTTTGAAGAAGCGGACAAACAGCCAATGCTGAAGATGTTTGAAAACGTTCTTTGGACTGATGTTAAGAAATTTTTTATCAAAGAGGTTAAAAATTTGAAAAAAGACATTTTTATTTAAAAGTTGATTATTAATAAAAAATATTAAAATAAATTAATTGCTAATAAGTTTTAATTGAGGTCGAATTTAATTAAGGCTTATTAGCAAAGAAGAGATTATTATATGAAAACTAAAAAAATCCGAAAGGTATGTTGCCAATCCACGAGATTGGAAAACGGACGACAACGTTTTTCAATTTCAGGAATACTGCCCATGAATGAAGAATCAAAAGGTCGTTTGATTTTTCTTGGCACCATTTTTATTTTATTAACAATATTATTTATTGGATTTGTTATCCATCCAGTTATTGCTTGGACGCCACCTGCTTCTCCTCCTCCTGGAGGCAATGTTGCAGAGCCACTTAATGCCGGTGCTACGGCTCAAGGCAAAATAGGTAATTTGGGTATTGGAACAGCAACCCCCACGGCAACTTTAGACGTCGGGGGTAATTTCAAGGTTACCTCTGCCGGAGTAGTAACTGGAGCTAGTGGCAATGTTTCCATGTGGACAAATGATTCAACTTATCTGACTTCATACTCTGAAACAGATCCTGTTTATTCTGCCAGTGCTGCTTCAGGAATAACTTCAACAAATATTACTAATTGGGGGACTGCCTATGGCTGGGGTAATCATGGTAGTGTGGGATATTTAACCTCATATTCTGAAACAGACCCTTCGGTCAGCACTTTAACCACGGGTAAGTGGTGTACAACCAATGGCTCAGTAATTACCTGTACAAGTGATGCTCCATTAGGCTCTGAATCAGATCCTATCTATACAGCCAGTGATGCTT
>CAZQVF010000008.1:0-12974 GCA_964596735.1 uncultured Gammaproteobacteria bacterium
TTATAGTCTTTCATAATTTTTAATTATTTTGTTTAAACCACTCCACGGTTTGTTTTAAACCGTTTTCTAAACTATATTTAGGTTCCCAATTAAATGTTTTTTTAGCTTTTTTATAACTAAGGCAACTTCTTTTTTGTTCTCCAGCCAAGCCTGGACCATGCTTTTCTTTGTAATCTGATTTAATAAATTTCTGGATTTTTTTAAAAATAGTATTAACAGACACTTGCTTAGATGTTCCAATATTAAATACTCCTGTTATATTCCCTTTAAATACAGTCATATTTGCTTCAACCACATCTTTAACAAAAACATAATCCCTAGTTTGCATACCATCTCCGTTTATTATTGGTTGTTTGTTCTGAGGCATTTTATCACAAAAGATGGCAATTACTCCAGCTTCTCCTTTTGAATTTTGTCTCGGGCCATAAACATTCCCATATCTTAAAGCAACAAAAGATAAACCAAAAATTTTAAAATAGTAATTTAAATACTTTTCAATTGTTAATTTAGCAATGCCATATGGTGAAAGTGGTAATTCAGCATGAGTTTCTGGAGTAGGAATAACCTTGGTATCTCCATAAATTGCTGCAGTAGAAGAAAAAATAAATTTAGCTGATTTTTTTAATTTTGGAGTTGAATTTATGCGATTAAAGTTTTGAATCAAATTTAAACTACCAAGAATATTCATTTTAGCATCAGTCATTGGCTCTTTAACTGATTTGCGAATGTCAGTCTGAGCCGCTAAATGAAAAATAATGTTTGGTTTTTCTTTATCAAAAATTTGAGAAATTTTTGAGCTTTGAATATCTGTTTTATAAAACTTTGCTTTTAGATTTAAATTTTCCTTTTTACCTGTTGATAAATTATCAATAACAAATACTTTATACCCCTCATCTACTAGCCTGTCTACTATATGAGAGCCAATAAAGCCGGCTCCGCCAGTGACTAGAATTTTATAGTTTTTTTTATTCATCTTTATAAATTTTAATTTTCTAATTCTTTTAAAAATTGTTCTGTTTCTTTGACTAATTCTGGTTTTCGGTCTTCTAATGTTTTTAAAACCTTTTCTAAATTACGACGCGGTTCCCTAACTTCTGGATCAAGCAAAACAGCTTGTTTTAAAAGCTCAACTGCTTTTTCATATTCTTGTAAAAAAAGCTGGACTCTGGCTAATTCAAAATATACTTGCTGACGTTTTGGTGATAATTCTAAGGCTTTATGCAAAACTTCATCAGCTTTTTGAATGTATTCCTTATCATATCCCACTCCTAATCCATATAACTGGCCCAAGTACAACCAATGACGGGCATTTAAAGGATGTTCTTGAACACTTTTTCTATACTCAGCAATCGCCATTTCCGTTGCTTCTCCAATAAGGTTTAATTCTGCTAAAGTAGTTTCTTCATTAATTTTAGAATATTGTTCAGCTATTGTTTGGGCTAAATAGGTTCTAACCTCAGGATTAGTAAAACAAGGCTTGGTCAATGCTTGTTCATACCAATGAAGGCCTGATTTTAAATCAATCTTTGAGGCATGAATAGCCCTAACCCCTAATCTGCTTTGTTGAAATGGTTCAATATTAAACTTATACATGGCCCAGGGTAGAAAAATTAGAATTAAAAGAATCAAAACTGGCAATGGAAATTTTGAATCTTTTACTTGTTGTTGGATGTTTTGTTCTTCAATCTTTTCTTTAGTTAAAAAATAGACTAAAGCCAAACTAAAGTAAAAAACAATTAATGGAGCTGGCGTATCAAAAACAAAAAGATTTTGAATAAAATAAGCCAAAAACATTAACCCTAAAAGAACAAAAGGAATTTTCTGTTTTAAATTATCCAGTATCTTTATTTTCTTAAACAACAACCAAAAAACAATACCGAAAATTGCTAAATAAGACAAGATGCCAAATATACCTGTTAAGGCTAAGATGTCTACGACTTGATTGTGAGAATGATCATACCAAGTCACCTCTAGTCCTGTTGGAGAATTTAAAAAAGATGGTTGATAATACTGATTAAAAACAATGTTATAATTTTCCCAGCCCCAACCTAAAATCGGTCTTTCTTTAAAGCCCTGCCAGCCAATATTCCATGAGAGTATTCTTGACTCAGCGCTAGAAGTAAAAGAAGCTAAACGTCCAATAAACCTCGGCATTTTATTAATATATGGCTTGAAAACAGGTAACTGAATAAAAATTAGACTTCCAATAATAATTATTAAAAACAGGCCTAAACTAATCTTTATTTTCTTGTATTTTGTGCTGAAAATTAAAAACAATAAGAATAAAAATAAACCTGAACCAAAAGCAAGCATTACTCCACGTGAAGCAGCTGCAAGCATTATCCAAATATTAAAAACAATTAAAGAAGAACATATAATTTTAATTATCTTACTGTTTTTTTGAGCCAAAATGAAACCAGCTAAAAAAATATGAAGCATAGAATAAACAGCCAAAAAAATAGGATTACCTAGGGTAGAATTCATTTGATATAAATCTGTTTTTATCAAAAAACCTAATCCTTGCTTCTGTCCTATCCCGTAAAGACCAACTAGGACAGAACAAGCTAAGCTTAACCAAATCATCTTTTGCCAGCTTTCTTTATTTTTCAAAATACCAATTAAAATAATAAAGAAAGCATAAAAATGTAATAAAGTAATAACTCCTGTCATTCTTTCTTGGGTGCTCCAAAAACTTTTGGCAAAATCCATGCCTGTCAAAGAGGTTAAAAATAAAATGCCCATAAATATTGTTAGGGCAATAACTAAAGGATTTTTCCAATTAGGTTGATATTTTCTTTTGCTATAAAGAGCTAGAAACAACCAAGCAATGAACATGATTTCTACTAAAACTTGAAAGCTTAAAATTTTTGAAAAAACAAATGGATAAAGAACTGGTCGATAAACCAACAAAGGCAAAAATAAAATTATGACTATGCCTGTCTTAATTATATTAAAAAAAATCTTTTCTGCCCTTGAACTTATCATTATTATATGATATCATAGTTTAATTAATAAACAAGTTAAAAACATGAATAAATTGCAAACATTAATTAAAAATAAAAAGGCGAAAATTGCTGTTATCGGACTTGGTTATGTGGGACTACCTTTAGCTGTCGGTTTTGCTGAAAAAGGATTTTCAGTATTAGGATTAGATTCAGATAAAAGCAAAATTAAGCAAGTAAATACTGGAAAATCTTATATTAAAGATGTGTTACCATCTGATTTAGAAAAAGTGGTTTTAAAAAGGAAATTAACCGCAACTATTGATAAAAAAATACTAAGCAAGGTAAATATCATTATTATTTGTGTTCCTACACCTCTGGACAATCACAACCAGCCCGACATTTCTGCTCTGCGGAATACAGCTAAAACAATTGCTAAATTTATTAAAAAAAATCAGTTAATTATTTTAGAAAGTACTACCTATCCTGGAACAACCAGAGAAGTTCTTCTCCCTATATTAGAAAAGTCTGGTCTAAAAGTTGGCCAAGATTTTTTTCTTGTTTTTTCGCCTGAAAGAATTGATCCAGGGAATAAACAATATACAGTTAAAAATATTCCTAAAGTTATTGGTGGCATCACAACTCAAGGTAGTAAATTAGCTGGTTTGCTTTATAAATCATTTATTAATAAAACGGTTATTGTTTCTTCTCCAGAAGTAGCTGAAATGACTAAACTTTTAGAAAATATTTTTAGAGTTGTTAATATTTCCATGATTGATGAACTGGCCCTTCTTTGTGGTAAAATGAATATTGATATCTGGGAAGTAATTGAAGCAGCTAAAACAAAGCCCTATGGTTTTATGCCCTTTTATCCTGGTCCAGGAATTGGTGGTCACTGTATAAAGGTTGATCCCTTTTATCTTTCTTGGAAGGCAAAGGAATATGGTTTTTATGCTCGCTTCATTGAACTTGCCGGCCAAATTAATGAACAAATGCCTCATTATGTGGTCACGAAAGTCATTTTTGCTTTGAATCAAAATAAAAAATCTGTGAATGATTCTAAAATCTTGGTCTGGGGAGTAAGCTATAAAAAAGATATTGGTGACACCCGTGAATCAGCCGCCTACCCTATTATCCACGATCTTTTACGTAAGGGGGCAAAGATAGACTATTTTGATCCTTTTATTAAAGAATTTAAAGTTAATGGTCAAGTATTAAAATCAATTAAATATACACCCAATATTTTAAAAAGATATGACTGTGTCTTAATTTTAGCAGCTCATTCAGAATTCAATTATAATGAAGTTGCTCAAAAATCAGCCACTGTGGTGGATACAAGAAATGCAATTAAAAGCAGAAAATATAAAAAAGTTTTCCACTTATAACCCTATTGATATCTATTGACACTTAATGACACCTTTGTTATAATGGCCTAATATTAATAGGTCTTAATTTATAAATCACTATGGATGAAATTAAACCAGATAAAGTATATACTACTAAAGAAGCGCGTTCCTTTTTAAAAATCAGTGAAAGTACGATTAAACGCTGGTTAAAAAATGGTATTTTGCGGGCTAATAAAATTGGTGGGAGATATAAAATTTTAGGATCAGAAATTCTCACTCTTATATCCCCAAAGGTCGAACGTAAAGCGGCTCGCGTTTATAGAGAATTAAGAGAAAAGACTAAAAAAGCTATCAAAGATTGGTAGTTTTTATTTTTATAACTATGATAAAAAAGACAAAGAAATATATTGCGGTTATTGGCACTGGTTATTGGGGTAAGAACCTAGTGAGAAACTTTTATCAATTAGGTGTTTTAAAAACTATTTGCGATCTTGATAAAAATATATTAAAAAAATTTAAAAAACTTTATCCAGATACAAAAACCACTCAAAGCATTAATAAGATACTCCTTGATAAAGAAATTAAAGGTGTGGTTATTGCCACTCCAGCAACCACTCACTATCAATTAGCTAAAAAATTTCTTAAAGCCGGTAAAGATGTATTTGTTGAAAAACCACTAGCCTTAGAATTAAAACATGGTCAAGAATTAATCAAATTAGCAAAAAACAAAAAACGTATTTTAATGGTTGGCCATATTTTACTTTATCATCCTGCAGTTATTAAATTAAAACAATTAATCCAAAAGGATTATTTGGGGAAAATTCGATATATTTATTCTAACCGTCTTAACTTTGGCAAAATAAGAACAGAAGAAAATATTCTTTGGTCCTTTGCTCCTCATGATATCTCCGTTATTATTCATCTTTTTGAAAAATCACCCAAAAAAATATACTCACATGGATTAAGCTGGTTAAATAAAGATGTGGCTGATAGCACTACAACTTATTTTGAAATTAGTCAAAATCAGGGCGCACATATTTTTGTTAATTGGCTTAATCCTTTTAAAGAACAAAAAATGGCTATAATTGGTGACAAAAAAATGGCTGTTTTTGATGATCAGATAGAAAATAAATTAGTAATTTATTCACATAAAATAGAATGGTATCATCGACAGAATCGTAGAATTCCTAATGCAAAAAAAGCGCTTGGCAGGACTGTTTCCCTCCCTCAATCTGAACCATTGCGCGAAGAATGCCAACATTTTCTTGATTGTATAAGAACGAGAAAAAAACCAAGGAGTGATGGACAAGAAGCATTAAATGTACTTAAGGTTTTGGCCGCTTGTCAAAAATCCTTAGATAATAAAGGGAAAACAATTAATTTATAAAAATATGAAAAAATTTTGGTCTCATCAAACTGCTGAAGTTTCTGATCAAGCAAAAATTGGTTCAGGAACAAGAATTTGGCAGCATTCTCAAGTTTTACCCAAAGCAAAAATTGGAAAAAATTGTGTTGTCGGCCATAATTGCTTTATTGGTTCTCAGGTTAAATTAGGTAATGGCGTTAAACTAGAATCTAATATTGATATCTGGGATTTAGTTACTTTACAAGACCATGTTTTTGTTGGTCCCTCAGCTGTCTTTACTAATGATCCTAATCCGAGGGCTAAATATCCAAAGAAAAAATATCCTCAATATGGCAAATGGTTGCCCACTTTAGTTAAAGAAGGGGCTTCTATTGGAGCTAATGCCACGATTATTTGTGGTAACACTATTGGTAAATGGGCTTTTATTGGTGCCGGCTCTGTAATAACCAAGAATGTTCCTGATTATGCTATTGTTGCTGGGGTTCCAGGAAAACTTATTGGTTGGATTTGCGAATGTGGAAATAAGCTTGAATTTGAAAAAGAAAAAGCCAAATGTTTAAAATGTAAAAGAAAATATCAAAAGAAAAATAATAAGGTTAAACAAATAAAATAGTATGCAATATCTAGACTTAATAAAACAATATAAATCAATTAAAAAAGAAATTGATCAAGCTATTAAAAATATTTTAAACAAAGGTCATTTTATACTTGGATCAGAAGTTAAAGAATTTGAGGAACAAGTCGCTAAACATTGTCGAGCCAAATATGCTATTGGAGTAAATTCTGGAACTGATGCCCTACTTTTGTCATTAATGGCTTTAAATATTGGTCAAGATGACGAAGTTATTACCCCATCCTTTACTTTTATTTCCACAGTCGAAGTTATTGCTCTATGTAAAGCCAAACCTGTTTTTGTTGATATTGATCCAGAAACATTTAATATTGATGCTGATAAAATTGAAAAAGTTATTACAAAAAAAACTAAAGCGATTATCCCGGTTCATCTTTTTGGCCAATCAGCAGAAATGGACAAGATTATGAAAATTGCTAGAAAATATAAATTAAAAGTAATTGAAGACGCGGCTCAATCTATTGGGGCAAAATACAAAGGAAAAATTACTGGAACAATCGGCGATACAGGTTGTTTAAGTTTTTTCCCTTCAAAAAATCTTGGTGGTTTTGGCGACGGTGGAATGGTTCTTACTAATAATAAAAAACTGGCAGAAAAAATTAGAATTTTAAGAGCTCATGGTTCAAAAATCAAATATTATCATCATTATTTGGGTGTTAATTCCCGTCTTGATGCCCTACAAGCGGCTATTTTAAAAGTTAAATTAAAATATTTAAATAAATGGTCTCAGCAAAGGAGAAAAAATGCTCAATATTATAATGCTCAATTAAAAAATATTAAACAGGTCATTGTGCCTAAAACTACTTCTGGGAACACTCACATTTTTAATCAATATACTATTAGGGTAAAACAGAGAAATCAATTACAAAAACATCTAAAACAATATGATATTCCCACCCAAATTTATTATCCCCTTTGTCTTCATCTTCAGCCAATTTTTAAATCTTTAAAATATAAAAAAGCTAGCTTACCAAAATCAGAAAAGGCTAGTAGAGAAGTTTTATCTTTACCAATTTATCCTGGATTACCAAGAAAGGATCAGGATTTTATTATTAAAAAAATCAAAGAATTTTATGAAAAAAAATAAGATGAAAATTATCTGTATGGCCGCAGCTCGACCTAATTTTATGAAAATTGCTCCCTTGCTTAAGGAGATGAAAAAATATTCTCAATTCAAGCCAATTCTTGTTCATACTGGCCAGCATTATGATTATGCAATGTCTGGTTCTTTTTTTAAAGAACTAAACATTCCTAAGCCAGATTATAACTTAGGAGTAAAAGCTGGATTACATGGAGAACAAACTGGCCAAACTATGATTGAATTTGAAAAAATCTGTTTAAAAGAAAAACCTGATTTGGTTGTTGTGGTTGGTGACGTTAACTCAACCTTAGCCGGAGCTCTTGTCGCAGCCAAACTTCATATTCCTGTAGCTCATATTGAAGCTGGTTTGCGCTCCCGAACAATGAAAATGCCCGAAGAAATTAATCGAATTCTAGCTGATCATATTTCCGACTATCTGTTTGTCACCTGTAAAGAAGGAAAAACTAACCTAATTAATGAAGGGATTGATAAGAAAAAAATATTTTTTGTTGGCGATATTATGGTTGATACTTTATTAAAATCAAAGGGAAAAATCCAGAAACTAAATACCTTAAAAAATTTTAATTTAAAGAAAAAAGAATATTCTCTTTTAACTCTTCATCGACCAGCTAATGTTGATGATAAAAAAAGACTAAAAATTCTTTTACAGACCTTTAATATTATTCAAAAAAAGATAAAAATAATCTATCCCATGCATCCGCGAACAAAAAAACAGATTAAAAAATTCGGTTTTGAAAAATATGTAAAACAAATGGAAAATTTTATTGTTACTCCCCCGCTTGGTTATTTAGAATTTATTTCTCTTTTAATGAATAGTAAATTTTTATTAACTGATTCTGGTGGCCTACAAGAAGAAAGTACTACTTTAAAAATTCCTTGTTTAACCTTGCGTGATAATACAGAAAGACCAGTAACTGTAGATGTCGGCACTAATATTATCGTTGGAGCAAATAAAAATAAAATTATTAAAGAAGTTAATAAAATTCTCTTGGGAAAAGAAAAAAGAGGCAAACAACCAAAATACTGGGACGGGAAAACGGCCCAAAGAATTATTAAAATTTTAAATAATAAAATCAATTAATTTAAAAAATATGATTTACATTTTATTGCCTGCCTATAATGAAGAAGATAGTTTAGATAGTTTACTATCTAAAATCAAAGCAGTAATGAAGAAAAATAAATATCAATATAAAGTTATTGTTGTTGATGATGGTAGTCAAGATAAAACCTATGAAAAATTGACCAAATATGCCAGTTTAATGCCTTTAGAGGTTATTATTCATACCTATAATCGAGGGCTAGGAGAAACAATTAGAAATGCCTTTGAAAGAGCGGCTGAGATAAGTCAACCGGATGATATTATTATTAGAATGGACTGTGATGATACTCATGAGCCTAAATATATTCCAGAAATGGTTAAAAAAATAAAAGAAGGATATGATGTGGTTATTGCCTCTCGTTTTCTGCCAGGAGGTGGCGCCGAGGGTTTAAATACTTATCGAACTTTTATTAGTCGTTGTGCCAATCTAGTAATGAAAACCGCTTTCCCTATTAAGGGAGTTAAGGAATATTCTTGTGGATTTAGGGCTTATCGAGCGAAAATTATTAAAGACGCTTTAAAAATGTTTGGGAATAATTTTATTGATTTAAAAGGACTGGGTTTTACCTGTACATTAGAAAAATTAATAAAATTAAAATTACTTAAGGCAAAAATAACTGAAATCCCTTTTATTCTACGCTATGATCAAAAAAGAAGTCCTTCAAAAATGTTGAGTAGTATTACCACAATAGGTTATTTAATCTTAATTATGAAATATATTTATCCTTGGTGGGGGAAAAACGGTAAAATGTTAAAGAAAAAAATTAAAGAATATCGTCGGAACAAAAAATAATTATGTGCGGAATTTGTGGTAGATACAACCTAGATAAAAAGGCTATCAATTCAGAAACGATTAAAAGAATGGCTGAAATTATTGCTCATCGAGGACCCGATGATGAGGGTTATTATGTTAATAAAAATATTGGCCTAGGACATAAAAGGTTGAGTATTATTGATATAGCCACTGGTCATCAGCCAATGACCAATAAAGATCAAACAATTTGGATTGTATATAATGGTGAAATTTATAATTTTATTGAACTAAAAAAAGAGTTAATCAAAAAAGGGTACAAATTTAAAACCAAGTCTGATACCGAAGTAGTCTTAAACCTTTATCAAGCCTACGGGGAAAAATGTTTAGAAAAACTCAATGGCATGTTTGCCTTTGTTGTCTGGGATAGCAAGAAAAACAAGTTATTTGCCGCTAGAGACAGATTAGGAATTAAACCTTTTTATTACTTCTTTGACAAAAAATCTTTTGTTTTTGCTTCAGAAATTAAATCTATTTTACAAAACAAAGACATTAAGGCTAAACCGCACTATCAAGCTATTAATGATTATCTTACTTTTCAGTTTTGTTTAGGAGAAAAAACATTTTTTCAAAGAATTAAAAAACTATTACCTGGTCATTATCTGGTCATTAAAAATAATAAGCTTTATTTAAAAAAATACTGGGACGTAAATTACACCATTAATGAAAAGTATAAAGAAAAATATCTTGCTGAAAAACTTTTAGAATTAATCAAAGACTCTGTCAGACTTCGCTTAAGAAGCGATGTTCCTGTTGGGGCTCATTTAAGTGGTGGTTTAGATTCAAGCATAGTCAATTGTTTAGCTTCTTCTTATTTAAAATCTCAACTCAAAAGCTTTACTGGGATCTTTAGGGGCGAAGGGTATGATGAATCAAATCATGCAGAAGCTGTCTCTCAATTTGCTAAAACAAACTTATTTAAAGTATTTCCTAAGGCTCAAGATTTTGAAAAAAATCTTTCTAAATTAATATATTTTATGGATGAGCCAGCTGCCGGACCCGGACTATTCCCTCAACACTCTGTTTGTCAATTAGCCAGCAAAAATGTAAAAGTAGTTTTAGGGGGTCAAGGAGGAGATGAAACGTTTGGTGGATATATTCGATATTTAATTGCTTATTTAGAACAATCTACTAAAGGAATAATTTTTGATGTTCAAAAAGAAGAAAATTACGCCACAAGTATTGAGAAGGTTATTAGTCAATTCCCTGCCTTAAAAAATTATGCCCCCCTTCTTGGACACTTTTTAGAAAGTGGTTCGGTTGGTGACCCTTTAGATAAAAGATATTTTAGGTTGGTACAAAGAAATAAAGAGCTGCAAAATATATTTGATGATAAATTTTTAATAGATATTCAAGAGGACTATTCATCGTTTGCTGAATTCCAAACCATCTTCAATCAGCCAAATACTACTTTCTATTTTAATAAAATGACGCACTTTGACTTAAAAACACTTTTACCAGCTCTACTTCACGTTGAAGACAGAACAAGTATGGCTGTTTCTTTGGAGTCGAGGGTTCCTCTTCTAGATCATCGTATTATTGAATTTACTGCTGCCATTCCTCCGGCAATAAAATTTAAAAATGGTCAGACAAAATATATTCTTAAACAAGCCGTCAAAAACGTTATTCCTAAACAGATTATTGAGCGTAAAGATAAAATAGGATTTGCCTATCCATGGTCAAAATGGTACCAGGGTCCTTTAAAAAATTTTCTTAAAAATACTCTTTTAGATAAAAAGGCTAAAGATAGGGGTATTTATAATGTGAAAGGAATTGAAAAAATAATAAAACAAGAGCAAGAGTTTGGTCGACAAATTTGGGGCCTGCTTTGTTTGGAGCTTTGGTTTAAAACATTTATTGATTCATGAACAAAAAAATTTATTTACAACAATTAATTCGAGAATTTCCTCGTCTACTTAGTTTACAAGATCGAGATCCATATTCTTTAACCTATGGTTGTTTTGACCGTACTTATTGGGGCTGGAAATTCAAAGACTTCGCTGATATTACCTTACAAAGAGCTGTTTATTCTTTGGCTTTAGTATATTCTCATGATTTTGAGGGAAATCAGTATTTTCAAAATAAAAAATTAAAAGAATGGATTAAAGCTGGGATTTTTTACTGGATTAAAAAACAACATAGAAATGGTTCAATTGACCAGGCTTTCCCAAATGAATTTAGTTTTGGCGCCACTGCTTTTACTCTGGGTCCATTAATCAGCTCTTATTTAATTATTAAAAAAGAACTTTCTAACCAAGAACAAGAACAGGTTCTTCAAGCTTTTAAAAAAGCAAGTAAATTTTTGCTTAAAGGCAAGGAAACACATGGATTTATCTCTAATCATTTAGCTGGGGCTGCCTTATCTTTATACAAGGCTGGCCTTTTGTTTGAAAATCAGGATTATCAAAAAAGGGCTCAAAAAATAATTAATCTTATTTTAAAAAACCAATCCTCAGAAGGATGGTTTCAAGAATATGAAGGGCCAGACCCGGGCTATGAAACCCTGGGCCTTTCTTATTTGGCTCAGTATTATGAACAAACAAAAGATAAAAATGTTTTAGATGCTTTGGTAAAATCAATTGAATTTTTATCGTATTTTATTCACCCTGATGGCACTTTAGGTGGTGAATATGGTTCAAGAAATACAGAAATCTTTTATCCGGTCGGATTGGAGATTATTAAAAATAAAATTCCTTTGGCTCAATCAATATTGAATCACATAGAAGAATCTATTCAGGAATGTAAAACTATCTCTCTAAACTCAGTTGATAAAGAAAACCTTGTTCCTTTAATGGAAAATTATTTACTTGCTTATTTATCTGAAAAAGACAATGAAGATAATGGAATTAAATTACCTTTTGAACAAAATAAAATAGAAAAATATTTTAATCAATCCGGTCTTTTTATTAAAGGAAATGAGAATTATTATTTAATCTGTAACGTTTTTAAGGGTGGAGTTATAAAAATCTTTGATCAAAAGAAAAAATATTTAATTTGGGATGATTGTGGACATATTGGCCAAACAGACCAAAATCATGTTTTGACCACTCAAATTTTTAACCCAAAAACAAATATAAAATTATTAGAAAAAAATAGTCTAAAAATTGAAACTATTTTTATGGGGACACCTCAACAGCTCCCCTCTCCTTTTCGTACTATTATCTTAAGAATTATTAATCTCAGTATTTGTCAAAATGTTTTCTTGGGAAACCTTTTTAAAAATGCCTTGATTAAATTATTAATTACCCAAAAGAAAAAATATCCAGTTAAATTAAAGAGAGAGATTAACTGGGGTGAAAAACAAATTAAAATAAATGATGTTTTGATCAAAGAACCAGGATTTAAATTTAAATATTTAGATTATGGGAAAAAGTTTTCAGCTATTCACATGGGTTCTTCTAAGTATTTTCAACCCTCTCAACTAGAAGATAGGTTGAAGCCTTCTGAATTGGACCTGGAAAAATTTAATCAAGAAAATAAGATTATTATTGAAAATAAAATTAAATTCTAATTATGTTAAAAGGAGCGATTACTATTGATCTTGATACCTTAGGCGTTCACTTAAAAGGACATGGATTAAAAAGAAAACAATACGATTTTCTTGACTTTAAGTCGGGAATGGAAAATCTTTTAAAATTCTTTGATGAATTTGGGATTAAAACAACTTTATTTGTAAT
>CAZQVF010000009.1:0-7083 GCA_964596735.1 uncultured Gammaproteobacteria bacterium
CTAAAACAGGCACATTAACAAAGCTCTTTTTAGCAGGATCTTTTAATTCAATTCCATTATTCCGAGAAGTTCTTTTAATAAACCCCTTTTCTTCTAACGCGTTAAGATATAAGAATACACTTCGCAAACTCTTAAACCTCAAACCTAATTTGGCATTTTCTTGTTTTAATTCTCTTATTGTTGGCATTCTGCCATTCTCAGAGAAAAATTTTTTAATAGCTTGTAATACTATTTTTTGTTTTGGGGTTAATATTTTCATAATTTTATTGTTTACTTACCTTTCATATTATACTGAAATATTATATCACTGTCAATTAAGACCTGTGGATAACTTCATTGACGGTATCTTTAAATGTAGTAAGATAAGTAAGAAATATCTTAAATATTAAAACTATGAAAAAAGGAACTTGTAATAAAAAAACAAAATACTTTGGGATAGTAACTGTCACTGATAAAGGACAGATTGCCATCCCCATAGAATTAAGAAAGGAATATAAAATCAGTAAAGGTGATAAATTAATCATTGTCAAAAGAAAAGACAACAAGGGTTTTAATTTATTAAAAACTGATATTGTAGGAAATTTTATAGAAAAAATCTCCAAAGATTAATAATTAAAATATAAACTTATGTCTGATGAAGTTCAATATAAATCTAACTGGCCTGATGAAAAAACGCAATGTAAAAACTGTAAAAATTATCAAGAAAAGAATAACAAGCATGGTTGTGTTCCTGAGGACATGACCTTTGAACAAGCTATTGAGGCTTACGGCGAGGTGAGCCCAACAGGACATTGCAATCAATTCAAAGCAAAATAAAAACTCGAAAATAAAAATAGGCCAATATTGACCTATTTTTGTTTTAAATAAATGGGGATTTCATAACAATCTGAATCCCCTATTATCATTTTTTATATACTAATATTATTTTTTATTTTTTTAGTATCTTTTTTAGGATCTCTGAATTTTTAAAAAATTTTATTTTAGATTTTTCTTTATGTCCTTCCGTAATGAATTTTTTTATTGTTTGCCTAGCAATGCCTCCGCTTCCTTTTAAAATAAATATATCTTTTGACATTCCGCTGAGTATTGTAATCTCGTACATAGTGCCCACCCTACCTCCTATGATTATTGCCATATCAACGGCTGAACACATGTCGAGTGATCTTAGGTAATTATCTACATATAATAATTTTTTATTAAAATATTTTTTTTGAAAAATCACATTAGTATATTGAGATAAATCTATATTATGAAACTGGGAATGGTCAGATATTGATAGCCCGATAGCATATGACACTGCCTTCCCGCCAGCTTGAATTGCGGCCAAAGCGACAACATGCGGATAGCCTTCCGTACCACCAGTCACCACAACGTGGTTATTCGAGGCGATAATTCTTCCGATTTCCTTTGCCTTACTAATTATTTTTTTGTTGTCGGCTTTAGTTCTGCCGAATATACCAATTTTCATATTTTGACGCTTTTAAATAAAAATTAAAAATAAATTTCCCAAATATAGACCCAATAGGGCAAAGATTTTTTCATTCCTTGGCACTAAATTCTTTCTGAAAATCTACTGAAATTATTTTTATATTAGGCATAGTTTTAAAATTGTTTCTAAAGTAAAAAGTTAAATTATAGCCTAATTTCCTTTTCTTCTCCTATTAGTTTAACTTTATCACCCTTGACAAGAAAGGCTTGATTATCTTGCAGTATTTTTACAGGATATTTAGCTTCTTTGATTTTCTTCTTTAAAAAATCCTTTTGCTCCGGCCTATAATGAACCTTAAGTAAAAACGGGACTAAATTAAGGGCCCTAAGATCTTTAACTCCGTAATCATCTTTAATGTCTTTTTCTGAAACCTTCCACAACGAGGTTTCTATTGTTGGACATGTCACATATGCTCCAGCGCTTGAGCCAAAATAGATCAGACCTTTATCTATTAATTCCTTAATCAGCTTGGCAAAACCACTCTCTTTAATAGCTTTTAATAAATAAAAAGTGTTTCCTCCTTGAACCCAGACCGCATCCATATCTTTCAAGGCTTTTCTGAGTTCAGTTTCGCCCTTTCCTTCAATATCCAGATCTTTAAAATCACAACCTAATTTGATCAATCCCTGCCGATGAACCTTTATATACTCAACATCATCAACTCCTTTTTGAGTCGTAGTAATATGAGCCAGTTTAAACACCTTATCTGGCTTCATAAACATTTTCAAACCTTTTTCAATAATGAAGCTACCGTTGGATGATAAAAACAAGTTTTTCATGATTTTTTATAATAATCTTTGTTAAAAATTGCCATAGATAAAAAATCATAGAATTTACCTTTATAAAAAACTTCATCTTTCATTTTTCCTTCAATAACAAACCCTAAAGATTTGTATAAATTAACTGCTGGAATATTATCTTTAATAACACCCAGATTAATTTTGTGAAGTTTAAGTTTATTAAACCCATAATCTATTATCCATTTCATAGCAATTTTCCCGATTCCTTTACGGCGACAACAATCTTCTCCAATGGCAATAAACAAATCTGCATTTTTGTTGGATTTGCTAATCTTTGATAGCCCCATGAACCCTATAGGTTTAGAATTATCACAAATAGTAAAGAACTTTTTATTTTTAGTTTTTTGATAATTAGCAAACCATTCCTTTTCTTTCTTTAAATTTGTTTTCTCCCCCATTTTATCGCCAATAAACTTGTTGACATTTGGATTGCTCAACCACTTAACGCGGTAAGGGATATCTTTTTGTAAGTGTTTTCTAATCTTTATCATAAAAGAATTAAAACAATTTATTTGACTTATGATACACTTCTGAATAATGCTTTTTGGTATACTCATCTTCCTCATATCTGGCTTCTATTTCCATTGGCATTTTGTCATATCCGTAAATCAGGAACTGTTTGAAATACCTAAAATAAAACATGAACAGCCCCATTCTTTGATACTGTTTCCAATGGACCATGTCGTGGTTTAATATTTTCTGATTACCCTTATACCTCTTTTTTATGAATATTCCAAATGGTGGTATTGTCATAGCCCGATATACGGGCAAGCCCCAACGAATATAATATATCTTTGGTTGTTTCATCTTAACTTGAATTAGTTATATGTGTTCTATCTGGGCAATTTTAAATTTGTTTGGCAATTCTTTCAACTCTTGGAGAGTGAAACCCTCTGAAAAAGAATGTTATCGGGATTATTTTATTCATAATTATTTGTATATTTTCCCGACCGGCATAATATACAAAGGATCTTCTTTCTCTGATAGGTTTAATATTTCTTTAACTTTTTCAGTTTCAAATCCTCCCACAACCACTGTGCCTAAACCTAAGCTTGTTGCTTGTAAATAAACATTTTGGGCAGCGTGTCCAACTTCCATATGAGTATAACGAGGAGCTTTTTCTTTACCATATTTTTGAGCAGTTATCTCATAATTTCCCGTAAAGATTATATTAATCGGGGCTTTTGCAATCCACCCCTGCCCATAGGCAGCTTTAACTAATTCTTTTTTCAAATCTTTATCCCTGATCTTAATTATTGAGTGATTTTTAGGATGGTACTCATACATTCCTATCTCGAGCCCTTTAATCTGGCCCATCACATATACTTTCAAAGGATAAAGAGCACCAGCTGAGGGAGCGGTTCTTTTGCCGGTTTGAGGATTAGTGATTCCCTGAGCCGCCCATAACAGTTGGGAAATCTCTTGAAGGTTTAATGGTTCATCCTTGTATTCTCTAACACTCCTTCTTTTTAAAAGAGCTTCTTCAATTGATATCTGGCTTTGATATTCTGGTTGAGGAAGAATTATCTCTTTTTGTTTTTGAAGAGAGTTTTGTAAAGAAAAATGATTAACTGGTTTTGCTCTAAAAAACAAAACTCCAGCCACAACTAAAACTAATACTAATATTAAGCTTGTTACAGTCAGCAATTTTTTAGACACACATTTATTTTTGATTAACTATGGTTTAATTTATTTCTCAATTAAGTATATTATAACCTAATCTCCTTTTCCAGCCAATCTACCTTAGAATGCATTCTTTTCCAAAAAATATCTTCCCAGATATAGTGAATGGCTAATTTCTTGTATTTCCCCCACTTTTCCGCTCTTTTAAATATCTTTTCTACAGAAACCATCTTTTTATTAAACAACAACCTAGATAATATCTTTTGTTCCCAAGGAGGAATACAAGAAAAAGCATCATATTTATAAAAATCTTCAAAAAGCACATTTTCTATAGAAGCAGGCCCAATCCCATAGATCTTTAACACCTCCTTCTCAATCTCTTCATTACTGGCTCTTCTTAAGGGAAATTCATCTACTTCCCCTTTACTAAACTGTTCTGAAAGCTTTAGCAAGAATTTAGCCCTATAACCCAGCTTTAAATCCCTTAATTTCGACTCAGTACTCTTAGCTATTTTACCAGGATCCCAAAAACAAGATAAAACCTTACCATCATATTCTACTTTACTGCCATAAGTATTAAAAAGATTCTCTAACATCTGTACAGAACGACCAACAAAAGTATTTTGAAGGACTATGTATATAACAAGGGTTTCATAAAAAGAATTAGCCGCCACCGGCCTCATCCCCTTAAACTTCTTAATAACCCCACCCAAAACCTTATCAGACCTAAATAACCGACAAAACTCCCCTAAATCAGTATCAAAATTAAAACGCCAGATCAACTCTGGCCTTAAACCCTTTAAAAAAGAAGCACTCAGCTTCCCAGAAGAAAAAACTTTAATCACCACCTTTGGAGCAGAAACAGAACCTTTATTCTCTAACTTCAACCCCAAACAACGCCCCTGCCACAACATAGTTATCCAATAAACCCCAGAAACCCATGTATTATCAGAAGAAGGAAAATGAGAAGGCTTATGCAAACTAGCATCAAAATGAAAAGGTGGCTTGGGATAAAAGACTAGTTTTGAGATGTGGGTTAATTTTTGGGGCATGCTTGCTCTAATATTAATACCAACGCCAAATTTTTTACTTTATCTTTCAATTAAAGTTGATTTATTTTAATAATATCATTAATTGAAGAATTGCGACCACAACAAGCATCACAGTTAAAAAGGTCATCATCTTATTATTTTTTCTAATAACTTTAGTTTGTTCTTCAATAAATTTTTTGTCTGTTCCTGTGCGAGCCATAAATTCTATTTTTTAATTAAACTTATCTACCTCTATGGGTAGCGGTTGAAACAATCCCAAAAATATCTTTTCCCGACCTAAGAGAATCAAGTAATTTTTTAAACATATAAGCTGTTTCTAGGTTTGTTTTCTCTTGAATCATTAATAACTTTGCTAGGAGAATTAAAAATTTAATACTATATTCTCCTTTCTGCCCCAATTCTTCATATTCTTCAATTTCTTTTTTGTTAGTTTCTAGTAAATATTTAATATCTAAAATTTTATTTTGTTCTTTCTTATTTTTAACGGGTTTAGTTTTATTCCAAATATCAACTAAAAAGTCTAAAAATCGTTTAGTTTCTTCTTTATCTGAATGCATTTTAATTAGAACATCAACTGCCCAATGAATGTGTTTTGGTGTTCTAATTCTTGACCAATTATCGCCATCTTTTTGTCGATATTTTATTAAAATATCATACCTACTTATTGAACCTTGATAAACAGCGATTATAAATCTTCCGTTAATTTGAGAGGCAAATAAAGGAATTATTCTTTTGCCCTCTCTATTAAATGACATAAATTTTATTAATTCTTTTTTGTTCATTTTTATTGAAGTTATTTCATTAAACTTAAGTTTTAAATTTTTATCTAATTCATTAAATCGTTTTTTTGATAAATCAAGATATTTTTTTTCAGTATCAATCCCAACAAACTTTCTGCCAAATAAATGAGCGGCAATTCCCGTCGTTGAACTTCCAGTAAATGGATCTAGAACTAAATCATCTTTATTAGTACTCGCCAAGACGATTCTCTTAAGTAATTCTTCTGGTTTTTGGGTAGGATGTTTGCCAAACTTCTTTTCAATTTTCTTAGGAGTATTAATTGACCAAACAGAACGCATTTGCAAGCCTGGTTTTTTAAGTTGATCCTCGGGCCAATTTCCACCTTTCATTAATTCATAATTAAAAGTATGTTTCCCTTTTTTCTCTTTCCTGGCCCATAACAAAGTTTCGTGACTGGCGGTAAAAAACCGACAACTTAAATTGGGCGCTGCATTTGGTTTAAACCAAGTAATATCGTTTAATATATGAAATCCCGCTGCCTGTAAAGCAAAACCACACTGATAAATAGAATGATAGGTACCACTAATCCAAATAGTTCCGCCAGGTTTTAAAACTCTTTTACATGCTTTTATCCATTTAAGGTGAAATTTTAAATCTTTTTTCAACCCATTACTCATATCCCAATCCCCCTTTTTAACGCTCACCATTTTACCATTTTGACAAGTAAAAGTTCCGTTTGACAGAAAATAAGGCGGATCAGCGAAAATCATATCAACTGAATTTTCAGGAATTTCCTCTAAAATTTTTAAACAATCATCGTGGTATAAAGTAAAATTATTTCTTTTAAAATATGGTTTTAGCATAATTTATTTTTATCAAATTTACTCGTATTAATTATTATATCAAATTATATTTAAATGGGCTATTACTTTTTAAATAAACACTTAAACACTTAAAACGTCTATCGCTTTACCGTTAATAATAAAATCATCAGCTGGTGTTAAATAAATTGGCTGGTGTTTTTTATTTGTTGATTCAGGAAATAAACCAATCATTTTTCTGCTTATTTTTTTAAATATCTTTACCGTGGCTAATCCGTCAACAATGGTTAAAACCTTATCACCATTTTTAAAATTTTTAATTTGATTATCAACAAGGATTAAATCATTTTCTTCAATTTTTTTGCCATTTATTTCAGCTAAATTCATTGAATCACCAAGGACCCTAACAGCAAAAACCTCCCTATTCTTTAATAAAGCCTTGGAAACCTTTAAATATCCCTCTATATTTTGTTTTGCAAAAAATGTTGGTGTCCCAGCATTAGCCATTCCTAAAACAGGCACATTAACAAAGCTCTTTTTAGTAGGATCTTTTAATT
>CAZQVF010000010.1:0-5936 GCA_964596735.1 uncultured Gammaproteobacteria bacterium
CCTTTTTCATTAATAATAACCACTGGCTTAAGTTCTTCATCATAAACTTCGCTTTTATAAGAATCATCAATCGCTTGTAAAGGATCTTTATACTCTTTTTCAGCTAAACCCTTGGTCATTGCTAAATAAGATTGTTCAATTCTTTCCCAGTGATTGTCCCTGTCCATTGCCCAAAACCTCCCTGACAAAGTAGCAATCTGGCCAACACCAATATCTTTAATTCTTTGCTCTAGATCACCAATAAAACCTCGGCCACTATCGCGAGGGGTGTCTCGCCCGTCTAAAAAGGCGTGAATAGCCACATCTTTTAATTCATTTTTAGCAAGAATTTCTAACAAAGCATATAAGTGATCATTTAAAGAATGAACTGAACCATTAGAAACCAGCCCCATTAGATGCAATGTTGACTTATTTTTCTTAGCATGAGCAATTGCCTTTAAAAAAACTTGGTTGTCAAAAAAACCCCCTTCGGTAATTGCTTGAGTAATTCTGGCTAAATTTTGCCAAACTATTTTTCCTGAACCTAAGCTTAAATGACCAACCTCTGAATTGCCTGGTTCACCCCATGATAAACCAACTGCTTCCCCAGAAGCCTGAAGAGTCATAGTTGGATAAAGCATGGTTAATTTATCAAAAATCGGTTTTTTAGCCAAGGCAACAGCATTCCCCTGGCTAGGTGGGGCTACACCAAAACCGTCAAGGATAATTAAAATAACTGGTTGTACTTTTGATAATGTATTATTCATTAGTTTTATTCTATTAAAGAATCCCTTGTCATTTCTTTGGGCTTTTTGATTTGCATTAAATCCAAAATGGTAGGAGCAACGTCAGCCAATTTACCACCCTTTTTTAATTTAAACTTCTTATCTTTTGGATCAACTAAAATGAAAGGAACTGGATTAACCGTGTGCCTGGTTTCAATCTCTCCTGTTTTTAAATTAATCATTTGTTCGGCATTGCCATGATCTGCCGTAATAATGGTAAGGTATTTTTCTTTTTTAGCAACCTTGACCAATTCGGCCAATTTCTTATCAAGATATTCTATCCCTTGAATAGTTGCTTGTAAATTTCCTGTATGCCCAAGCATGTCTGGATTGCAAAGATTAATCATAATAAAACCTGGCTTTTCTTCATGAATTTCTTGCAAAACTCTTTGACAAATTTTATTCGCACTCATTTGTGGAGCTAAATCATAACTGACTACATTAACAGAGGGGATTTGTACTCTTTGCTCCCCGGCCACTGGATGATCATAGCCCCCATTAAAGAAAAAAGTGATGTGAGAATATTTTTCCGTCTCGGCAATGTAAAACTGCTGAATCCCGTCAAGGATTACTGGCAAACTGTTTTTTGTTTCCCGTGAGGGATAAGCTGTTCTAATATTATCCAAATCCGGACCAAAATCAGTCAAGGCAATAAAAAATAAATTTTGAGGCCATCTTTCTCTTCTAAACGACCCTGGATTTTTCTTATTAAATTCTTTTTGAACAAAAGCCTTGGTTAATTCCCGAGCCCGGTCTGAACGAAGATTCATAAATATAATCAGATCATTATCATTAATCAAGGCCATTGGTTTTTTCTTATCATCAATAATAACAGTTGGACTAATAAACTCATCTGTTTGTTTTCGATTATAAGCCTGGGTAATGGCGTCCTTTCCGCTACTAGCCTGCTCGCCCTTGGCCAGAATAAGCATGTCATAGGCTTTCTTAACTCTTTCCCATTGTTTGGTGCGATCCATGGCATAGAAACGACCAACAATGCTGGCAATTTCAACTTTAATCCTATTATTAAACTGGTGATGATTATTCTCTACTTCTTTTTCAAATCTTTGTAAAATCTGGATTGCTCCATGCTGGGATGAATCGCGACCATCAGTAAAAAGATGTAAAAAAACCTTTTTAACTCCTTGTTCGTCTAAAAATCTAATCATGGCTAACCAGTGTTCAGGTGAAGAATGAGCACTGTTTTCCTCTGTAACCAAACCCATTAAATGAACTTTTGATTTATTCTTTTTTAAATGCAGAATTCCTTCAATAAAACCTGGATTTTTAAAAAAAGTTCCATCTTTGATGGCCTCGGTAATATATACGGCGTCATCTTTAACAACCCTGCCCGCTCCTAAGTTTAAATGACCTGCTTCAGAATTGCCTGGTTGATCTTTTGGCAATCCAACGCGTTGGCCATGAGCGCAAAGCTGAGTATGTGAATACTTCTTAAGTAAAGAATCAAAAAATGGCGTTTGGGCCAAATCAATAGCATTACTCTTGCTAGGAGGGGCAATTCCCCAACCATCAAGAATAATTAAAATAACAGGTTGTTTTTTATCTTCAACTTTTTCTGACATATTTACTCCTTAGTACTGACAAGTCCAAGCTCTTCTTCTATTTCCATTAAACGATTGTATTTTGCCACCCTTTCACCTCTACTTGGTGCCCCAGTTTTAATAAAATCTGCGTTAACAGCTACGGCTAAATCAGCAATAAAATCATCGTTAGTTTCACCTGAACGATGAGAAATAACAACTTTGTAATTATGTTTGCGGGCCAAATTAATACAATCAATTGTTTCTGTTAAGGTCCCTATTTGATTTAACTTAATCAAAATAGAATTACATGCTTTTAAATCAATCCCTTTTTGAAAGCGCTCAACATTGGTACTAAAAATATCATCACCAACAACTAATTTTGAACCTAAAGCATTAAGTTTTTCTGTTAATCTTGGCCACATACTCCAATCATCTTCAGCAAAAGGATCTTCAATTAAAATTAAAGGATAATTTTTAAACCATTTGTAATAAAGTTTTAACATGTCATCCCCGCTGCGCTTTTTTTTCTCAAATAAATATTTATGTGTTTCTTCATTATAAAAAACAGAAGCAGCTACATCCAGACCAAAAAATGTTTCTGTGCCTAAGCGATGCTGAGTAAATTCAGTAATGGTCACTAAAAGATCAAAAACTTTTTCTGTTTTTTTAAGTTTGGGGGCAAAGCCTCCTTCGTCACCGACCGCAAAACCAAAGCCACGATTTTTTAAAGTTTCTCTTAAAGCAGTAAAAATCTCCGCCCCAATCCGTACTTTTCTCCTAAGGCTTGTTTTTCCAGCCGGAATAACCATAAATTCTTGAACATCCAGGCCTGAATCAGCGTGTTTTCCTCCATTAACAACATTAAACATTGGCGTGGGCAAAGAATATTCATCCTTAATATTTGTTAGTTCGTATTTTTCTCTAATGTACTTGTATAAAGGAATGTTCTTGACTAAAGCAGCCGCTCGAGCCACAGCCAAGGAAACCCCTAAAATTGCATTAGCTCCTAACTGACTTTTATTCTTGGTCCCGTCTAGTTTAATCATCATTCTGTCAATTATCTCAGGATCAGGTTCTTGGCCAATAATGGCTGAAGAAATTATTCTTTCTACATTACGACAGGCCTTTAATACCCCCTTGCGTGCATAACGCGTAAGATCATTATCTCTAAGCTCTAAGGCTTCGTATTTTCCAGTAGAAGCGCCTGAAGGAACAGCCGCCTTTGCTTGCAAACCATTATCTAGGGTCAATTTAACTTCTAGAGTGGGATTCCCTCGCGAATCTAATATTTCACGAGCATCTACTTTTTTAATTTTGGGTATGTGATTATTCATTGTTATTTTGTTTATCATTTAATAATTAAATTACTTTATTGTCTATTTATAAAATTTTAATTTCAAGGCTCTGACAAAGTCAGGTTCTTATAGTTAATGATTTAATTCCGGGCAACTCTTTTCCTGATAAAAACTCGAGCATTGTTCCCCCACCAGTACATTTAAAAATATTTTTATTTATTTTTAGATTTTTTAAAATAACTAAAGTATCTCCCCCGCCAATAACCACTTGTCCTTTATTTTTTAAAACTGCTTTGGTAATTGATCTAGTCCCTTGAAAAAAAGCTTTTTCTTCAAAATAGCCCATTGGTCCGTTCCAGATTATCATTTTAGCACTTTTAATATATTTTTCAAACATCTTTATCGTCTCTAAACCAATGTCTAAAATCTCAAAATCATTGGGCAGGTCATTTAAATCTCCTATATTAAGGTTTAGATTTGCCTTTTTTATTTTAACCTTAACATCAAAAGGTAAAACAATCTTTTTATTCTTTAATAAACCTTGAACTGTTTTAATTATTTTTGGTTCGAAAAAAGATTTTCCTATCTTATACCCACCCGCTTTAAAAAAATTACTGGCTACGGCTCCGCCAATTAAAACTTGGTCAGCTGATTTTAATAAATTTTTAATTGTCTTTATCTTAGTGGTAATTTTTTTACCACCGATAATAACAATTAAGGGATGTTTTGGTTTTAATAAAAACTGAGATAAATATTTAATTTCTGTTTCTAGGGCAAAACCAGCATAAGACGGCAAATATTTAGTAATGGCATTCATTGAAGCGTGCAGGCGATGAGAGTTTGAAAAGGCCTCATTTACATATATATCTGCTAAATCAGCTAATTTTTTAGCAAATCTTAAACAATTTTTCTCTTCCCGATCATAAAAACGAATATTTTCTAATAAAACAACTTCGCCTGGCTTCATCTGTTCAATTTGTTCTTTTAATTTAGGGCTAATGGGGGTCTTAATAAACTTAAAATTTTTAATTTCCTTTTTTAAATATTTAGCCAAGGGCTCTAAGCTATATTTTTTTATCCTTTTTCCATTTGGTCTTCCTAAATGAGTAATCAAAATTACTTTGGCTTTGTGTTTAGTTAAATATTCAACTGTTAACAAAGCTTGTTGAATCCTTGAATCATCAACCACTCGCCCATTTTTAATTGGACAATCAAAACCAACTCTGACTAAAACTCTTCTGTTATTTAAGTTTTTGATTGTTTTTAAGGTTTTTAACTTCATTCCTATATTTTTTCAAAAACACTTATATATTTTGCTTTGACTTTTTTTCTAATTAATATTTTTACTAATTCATAAGCTCCAAAAAAGACAGTCACATAAAAGAAATTTCCCAATAAAGTATTTTTAAGAAATGGTAAAGCCATTAAATAGCATTGGATTATTCCTGAAAATGTTTTAGCATACCAGGGAGTAAATGCCCAGACAGCGAAATTTGTTAAAAAGAAAAATATTAAAGCCGATAAAACAGAACCGCCTAAGGCGGCTGACAGTTTATTGTATTTTTTTAGCCAAAATCCCAAACCTACACATAAAACAAAACTGCCATAAACAAAAATCATTAACTTGGGTTCATAGGCTCCAATAAATATATCTGAAATAAACATGATTATTAAAGGCAAGCTAAAGGCTATCTTTTTTGAAAGATAAACTGCGCCAAACAAAGCAATAGCGGCCACAGGCGTAAAATTGGGCGGATGAGGCAAGAGCCTTAAACTAAGACCAATTAAAACAAAAATTGCTGCGATGCCAATCCCTAAAAGGTTTTCTTTTTTAAGCATAGATTAAAAACTAGATTTTTCAAATTTGAACTCAACCTTGTCTCCAGGGTTTAATTCTTGTTTATCAGCTGCAACCATGGGCATTTCATCATTAATATAGTATAACCAGTATTTACCTTCATCTCCATTTTTCTTATCTCCAATCATCTCAATTAAAATACCAAAATCATAAACCTTGGTTTCTAAAATTAACCCTAATTCTTCTGCTTTATTCTTTAATAAATCAAAAGCAGTTGTTCCTTGACTAAATTCAGATTCAAAAATTTGTAGCTCTTCTTTACCATTATTAATAATTAATGTTACCTCTTGTTTAATCTCTTCTTTCGCTTCTATTTCAATCTGACCAATAGAAGCTGGTTGGTATTCTTGAAAAAATAAAAGCCAAACGCCTATAAACATGATTATACCAAGGATTAATCCTAAAGAAAAATTTCGTTTGTTATAGTCTTTCATAATTTTTAATTATTTTGTTTAAACCACTCCACGGTTTGTTT